>JAWKRR010000007.1:0-179521 GCA_041389525.1 Myxococcota bacterium | reverse complement strand
CCCGCTGCCCGCTCCCCGCCGCGATCCGCGCCGCCCTCGAAGGCCTCGGCGGCACCTGACCGCAACGCGCTTGCATCGGCTGCGCCTGCGCTCGATAGTTCCCGGCGATTACAGCCCGGAGGCTCGGTGATGGTGGCTCGGCGGCGTTTGGTATCGGTCCGGATTCTGGCCGCAGCGGCCTCGCTGATGTTCGCCTCGGCCTGCGGTGGCAAGGACTTTCCCGACGCGGTCGCCGACACGTCAAACGACATCGCCGCCGACACGTCCGCTGACGCCACGCCTGACGCCACGCCCGATGCCACGCCCGACGCGACCTCGGACGCCGCGACCGACACCGACGCCGTCACCCCCCCGGACCCCGCCTACGCCAACGTCCCCCCCGCCAGCGACGTCCTCTACGGCGGCACCGGCGAGCGCCCCCTCGGCTTCCCCGTCGGCACCTCCACCGTCGGCCTCTCCCCCAAGAAAGGCCCGCTCTCCCCCTGGTCCGACGCCTTCCCCGGCACCGACTCCGTCCACACGACCGTCACCGCCCGCGCCCTGGTCCTCCGCCGCCAAGGCAAAGCCATCGTCCTGATGCGCACCGACACCATCGGCATGTGGCAGGACATCGTCCGCGACGTCGCCGAATCCCTGCGCGTCCAAGGCCGCGGCGATCTCGCCGACGGCCTCATCATCGGCGGCACCCACACCCACTCCAGCGGCGGCCGCCTCTTCGACCACCTCATCGGCGAGATCGCCATCGGCGGCTTCCTACCCGCCTTCTACCAGCGCATGCGCGACGCCCTGGTCGGCGCGGTCCTCGACGCCGACGCGGCCGCCATCCCCGCCACCGTCGGCCACAAGACCATCCTCGTCTCCGAGCTACACAACGACCGCCGCTGCGAAAACGGCCCCGTCCAAGACGACACGATGGGCCTCATCAAGGTCGACGGCCTCGACGGCACCCCGGTCGCCCTGGTCGTGAACTACTCCATGCACGGCACGACCATCGGCTCCGGCGACTTCGTGCTCTCCAGCGACGCCACCGGCGCGGTCGAGAACGGCATCCAGAGCCGCCTCGATCGCCCCCGCACCGTCATCTACATGCAGAGCTGGGCCGGCGACATGGCCCCCAACGGCCCCGACTCCTACGCGACCGAGACGGGCTACGACCTCCGCGGCGCCTACCGCGAGCTGGACCAGATCGGGGCCGCCGCCGCCGCCGCCGTCCTGCCCGTCCTCGACAGCATCGTGATGAATCCACAGCCCGAGATCGACGTGCTCAGCGTGTCCGTCCCGCTGCGAAACGAGCTCATCAACCCCGACGGCGCCTTCGACAAGTTCCCGTTCGGCGGCATCTTCTGCATCAGCGCCAAGGAGAACTGCGGCGAGGGCGCGAAGACCTACACGAAGGCGGACATCCTCTGCGCCGGATTCCCCGAGGAAGACACGGTGTTCTGGACGCTGATGACCGCCGCCCGCATCGGCGATCTGGGCTTCGTGACCCTGCCCGGCGAGCCCCTGACCAGCATCGGCACCGAGCTGCGCGCGAAGGCCCTCGCCGCGTCCGGCCTGCCCGAGATGTATATCCTCGGGTACACCCAGGGGTATCTCGGCTATCTCCTGCACCCCGACGACTATTACCAAGGCGGCTACGAGGCGAACGGCTCGCTGATGGGGCCGGGCTTCGGCGACTACCTCGTCAAGCGCGGCGCCGAGATCGCCGGCCACCTGACCCACCGCGAGCAGTCGCTGCCCTTCGAGCCGGTGCCGCTGGACCCCTTCGTGCAGGAGTTCGCTGAGGATCTTCGCGTCGAGACGGCGCTGGGCGCGGTCGCGGTGGTCGAGCAGCCCTCCGAGGGCAGCACGGTGATGACGGCGACCTGGAACGGCGGCGACCCGGCGGTCGACCTGCCGATCGTGACGTTGGAGGTCCTAGACGGCGAGGCCTTCGTGCCCTACCGCCGAAAGAACGGGACCGCGCTCGACAGCAACGGGCCCGAGATCGAGGTCTCGCTGACCACCGAGCCGACCTACCAAGAGTCCATCGGCGTCACCCCGCGCACCTTCCGCTGGACCGCGAAGATGCCGACGCGCTTCGCCGTGCTGCCCGGGAACGGACAGATCTCGGGAATGCTGCGCTTCCGCGTCAACGGACACCGGCCGGAGGCCTACTCGGTGACGACCGACGCGATCACGGTGCCGGCGCCCTAACTCCGCGGTCGCGCCTGTCCTCGCCGTCGCCCTCGCCTCCGCCGCCGCCCTGGCCTTCGCCTCCGCCGCCCCGCCTCGCGCCGATTCGGTAGACGCCGACGTGCAGCTCGGGGATCGCGGGGTACATGGGGAAGGTGTGGGCGGTGCGGTTGTCGATGCGCTGGTCGACGACGGGTTCCAGGGCGTAGCGCGCGCGGAATCGGGTGCAGACGGGCAGCTCGGGAGGACCCTCGGGCGGGCCTGCGTCGGGCGGCCGCAGCGCCATGTAGCAGCGGGTGCCGAGCAGGGCGACCGCGCCGCCTTCGCAGGTGTTCGCGCGGGCGGCCCGGTCGGCGTCGAAGCGCTCGAGGCCGACGATGGTGGTGCCCGGGAACAGGTAGTCCGGGAAGTGGCGCTGGGTGTGGCCGGGCGGCGGCGGGTCGTCGAAGCGGACGGTGGCGAGGCACCCGCCGCTTGGGGGCAGCGCTGAGCGGGCGGAGCGGATCAGCGCGTCCTCGGCGTCGGCGTTGGACGGCGTGAAGAGCGGGCTGACCGAGGCGACCGCGCCGGCAAAAACCAAGGCGGCGACGAAGGGATTGACGAGTCGCAGCGGCAGGCGGGGGCTGTCGGCGAGGCGCTCGATGCCGGCGCCGACGACGGGGAGCAGCAGGACCAGGGCGGGCAGGTGGACCCGCGGGATGCTGACCTCGGGGAGGTCGACGGCGGAGAGCGCGAGCCAGAGGGCGGCGGCGGTGATGAGGCCGAGGTGGGTGGGGAGCAGGCGGCGCGAGGTGAGGAGGGCGGCGAGGGGCCAGACCAGCAGCGCCGGGGAGAGCCAGGGGCCGTCGAGGAAGATGTTGGCGCGGGTGAGGACCTCGGCGACGCGGGTGCTGAGGGCGAGCTGGGGCGCGACGATGCTGCCGTCTTGGGCTTGTTGGCGGGCGGTCTCCAGCAGCCAGGCGAGGTGGGGGAGGGCGGCGAGGGCGAGGCAGGCCGCGGCCAGGGCGACGGTGATGCGGTGGGTGCGGCGGGTGTCCTGCATGGGGATGCGGGGCGTGATCTCGGGCGGGCTTGCCTTGGACAGCGCGAGGCCTAGCAGCGCTGGGGCGAGGGCCGGTGCGACCTCGGGGCGGCAGGTGATGGCGGCGGCTAAGACAGGCAGGGCCAGCATCAGCCAGGTGCGGCGGGCCGGGCGGGTCAGGGCGAGGGCGGCGGCGGCGAGGCCGGTCAGCAGCAGGAAGGTGGTGCCGGCGAGGATGGCCTCGCTGACGTGGTCGCGCAGCACGACCGGGAGCAGGGCGAAGAGGGCGGTGGCGCAGAGCGGGCCCAGGCGGCGGCCGGGGACCACCGCGAAGGCGAGCACGGCGAAGGGGAGCAGGGAGAGCGCGCCGAGGAGGCGGTTGGCGACCTGGAGCGAGGCGTGGTCGACGCCGAGGAAGGTGAGGAAGGGCTGGTAGAGCCAGACCGCGCCGGCGCCGTAGCGGGGGAGGTCGGCGAGCAGGGCGAGGCGGGCGGTGAGGTCGTAGCCCGTGTAGACCATGACCAGGCGGTCGGGCAGCAGGAGGTGCAGCAGCAGGGTGGCGGCGGTCAGCGCGCCGAGGGTCCAGGCGGTCACGCGGTCGGCGCGGGCGGCCGCCAGGAGGTCTTTGGCGAGCAGCCAGATGAGGGCGAGCAGGGTGATGAGGGCGGCGGCGACGAAGGCGGCGGCGAGGCGGGACTCGAGGGCGTCGGCGCTGCCGGCGGCGGGCAGGCGGCGGGCGCCCGCGGGTGGGTCGGCTGGGTAGGGGGCGAGGGTGAAGCCGGCGGCCTCGGCGTCTAGGACGGCGGCGCGCAGCGCGTGGCTGGCGGCGTCGGCGGCGGGGCCGGGGCGCTCGATCTCGGCGCGGATGGCGTGGCGTTCGGTGGCCCCTGGCGCGTCGGCGGCGCGGGGGCTCACGGTGAACGCGGCCGGGCCGTCGCCGCAGGTCGCGTAGATGACGAGGCCGTCGGGGGTCCACAGGGCGGGGTCGGCGGCGCAGGGGCCGCCGGCGAGGGGGGCGACCAGGGCGTCGGGGAGGGCCGGGGGCGCGGCGGTTGGCGCGGCGGACCCGCCGAGGGCCAGCCACGCGGCGAGGCCGGCCATGGCGGCGACGGCGACGATGGGGAAGAGCGCGCGGGCGGTGCGCCAGGAGAGGACCAGCCAGACCAGGGTCACCAGGGCGAGCAGCAAGGAAAAACCTAGGGGATTTGAGGGCGGCGCGTGGAGGGCGCGCCACAGGGCGAGGGCGCGAGGGGAGGGCTGCTCCATGCGGGTGGCGACGTCGGCGAGGGCGATGGCCTCCAGCGGGCGGCGGGCGTCGCGGGCGGCCAGGGCGGCGTCCACCCAGGCGTCGGGGTCGCCGTGGGTCGAGCGCAGGCGGGCGCGGGCGGCGCTGAGGTCGAGGGCGGGGCTGGGGGGGAAGGCGGCCGGCGCGGCGGTCGCCTCAGCGGCGTCGCGGGCGGCGCGCTGGGCGAGCCGGGCGGCCAGGACCTTGGCGCGGGCGGCCTCGTCGGTCTTCGGGAGGGCGCCGGCCTCGGTCAGGGGGCGCTGGCTGGCGCCGACCTCGACCCAGGGCAGCGTGACGTTCACCCCGTTGGCGGCGCGGGCGAGGTGGTCGGGCGCGAGCCCCTCGGGGACCTCGAGCGCGCCGTGGACGGTGGCTACGCCGGCGCCGTCGTGACGCAAAACCACCTGATAGATCCTGTCGGTTTTGGTGTCGCGCAGGGTGAAGCTCACCGCGCCGCCGGCGATGCGCGTCGGTCCGGGGGCGAGGCCCGTGGCGTCGGACAGCGCCTTCGCGAGCTGGCGTGCGGCGGGCTCGGCACCCGGCCCCAGCGCCCACTCCGCCCGCGCCGGCCACGCCGTGAGGACGAGCAGCAGCAGCGCCAGACCCGCCCGTGTGGCGCCCCGCAAAGCTACGCCCGCCGGCGCCGCGCGTGGATTATGAAGAAGACCAGCAGGGCGGCCAGCGCGCCGCCGACCACCCAGGGCCAGGGGTCGCGCTCGGCGACGGCGGGTGGCGGCTCGGCGGCGTCTGCCGCGCCGGGGATCGTCTCGCCGTGGGTCAGCCGCGGGTGCTCCCACTCGCTCTCGCACTTCGGCCGGCCGTCGGCGATGCAGGCCGCGAGGTCCTTGAGCATGCGGTCGACCCGGACCTCCTTGTCGGGGTTCGACAGGGTCACGCCCTCGGGGTTGACCCGGTAACGCTTCAAATCCTCAAGCGCTTGCTGGCGATTCGTGTCGCGCAGGATCTCGGCGCGGCAGTAGAAGACGTCGGGGTCAGGCAGGGGGCGCTCGGCGGCCTTGTTGAGCCGCGCGATGGCCTCGTCCACCTTGCCCAGGTTGAAGTCGTTCATGGCGCGATAGATGTGAAAGCGGCTCTGGTGGCCGACCTGCGCTTCGATGGGGACCAGCAGCGCGTTCGACTCGTCGAAGCGGTTCTCGTAGTGGGCGATGATGCCGAGCAGGAACTGGGCGAGCACGTCCGTCGGATCGGCGTCGAGCTTGGCCTGGAGCGCGACGCGGTAGCTCTCGCGCCACTCCACGTCCCGCAGCATGGAGCTGAGCAGGACGCGCATCACGCCCTCCTGGTCGGGGTGGCGGCGCGCGACGGACTCGAGGATGGGCACGGCCTTTCGGTACTGACCGTCGGCGTTGAAGATCGAGGCGGCGAGGCTGAGCAGCTGATCGTCTTCGGGGAAGCGCGCGACCGCTTGGTCGGCCAGGGCCGCGGCGTCCTTGGTGCGGTGCGCGTCCAAGAGCCGGTGCAGCTCGGACTCCCAGGCCCTGGCGCAGTCTGGGGCGCGCTCGCGGACCGCGCTGGCGTAGCGCAAGGCCTGCTCGTGGAGGCCCAGCTTGGCCAGGATCGCCGCCGAGGCGATGCGCTCGCAGGCCGCCTGCCCGGTCGCGTCGCCAAGCGCCGCCTCGAGATCCAGCTCGGTCTGGCCGCGGATCGCCGCCGCCGCCATGACCTGGGCGGGGTCCAGGTCGGTCAGGCGGGCCAGGGTGGCCTCGGCCCGCTCGGGGACGCCGGCGAGGCGCCACGCGGTCGCGATCTGCAAGGCGGTGCCTGACTGAACGTCGTCCGGCAGCCCGCTCAGTACCGTGCGCGCGGCCTCCACCTCGCCCAGGGCGATCTTGTACAGGGCGACGTCGATCTGCTCGTGGACCGCCGCCCGGCGCTTCGGGTCGAGTGCGCCCGGCGTGCCCGCGGCCGGTTTGGACTCGCCAAGCTCAGTCCAGGTCACCTCCCGCCCGGTCGACTTCAGCCGCGCCAGCACGGCGTCGGCCGCCGCCGATTTCTCAGTCGCTGCCTCGCGAATCACGGCGAACCCGGCGACCCTCGGCGCGTCGTCGGGCGCGTCGGCGGGGTGCACCAGCGTCAGGGTGGCCTCGACCTGGCCCCCGCGGGAGGCGGTCACCCGCGCCCGGTCCTTGTCGATGGCGACCTGCAGCGCGTAGGCGTCCGGCGCCGGCCCCTCGAGCTGCAGGATGCGGATCAGCTCGCGCTCGGCCGTCGGCGGCAGGACGTGGGCCGCGGAGGCTGCCGGCGCGGGCAGCGCGACGAGCAGCAGCAGGGCCAGCGGAGCGATGGAGCGGGTCAGAGGCATCGTGAGCGCAATCTAAACGCATGGGCTTGGCAGGGCCAGCCCGCCACGCTGCGTGGTCTCGGGCGGGCGGGCTTATGAGCTCCGCTCCACACCTCAGCGCCCGCGGATCCACTCCAGCGCCACGTGGCCGCCGAACCACAAGAAGGCCAGCGCCATCAGCGCGCCGCCAAGGGCTGGGAGGCGGTCCACCGCGACCAGGGTGGTGCCTGAGCCGAGCAAGGCCGCGCCCAGCACGGCCATCCGCACGCGCCGGCCGAGCTGCTCGGTCGCTCGCGCCCGCGCCCGGTCCTCGACCCGGACGGCCAGCTCGCCGTGCTGCAGGTCGGAGAGCAGGCTCTGAAGCTGCCCCGGCAACGCTCCCGCGGCGATCCCGGCCCGGCCTGCCGTCTGCAGCAGGTCCTTGCCCAAGCGCATGGGGTTGTAGCGCTGCCAGACCAGCTTCAGCAGGTAGGGCCGCGCGACGGTCAGCACGTCCAGCTCGGGGTGAATCTCCTTGCCCACGCCCTCGATGGTCATGATGGCGCGCAGCAGCATCGTCAGCTCTGACGGGACCTCGATCTCGAACTGCAAGGCGCCGGCGACCACGTCGCGCATGACCGCGGAGGCCTCCATCTCGGCCAGGGAGCGGCCGAGGTGGCGCTCGGCGATGCGCCCCACGTGCGCGCGGAAGGCCGCCTCGTCGATGCGCTTCTTGGGGCGCCCGATGGCCAGCATGGCGTCGGCCAGGGCGTTGGCGTCTTGGCGTGCGGCCGCGATGAGGAAGTCGACGGTCTTGTCCCGAAGCTCCGGCGAAAGCCGACCCACCAGCCCGAGATCCAGCATGGCGATGGTGACAGGCTCGTCGGGCTCGTAGCGTTCGCCCGCAGGCCTCGGGACGATCAGCATGTTCCCGGGGTGCGGATCGGCGTGAAAGAAGCCGTCCTCGAAGACCATCTTGAGGATGAGGCCGACCGCGGTCTCGGCGATCTTCGGGCCGTCGGCTCCGAGCTTCACGGCGTCGGTGACCTTGATGCCGTCGATGAACTCCATGGTCAGCACGCGGCGTGACGAGGCCTCGCGGTAGATGCGCGGGAAGCGAATGGCCGGCTCGGCGCGGAAATTCTCAGCGAAACGCTCGGCGTTTTTGGCCTCGAGGGTGAAGTCCAGCTCGCCCAGCATCGAGGTCTCGAACTCGCGGACCAGGCCCGTCGGCGAGTAGATGCGGGCCTCGGGGACGGCGCGCTCGACAAGGCGGGCGAGGGTGTAGAGCAGGCTGATGTCGCGCTCGATGGTGCGGTCGATGCCGGGGCGCTGGACCTTGACGACCACGGGGATGGGCTCGCCGTCGGGGCCGGCCAGGGTGGCGCGGTAGACCTGCGCGACGGACGCGCAGGCGAGCGGTTGCCATTCGAAGCTCGTGAAGACGCTCTCGACGGTCGCGCCGAGGCCGTCTTCGATCTGCGGGCGGGCCAGGGCCTCGTCGAAGGCGGCGACGTCGTCTTGCAGGCGCTTCAGCTCGGTGACGATGCCTTCGGGGATGAGGTCCGGGCGGGTCGAGACGACCTGGCCGAGCTTGACGAAGGTGGTGCCGAGCTCTTGGAGGACGAGGCGGATGCGGGGGCCAAGCTGCGAGCCGCCGACGCTGCCCTCGCCGCGGGCCTCGGCGCCAGGGAGACCGAGGCGGCCGGCCAGCTCGCCGAAGCCATGGCGCATCAGCACTTTCGAGATCTGCCGCAACCGCTCGAGGTCGCGCACCGTGGAGACAATCGACATGGCCCGGAGACTAGGGAATCGGCCCAAAAAAGAACACGTCATCTTCGCGGCGGATCCGTCCCCATCCACGCGTCCTCGAACCCTGGGGGAATCGAGATACACCTTCGGGTTTCGCGAACGCGTGGGTGGGGCGCCTCCTTGCGCAGATGCCGCATTTATTCTGGGCCGGTTCCCAACTGAGGGAGCCAGAACCCAGAGGTTCGCGCCAAGACGCCAAGGCGCCAACAACGCGCGTCCTTAGAATTGGGTGGCCCAAATAAACTCGACATCTTCGCGGCGGATCCATCCCCATCAACGCGTCCTCGAAACCTCGGAGTATCCAGATACACCTTCGGGTTTCGCGAACGCGTTGATGGGGCGCCTCCTTGCGTAGTTGCCGCATTTATTCTGGGCCAGTTCCTTAGCGTCTTGGCGCCTTGGCGCGAACCAAAGCGACTCCGTAAACATGAGACAAGTCCTGCCCGAATCGCGCAGGATCTCGCACCTAAGAGACCCGTGCGTCGCCGCGGCGTCATCATCCGGGCCATGGGTTTGTTGTGAGGATTTGGCGGGGTGCGGCACACTTGGGGTCATGTCGCGTCTGGATTGCCGAGGTGTGCTGATGTCTCGATTCGTTGTGGTGGTGGCTTTTGCGCTGGCCGCCCTCGCCGCGGGGTGCGCCGCCGAAGAGGCGAATGGCGGCGGGGTCATCGTGTTGCCGGACGCGAAGGTGGGCGACAGCGTGGTGCGCCTGGACGTCGAGCTGCCGGATGTGGATTTGGACGCCGAGGTCGGGCCCGACGTGGCGAAGGACGCCAAGAGCGACGCCGCGCCCGATGTGGCGGTGGATGTCGCGCTGGAGGTGAAGCCGGACGTCGCGACCGACAGCGCAGGCGACGCGGATGCGGACGCGGGGCCGGATGTGACGGCTGTGCCACCGCCGACCACGGGCCCCGCACTTCGGACCTGGCTTGAGGCGGGCTCGTACCTGACGTGGACCCACGAGACCACGCCGCACCTCAGCGTGGGCGGCCACGACGGGAACGTGCGCACCTATCTGGACCCGATCCTGACCAAGAGCCTCAAGGCCGGCCAAACCAGCTACCCCGTGGGCGCGGCGGCGGTTATGGAGCTCTACAAGACCACTGGGGATCAGACCTTCGGTTGGGTGGTCTGGGTGAAGACGGCCGCGGCGAGCGATGGCGGGAAGAACATCTTCTGGTACTGGCTGCTCGACGGCGACGCGAAGATCGCCGCGAAGGGCTCGCCCAACTGCACCGGTTGTCACTCCGCGGGCGTTGATTTTCTGCACACGGGTTTCCCGCTGAACTGAGTTGGGCGTAACCGTGAGGGGACGCGGCGGCTACACTGTGTGAAATCGTACGGCGCGGGAGAAATCGATGAGAGCGACGGTTCGACTTGGCATGGCGGCGATCTTGGCTGTGTGCGGCGGGCTGTGGCTTGCCGGGTGCGACGACGGCGGTGGCAGCGAGGGCGACGTGGTCGCGGACGTGACGCAGCCTGACGCGGACGTGACGCAGCCTGACGCGGACGTGACGCAGCCTGACGCGGACGTGGCGCAGCCTGACGCGGACGCGGCGCAGCCTGACGCGGACGCGGCGCAGCCTGACGCGGACGTGACGCAGCCTGACGCGGACGCGGCGCAGCCTGACGCGACGGACACCGGCGAGGTGCCTCCGGTCTCGGGGCCGGAGCTGCTGACCTGGCTTCAGGCCGGCAACTACGCGGCGTGGGCCAGCGAGAGCTCGGCTCACGAGAGCGGCGGCCCCCACTTCGGGCAGGTGCGGGTCTTCATCAACCCGATCCTCGCGGCCAGCCTCGCGGCCGGCGACGCGACCTACCCGAAGGGCGCGGCGGCGGTGAAGGAGCTCTTCGGCGAGACGGCCACGGCGACCGCGTCCAGCTGGTCGGTGTGGGTGAAGACGGACGCCGACAGCAACGGCGGCCTCAGCACCTACTGGTACGAGATCTTCGACGGCAGCGTGTTCGCGAACGCCAAGGGCGCGCTTATCTGCACCGACTGCCACGCGGGCGGGGCGGACTTCCTGCTGACGAGCTACCCCCTGCAGTAGCGCGGCGGTAAGATGGGGACGCGGCCGATGGGCGGCCGCCTTCAATCCGGGAAGGCGTCATGGTGCGCAGTCGGTCGGTGGTGTTGCTGTGGGCGTTCGGCGTCGCCTCGTGGTGCGCGTGCGACCCGGGCGGTGGCGGATCGAAGGGCGGTGACACGAGCGCCGACGCGGGCGGGGAGGTCGTCGCGGACACCGGGCCGGACTCGGTCTCCGATGCTGACGCGGCCGGGGACGCGGACACGAGCGAGGACCTGGCCAGCGACGGCGACGCGGCCGGCGACGGCGGCGACGCGGCCGGCGACGCGGCCGGGGACGCGGACCACCCCTACTGCCCGGGCTTCTCCCCCCCGCCGCTCGCCGACTCCTGCCGCAGCGAGGCGGACTGCGACGGCTTGACCTTCTGCCGCTACCCCGGCCAGCAGGTCTGCGGCATCTGCCGCCACCCCGAGAACAACTGCGACATCGCCAGCCCGTCCACCAGCTGCGGCGAAGGCCAGGTCTGCGTCTCCCGCCTGCCGTTTTGCGCCTGCAGCAGTGAGGAGGGCACCTACTGCGAGCTGAGCTGCGCCGCCAACCCCTCGTCCTGCGGGACCGCCGCGTGCCTGCCCAGCGGCTTCTGCGCCCCCGAGTCCTGCCTGGACGACGGCGTCGACTGCCCGACGAACTTCGTCTGCTCCCCTCAGAGCGCCTCCGCCGACGCCAAGGGCTGCGCCCGCCGCACCTGCGCCACCGACGCCGCCTGCGACTGCGGGGCCTGCGTCTTCGGACGCTGCTACGAGGGCCCAGGGATCTGCTCGCCCCCCGTGCCATAGAAGTCGACCATGAACCCCGCGCTCTTCGGCCTGCTCTCGCTGGCCCAACTCAGCACGCCGCCGCCGACCGCCCCCTCGGAGACGAACTACCTGACGATGGGCTCGGGCGCCGTGGTCGTCAGCGCGCCACGTGAGGCCGAGCACGCCGCCCTGGTCGCCATCGACGGCAGCGTCCAGACCCTCTCGGTGGGCAACCCGCGCCGCGAGCCACTCCCGCTCGCCTTCGTCATCGAGCTGCCCGCGCTGACCACGTTCACGCGCTTCGAGACGCCCGACTTCAACGAGTACGGCTCGGCCCACGGGCGCCACGTCCGCACCGTCCGCATCGAGGGGTCCACGACCTCCGCCACCGCCGGGTTCAGCCCCTTGGTCGAGCTTGTCCTCAAGAGCGGCCTGGACGGCCCGCAGCGCTTCCCGGTCCGCGCGGCAGGCCCCGTGCGCTGGGTGCGCGTGACCCTGGTCGACCGCCTGACGCCCGCCACCAGCCCCATCGACGGCCACAGCTTCACCGAGCTCGAGGGCTACGGCGCCCAAGAGCCGATCGCGGCGGCGCCCAAGGCCTTCACCGGCCGCTGGCGCTACCGGCGTCTGGGGCTGAACGACGCGCCGGGCGTGAACATCGTCGATCTCACCCAGGACGGCGACGCGATCTCGGGCTGTCAGCGCGTCGGCGGTCGCCAGGTGCGCATCGCGGGCACCGTCATCGACGGCCTCGCGCGGCTGGTGGGCGAGGACGAGCAGGGCAACCGCCACGCGTTCACCGCACGAATCACCAGCGACGGTCAGTTCGCCGGCGTGAGCTTTCAAGGCCCCCAGCGCCCATTCTACGCCGCCCCCGCCCCCGACGCCGAGGCTCCCTGCCCGCCACCGCGGGTCGCCAACCCCGTCGAGGACGCCCTGGGCGCGGGCCACACCGCGGTCCTGTACGGCATCCACTTCGACGTCGACTCCGACCGCCTGCGCCCGGACGCGACGCCGGCGCTCGAGGCCCTGCTGGCGGCGCTCACGGCCCTGCCGAAGCTCGCGGTCACCATCGAAGGCCACACCGACAGCGACGCCTCCGACGCCCACAACCTGGACCTCTCCGAGCGCCGCGCCCGCGCCGTCATCGCCTGGCTTACCGAGCGGGGCGTCGCACCCAGCCGGCTGCTCCCGGTCGGCAAGGGCGAGTCCGCGCCCATCGCCGACAACGCGACCTCCAGCGGCCGCGCGCTCAACCGCCGCGTCGAGGTCGAGCCCCGCAAAGCCTCAGTGACAGCCCCGCGCGAACCCTAGCCGCGCCGCTCAGTGCTTGAGCTCGAAGGTGTCGATCACCTGGGTGCTGTCGCCCGAATACGCAGTCACCTTCACGGTCTTCTCGGCCACGCCGACCCGCACATAGTTCCGCACGTCGCCGTGGGTGCTGGTCGCCGTCCACCACTCGTTGCCGTTGCCGTAGCCCGGCGAGAAGAACCCGCCCGCCACCACGTAGACGATGCCGTCTTTGGGTTCGACGACCTTGTCGCCTCGCAGCGGGTGGGTGCGCTCGTAGTTGTGGTCGTGGCCCGAGAAGACCAGGTCCACGTTGTGCCGCTCAAAGATCGGCACCCAGTGCTCTTGCACCGTCATGGTCGAGCCGTGGTTCGACGCCGAGTAGACCCCGTGGTGCATCATCACGAAGATCCAGTCGATATCAGGGTCTTTGCGCGCCGCGGCGAGGTCCGCGTCCAGCCAATCGATCTGGTCCTTGATCCGCGCCTCGACGTTGGAGTCCAGGCCGACCAGATGCACGTTGGCGAAATCCAGCGACCACGCGTGCTCGACCAGATCCTCCGGCAGCCCGGGCTCCTGCGGCAGCGCGTACTGCTCGTAGAAGATGTTCGCGAAGATCTCGTGATTGCCGTGCACCGGCATGAGCACCCGGCTCGTCAGCACCGGGCTCATCGCGTCCTGCCAGTCGTCCCACTCGACCTGCGCGCCGCCGTTGGTCATGTCGCCGTTGAAGACCCACAGCCGCGCGTCGTTGTCGTTGATGTGGTGGATGTTGGCGCGGATCTCCTCCATGCCGCCGCGGCTATCGCCCGCCATCACCATCTCGAAGGGCTTGCGCTCGCCTTTGGTGATGCCGGTCTTGAAGGTGCGCGCGTCGGTGAGGTCGGGCGACTTGAACTCGCCAGTCTTCGCGTCGAACTCCTCCCAGGTGCCCACGCGGTACGTGTACTCGGTGTCGGGCACCAGCCCCGTCAGCTCGACGGTCCAGATGACGAAGTCGATCTCGCCGGTCTCGAATCCAGCCAGCGCCTCGCGGTAGATCTTGCCCTCGCCTTCGGTCACGAAGCGCGACGCCCACGGCATGATCGGCGCCTCGGCGGTGCCGGTGACCATCGCGGTGGGGACGGCCCAGACCCGCGGCACGTAGGTCGTCAGATCGATGTCGTTGGTCGCCCACTGCAGGGTCATCGTGGTCGCCGGATCGCGCTGCCAGGTCATGTGCATGTTGCGCACGGTCCGGTTGGGCTCGGTCACCCAGCTCGCCGGCTCGGTGACGGCGCGCATGTCGTCGGCGGCGGCCCCGTCGGGCGCGAGGGCCGCGTCGGTCGAGCCCGCCGCGTCAGGCGTCGCGTCGGCGTCGGGGGCGATGACCGCGGCGTCGGCCTTGGTATCGCTGCCGCTGTCTCCGCCACACGCGGTGGGGAGGATCAAAATGGCCAGCAGCGACAAGGTCATTCGAAGGATCACGCGCGCCTCCAATCCATCGGGCGGGACGGTCGCCCAGGGTGTGCCGGACCCTTGTAGCCAGAACCGGTCGCCACGAGCAAGAACCAGCCGCCGACGCGCGTCAGGGCTCGACGCACACGCTGCCGGCGCAGGTGAACGGGGCGGGGCATGGGGTGTCCGCGCCGCACGCGGGCCGGTGGCAGATCCCCTTGGGGCAGACGTAGGGAGCCGGGCACTCGCTGTCGAGCTTGCACTGGATCGCGCGGCAGACCCCGCCGAAGCACCTCAGCCCGATGGGGCACTCGTCCTGGGAATCGCACCACTGATTGCAGGTGCCGACGTTGCAGTCGTAGCCCGAGGGGCAGGCGCCGCAGCCCTGGCAGAGGCCGCCGGGAGCGTCGGAGTTGCAGAGGCCGCCGGGGCATTCGGAGCCTTTGACGCACTGGCCCTTCGGCGCGTCGGGAGGCCAGACGAAGGGGCCGGCGTCGGCGTCGGGCTTCGCGTCGGCGTCGATCGGGGCGTCGGCATCCTTGAGCGCGTCAGGGCTGGCGTCGGCGTCGGCCAGCGCGTCGGCGTCTGGGACCGTGACGGCGTCGGCGTCGGGGGCGGCGTCGGGTACGGCGTCGGCGTCCGCGGCCACGTCGGGGATCGCGTCCGGCGCGGCGTCTGGGAGCGCGTCGGCGTCGGCGACCGCGTCGGGGACAGCAGCGTCGGGGACCGCGTCCGGCCCGGCGTCTGGCACCGCGTCCGCGTCCGCGTCGGGCGCGGCGTCTGGCACCGCGTCCGCGTCGGGCGCCACGTCTGGGAGCGCGTCGGCGTCTGGGGGTTTCACCGCGTCCGCGTCGGCCTGAGGGCCCCCGTCGGTGTCCAGGATCGAGGCGTCGGCCGCGTCGGCCGTGTCGGCGTGGGAGGTGTCGGCGGCGCCCCCGTCGTCACCGCACGCGGCAAGCAAGAGAGAGGACGCGAGCGCGATAGCGGCGAGGTATGCGGGTCGTGGCGTGGGCATGGCAGGATCTCGGGCTGTGATGTTCGGTTCAGGGCAGATCGAGGCCGCGCAGGAACCTCAAGATAGTGCGAAACGCTTGGCTGCGGCCGAGCTGCAGCAGGTGGGCGCCCTCGAAGTGGACGAGGCGCGCGTCGCCGAAGTGCTGCGCGAGCTTCTCGGCGTAGCGGGGCGGCGTGACGTGGTCGAGGCTGCCGGCCACCACCAGGATGCGGTCCGGCGTGATGAGCGGCTCGCGGTAGAGCGGGCTCGCGGCGGCCATCCCGCGCTCCATCGCCGCGAGATCCACGCCCTGGGCTTGCGCGGCCTGGCGCGCGGGCGAGCCGTCGCCGTGGTCCCAGAGCAGCTCGGCCACCGACGCGAAGGGGATGAAGGGCACCGCGAAGGACAGCCGCGGCTCGGCGGTGACCATCATGGAGGTCGTGAAGCCGCCGAGGCTCATGCCGCTCATGCCCACGGCCGGGGCGCCGCGGGACAGGCAGTGGCGGACGAGGGCGCGCAGGTCGGACACCGCCTGGGCGGTGGCCTCCGTCGAGATGATCGCCGACGGCGACGGCCACAGCGGTCGCGGGCGGCTGCGCTTCTTGCGGGCGGCGTGAAAGGGCAGGGTCGGCAGCAGCACGTCGAAGCCGAGGCGGTAGAAGGCGCGCGCTGGGAAGACGCGCTCTTCGATGAGGGGGTTGCCCAGGGCCCAGCCGTGGGCCCACAGGATGGTCGGCGCGGGGCGGGAGTGGCGGTACCAGCGCGCCCGGGCGGTGCGGTTCTCGCTGAGGCGTGTGAGGCGCCGGCGATGCTCGGGGTGGACGGCCTCGTAGCCGCTGGTCCAGGCGATGTCGACGACGGAGCCGCCGAGCAGGGGCCGCACGCGCTTCTCGGTGGGCGCGATGGCGCGGGGCTCCGCGAAGAGCTGTTCGGCGCGGCCGGGGCCGCCGTAGTACTCGGCGGCTTCGGCGAGCAGGCCGAGGGTGTCGCGGCCAGGCGCGGGCGCGGGCCCGCTGCGCGCGATGCGGGCGCCCTCGACGAAGAGGCGATCGATGGCGGGTGCGAGGCGGAGTGCGGCGCGGCGGATCACGGGTCATCCCGCCGCGTGAACGTCCCGTTCGTCTTGTCTTTTACGACACCTGGGAACTTGAGGACGCGATTGTGCATCGCAGCGTAAACCCCGGGCGCGACCAGCTGCACCGCCAGCAAGGCCTCGGTCAGGTTCTGAAGCGCATCGGTGGTGCGCATCTCCCACGGGCGCATCGCGCCGGTCAGCACGATCGGCACCCGCGGTGTCTGGAGCAGCGCCACCATGCGTTCGCCCGTCTCCGCCAGGCGATCGGTGCCGTGGACGACCACCACGCCGTCGTGAGCCTCGGCCATCGCGCCGGCCGTCTCGGCGATGAGGGTGTGGTCGGCCGCGCTCATCTCCAGGCTGTCCTTGTTCATCAGCGGCACCCGGCTGATGACGACGCCGCGTAGCTGCAGCGACGCGAGCATGACGTCGAGCACGCTGACGGCGTTTTGCAGGACGCCAGCCAGCTCGTCGTAGGTCTTTTCGATGGTCCCGCCGGTCGAGATGACCGCGATTCGCTTCTTCACGCGTCTGTGACCTGCCGTCCGGGGAAGCTCGGTCAACCTGCCAGAATCACCAACCCGCGTCACTGGCCATGTCCCCCGCGGCCAGCTAGCGTGCGCGGCTGGCGCTCGACCTGGAGGTCTCCGATGCGTGCTGCTCCCCGACTCGTGCTCTCGACCCTGGCGTTGCTGATCCTTGGCGGCTGTGAGCCCAAACCCACGACGGCGCCGCCGGCTGCAGCGCCTGCTGCCGAGCCCGCGCCCGCCGCAGCGGAGCCGGCCGCGGCCGCGCCCGCTGAGCCCGCGCCTGCGCCCGCTGAGCCCGCGCCCGCCGCAGCGGAGCCCGCCGCGGCCGAGCCCGCGCCCGCCAACGTGCTCGGCCTGGTCGTCGAGACCATCGACGGCGAGAAGAAGCCCCTGTCGGACTACCGCGGCAAGGCCCTGCTCATCGTCAACACCGCGTCGGAGTGCGGCTTCACCCCGCAGTACGCCGACCTCCAGAAGCTCTACAACACCTACCAGCCGCGCGGCCTCGAGGTCCTGGCCTTCCCCTCCAACGACTTCGGCGCTCAGGAGCCGGGCACGCCCGAGGAGATCAAGAAGTTCACCGACGAGAACTACGCGATCGCCTTCCCGCTCTTCGCCAAGGTCGCGACCAAGGGCGAGGGCCAATCGCCCCTCTACGCCCTGCTGACCGAGCAGACGCCCGAGGGCATCCGCGGCGAGGTGAAGTGGAACTTCACGAAGTTCTTGGTCGACCGAAAGGGCCAAGTCGTCGCGCGCTTCGAGTCGCCGGTGAAGCCCATGGACGCAAAGGTGACGGCCGCCGTGGAGTCCGCGCTCGCGCCCTGACCGATCTGACCGCGAATTTGTGATGCATTGCTGAGATTTCGCGCCCATAGTGGCGCCCCGAATCTTCCCCCCACACCTCCGCCATGGGCGGGGGTCGCCACGCGACGATGAGGAGCGAAAAGTGAGTCAGTACCGCACTATTTTGGGACAGAGTGGCCGGACGATGCTGGCCCTGAGCTTTGCCATGCTCTCGGTCGTCGCGTGCAAGAAGGACGCGCCCACCGGCGAGCAGACCCCCGCTGTGGTCCCCGCTGCCGAGGGGCCGGCCTCCGACGCCAAGCCCACCGCTGAGGCCCCGGCCGAGCCCGCGAAGCCCGGTGACGCCGCCAGCGAGGCCACGGCCTGCAACGACTACGCCGACCAGATCTGCAAGGCCGCCGGCGACACCAACGAGGCGTGCACCGCCACCCGCACCGTCGCCGGAATCCTCCCGCCCAAGGCCTGCGTGGCCGCGGTCGCCGAGGTCCAGTACTCGCTCGGCAAGCTGGGCGACCTGCGCAAGCCCTGCGTGGACCTGGTCGATCGCCTCTGCAAGGACCTGGGCGAGGACACCAAGACCTGCGCCATGGTCCGCAGCCGCACCGGGCAGTTCCCGGTCGCGCAGTGCCAGTCGATGACCACCGACTACGACAAGGTCATCGGCGAGCTTCGCGCGATGGAGGCCCGCAACAAGCCGCTGTCGGCCGAGCTGGTCGCCAAGCAGCAGGGCACGGACGCGCCGTCCTTCGGCCCCGCCGACGCCAAGGTCACCCTCGTGGAGTACTCGGACTTCGAGTGCCCCTACTGCTCGAAGGCGGCCGAGACGGCGAACAAGGTCAAGGAGAAGTACGGCGACAAGGTGCGGCTCGTCTTCCGCCAGTTCCCGCTCTCCTTCCACCAGAACGCCATGCCGGCCGCCCAGGCCTCGCTGGCCGCTGGCGAGCAGGGCAAGTTCTGGGAGATGCACAACAAGATGTTCGAGAACCAGCGCGCCCTGACGCGTGAGGATCTGGACAAGTACGCGGCCGAGATCGGGCTCGACATGGCCAAGTACAAGGCCGCCATGGACAGCGACAAGTTCAAGGCTCAGGTCGAGGCCGACCAGAAGCTCGGCGAGTCCGTCGGCGTCCAGGGCACGCCCTCGATGTTCATCGGCGCCGAGCGCATCGAGAACCCGGCCGACTTCGACGCGGTCGCCGCGCAGATCGACGCCGCCCTCGCCAAGTAGTTAGCTAGAGACCCGACCCGCAGGGTTTTTTGGGAGGGGTCCTCGTGGACATGATCCGGTTCGGACGCACTGAGGCGAAGGTTTCAGCCGTCAGTCTGGGAACATGGTCGCACGGGGGCCCCAACCTCGCCGGGACGCGCAGCGTGGGTTGGAGCGGCGGAGACGCCGACGCCGAACGCGCCTCGCTCCTGGCCGCTTACGACGCCGGCATCCGTCACTGGGACACGGCCGACGTCTACGGCGATGGTCGCTCCGAGCAGCTCATCGGTCGCGTGCTGGCTGAGCTGCCGCGCGCCGACATCTTCCTGGCGACCAAGACAGGCTGGGACCCCGGTCCCTACGACCACGCCTATCATCCGGTGCAGGTCGCGCGGCAGCTCGAGGGCTCGCTCAAGCGCCTGGGCGTCGAGCAGATCGACCTCTACTACCTGCACCACTGCGACTTCGGGCCCGACGCCCGCTACCTCGATGGCGCCCTCGAGGTCATCGTGCGCGCCAAAGAGGCCGGCAAGATCGCCCACATCGGGCTGTCGGACTGGGACGCGGCCAAGATCGTCGCGCACCTACCCCGGGTCGACCCCGACGCCGTGCAGCCCTACGGAAACGTGGTCACCAGCGGCTACCGAGACAGCGGCCTGGCCGATCTCGTGGCCGAGCGCGATCTCGGGGTGGCCTTCTTCTCACCGATCCGCCACGGCCTGCTGCTGGGCAAGTACGACACCCCCCAGACCTTCCCGGCCGGCGACTATCGAGCCAACGACGCCTGGTTCGCCGACGCGGACATCCTCGCGCGCCTCCGCGCTCACCGCGACGCCCTAGCCGCCCGAATCCAAGGCCCCCAGCCGGTCCTCCGCGGCCTGGTCGGCGCCCTGCTCGCCGAATCCCCCAGCGCCTGCGTCCTCCTAGGCCAGCGAAACCCCGCCCAGGTAGCCGCCGCCGCCGCCGCAAGCGCCCCCCTCTCCCCCGAGCTGGCGGCCTGGGTCTGGGACACCTACGAGGATCTGAGGCAGTAGCTGCGCTCCTCCGTGTCTCCGCGCCTCCGTGGTAAAAAAAACCGCCCTCCCAAGCCGCCTCCGCCCCCTTCGCGAGGAGCGGACGGCGTCGTGAGCCAACCACGGAGACACAGAGGACACGGAGACGGCACGGAGCCGGCACTCAATAAGACCGCCCTCCGTGCTCCTCCGTGTCTCCGTGCCTCCGTGGTAAAAAAACCGCCCTCCCAAGCCGCCTCCGCCCCCTTCGCGAGGAGCGAACGGCGTCGTGAGCCAACCACGGAGACACAGAGGACACGGAGACGGCACGGAGCCGGCACTCAATAGAACCACCCTCCGTGTCTCCGTGCCTCCGTGGTAAAAAAACCGCCCTCCCAATCCGCCTCCGCCCCCTTCGCGAGGAGCGAACGGCGCCGTGAGCCAACCACGGAGGCACCGAGAGGGACGGCCTACTTGCTGAGGTCGTCGGGGACGCGGGTCGTCGTGATGAAGGCTCGTAGCTCGCGGCGCAGCTTGGCTTCGGCGTCTTCGCCGTCGCCGATGCGGTCGCGTAGCTCGTCGGGGTCGGCGCGCAGGTCGTAGAGCTCTTCGACGCCGGTGGTGAGGTCCATGATCATGTGCCAGCGCTGCCAGATGGCGCCCTTGGTGTCGCGGCGGGGGCGGGAGTAGGAGTTCTCCTGGAAGACGATGCGGTCGGGGTCGGGGGCCTCGCCGAAGAGGACCGGGGCTTGGCTTGCCATGGTCGAGGCGAGGGGCACGGGGACCGAGGCGAGATCGAGCAGCGTCGGGAAGAGGTCGGCCATGGCGACGGGGTCGGAGACGCGGCGCGGGGCGATGCCGGGACCGTGGATCACCAGGGGGACGTGGGTGACGTTGCGATAGAGGTTGCGGGCGTGCGGGTCGGGGCCGTGCTTGCCGAAGCCCTCGCCGTGGTCGGCGGTCACGGCGATGAAGGTGCGACGCCCGAGATCCTGCGCGGCCAAGCCGTCGAGTAGCTCGCCGAAGCCTCGGTCGGCGTAGCGGATCTCCTCGTCGTAGAGGTCCATGGGTTGGCTGCCGAAGTCGACGTCCGCGTGGTCGGCGTAGGGGCCGTGCGGGTCGTAGAAGTGGACCCACACGAAGAAGGGCTGTTTGCGGGCGAAGCGGCGGATGGTGCTCAGGGCGCGGGCTCGGACAATGGGGGCCTGATCGCGGCTGTGGCCCACGCAGACGTCCGCGTACTCGTCGAAGCCGCGGCGGAGGTTCCAGTGGGGCGTGCCGAAGACGTCGCCGCAGAGCACGGCGGCCGTGGAGTAGCCGGCCTGCTCGAGCTGCTCGGCGAGCAACTGCTCGCTGGCTCCGAAGGCTGGCGGGAAGCGCTCCGGGTGCAGCAGGTCGACCTGAAACGGCGTCTTGCCGGTCATCAGCGACCAGAGGCTGGGGCCCGTGCCCGAGTCCTGGCTGTAGGCGTGCTCGAAGACGACGGCGTCGGCGGCGAAGGCGTCGAGGCGCGGCGAGGTCGGGCGGGGGTAGCCCATGAAGCCGGTGTGGTCGGCCCGCAGCGCGTCGAAGGTGACCAGGATGATGTTGGGGGCGGGGCCGGGCGGCACTTGAGAGGGGCGGCGCGGCGGAGGGTAGGGCGAGGCGGGGGCGAGGTCGTCGGACGCGGCCTGTCTGGCCGTCGGGAGCAGGGCGTGGGCGGCCCAGCGGGCGGTCCAGGCGTCCTGGCCGGCGAGGCGTCGGGCGGCGGTCGAGCTCGCGGACAGGGCGATGGCGGCGGCCGCTAGGACCGGGAGCAGCCAAGTCGCCAGCGGCGCTGCGCGAAGTCGGGCGGCGAGGGCGGCGGCGATGGCCAGGGCGACCAGGGGCAAGGTGAAGGTCGGGCCGTCGATGGCGATGTAGGTGCGGTAGGCGACGGCGGCCAGCGCGACCAAGGCGGCGAGGGTGATGAAGGCGCTGACGCGGATGAGGGTCGCGGTGCCCACGCGGAGCAGGCGGCCGCGGGCTCTGGCGCGGGTGAAGAGGGCGTGGGTGGTGCGGCGGGCGATGAGGCCGAACGCGAGCGCCGGGACCAGGAGCGCGGCCTGTCCGGCGACGGTGGCCAGGGCGATGAGCAGCGCGCCGTGGCGGTGGAGGATGTACCAACGAACCAGGAGAATGCTGGCTGCGGCGAAGATGACCAGCGCCTTGGTGACGCCGGCGAGGTTGGCGAGACGCGCGGTGTCGGCGGGCGTTCCGGTCTCGGCGACGACGCGGCGCCAGTGCGGCGCCAGGAGGGCCAGCAGGGGGCGGTGGCCGGCGGGGCCGAGGGTGACGCGCGCCACCAAAGACGCGACCAGCGCCCACGGGAGCGCGGCGGCCAGCCACAAGCCGACCACGAGCGGGAGGCCCGGCAGGCTGGCCCGGTCGCTGCGGGCGGCGGCGAGGGCCCAGTCCACCACGCCGAGCAAGCCGAAGGCGACGCTCGAGGCCAGCAGGCGCAACCCGAGGCCGGCGAAGAACCCCATCGGGTTCGCCACGTGCGTCGAATCGCTACTGGTATCAGCGGGTTGCAGAGGAGGGCCTCGAAGCGGAGAGCCGGCGAGGCGCGGAGGATAGCGGAACGCGGCCGCTCGGGCCACGAAGACCGGACGCGCGTCCGGCAGCCCAGCGCGTGAGTCGCGGCGGGCGATCACAGCCATCCGCCGAATGGGGTTGGCGGCGGCCCGTCGTCGTCCGTATGATCGGCCGATGGACACTCTGGTGCTCAGCGCGGCCTACGAGCCGATGGAGCGCATCGGCTGGCAGCGCGCGATGACACTGTTCGTGTCCGGGCGGGTCGAGGTCGTCGAGTCCTACGCGGAGCGGCTGGTCCACACGATCGATCAGGCGTTTCACCTGCCCGCGGTGGTGCGATTTCACAGCGCCCGGCGCCAGCAGACGCGCCGCCTCGTGCGATTTTCGCGAGAGAACGTCTGGCTGCGCGACCGCGGACGCTGCCAGTACTGCGCCGAGTCCGTGCCGCTGTCGCGCATCACCTTCGACCACGTCGTGCCGCGCTGTCGGGGCGGGCGGACGGCCTGGGACAACGTGGTCATGGCGTGCCGGAGCTGCAACCAGCACAAGGCGGATCGCACGCCGGAGGAGGCCGGGATGCGGCTGAACGTCGCCCCGGTCCGGCCGCGCAGCCTGCCGCGCTGGCGCCACCCAGACCTGGCCTGGCGGGAGGACATGCCCGCGCCGTGGGCTCCCTACCTGGCGTCGATGTAGGCGGGTGCTTCTGCGAACGCCCGTCGCCCGGCTGCCTCTCGTCGTTCCTGGGTGCTCCGCCTAACGCAGCGCGCGGCGCCGCCTGGCGAAGAGCGCGATGAGGGCCAGCGCGATCGCCCCGGGCCAGGGCGCGGTCGGGGACGCGCCGCTGCAGTCGCCGCCGAAGGTCAGCGCGTTGGAGCAGGGCCCGCTCGTCACCGGCGGGTTCGGCTCGCTGCGCTGGGTCCGCGCGCTGTCGGCCGCGCCGGGGCCCGTCAGATTCGCGCGGATCCCGATCGGCAGGCCACAGTGGTCGTGGGTCACCGTCAGATCCGTCACCGCCACGCCCGACCGCGTGCCGTCGTAGTACGCAGAGTCGAGCCAGCGGTTGTCCGCCGAGCGCTTCTCGTGGTCGGCGGCGGTCGGCTCGAAGGCGTCGCCCGGCACGAAGACGCGCCGCTTGGGGTCGGCGGCGACGTTGACGACGCGGATGATCGGCCGCCACGTCGGATACTGCGCCTGCCCGAGGACGGGTGAGCTGAGGCTCTCGTCGACGTGGACGACCACCAGGCCGCCGGTCTGCTCGTCCACGAGCTTGGTCCCGACACGGTAGGGCTGGCGATTCTCGACCAGCCAATACTCGGGCGGCTGACCCAGGCGGTACACGCTGCCGCCGTCCAGCGCGGGCTTCAAAAAGGCAGACAGCGCCTCGTCGTTTGGCACGTCCACCACGTCGGCCCAGCCCAGCTTCACGCGGCTGTGGACGTCCATGGAGCAGTCGTCGCAGATGCCCATCAGGGACAGCGGGAAGCTCCACAGGTACTGGTCGGCCGCGCCAAGGTTGTGGCCGTACTCGTGGAGGACCGTCTCGCGGTCCAGGTCGCTGATGGAGATGCTGCCGACCTGAACGCCGTCGTCGATGATGTCGAGCGCGGCGTAGAGCGGCGGTGCGATGGCGCGCTGCCACTCGCCCATCAGCACGATGACGCCGTCGGCCCAGCCGTCCGGGGTCCCGTCCTGCCCGGAGCGGTCGAAGTCCGACAGGCGGATGCCCTGCTCCTCGCGGATGCGCCGGAAGATCTCCTCGAAGATGGGGGCGGCCTCGAAGATGGTCTCCACCGAGAACGCGCAGTCGGGCACGGTGGTCGAGGGGCAGCCGTCGAAGCGCACCACGTCGGTGACCACGGTCTCCATGTTCAGGCGGCCGGCCGACTGGCGCCGGTAGAAGTTCGAGAAGGTGTAGCCGGCGCTGGGTTTCGAATCGAAGAAGGGCAGGAACTCGGCGTAGCCGGGGTCGGTTCCGAAGGAGACCGGGATCACCAAGATCTTCAAATCCCCAGTCGGCGGCGATCGATTCGGGCCGATCTTGTCGCTCTTGAACTGGTTGGCGTACTCGAAAGGGTTGGGCGTGTCGTCGGCGCGCGCGGCGGGCGCGGGGGCGGCGCAGAGGGCGAGGGCGAAGCAAGCGAGAGCACGATTCACGGATACGCCCTTGGTCTGGTTGAGCCTGGGGCGGAGCGTGGCGCGGCCGACGGCTTCGGGTCAATCGCCGAGCGCTGATGCAGGCGACCCTTGGCGCCGACGCGCCCGCGATGATAGCAATCACGCCTCGACGGGAGAGAGACGATGAAGGACCGCGTTTTCGGGATTTCTTGGCTGGCCATCGCCCTTGTCGCGGCCTGCGCGCCGAAGCAGGAGCCGAAGGCCGTCCCGCCTGCGGAGCCAGTGGCCGTCGCCGCGCCCGCCGCTGAGGCCGCGCCCGCCGCGGAAGCTCCGCCTGTCGCAAAGGCCGCGCCGGCCGCCGAAGCCGCGCCGGCCGCCGAAGCCGCGCCGGCCGCCGAAGCCGCGCCGGCCGCCGAAGCCGCGCCCGCGAACGTCGTGACCTGGGAAGGGCCGATCCAGTGGAAGACCTACGAGGCCGGGCTCGCCGAGGCGAAGGCGAGCGGAAAGCCGGTCCTGCTGATGGTCTACGCGGACTGGTGCCCCAAGTGCCGCGCCTGGAGCCCGCTCTTCTCCGATCCCAAGCTGGTCGATCGCGCGTCGCGTTTCGTCATGGTCCACCAGAACCAGGACCAGCCCGGCGACTGGTCGTCGCAGCTCGAGAGCTTCGGCAGCTACGTCCCGCGCATCTTCGTCCTGAACTCCGAGGGCAAGCTGCGCGAGGAGTTCACCAGCGGCCACCCGCGCTACCCCTACTTCTACGCGGCCCAGCAGCTCGACACCCTGGTCACGGTCATGGATCGCGCCAGCACGCGATAGCGCGCGGCCTGCCGGATCGGAGCCCGCGCGCCACCGAGCTTCGGGCCTAAGTGCTGAAAACCATGGCATCTTTATGAGCCGTTACACGTCCCTCGTCGCCGGTTCGCGTCGGCCCCGCGCGCCCAGACGCGTCGCGGGCGCCTCCATCCCGCGATTCTCGCCGCCGGGCCAACTGCGGCGGGCCCTTCTCTCGCACCGGCTTGCACGATCGGAGGGGGCCCCGGAGCGCACCTGGGCCCCCCGTTCTGCGTCCGCTCGTTCACCTTTCGGCGCGCGAGGTGTTACACTTCTCAGCGCCCCCCACCCCGACAAGCCCGTGACACTCGAACCGCCTCGGACATCCGTGGAATCCTTGGGTTCTGCCAGCGCGCGAGCCGCCTCCCCGGCCATCGACGCGCGCACTCGCGACGAGATCGCCGCTCTCAAGGAGCGCGTGGCCGAGCTCGAGGCCTTCACCGCGGTGGTGCGCCACGATCTCCGGACGCCGCTGACGGCGATCCAGGGCTTCTCGGACCTGCTGATCTCGGGCTTTGGTTCGGTGCTCGGCACCCGCGGTCGGGACTTCGTCGAGCGCATCCTGGAGGGCGCGCAGCGGATCGAGGACTTGGTCGCGGCGTCAACCCGCGTGGCCGACGCCAGCCGCCTGCCGATCCGACCGCAGAGCGTGGACCTCTCCCACCTGGTGCGGGCGGTCCTGACTGAGCTCGCGCGCAGCAACCCCGATCGGCTGGTCACCGTCGACATCGCCCCCGACGTCGTCGTCATCGGGGACCCGGCGCTGCTGGAGCGCGTCGTCCGCGAGCTGCTGGCCAACGCGTGGCGCGCCACGGCGGGCAAACGCCCGGGACGCATCAGCTTCTTCGCGATGCGGCGCGAAGGGCGCTTCGTCTGCGAGCTGTCAGACAACGGCCACGGCTTCGACGCTTCGGAGGCGCCGCGCCTCATGGAGGCGTTTCAGCGGGGCGCCAACCCCGACGGCCGCTTCTCGCCAGGCGTCGGCCTCGCCGTCGCGCGGCGCATCGTCGCCCGGCACGGTGGCACCCTGAGCATCAGCGGTGTCCGCGACGCTGGCGCCACGGTCGTCCTCACCCTCCCCGTGTGAAGATCGTCAGGTCGGAGAGCGACGAGACCGAGGCGGCCGCCGAGCCGCGGGCGGGCCGTCCGATCGACCGCGCCCTGGCCGAGGAGGCTGAGGCCGCCCGAGATCCCGCGCTGGTCGACACCTTGGCCCGCTTCGCCAACGGCCCGCTGCGCGATTGGCACCGCGCGGAGGTGCGGGGGCTGGACGCGGTGCCGACTGGGCCGCTGCTCTTCGTGGGCAACCACAACGCCGGCACCGCCACGCCCGACACGTGGATCGCCCTCGGCGCGCTCTACGCCAAGCGGGGGCTGGCCGGGACCCCCTTCGGCCTGGCCCACGGGACCGTCCGCAGCGCGCCCCTCATCGGCCCGCTCTTGGCGCGCATGGGCGCGGTCCCGGCCTCTCACGACCACGCGCGGTCGCTCTTCGCAGCGGGTCACCAGGTCCTGGTCTATCCGGGCGGCGACGCCGAGGCGATGCGGCCGTTCCGCGATCGCGATCGCATCCGCTTCGCCGGCCGCCGCGGCTACATCCGCTTGGCCCTGCTCGCCGGGGTGCCCGTGGTCCCGCTGGTGGCCGCTGGCGCCCACTCCACCCTGGTCGTGATCTCCGATCTGCCGTGGCTGGCGCGCGCCCTGGGCGTCGACCGCCGCTTCCGACTCACGGTGTTCCCGCTGGCCCTCAGCATCCCCTGGGGATTGACCCTGGGCCCGCTTCCGCCCTATGTCCCGTGGCCGTCGCGCATCCTCATCGAGGCGCTGCCGGCGGTTCATTTCGCTCGCGCGGGTCAGGCCGCGGCTGACGACGAGACCTACGTCGCTCAGTGCGCTGACCACGTCGAGGCCCTCATGCAGGCTGCGCTGACCCGCCTCGCTGCCGAGCGCCGCGCGACGGGCTGAAAGCCAGCCCGAGATCCTGCTTTTCGCCAGATGCCGCCTCGCAAAAGGTCGCGGCGTGCCCGCACTTGTGAAGGAGCCCTCCGTGTCCAAGATCCTGCTCTACGGCGCCTACGGCTACACCGGCAAACTCATCATCCGCGAGGCGGTGGCGCAGGGGGTCTCGCTGGTCCTGGCCGGCCGCGACGCCGCGAAGCTCGCCGAGGCGGCCGGGACCACCGGGTTCGAGACCCGCGTGCTGTCGCTGGACGACGCGGCGGCCCTGGACCGCGGGTTGGCGGGGGTCGGCGTCGTGATCCACGCCGCGGGGCCCTTCTCGCGGACGGCGGCGCCCATGGTCGAGGCCTGCCTGCGCGCCGGCGTCCACTACACCGACATCACCGGCGAGATCGAGGTGTTCGAGGCCCTGGCGGCCCGCGACGCCGCAGCGACGAAGGCCGGGATCATGGTGATGCCCGGCACCGGTTTTGACGTGGTGCCGTCGGACTGTTTGGCGGGTCATCTGGCACGGCGGCTGCCCGACGCGACCCACCTCGGGCTGGCCTTCGCCGGCCTGGGCGGCGGCATCTCCCACGGCACGGCCACGACCATGGTCGAGAACCTCCACCGCGGCGGGTTGGTGCGCCGCGATGGCAAGCTGGTGCCGGTGGCGACTGGGGATCTGACGACTGAGGTCGACTTCGGCCGCGGCCCCAAGTCGGCGCTCGCGATCCCGTGGGGCGACGTGGCTACGGCGTGGCGCTCGACCAGCATCCCGAACATCGAGGTCTACGTGCCCATGAGCCGCGGGGCCATCGCCGGCGCCAAGCTCTTCGGGCGCATGGGCGGGCTGCTCGCCTCCGCACCCGTGCAGCGCTTCCTGAAGTGGCAAGTCGCCCGCCGCCCCGCCGGCCCCAGCGACGCCGAGCGCGCCCGCGGCAAGAGCATCTTCACCGGCTGGGTGACCGACGACGACGGCAACACCGCGACCTCCCGCCTCACCACCCCCGAGGGCTACACCCTCACCGCGCTGACAGCCCTGGCCATCGCCCTGCGAATCCAGGCCGGCGAGGCCCCCGTCGGCTACCAGACGCCAGCCATGGCCTACGGCCCCGACTTCATCCTGCAGTTCGCCGGGGTCGAGCGGGTCGACGTGAGCTAGTGGCGGGGTGGAGGGGCCGTGGCTGCTGACGCGCGCAGGGGGAGGCGGCTTGGGAGGGTGGTTTTTTTACCACGGAGACACGGAGGAGGGCGGTCTGAGTGCCGGCTCCGTGTCTCGGTGTCTCCGTGGTTGATTCACGACGCCGTCCGCGCCTCGGTCATGGGGCGGAGGCGGCTTGGGAGGGCGGTTTTTTACCACGGAGACACGGAGACACGGAGGAGCACGGAGGAGGGGATTTTTAGTGCCGGCTCCGTGCCCCTCCGTGTCCTCAGTGTCTCCGTGGTTGATTCACGACGCCGTCCGCGCCTCGGTCATCGGGCGGAGGCGGCTTGGAGGGCGGTTTTTACCACGGAGACACGGAGACACGGAGGAGCACGGAGGAGGGGATTTTTAGTGCCGGCTCCGTGCCCCTCCGTGTCCTCCGTGTCTCCGTGGTTGATTCACGACGCCGTCCGCGCCTCGGTCATGGGGCGGAGGCGGCTTGGGAGGGCGGTTTTTTTACCACGGAGACACGGAGACACGGAGGAGCACGGAGGAGGGGATTTTTAGTGCCGGCTCCGTGCCCCTCCGTGTCCTCCGTGTCTCCGTGGTTGATTCACGACGCCGTCCGCGCCTCGGTCATCGGGCGGAGGCGGCTGGAGGGCGGTTTTTTACCACGGAGACACGGAGACACGGAGACACGGAGGAGGGCGTTTTGAGTGCCGGCTCCGTGCCCCTCCGTGTCCTCCGTGTCTCCGTGGTTAACGACGGCCCAGCAGCCGCCTCAGCTCCGGGACCGCGGACACCGACCCGAACCCACGGATCTACGAGATCTCGCCGGACTGGAGCAGCTTCTCGAGGTCGGCCGCTCCCCCGATGAAGACGCCCTTGTGGAAGATCATCGGGAAGGTCGGCCAGCCGGTCCACATCTTCAGGGCGTTGCGGCGGCGCCATTCCGACAGATAGCTGCCGTACTCCATGTAGTGGTAGGCGATCTTGCGGGCGTCCAGCAGCTTGCGGGCCTTCTTGGGGACCGGGTTGATGCCCATGCCGACGACGACGATGTCGTGCTTGGCGATGGCCGCCTGGACGCTGTCGACGATCTCGCGGCGGTTGTTGGCGACCGTCTCGCGGATGGCGGGGTGGATCTGGGCTTCGTCGAGGATGGCGCGGGGCATGGGGGCTCTCCGGGGTGGGTTCGCGGCACGCTGGGGGAGGGATTATGGCCTTTCGGCGGGGCTGTCGAGGGGGGAGACGCGGTAGAGGCCGACCGTCAGGGTGGGTGCGTCGCCGTAGTAGTCGATCCAGACGTCGCCGGCGTTGGGGAGCTCCCACTCGATGACCGGGTCGAGGTGGAAGCGCTCGGCCATGGCGCGGCAGGCGGGGAGCTCGTCGCTGCCGGGGGGCGGGGGTTCGCCGCGGGGGCGGAAGTCGGCGTAGCAGCGCATGCCGCGAAAAAACCAGGTGGGGACGAAGAAATCGGGGGCCTGGATGAAGCCCGAGAGGGGGCGGACCATGGCGTCGCGGGCGGGCGGTAGGAAGAGGTAGTCGGGGAAGTGGTAGTGCGTGAAGCGGCTCTGGGGACGTTTGCGGCCGTCTTCGGAGCCGGGGCGGAGCAGCAGGAACTCGCCGTCGGGGAGGGCGGCTTCGGCGGCTTGGATGAGGCGCTCCTCGGCGGCCTCGTTGGTGGGGGCCCAGAGGGTGGCGACCGAGGGGAGGGCGGTGGCCAGGACCAGGGCGAGGGGGAGGCCGCGGAGGGCCGGGCGCGGGATGTGGCCGGCGACGGTGGCGAGGGCGCCGGCGGCGATGAGGGTGAGCAGGAGGGCGGCCGGGACGTGGACGCGGGCCATGTTGGCGTGGTCGAGGTCCAGGGCGGTGATGGCGAGGGCGATGACGGCGGCGAGGGCGAGGGCCCAGGCGACGCGGCGGGGGGCGGCGCCGGGGAGGACGAGGGCGAGGGCGGCGGCGGCGGTGACGCCGAGGGGGAAGAGGGAGAGCTTGAGCGGGGTCGCCAGGGTGAGCAGGCGCTTGGGGAGGCGGGCGAGCTCGGCGCTCTCGATGCCGGGGAGGCTGTCGGCGCTGCGCAGGGTGGTGATGGCGCCGACGATGTGGAGGACGTGGGGGGTGATGGCGGCGGCGAACAGGCAGGCGGCGACTGACAAAAGTGGCCACCTCGGGCGGGCGCGGGCGCTGACGAGGACGGCCAGGGCGGTGGCCACGACGACCAGCGGCATCTCGGGGCGGGCGATGGCGGCGAGGGCCAGCAGGGGCGTGGCGAGGAGGAGGGGGAAGGGGCGGCGGGTGGCGAGGTGCTGCTCGAGGAGGAGGAGGCCGCCGAAGAGCCAGAAGAGGGCCGGGACGTTGTTGGCCTCGCTGGTGTCGTTGCGGATGAAGAGCGGGGTCAGCGCGACGAGCCAGGCCATGACCGTGGCGGCGCGGGGGTCGCGGTGCAGGCGGGCGGCGAGGGCGGCGGCCAGGGGCATGGTCAGGATGCCGAGGCAGGTGTTGGCCGCGATGAGGACGCGGTGGTCGACGGGGAAGAGGGCGAAGAGCGCGTGGTAGAGCGCCTGGGAGCCGACGCCGTAGTGGGAGATCGGCAGCAGCGTGGCGGCCTGGGCGGTCTGCTTGTAGCCGATGAAGATGGTGGCCAGCAGCGGCGGGGCGAGCAGGCGCAGGGCCACGCCGACGCCGAGGGCGAGCAGGGTCAGGCGCAGGGCGCTGGTGCCGGCGTCGGTGAGGACGCTGGCGCTGCGGCGCAGGGCGAAGGCGGCGGCCCAGACCGAGATCCCGAGCAAGACCAGGGCGATGAGGGCCTCGGTGGCTTCGAGGGCGCCCGAGGCGGCGCTCACGACGGGCGCGCTCCCCTGCGGCGCCACAGCCACGCGCCGGTGCCCAAGATGAGGCCGAAGCCGAGGGCGGCGAGCAGCACGAGCTGGCCGTAGCGCTCGGGCGAGCGGACGAGGACCTCGACGGGCAGGGGCTGGGCCGGCAGCGGCGGCGGCTCGGCGATGGCGGCGGCGGCTTCAGGCTGAGCACCCAGCGCCTGCTCGCCGGTCGGCGTGTCGGAGGCCAGCGGGTCGAAGATGTCGACCAGCTTCTCCTCGCCGGCCTCGACCCGGCGCAGGTGGGCCTGCATGGCCTTCACGCGCGCGACCTTGGTGTCGGCGACCCAGCCTCCCGCAGCGCGGAACTTCTCGGTCATCTCGAGGTATTTATCCAGGTCCGAGAGCGCTCGCTGGGTGTTGGTGCGGTGCATGATCTCGGCGCGGCAGTAGTAGGCGTCGGGGTCCTGGTCGCCGATGGTGACGGCCTGCTCGATGAGGGCCTCGGCCTGCTCCTGGTGGCCCAGGCGGTAGTGGCTGACGCCCAGGTAGATGAAGGTGCGGGGCTCGAAGTCGAAGGCGGGGCGGGTGCGCTCGAGGTAGCGGATCGAGGTCTCGTAGAGGGCGCGCTTCTGCTCGGGCGTGCGCGCGGTGTAGTGCGCCGAGTAGTGCGCCGCGACGCCGGCGACGAACTGGGCCAGCAGGTCGTCGGGCGCGGCGTCGGCCTTGTCCGTGTAGGCCGCGACCCCCTCGGCGTCCGGGTGGGTCGGGGCGAGGTTGGCGACGACCATGCCCAGGGTGCCGCCGAAGCGCGGGTTCTTCGCGGCGAGGTCCAGAAAGAGCGCCAGCGCCTCGCCGTGGCGCTTCTCGCTGTAGAGCTTCAGCCCGCGCTCAAACAGCGCGACGAGCTCGGGGTCGAGCTCCGCACCGTCGGGGGCCTTCTCGGGCGGCAGGGGGGCGGTGGGCTCGATCGGCGCGTTCGCCCCGATCTCGCCCTGGACCTCCAGCCAGTACCAGCGGCGCTCGCCCTTCTTGATGCGCTCGGCGACCGCGTCGGCGAGGCCGGCTGGCAGGGTCGTGCCCGGTGCGGCGGCCAGCGCGAACTTCTCGGTGCGGGCGGCGACCTCGCCCGTGTAGGTCGGCGGGTAGAGCACCAAACGCACGGCCGCGTCCGAGCCGGGGCAGCCGTACTCGACCACGACGTAGCCCTTCTGCACCGCGGCGCGGCGCATCCGGCAGCCCGCGAGCTCGACGTCGCCCTGGCCCACCATCGCGCCCAGCAGCCGCTCCTGCCCAGGCGGAATCACAAGCTGCTGCTGCGCCAGGGCGGGCGCGCTGCCCAGAAGACCGAGGGCCGCGATGACGAGACGTGCTTTGAGGCCGCTGAGCATGGGCGGATGGTAGGAGCGCCCCGCGCCCACTGTCAAAGGCTGGTCTCAGCGCGCTCGGTGCGCCCGTGGCGCCGCCCGAAGCCGCGTCTTATATTGAGGCGCACCCCGCTGGCACCCCACCCGCACCCCGAGCCTCGTGTGCTGAAGCGCGTCGCGACCTCCCTCTTCGTGTTCGCTGGTGTCTGGGCGGCCTCGGCGGGCGCCGCGCGGGCGGCGTGCGGGCCCTGGTTCGGCGACGTGGATGGGAACTTCCGCGTCGACGTGGCCGACGCGCTGTGCTTGCGGGCGGCGGTGAGCCACGCGCGGGCCGGGCTGGCGCCCCCGGTCTGTCAGGCGGAGCCGGCCGCGTCGGACCTGGACTGCGACGGCGTGCTGGGGACCGCCGACGTGCTCACCGCGCTGCATCTGGCGCAGGGGATACCGCTGGATCCTGCGCGGGACCTGGACGCCGACGGCTGCCCCGACGCGTGCGCGGCGACCTGCCCCGGCCCGGCGTGCCTGGAGCAGGGGCGGGTGCTGCTGTCTCGGCGCGACGGGCGCGCGCGGCTGGTCAGCTACAACCAGCCCGACCCCATCACCTACCCCGGTGGGCAGTGGTGGATGCACGGGGCGCTGGCGGTCGCTGACTTCGATCGCGACGGCCACCCCGACGTGTACGCGGCGGGCGGAGGGGGCGAGCCGGACCGCCTTTTTATCAACAACGGCAAGGGGGTTTTCGTCGATCAGGCGGCGGCCTGGGGGCTGGCGCAGGGGGGCTGCGCGGCCGGGGCGGCGGCGGCGGACGTGGACGGCGACGGCTTCGTGGACCTCTTCGTGACGGGCTACGGCGCAGCGGGGCAGTCCGCGCAGAACGGCGGGCAGCGGCTCTACCGGAACATGGGGGGCGCCCGCTTCGAGGATCGCACCGCCGAGCTCAGGCTGGATTATCTGGTCGCGGGTGTGCCGTCTCCCAGCGGGGCGGCCTTCGGCGACTACGATCTGGACGGCGACCTGGACCTCTTCGTCGCGTCGTGGTGGGCGATCGCTCCCGGGGCCGCGCTGGGCAACCGCATGTTCCGAAACGACGGCGCGGCGGGGTTCACCGACGTGACGGCCAGCACCGTGGGCGCGGTGGTCGACGGGACCTGGGGCTTTCAGCCGGCCTTCGCGGACATGGACGGGGATCTGTATCCCGAGCTGCTGCTGGCGGGCGATTTTGAGACCAGCCGCTACTTTCAGAACATGGGCGGCGGGAAGTTCAAAGACCGCACGCTGGCCGCCGGGTTGGGGCTGGACGACAACGGGATGGGGCAGGCCATCGGGGATTTCGACGGCGACGGGCGGCTGGATTGGTACGTGACCTCTGTGCACCAGGACAACCCGCCAGTCGGAAAGAACACCGGGAACATGCTGTACCGGAATCTGGGCAGCCATCACTACGAGGAGCTCTCGCGGGCCGCCGGCGTCAACGATGGCGGCTGGGGGTGGGGGGCGGTGGCGGTGGACCTGGACCAGGACGGGTGGCTGGACCTGGTGGAGGTGAACGGGCGGCCCAGCCCCACGCCGAGCGGGCAGTGGGTCAACGAGCGGGCGAAGCTGTTTCGCAACCAGGGCGGGGGGCGCTTCGCGGAGGTGGCGGCCTGGGCGGGGCTTGAGCACACCGGGCAGGGGCGGGCGATCGCGGCGCTGGACGCGGACGGCGACGGGGACATGGATCTCGTCATCAGCAGCAACAGCGGGCCGCTGCACTACTACGAGAATCGGACGGCGCGGGCGGGGGGCTGGCTGCAGGTCCGGCTGGACACACGCTCGCGGGCTAGCTTGGCGCCCGAGGGGTATGGCGCGGAGGTGACGGCGTACTTCGGGGGGCGGGTGGTCACGCGCATCATCAACGGGGCGCCGAGCTACCTGGCGACGTCGGAGGCGATGGCGCACTTCGGGCTGGCGGGCGCGGGGTGGGTGGACCGGCTGGAGATTCGGTGGTCGCGGGGGCAGGTGACGCGGTTGGACGACGTGGCGGCCGGTCAGCGGCTGGTCGTCAAGGCGCCGCGGGCCGCCGACGTCAACGCGGACGGGCGGGTCGACGCCGCTGACCTGCACCTGGTGGCGAAGGCCCAGGGGCTGGTGAAGGGGCCGGAGAGCATGGCCGCCGACGTCGACGCGGACGGGGTGGTCGGGCCGGCCGACTTGGCGCTGGTCAGCGCGGCGATGTCGGCTCGGCTGCCTTAGGAATTGGCCCAAAATAAACTCGACATCTTCGCGGCGGATCCATCCCCATCAACGCGTCCTCGAAACCTCGGAGTATCCAGATACACCTTCGGGTTTCGCGAACGCGTTGATGGGGCGCCTCCTTGCGTAGTTGCCGCATTTATTCTGGGCCAGTTCCTTAGGCGGGGAGCTCGGCGATGCGGCGGGAGAGCAGGTCGGAGACGGCCATGCAGGTGGCCTGCGGGTTCACCGCGCTGCCGCTTGGGAAGACGCTGGTGTCGAGCACCCAGAGGCCGTCGACGCCGCGGACGCGGCCCTCCGGGTCGACGGGGCCGCGCTTGGGGTCGGCGCTCATGCGGCAGGAGCCGAAGACGTGGTTTGCCGTCATCGGGATGTCTCGGGCGCGCACCCGGCCGCTCAGCATGGTGTCGACCTCGGCTTGGGTGCGCATGGTCTTGGGCAGGCCGTGGATGCTGGTGCCGACATAGCGGGCGCCGACCTTCATCAGTCCCTCGACCGCGGGATGCAGGCCGCGCATCACCACGTCGATCTCGCTTTGCGGGATGGTCAGCTTCATAGATGGCAGACCGTTTCGACGTGCTTTGACGTGTCCGTGTACTGCGCCGCGGTAGACGACGACGACGATGGTCGTGTGCTTGAGGTCCTGGATTTGCTCGTAGTAGCGGCTGCCGAAGTCTCCCCAGCGGCCGGCGATGAGGCTGGTCGAGGCCCAGAGCGACTCGTACTTGAGGCCGCGGATGTCGGCGCTGATGGCTCCCACGCCTTGGGTAGCGCCGATCCAGGGGTCGACGACCTCGTCCATGACGCCCATCGCGCCGGCGCCGATGTGGGCGTAGAGGGTGGAGCCGACGAGGCCGCGGATGCCTGAGCGGATCAGCAGGACCGGGCTGGCCATGACGCCCGCGGCGAGGATGACGCGGGGGGCGCGGACGGTGAAGGGGGCCGTGCGCTCGTGGGTCTTGGGGTCGGTGACCCAGCCGCTGACGCCGACGGCGCGGGTGCCCTCGGTGAGGACGCGGTCGACCTGCGAGCAGGTCATGACGCGGGCGCCGTCGCGGGTGGCGTCGGGGAGGTAGGCGCGGTCGACGGATTGCTTGGCGCCGCTTGCGCAGCCCGTGATGCAGTCGGCCGCGCCCTCGCAGCCGTGGACGGCGCGGGGAAGGGGGCCGGCGGGGATGCCGGCGGCGGCGAGCGCCTCGAGGGCCAGCTCGTTTCGGCGGCCCATGACGGTCAGCGGAGTGGGGCCGACTTTGCAGCGCTCGAAGACGCGGGTGAAGGCGCGGTCCAGGGCGGGGTCCAGCAGCCAGGGCAGGTTCTCCTCGCGCGCCCACTCTTCGCGCACCCAGCCAGGCAGGGGCAGCATGATGGCGGAGTTGACCACGGTGCTGCCGCCCAGGCAGCGGCCCTGCATGGTCGGGATGGGGGCGCTGCCTTGCAGCATGCGCAGGCCGCCTTCCCAGTAGTAGCGGGCCAGAAATCGCGGGCCGTCGCGGGTCATGTCGCGGGGGTCGACCGCGGGGCCGGCCTCGAGGACGACGGTCTTCAGGCCGGCTTCGGCGAAGTTCGCGGCGGCGACGGCCCCCGCGGCGCCTGAGCCGACGACCACGACGTCGCAGTCGACGCTGAAGCCCTGCCGCAGCGTGTCGAATCCCTCGATCATAGCTGGGTTTTCCGGGCCTGGACGGGGGGCATGGTGTAGGGCGGGCGCGAGCGCAGGGCGTCGGGGCGCACCTCGAGCTGGAGCGGGTCGTGGGGGTGGGCGACGGTCTTGTAGGCGCCGATGTAGCGCATGGACGCGGGGTGCGAGAGGTAGATCATCTTCATGGTCGCCTCGAGCGCTGTGCCGAAGAAGCGGATGGGGACAAACCACGAGTCGCGCCAGCGGCGCAGGGCGCGGAGGCGGCGCTCCGGCGAGGTGCGGGAGAAGCGGCCAAAGCTGGGGACGGTCAGGGGGGCCAGCAGCTCGGTCGCGATGAAGAGCAGGGTGACGAGGCGGCGCGACTCGGGGGGCAGCTCGCCGAGCCAGAGGCGGGTGCGGGCGACGACGTCGGCGCCGCGCCAGTCGGGGGCGCCGAGATCGTTGGCGGGGAAGAGGACCTCGGCGGTGGCGCGGATGCCGTCGGTGGCGCGGCGCAGCCAGAATCCGTCGGTCGGCTCGGGCACGGCGTTCTCCTGGGCGGTCTCGCGAAGACTAGCGCGGAACGCCTGCCAGCGGGAGGGGCGGGCGAGCGATCGCTCGGGTGGTCGCGGCGGCAGGGGCAGGGATTGTCGCGGGCGGGGCGCGAGCTGTGCCACACTCGGCCGGCTTTGCTCAGAGGGGCTTCGATGCGGGCACTGGCCGAACGCCGGCAAATCAGCGCGCTGGTGGCGGCCTTGGCGCTGCTCAGCGTGGCGGGTGCGCCCGCGCGCGCTGGCGAGCCGGTGGCGGACCCGAGCTGCGCCGACGCCCAGGGACGCATCCCCATCGTCGAGCCGGGCCGGGACCGCGACCTGCGCGCGCTCTTCTCGCCCCAGGTCGCGGGCGAGGCGCTGCCCGGCGTCCCGGGGGCGCTGTTCCGCTCGCTCACGGTCTCGGGAAGCAGCATCGTCGCGCGGCTCGAGACCGCGGCCGGCGACGTGGATCTGCGGCTGCGGCCGCTGAGTTGTGCTTCGGAGAGCCAGGCGCGGACTGCGTCTTTCGTGGTGGACACGCCGGCCGGCCCGCCGCCCGCCGCGGCCCAGGCTGCAGTCGACGCGATGATGTCGGCCCTGCGCGCGAACGACGACGGGAGCTTCTGGAAGGCCTCGGTGGCCGCACCCCAGGCCGCGCCCGCCGCCGTCCCCGGCGCGCCCGCCAGCGCGACGACCGCGCCCCAGGGCCCGCCACCCTTCCACCGCAGCGTCGGCGCCATCGCGCTGCTCCTCCTCCTCGCGGCCCTCGCCACCCTGGTCGACGCCATCCGCGCCCGCCGCGACGCCCAGGCCCCGCCCATCGAGGCCAACCACCTGCTGGCCGCCCTCGGCCTCGCCGTCCTGGCCTTCGCCATCCGCGCCGCCGTCGGCCCCACCTTCATCCGCGAGGCCTACCCCATCCCCGACGTGTCCTGGCTGCTGGACGGCGCCCGCCTCGACTCCCCCATCGCCGCCTACCCGCAAGCGCCGCAGCTCATCGCCGCGTGGCTGGCCCCCCTGACCCGCATCTACCACTCGGGCGACCCCATCGGCGCCTGGATGACCACCCACATGCTGCTCGGCGCCCTGACCGTCATCGTGGCCTGGGTCGCCGGCCGCGCCCTCGCCGGCCCCACGGTCGGCTTGGTGGCCGCCGCGTTCACGGCGTTCTGGCCGCAGCACATCCGCCTCAGCGCGTCGGAGTCCACCCACGTCCTCTTCGTCTTCGCAGCGCTGCTGGCCTTCGCCCAGGCCATGCGCGCCGCTCGCGCCCCGCGCCTGACCGCGACGGCGGCCGCCCTGACCTGCGCGGCGGCCCTGGTCACCACACGCCCCGAGGCCGCGCTCATGGGTCCACCCCTGGCCATCGCCGCCCTCTTTCACGGCCCCGAGCTGCGCCGCCGCCTCTTTCACCCAGCGATGATCGGCCTGATCGCGCTGCTCGCCTGGCTCGTCGTCCCCACGCTGCTCATCATCGCGGCCGACAAGAGCGCCGCCGCCCTGACCTCGCCGGCCGCGGGCGAGCAGGCGTCAATGTGGGCCGAGGGCCTCCGCGCGCTGGTCCTCCCGGGCGCCCGAAACGCCCTGCTCGACTTCGCGACCACCCCGCCCTGGCTCTACCCGCTGACGCTCATCGGCTTCGCGACAGCACTCCGCCACGGTCCGCGCGCCGCCGGGCTCGCCCTGGGCCTCTCGTTCGTCGTCTACCTCTTCTTCTTCGCGCCCTGGCCGGCCTCCGTCGTCCTGTGGCCCTACGCGCGCTACCACGCGCCGCTGCTCGTCGGCGCGGTGCTGCTCTCGGCGCTGGCCTTCACGCGCCTCGCGGCCCTGGTCCCCATCCTGGCCCGCCCCACCCACACCGTCTGGGCGGCCTTCGCCATCGCCGGCCTGGGCTGCGCGCTCTACCTCCCGGCCATCGGCGCCATCGACCACGACTGGCAGCAGAACATCGCCTGGCAGCGCTCCCTCGGGCTGACCCGCGGCGCCGAGCTCAGCCAAGGGCGCCTCATTTTGCCAGACAATCGCAGGCGATTTCGCGATCTCTCCCCCCGCGACGCCGTGGTCGCGCTGACCGCCGGCCGCCAAGCCTCGGAGGCCGCCGTCACCGTCGCCCACGCCCTCGAACACCTGCATGTGGACGGCGACGAGACCGTGGCCTGGTTCGTGGAAGACCTGACCTGCCGCCTGGCCCGCGCGCCGAGCGAGCCCGCCAACCCCCAGTGCGAGGCCATGCACCGCGCCTTCGAGCTGAGCGCCGAGTCCGAGGCCCAGCTCACCGGCCCCGCTTGGCTGGTGGACTACGTAGCCCTGCGCGGCCCCGACCCCGTGCCCCTGCGCCTGTGGCGGGTCGGTCGCCGCCTGCTCCCGCCCGCCGCGGCCCTGGCGCTCTTGCCGCCGCCGCTCCCCCCGGGCAGCGCCAGCCTCGACGGCCCGATCTTCTACCCCATGGGCAGCTCCAGCCCGACCTTCACCGACCCGCCGGAGCCGCCGCTTGGCGACGCGATGGAGCCGGCCCTCCACCGCCCCTTCTGAGCGCTGCCGGCCACGGCCGGGCGCCGTCCCAATGTCGAAACCGGCGCGGTAACCACTGGGCCGCTGTGACATACTAGCGGCGTACGCCACGCCGGAGCCTCGATGACCCGCCTTGTCCTTGCCGCCCTGATTCTCCTGACCGCGGCGTGCGATCCCGGCTCCTCGACCCACGGCGCGGCCGACCTGACCGCGGACGTCGGGGGCGGCGCGCTCGACGCCGGCGACGGACAGCCCGCGGCGCCTGACAGCGTCTCCGCGGACGCCCCGCAGGCCGGACCCGACGCCGCAGCTCCGGACGCCGCGACCGCGCCCGATCTCGCTACGCCCCCCGACGCGGCCGGCTCGCTCGACGCGGCGCAGCCCGACGGCCCGCTCGGCCCCTCGCACTGCCCGGCCGCGCCCCCAGGCGCCTCGCCCGGCTTCGGTCTCGGCGACCAGCTCGCCCCCCGCACCTTCAAGAACTGCGACGGCGAGCCGGTCTCCCTCGACGCGTACTGCGGCGCCGACGGGCTGTGGCTCTTCTTCGCCCACGGCTGGTGCCCCCACTGCCAGAAGACCTCGGGCTTCATGGAGGGCGTCGTCTCCGACTACGCCGCCGCCGGGCTGGTGGGCGTGAACGTGCTGATGGAGACGGGCAGCGGCGGCGTGCCGACCGCGGCCTCGTGCCGCGAGTGGCGCGACAACTTCGGGCTCAAAGGTGCGGTGACGCTCTACGACGACCAGGGGGCCGCCCAGGCGCTCTGGGACACGCCCTACACGGCGCTCAGCGTCTTCGTCGACCGCGACCGGGTCATCGTGAAGAAGGCCCACAGCGACGACGAGGCGCAGATCCGCAACGTCTTGAACGTGATGCTCGGCATCGTGAAGTAGGTCTGGCCACGATGTCTCTCCGCTGCGCCGCGACGCTGTTTGTGTGCTTGAGCGCGCTGATCTCGGGCTGTGATGACTCGCCCGGCGCCGGCGCCGACGCGACCGCCGACGTCACCAAGGACGCCGCGGCCGAGGTCGCCACAGACGCCGACGTGGCCCCCGACGTGGCGGTCGACGCGACCCCCGACTCCGCCCTGGACGCCGAGACGGGCCCCGACGCGGTCACGCCGCCCCTGTGCCCCGAATCGCCTGATTTCTCCTCGCCGCTCGAGGCCACCGAGGCGGCCGAGACCTGCACCGCGGAGCTTGGCGGCGCCGCGATCCTCGGCGAGGGCGTCACCGCCACCCGGCTCGCCCTGGCGATGACCGGCCTGGACGCCTACGTGGTCGCCGCGGCCACCGGCGAGTCGGTCACCCTGTGGACGGTGGCCCCGGGCGCCGAGACGGCCAGCGAGAGTTGGCCCGCCGAGGGCCTGCGCGCGGGGCCCTTCCTCGCCATCTCGGGAAAGGGCGCGGTCATGGTCTCCTGGGGCGACGCGCTCGGGCTGCGCTTCGCCCGGCCGGGCGAAGCGGCCGTGACCTCGGTCGCTGACGCAGCGCCCGTCGCCATGTTCGCGCGCCCAGACGGTGGCGCCCGCGTGCTCTTCGAGACGCCGGAGACGCTCTTCCTGCTGACCACCGACGCCGCGGGCGCCGAGGAGGCGCGCCACTTCGTCAACTCGCGCGCCAAGGTCGCCCGCGCCTTCGCCCACGAGGAGGACGGGTTCGTCCTGGTCCCCTACACCGGGCCGGCCGCCGACCAGCCGCTCTTCTACCAGACCAGCAGCCTGCAGGGCGGCGAGTGCAGCCTGCCCGTGCCCTTCGGCGTGGCGCCGGGGGCGGACGCGCAGCTCGCCGGCACGGGCCTCGCCTACGGGCTGGCCCTGATGGCGTGGACGCGCCCCGCGAGCGCGGACTGCGCCCGCCGCGAGGTGCTGCACGTGCGGACCCTGAACGAGCTCGTCTTCTCGGTGCCAAGTGCCGTGGCCTTTGGCAGCCACGTGGAGTTCCTCGCGGCCGGGCCGCTGGCCGCGGCGGTCACGGTGAGCGCCGACGAGGCCGGGACCGGGTGGCGCGTGGTCAGCCAGTTCCTCGACCTGGCCAATCGCGTCCCCGGCGCCGCCACCAGCGGCTTCGGGGTGAGCGACGCGAGCCCGCCCGAGATCTGGACCGCCGGTCGCTACCGAGGAAAGTACCGGCTGGTGTGGGCCGACGGGCAGACCGTGAAGAGCCGGGCCTTCTGCTTTCAGTAGGCGGGGCCTCGCGGATTGGCCGCCGCGCGGCGACAGGCCAACCTGCGGCTAAGCCTGGTTGGCCTTGACGCCCTCGTCTTCCTCGCGCAGGCGCACGTTGGTGACCTGGTCGGGGTATTTGGCCGTCACCTTCGAGTAGAACGCGCGGAAGACGTCCATGTCCTTGGTGATGTCGCCGGTCAGGTGCACCGGCGCGCCGAAGCCGCCGACCTTGCGCTTGTAGTCGAGGAAGCCGGGGACGACCGGGACCCCGGCGCCGAGGGCGATCCAGTAGAAGCCGGATTTCCAGTACTCGCGCTTGCTGCGCGTGCCGGCGGCGGCGACGGCCAGGGCGAGGTGGTCGCGCTTGTCGAACTCCTCTTTGAGCTGCTCGACCAGGTTCTGCTTGGAGCGGCGATCGACCGCGATCCCGCCCGTCCATCGCATGAACGCGCCGAACGGGAACTTGAAGAGCGTGTGCTTGCCCATCCACTGGATCTCGACGTTCTGCACGGCGCCCAGGGACAGCATGTGCACCAAGTCCCAGTTCGTCGTGTGGGGCGCCGCGATGAGCACGTACTTCGCTTCCGTGGGGATCGGCCCCTCCCAGCGCCAGCGGCTGAAGAGGACGATGAGGTGGCCGATGACCTTCTTCATCATCGTGCTGGCTCCTGCATTTCCTTTGGGGGCGCGGGCGTGACGGGCCGTCGCCGAAGGTGAGATCGCGAGGGGGCTGCTATACCGTTCGGTGCGGGCGTTGGAAAGCGGTTGGTGCGGCGAGCGGTCAGCCGTACTCAGCTTTTAGCCATCAGCCCTCAGCCATCAGCCCGGCGGGCCTACGGGCGCGTGCGGGGTCACGACGAGGCGCGCGGACTGCGTCGATCCGCTGACCGCTGACCGCAAACGGCTGAAAGCGGGCCATCGCGTGCCACCGACCTCCGACGCGGCTGAACCCTACTCGCGATTGCCCCCCGCCGCGGCGGCCAGGAGGCGACGGCGCCAGGTGTCGCGGGTCTCGCGCGGGGTGCGCGAGCTGAGGATGAGGGCGACCTCGACGGCGTCGACGAGCTGGGAGGGGCGGTCGACCCAGCCGACGCTGGCGGAGAGGGAGAGGGCGGCGCTGGCGGCGTCGGCGGAGGGGGCGTCGAGCGTCACGGTGGCGGCGTCGCCGAGGCGCGGCGGCGCGCCGGTGACGCGGCAGAAGACGCGGTTGCCGTCGCGGGAGGCGCGGTGGATGCGGACGCTGGTAAGCCCGCCCGAGATCGTGAGCGCTGCGGGGAGATCGCAGGCGTAGCAGTCGGTGAGGAGCTGGCCTGGGATGGCGCGGGGGGCCTCGTAGGCTGGCGGCGGCGGGGGCGGCTCGGGGTGAGTGTCGCCAAGCGGGGCGGGCGGCGCGGCGAAGATCTTCGGCAGGGTCACCGAGGCGGCGGGGTCGAGATCGTAGCTGGTCCAGGGGCCCTCGCGGCGAAAGGAGAGCCACGAGCTTGGGGTGTAGCCGAGCAGCGGCTCGACCACGCGGGCGACGAAGGAGACGTCGGCGGCGGCGACCACGCGGAGGATCTCGAACCAGGCTTCGGGGCCGCGGAGGCCCGCGACGACGCTGGTGACGCGGGCACCGAACTGGACGGTGCCGAACTGCTCGTCGGTGTCGACCAGGGCGATGCGGACCGTGCTGCGGAGGCGAAGTGGCGCGTCGGTGCTGACGCGGATTCGCTTGCCGTCGCGCTCGCGGATGGCGCCCGGGAAGGTGGCGGTGCCGACGGTCACGCGCACCAGCATTCCCGAGAGCTCGCGGACGGAATCGTGAGGCGGGACCTGCATAATCGGGGGTTTCTCTGGCGCGCGGCGGGGGGCAAACGAAAACGCGCCGCGGGAGCCTAGCACGAGCCAGACTTCCGCGGCGCGCCCGGGCGCGACTCAGCGAGTGCGGGCTACGGCTTGACGAACTTCACCACGGCGTCCGAGGTGGCCTGGAAGGTGCGGGTGTTCAGGGCGTAGCCGGAGTACGTCGCGGCGTAGCGGTAGGGGTCGTAGAGGGAGACCAGCGCGCTGGAGATGAAGCCGCTGCCCTTGGGATACATGGCGTTGACGCTGCTCCAGCTCTGGCCCAGGGCCGTGACGACGCTGGAGCCGTAGGTCGCGGTGCGGCTGCCGACGGCGGTGCCCAGGTCGGCGGTGGCGGTGGTCGGGATGGTGATGGCCGTGCCGTTGCTCAGCGAGGTGCGGAGCAGCTTCGAGCCGTCCCAGACGATGGCGCTGGAGATGAAGCCGGCGCCGGTCGAGGAGAGGAAGATGCGGGCGGTCGTGCCGGTGAAGAACGCGTCGTAGCTGAGGGCCTTGCCGTTGAAGATGATGGCGCTGGAGGCGAGGCCGCTGCCGACGGTGTAGTTGCGGACGGTGAGCTGCTTGCCGCCGTCGGCCGCGATGCGCGTGTCGCGGAAGAGGTCTTGGTCGAAGGTCAGGGGGCTGCCGGGGAGGCCGGCGCCGGTAGAGCGGAAGAGCAGGGTCGAGGCGGCGAGCTTGCTGGCGACGTACCACTCGGGGGTGAAGCCGAAGACGATGGCGCTCGAGGTGAAGCCGGTGCCGAGGGTGCGGAGGTTGTAGCTGGGGAGGACGCGGCTGGGGTCGCTGATGAGGCCGGTCCAGGTGCTGGCGGTGTAGCTGACCACGAGGGCGCTGGAGGCAAGGCCGGTGCCGAAGTTGGAGGCCAGCTCGTAGGAGAGGCGGTCCACCTCGATGGCGCCGGTGGGGCGGGTGACGTCGCGGCCGCTGTCCTGGGTCACGGCGTCGACGGTCACGGTGACGAAGCCGGCGGTGGGGGCGACGGACTGCATGGAGCCGACCACCGCGACGCCCTGGGAGTTGGTGCGGGCCTTCTGGTGGTCGTCGGAGACGCCGCCGAAGTGGACGTACACGTCAGCGTTGGAGACGGGGGTGCCGTCGGCGCGGCTGATCTGCACGACCGCCTGGGGGACGATGTTGCCCTTGGTGAAGATGGAGGGCACGAAGGCGAGGGCGGCGCTGGCGAAGAGGGGGGCCGGGACGGCCTTGGTGGCGCCGGCGCGGAGGGCCTCCATGGCGAAGCCGACGTTGAGCAGGCCGCAGCCGTCGGACACGGTGAAGTTGCCGTAGCTGAAGCCGCGGAAGGCCGACTGCTGGAGGAGGGGGCGGATGGAGGTCGGCGCGGCGCCTTCGGAGATGAGGAGGGCGGCGGCGCCGGAGACCTGGGCGGCCGCCGGGGAGGTGCCCGAGGTGAGGAAGAGGCCGGCGCCCTGGGCCGAGCCGGCGGGGCGCTCGCCGAGGATGCCGTCGGGGATCTTGTCGGCGTCGAGGTCCGTGGTGAGGTCGCCGCCGAAGGCCGCGACGTCGAGGGAGCCGCCGGAGTTGCTGTAGGAGGCCTGGGCCGCGCCGATGGCGCCGCCGCTGACCTTGGCGAGCTTGTAGGCGCCGACGGCGATGACCTCGGGGAAGCGGGCGGGGTAGCCGACGGTGTGGCTGTCGTCGTTGCCGGCGGCGGCGACCATGACGATGCCCAGGTGATTCACGAAGTCGATGGCCTCGGTCATCAGGGCCGAGGGGAAGTAGCCGCGCGGGAAGGTCAGGCTCATGTTGACGACCTTGACGCTGGGGTCGGAGGCCGCGAAGTAGAGGCCTTCGATGAGGGCGAGCTCGGAGCCGACCAGGGCGTCGTCGAGGACGCGGACTGGGAGGATGGTCGCGGCGGGGGCGAAGCCGGTGACCAGGTCGGCGCCGGCGATGAGGGAGGCCATGTGGGTGCCGTGGCCGTTGCCGTCGCGCATGGCGCCGCCCAGCTCGATGAAGTTGGCGCCCTTCTGGATGCGGGCCGCGGGCAGCGAGGTCACGGGCATGACGCCGCTGTCGAGGACGGCGACGCGGACGTCTTTGCCGAACTTGGTGCCCTGGGCCCACGCCTCACGGGCGAACTGGCGCTTGAGGTTCCACTGATAGGGGAACATCGCGGCCAGCCCCGGGCCCGAGGCGGGCAGCTGGCTGAAGTCCACCTTGGAGCTGTCCCAGCGGGGGTCGTCGCCGTTCTGGTAGGAGCCGAAACCGGCCGAGGCGTACGAGAAGAAGCTGGCCAGGCCCGAGAGGAAGCTCGCGAAGGCGTCGTCGGAGGAGTAGCTGCCCGAGGTGGTCGTGGAGGTCTTGGAGCTGGTGTCGTCCCAGCGGTTGTAGGAGCTCTTCGACTTGCCGGTGCCGAAGGCGGCGGCGTTGGCGGAGGCGTCGCGGATCAGCGGGCTGGCGAGCAGGGCCTCGAGCAGGCCCTCGGTCCCTTCGGGATCGGTGCCGCGGACGAGGATGGCGCCGCTGCGCGGGCTCTCGTAGACGATCTCGGCGTCGAGGGACGCGACGAGGTCGCGCCAGACGTCCAGATCAGCGTCCTGCCTGAGGCGGACGATGACCTCGCCGGGGATGGCGAGGACGTCGCGGTCGCGGCCGCGGACCTGGACGGGGGGCGCCAACTGGCCCGCCGAGATGCGGAAGTTGGGGCGCCGCGTCGGCGTCGCTGCGCGCGGTGCGTCGACGAAGGCTGTCGCCACGGGGCCGAACGAGACGGCGACCTCGGGGTGGTCGGCGCCGGGCGCGCACGCTGCGATCCACCCGACGGCGAGCGTCAAGGCTAGGAATCGGCTGTTCTTGGGGTTTGGGCGCTGGCGGGTCATCGAATTCTCCTTGGCAGGACGCCTCTGGGGGGAGGCTCCTGGCTGAAGTCATCGCAAGGAGCGTGCCAGCGGGTGTGATTCGGTGTTCGTGTTGTGATAGCAGTGCTTTCGTGCGATCCGGGGATCGCGGCGGAGGCGTCCACGTCTGCGACCGCGCGCTGAATTGAACGTTCAGATTTGAGACCGACCGCCTGCGAGCTCGCGAGTCCTCGTGAGCGGGAGACGTCCACCGGGCGCGCGGGCGTGGAACGAGTCGAGCAGAGGAGGCCACCGTGCGATTTTCACTGAGCTGTGCCGCCGCGCTTGTGCTGATGTGCGGCCTGAGCGGCTGCGATGACAGCAACCCCAGCCTGGGCAGCGCGGACACGCAGGACACGGTGGCGTTGCCTGATTCGGCGCGGGACGCGGTGGCGGACGCTGACGCGGTTTCGGAGACGGATGCGGGTGGCGACGGGGCGACGGACACTGTGCCGGACGCGGACGCGGACGCGGACGCGGCGCCGGATTCGGGCCCGGACGCGGTGGCGGACACGGAGGTCGACGCGGCGGAGGCGGTGTCGGACGCGGGCGCGGACGCGGACGTCGCGGCAGACGGTGACGCGGTGACGGTGCCGGATGCGACGCCGGATGTGCTGCCGGACGCGGACGTGGTGGCCGACGCGGACGTGGTGGCCGACGCGGACGCCGCGGACGCCGCGGCAGACGCGGCGCCAGACGCCGACGCCACCCCAGACGCTGACGGGGTCTCAGACGCCGCCGCGGACGCCACCCCGGACGCCGACGCCGGCCCCACCTGCGTCGACGAGTGCCCGTCCAAAGGCGCGCTGACCTGCGCGTCCAGCGGCGTGGCGACCTGCGGCGACTTCGACGCCGACGCCTGCCTCGAGTGGTCGCCGGCCTCGCCCTGCGGCACCGGCACCGCCTGCTCCGAGGGGGTCTGCGTGGCGCTCGTCGGCAGCGACTCCTGCGGCGAGGTCAACGCCTGCGTCGCCGACTGCGACGACTCGGACTGCGAGAACGCCTGCTACCTGGCCGGGACCGCCGCGGCGCAGCTTGAGTACGCGACGATGCTGGACTGCTTCTCGAAGAGCGGCTGCGCCGACAGCGGCTGCGCCTACACGCGCTGCGGGCCGGAGATCGCCGCCTGCCTCTACCACCAGGCCGGCGCGGCGACGTGCGAGGCCATCGCCGAGTGTGCGGACGCGTGTACGCTCGAGGCTCCTGGCTGCGTCATCGCCTGTGCCGAGGGCGGCGACCCGCAGGCCCAGGCCGCGTGGGTGTCCTTCGCGGGCTGCGTCGGCGCGGAGTGCCCGGAAGGCGGTGAGGACTGCACGCTCTTGGCCTCGACCACCGGCGGCAAGTGCGCGGTCGCGGCGGTCGCCTGCCTGGCACCGGACGTCGAAGGCGACAGCTGCCTCACCCTGACCGACTGCATCGACGTCTGTGACGACGACCAGAGCTGCGTCTCCGCGTGCTACGACGCGGCGAGCCCGGTCGACTACGCCGAGTTCGCCGCCCTGCAGATCTGTGGCTCCGAGAGCGGCTGTCAGAGCCTGGCCTGCCTCGGCACGAGCTGCGGGTTCGAGTGGGCCCAGTGCATCGCGCCAGGCGTGGGGACCGGCGGATGCGCCGCCCTCGGGAGCTGCACCCAGGAGTGCGACGGCGGCCTGGGCACGCCTTGCGCCGACGCCTGCCTCGCGCAGGCCTCGCTGGGGGCGCAGTCCCGCTTCGTCGCCGCGTACTTCTGCGTGCTCACGGCCTGTCCGACCCAGGCGCCCGGCTGCTCGGCCCAGGCGGCGGCCGGTGTGTGCGCGCCGGCGGTCTCGACGTGTCAGAACGACAAGTAGCGCGCGGTTGACCCGGCGCGATCGGGCCGACTCGTCGTGGTGCGGTCGCGCGAATTGTGAGATACCGGCGCCCAAAGCGCCCGGGCTCGCCCAAGCATTTATTCCCTGCAGGCTCCTAGAGCGCCCCACATCTGGAGGAACGCGTCATGAAGTCCCCCAACCCCGTCCGCCGGATCCTCATCTGCGCCGCGCTCTTCGTCGGCGGCTGCGGCATCAGCGAAGAGGTGTACAACCGGGACATCAGCGCGCTGAAGACCGAGATCGAGGGGCTGAGCGCCGACAAGGCGGGCCTGCAGTCGAACCTCGAGTCGACGCAGGCGGAGCTGGCCAAGACCGAGGCTGACAAGGCGCGCTGTCTCGGCGAGCTGTCGGCGCTGGTGCAGCAGAAGGGCAAGCTCTCCGGCGACCTCAACAGCGCGCTGGAGCAGCTGGAGCGCATGCGCGAGCTGGCGGCGCGCCAGAAGGCCGTGCTCGACGGGCTGGTCCGCAGCCTCGAGTCGATGACCCAGGCCGGGAAGGTCAAGGTCGTGCGCCGGAATGGGCGGCTCATCGTCGAGATCGCCGAGAACATCCTGTTCGACTCGGGCAAGAGCAAGCTGAAGCCGGAGGGCGTCGCGGCGCTGACCGAGCTGGCGCCGCTGCTGGCGCGGGTCGAGCGCGAGTTCCAGGTCACCGGGCACACCGACAACGTCGGGACCGAGTCGTACAATTGGCGGCTGTCCATGGACCGCTCGCTGAGCGTGCTGCAGCAGATGCTCGACGCGGGCTACCCCTCGAATCGCCTGTCGGCCGCTGGCTACGCGTGGTACCAGCCGGTCGCGAGCAACGACGGGGCGGACGGGCGGCAGCTCAACCGGCGCGTGGAGGTGGTCCTGGTGCCGAACCTGGACGAGCTGAAGCTGCCGCAGGCGTCGGCGTGTCGGGCCTACGTGGCGCGGGCGGAGCTTCCGACGCTGCGCAATCGATGAGCAAATCGACTGCGAAGGCCGACGAGTCAAGGCCGCCCGAGTTCGCCGGGTCCAAGACCGTGAGCGCGGCGGCGGAGGCGTTCGGCTGGGAGGCGCCGACGGGGCTCCAGGCGGCCGCGCACCGGGCGCTGGCGGCCGAGAAAGACGTGGTCATCGTCGCGGGGCCGGCGCGCGGGCGCACGGGGGCGTGGCTCTTGCCCCTGGTCGACGCGGTGAAGCCGGGCGAGGCGCTGAGCGGGATGGTGCTGGTGCCGGATGCGGCGCGGGCGCGGGCGCTGGCGGAGGCGCTGGCGGCGGCGCGCGAGGGGCTGGTCGCGCTGTCGGTGGACGCCGAGAGCGACCTCGCCAAGACGGTGCGGCGGCTGGAGCGCGGCGTCGACATCGCGGTCGGGACCGTCTCGCGGGTGCGCGAGCTGCACTCGCGGGGGGCGCTGGATCTCGGGCTGGCGAGCTTCGTGGTCGTGGACCGGGCTGACGAATCCCTCGACGCGGACGGGCTGTCGGACATGGAGTGGGTGCTCGGGCACGGCAAAGAGGGGCGGCGGACGGTGCTGGTCAGCGGCGTGATCGCGGCGCCGCACCGTCGATTGATCAAGAAGCATCTGAAGGATTCGGTCGAAGTCGGCGCCGACGACCTGCCCGCGGCGCCGGTCGGTGTCGGCGTCGCGTGGGCGCGCGGGCGGGCGCTCTTCGAGGCGGCGGGGGCGTGGGTGACGGCGTCGGCGGGCCTGCCGATTCTGGTCTGGACGCGCTCGCGCAGCCGCGCGGTGGGGCTGTCGGCGTGGTTGCGGGGCGCCGGGTTTCGGACCGAGGTGCTGCACAGCGGGATGGCGGCGCGGGCCAAGACGTCGACGGCCGCTCGCTTTCGGCGCGGCGACATCGACGTGCTCGTCGCGACCGACGCGGGGGCGCGGGAGATCGATCTCGGCACCCCAGCGCACAGCGTGTCGGTCGGGCTGCCCGCCGAGCCCGCGGACTTCGCGCGGCGCAACATCGGCACCGGTGACGAGTCCGGCCTCGAGTTCATCCTCGAGGAATCGGAGCGTGCGGCGTTCGAGGCGCTGACCAAGGCGTGGGATCTCGAGACGCGGAGCCTGGGGCTGCCGGCGATGGCGCGCCCGGTGGCGCCCGGCGCTGCGGTGTCGGGCCGCGCAGGGGCAGCCGCCGCGAATCCGACCGCGCCGGCGCGCAAGGCACCCGGCGAGAGCACCGTCCGCCTATATATAGGTGGAGGGGCGATCCTCGGGGCGACCGCGCGAGATATCTTGCGGGAGCTGACCCGGCGTGGCGGCGTGGACGAGCGCGCCATCGGCTTCGTCGAGGTGCTCGGCAGGGCCAGCTTCGTGGACGTGTCCACCCAGGCGGCGCAGCAGGTGCTGGACCGGGTGCGCTTCCTCGAGCTGTGCGGCGAGCAGGTGCCGATCAGCGTGGCGCGTCCGCGTCGCGAGAAGACCGATGCGCCGCGCGGGCCCAGCCGCGGGCGCGACGGCGGCGGGCGGCCACCGCGGGGCGAGTACGGCGACCGGGACCGCCCACCGCGCGGTCGCGGCGGCCCGCCACAGCGCGGGTTCAGCGACGGCCCGCCACAGCGCGGGTTCAGCGACGGCCCGCCTCGCGACACGCGGGACGAGCGCGGCCCAAGCGACGGGCAGGCGCCGCCGCGTCGGGGGTTCCGAGACGGCCCGCCGCGAGGCCCCGGGCGTGGACCTGGCCGAGGTGGCTCGGGTCAGGACTGATCGCGGCTCGCTGAGGCCGAGGCGCCGCCGCTTAGGGGGCGGCGCCCACGGCGCGGGTCGCGCGCTCGCAGGTCGAGGCCATGGCGGCCCAGGTGGGCAGCGAGCGGGACAGGTCGCAGAGGCGGGTCACCGCGGCCTCGGCCCCGACGATGAAGGGCGGGCCTGCGCCCGCGGTGTCGAAGAGCGTGTCGCCACCTTCCGAAAAGGCGGGGTGGTACTCGCTCCCGGCGGTCTGCCCGGCGCCGCGATAGGCCGAGCGCGAGAGCTCCGAGCCGTCGCGCGCGTCGAGGACCACGACCGCGCCGGACATCTGGATGGCGACCGCGTTGCCCTCCGGAGCGAAGACGCCGCGCGCGATCCAGTCGCCGAAGGGGCCGACGTCGAAGCGCCGCTCTGCGGTCGCAAGCTCCCACAAGTGCAGCCGATGCCCCGCTGAGCCCGCCAGCGCGACGCGCCCGCCCTCGGGCGAGATGGCCAGCACCCGCTCGCCGCCGAGATCGGCCAGGGTGTCGCCGCCGTCGGTGGAGCGGAGCTGGAAGCCCACGGCCTCGCAGCCGACGACCGCGCGCTGGCCTGACGCGTCGGTGACCGCGACCAAGGCGGGCCCGCAGTCGAGATCGGCCGCTGAGAACACGCCGGCGAAGGTGCCCTCCGGCGACTTCCATACCCGCACCAGGCCGTCGGTGTGGGTCACGGTCGCGAAGTGCCCGGCGATGGGCCTCGCCGCCGGGCCGGTCGCGACGCCGTCGATGGACAGGATGCGCTTGCCGGTCGCCACGTCGAAGAGCGCCGAGCCCTTGCCGTCGTTGAGCGGCGCGAGCACCCGCCCGGCGATGGCGTCGAGCCGCAGCGCGTCCAGCGGTCCGCGGGCGTCGACCAGCTCGGCGATCTTGCCGCCGTGGAGGCCGTCGCGCAGGGTCAAGACCCCGCCGGCGTCGCCGCCGCCTTCGATGAGGTGGGCCGCGTCGAGAAAGCGCACGGGGCAGGTCAGCGGCGTCCGCGCCTCGTCGGCGGCGAGGTCCCAGAACACGCCCGAGCCATCGGCTGAGCAGCCGACGAAGGCTTGCCCGCCCGGCGAGATGATGACGGCGTCGGCGGCCGCCGGGACCAAAACGGTGTTGACGGCCTTACCGGTCTCGAGGTCCCAGACCTCGAGCGGGCCGCGCTCGCGCCAGACCAGGGCCTGTTTACCGCCGCGTACCAGCCGCGCGTCGCGCATCGTCTGCGGCAGCCGAATCGTCCGCACCAGCCGCGCGTCCGGCCCGTCGAACACGCGCAGCCGCCGGTCGTTACCCACGCTCAACGCCCGCTGGGACCCGCGATCGAAGCTGACGCCCACGGCGCGCTCGTACACGCGCTCGGGCGGCCAAGCGCTGTCGGCGTCGTGCAGGCGGACCACGCCCTCGGAGTCGACCTCAAGCACCCTGCCGCTCTCGTCCCCAAGCGCGGCGAGGTTTGCGGCGCCGGGGTTGCGCAAGACGGTCATCGTCTTCGAGTCGGGCAGCTGGATGAGCTCGACCTGATCGCGGCCGGTCCGCACGAGCAGCCGCGTCCCCTCGCGCGAGGAGCCGACCAGCTCGCCGCTGAATCCGAAGCGCCGCGCGGCGCGATTCCAGACGACGACAGCCGGCCCCGGCTCGTCGTGGCGGCCCGCGGGGCAGCTCGCCATCGCGTAGTCGCCGGCGTAGCGGAGCCGCTCCCAGCCCGAGCAATCGCGCTCTGTCGTGACCTTCTCGCGCAGCACGTTCCACAGCACCAGCCGCGACACGGCGCGCCCGCTGTCGTCCAACGCGTCGATGGCGTACACCGCGCGGACTCCGCTGGGGTTCAGCGCCGCGGGGCCGAGGGTGCCCAGGTCACCTCGCTCCTTGTCGTCGCCCGAGCCCAGGAGGATGCGCCGCACCGAGCCGTCGTCACGCAGCGCAGTCACCGCCCGCCCGTCGTCGTCCGGGATCGCGGCGAGGTAGGTGCCGACTGGGGATTTCCACGAGTGGGCCTGCTTCCCGGTCTTCACCGCCCACACGCCGATGACGCCGAGATCGTCGAGCGCCACCAGCCACTCGCCGTCGTTCGAGAGGCGCGCGGTCGTGACGTCCGGCACCGAGAACCGAAGCTTCGCGGTCTCGCCGTCCAGCACCCACGCGGTGCCGTCCATAGACTGCGCCAGGGCCACGCGGCCCTCGCCGGCGAACTCCATGGCCACAGCGGGCGAATCGCCAAGCTGCGCGCGCTGTCCGCGGTCGGGCCGCGCCTCGCTGAAGAGCATCACCGATCCGTCGCCGAACCCGACGAGGGCGCGCTGCCCGTCGGTGGTGAGGGCCACCGCCGACGGGCGCGGCGTCGAGGGATCCGTGGGCATCCACAAGACCCGGCTCGCGTGGGATGCCCGCTCGGTGGCCAAGAGCGCGCGGATGGCGGCAGGCGAGGGCGCCTCCCCCGCGGCGCGCGCCTTGGCCGCCGTGTCGACCACCGTGGCGATGGCGTCCTGCTCGCGCCCCGGCGACTCCGCCAGGGTCAGGGCCCGCGCCTGCTCGGCGGCGTCACGGTCCCGCTCGGCCTGCTCCCGGCCGGTCTCGGCGGCCTGCTTCGCCGCGATGGCTCGCTGCCGCTCGGCCTCCGCCTCCGCCTGCCGCGCCGCCGCGGCCAGCTTGGCCTCAAAGGCCTGGTCTCGCGCCGAGTCCGCCTGGAGGCGCGCGACCCGCTCCGCGTCGCGCTCGGTCCCGGTGCGGAGCAGCCCCCAGAACGACGTCACCGCGAAGATGCTGACGATGATCGCCGCCGCGATGGCCGCGTAGCGAATGGTCTTCGCCCGCTTGAGCGCCGCGTCGCGCTTGGCCTGGCACGCGTCGATACGCGTCTGCTCCTCGGCGTCCGGCGTGCGCATGCCGGCCAGCGCCCGCTCCACCAAAGCCAGCTCGCGCCCATCGCGCGGCCCGCCATGGTCGAGCAGACGCCGCGCGCGCTGTCCCGGCAGCTCCGAGGCGGCCAGGCGTCGCCGGATGAGCGGCGCCAGCGTTCCATGAGCCAGCGCCTCGCTCTTTTCGCCCTCGACGGCGACGATGAGCTTCAGCTTCCGCAGGCGCTCGACCAGGCTGTCGAGGCTGGCGCGGTCCAGGTGCGAGTAGGCCGCGTAGAGGGCCTCGCGCTCAACGCGCCGCGGCGTGTTCTCGGCGGTCGTGTAGCCGGCCAGCACCTCGAGCACCAGCCCGCTCGACAGCTGCGCCGGGTCCAGCGTCGCCAGGTGGCGGTCCAGCACGTCGCCGAGGGAGAAGCCGCGCGCCTCGAGCGCCCAGAACTGCTCGATGGTGAGGTGGCGTTCGTCGCCGGGGGCGTCGCCGCTGGCGTCCCACATGTCCGCGAGGGCGAGCTGCAGCACCGGCGCGATGGTGCTCTCCGGCTCGGCGAGGGCGCGGTTCGCCAGGGTCTCCGGGAGGCCCGGCTCGATGTTCAGCTTGTAGTGGGAGCGCAGGCGTTCGGTGGAGGCGAGGCCTGAGACGACCTCGGCGATGGCCGGCGCGGCCAGGGGCGCGAGGAAGTGGCTCTCGATGGCTAGGCCAGCCTTCGAGAAGGCGGCGTGCCAGTCCGCCAGCCACTCGCTGCGCGTGCAGATGACCAGCCGGCCGCGCGGTCTGCCGGCGCGCTCGCCGAAGATCTCCTCGATGAGGCGCAGGAAGCGCGCGACCTCTTCGCGGCTGGCCTCGGTGCCCGCTTCGAAGGCGCCCTCGCACTGATCGAGGGCGATGATGAGGGGGCGTCGCGCCGTGATCTCGGTCTGGCGCCAGTCGCCGGCCAGGGTCTGCTGGAGGGTGCCGGCGAGGCCGACGGCGGGCTGGCGGCGGGCGTAGCGGAACTCGTGGCTCCAGGCGAGGCGGGGGCCGAGGCCGGCGGAGAGCAGCGAGGATTTGCCGATGCCGCTGTGGCCGGCGAGCAGGACGATCTGCGGCGAGCGCGCCGAGACGCCGACGACGAGCTCGTGGAGATGCGCGATCTCGGCGCCGCGGCCGAAGAAGACCTCGGCGCGGTCGGGGCCGTAGGGGAGGAGGCGGGGGAAGGGCTCGTCGTGGAGCGGGCCGGGCGGCACGCCGGGGAGGCCGGCGATGGACTCGAGGGCGGGGAGGGCGGAGGAGGCCTGGGCCACGACGCGATCGATGGGGCACGCGTAGAGCGTCCCGTCGATGCTCTCGCCCTTGGGCAGGGCGCTCTGGCGGAGGATGCCGACCAGCGCGCCGCCAACCACGACGGGGGCGCCGGCGAGGCCGGGCGCGGGATCGCCGTTGCCGGTGGCCGCGAAGGCGCTGTGCAGGACGATGCAGTCGGCGGCGCCGAGGGCGCGGCGCGGGGCGATGACGCGGCCGTCGAGGGGGCGCCCGTCGGGATAAGCGCGCGGGAAGCCGTAGGTCTCCCAGGAGTCGTCGGCTGCCAGCGCGCCGCCCAGGGGAATTGGCGCGGCGCCTGGGGCTCCGTCGCAGCGCAGCAGCACCCAATCGGCGCGGCGGTCGTGCCACTGCTCCACGATGGTCGCCTCGACGCGGCGGTCGGGGAAGCGCACCTCGATCTGCGAACCCATCGGCCGGAGCACGTCGGATTGAGGGTCGGCGACGATGTGACGGGCCGTCAGGACGAGGTCCGGGGCCACGAGCACCCCGGTGCCGCGCGCGACGACGTCGCCGTTGTCGCTCTTCACCTCGATTCGCGCGACTGCGCGGCGCAGCGTCTCCTTCATGCGGCCCCTGGCTGGGAGGGGGCGCTGGATCGATGGGCCGGCGCCGGCGAGTGGGAGCGGGCTGCAGCGCCTCCGAACTCAGCCGAGGCGAACCGGCCCGGGAGCCTCGTGTTCTCCGAACGGCGCCGCTCGGCGTGACCGCGTCGGTCCGCCTCCAAACCGTCTCGGATCCACCTGAAGCCCCTGTCCACTACAGCCTCCTGAGCGCGCGGTGTCCGGCGGGCCAGTCGCCAGCACTGAAGCTCGTCCACGCACGCGCCGCGTCCAACGCGAGCGGTGATTATTGAGCGCTGATGGCCACTTGCGCAAACAACGCGAGCCCTCGACCTGTGGATAAAAAACACGCGCTGAGTCGATTTTCGTTCAAGCGAGCCGGCGCCCTGCCGATGAACTAACCAGCGCGAGGGCAAAACATGGCCGGGCGAAGTGTCCGACGCCAGTACCTCGTAAATCGACGACCACGTGCCGGCGAGCCGGTGACGCATATCGAGGGGAGTACCATGGGACAAGCACTCGGAATTATGACCAATAACGCGTCGCTCACGGCGCAGAACAACGTCTCGCAGACCAGCCAGATGATGAGCAAGTCCATTGCTCGGCTCTCGTCGGGTCTGCGGGTTCAGTCGGCGGCCGACGACGCCGCCGGCATGGCAGTCAGCGAGGGCATGCGGGCGCAGCTTCGTGGCTTCCAGCAGGCCGCTCGCAACGCCAACGACGGCGTCTCGATGCTGCAGACGGCGGAGTCCGGCTACCAGTCGATCTCTGACTCGCTGGTCCGCATGCGTGAGCTCGCGGTTCAGTCGGGCAACGACTCGATCACCGACACGGAGCGCGCGTACATCAACACGGAGTTCCAGGACCTGTCGTCGGAGATCGACCGCGTGTCCAACTCGGTGGAGTACAACGGCATCAAGCTGATGGACGGCACCGCTGGCACCGCCGGCACCGTGACCTTCCAGGTCGGCACGCGCAACTCCGGCAACGACCGCATCTCGGTCTCGCTGGGCGATGTCGACTCGACCTCGCTGGGTGTCAACGCGAGCGCGGTGGACACGCTGGCGAACTCGCAGACGGCCATCGACGACATCGACGCGGCCCTCAACACCCTGGCGACCAGCCGCTCGAACCTGGGCTCGAACATCAACCACCTGACCCAGGCGAGCGTCCACCTCGGACGGACCATCGAGAACTACGGCGCCGCCGTCGGCAACATCCGCGACGTGGACGTGGCCGCCGAGAGCGCGAACTTCGCCAAGTCGCAGGTCCTGCAGCAGGCCGGTGTGTCGATGCTCGCCCAGGCGAACGCGACGCCGGGTCTGGCGCTTCGTCTGCTCGGCTAAGCCCCTCATCGGATTGCGGCGTGCCGACGTGCCTCCCTGACGCATCGGGGGGGCACGTGGGTCCGTCACATCCGGGGGGAAGGTGTCGGGTTCCGGTGGGCGATCTCGATCGTCCACCCCCAGCGGCCGGCCGCTCCGTTGTCGGGGCGTGCCGGCCGCTGTATTTGTGCCTGCGCACCGCTGGGGGTGCGCGGGGGCCCGATGCGCGGTTTCGCTGTTCTCATCTGCGTGTTTGGGCAGGTGCTCTTGGCCTGCGGTGGCTCCGCGGGAGCTGGCGCGGACGCTGACGCGACGTCGGCGGAGGTCGGGATCTCGGGCGACGTCGCCTCCGATCTCGCGGACACGGGCCCAGACGCGGACGCCGCCTTCGACACGGTCGAGGCCGACGCCAAGGTCGACGCAGGGCCGGTCGTCACGGTCGATGGCTACGCGATCGTCCTGCAGGAGTCGCTGCTCGACGGCGCCTGGACCTTCGGGATCGCCGCCGGTCTCGAGAGCATCCTGAGCCAGATCGGCGCGGCCGCGGCGGGCACCATCGCGCTGCCGGTCGTGCTCGAACGCACCGAAGACCGGCTGATCGTCCGCGCGGTCGACGTGGCGACGGGGGAGCCCGTGACGGGCGAGGCCGGCCTGGTCGAGTCGTGGCCGCTCGAGCGGCGCGCCGACGGCACCGTGCGCATCGACTTCTACGAGCCGGTCGACCGCCTCCGGGTCCAACTGACCGACGCCTGCGTCTACCAGCTCGAGCTCTACACGGCCGAGCGCACCCCGGCCTTCGCCGACGAGATGCTCACCTGGTGGGCCTCCGAGCTGTACGTGCCCTCGGGCTGCGCCGGCTTCGGCTTGCCGCCTGGGCTCGGCCTCCACGCGCACTTTCTGCGCCGCGCTGGCGCCGACCCGACCTTCGTCCCGCGCGCGGCCACCCCCGACTCCCCCTTCGCCTTCTTCGAGGACCCGCGCCCCGACGCCCCCGACGCCCCCTGGCTCGCCCGCATGCCCCGCGTCGGCGCCGAGTTCACCGATGGCTCGGTCGTCTACCACCTGTCCGCCGGCTTCCCCGACGGGTTCCGCGAGACCGCCGCCCAGGTGTTCGCCGCCTGGAACGACGTCATCGAGGACGCGACCGGCCAGCGCCCGCTCGCCCTGGTCGACGGCGAGCCCGGCCTCATCCCGTGGGACCCGCGCGTCCGCGTCGTCCAGTGGGCGCCCGAGCGCTCGCGCGGCGCGGTGGCCCCCTTCGCCGAGAACCCGCTCACCGGCGAGATGTTCGACGGCGACGTCGTGCTCTGGCTCGGGGACCTCACGAGCTGGGTCAGCAACTACCGCAAGTTCCGCGCCGCGCACCCCGACTTCCCGCTCTCGGACCTGCCCGCCTTCGAGGCCGACGCCGGGTTCGCCGCCGCGCACTTCGACACCGTCACGCTCCCGCCCGCGGTCATCCGCCGCCGCGCGCTCCCGCAGCTCGAGCTGCCCGACGGCGTGCTGGAGCGCCTGCTCGCCGAGCTCCCGCCCGAGCTCGACGACGACGCCGTCGCGCGCCGCGTGGTCGCCGACATCCTGGTCCACGAGCTGGGTCACAACCTCGGGCTGCGCCACAACTTCAGCGGCTCGACCGACCTCGCCGCCCTCGCCCCCGACCAGACCGCGACCACCGTCATGGACTACGTCATCGCCATGTCGCTGCCCGGCCCCTACGACCGGGACGCCGTCCGCTACGGCTACGGCGACGGGCCCCTGAGCAGCGCCTACACCATCTGCACCGACGAGGGCGTCTGGCTCTCCCCCGGATGCGCCCGCTGGGATCTCGGCCAACCGACGCCATTCTGGCTCGACATCTTCGACACCGCGGCCGCCGAGGCGCCGCCCGATGCCAGCTTCGACGACGCCGCCAAGGCCGCGGCCCAGACCCGCACCGGCGAGGCGCTCATCCGTCTGCGCCAGCTCGGCGACGGCGCCTACGACCTCTGGGGCCGCGACGCCTCCGTCGACACCTTCAGCGCCATGGTCGACCGCGTGAGCTGCGCCGCCCCCTGCGCTTTGCACCCGTGGTTTCGCTACGCCATGGCCGACGCCTTGCTCTCCACGTCGTGGCGGCCCCCCGGCGCGCAAAAGCCCGAGGATCTGCCTGCCTGGACGGAGCCTCAGCGCCTCGCCATCTACACCGCCCTCGACGCGCTGCTCCGCGACCCCGCCGAGCCGCTCGCCCTGCGCCGCGCGGTGGTCGAGAGTCTGGACGAGAGCGCCCTGGCCGGCGCCGAAGACCTGCTCGCCGCCTTGCGCGCCGCCCTCGAGGCCATCGGCGATCCGAGCCCCGACGACAGCAGCCTGCTGGCCGCCGTCATCAAAGCCCTCGGCGCGCTCTGAGGCGGCGGCCCGCTTCCGCTTCCAGGCATCGCGCGCTACAACCGACCCATGCCGAACAAAGAACGCGTCCGCACGGCCCTCCGCTGGGTGCTCACCGTCGCCATGATCGCCATCGGCGTCGGCCACTTCGTCGACCCGGCGCCCTTCGTGACGATCGTGCCGCCCTTCCTCCCGGCGCCGCTGGCCCTGGTCTACATCAGCGGGGTCTTCGAGATCCTGGGCGGCCTCGGCCTCATCCTGCCGGCCACCCGACGCGCCGCGGGCTTCGGGCTGGTCGCGCTCTTCATCGCGGTCTTCCCCGCCAACATCTATATGGCCGTCGCCGACGTGCCGATGAACGGCCAGCACCTGCACCCGGTCGCCCTGTGGGGCCGCCTGCCCCTGCAGTTCCTCCTGATGGCTTGGGCGCTCTGGGTCTCCCGGCCCGCGCCCGCCGCGGAGGCGCGGCCCGCGTAGCGCGACGTCGCGTGGCCGCGATGGGGCACGCACGATCCGGCGCTGACCTCGGCCACGCATGCTGGGACCCCGCCTGAGTCGCGCCGGTCGCTGATCCCTTCCGCACCCACGGAGGCCTCGAGTCGACGCGTCCGGGCCACCCTGCCACGCGGTCGCCCGCGCCAGCAAGCGCCCAGGAATGCTACGCTGTCACCGTCGCCTCTGGCCCTGAGGAGCCGTCGATGCCGCCTCATCCCACCGTCGCCCTCGCGCCGCACTCGCCCGACCTCGCGCCGCCCGCGGCCGCCCAGCGCTTCTTCGAGATCGCCAACCGGCGGCGCAGCGTTCGCGAGTTCTCGGACCGGCCGGTCGACCGCGCCACCATCGAGGCCATCGTCCGCGCAGCGGGCACGGCGCCCAGCGGCGCCCACAAGCAGCCGTGGCGCTTCGTCTGCGTGTCCGACCCGGCGGTCAAGCGCGCCATCCGCGAGGCCGCCGAAGCCGAAGAGCGCCTCTTCTACGAGACCCGCGCCCCCGCCGAGTGGCTGCACGATCTCGAGCCCTTCGGCACCGACAGCGACAAGGGCTTCCTCGAGGTCGCCCCCTGGCTCATCGTCGCGTTCCGGCTGGCCAAGGGCGACGACGGCGGCGCGGTCTACTACGGCGTCGAATCCGTCGGCCTCGCCTGCGGGATCCTGCTCACCGCGATCCACCAGGCCGGGCTGGTCGCGCTCACCCACACGCCGAGCCCCATGGGATTCCTGCGCCGCGTCCTCGGCCGGCCCGCCCACGAGCGCCCCTTCCTGCTGATCCCCGTGGGCCACCCGGCGGCCGAGTGCCGCGTGCCCGATCTCGCCCGGAAGCCCCTGGAGAGCATCGCGACCTTTATCGAGTAGGCGCGGGCTCAGCGGTCGCCGGTTCGGCCTCGGCGAAGGCGATGAGGTGGCCGCCCGGCTCGCACGCCCACACCTCGCGGGCGCCGTAGCTTGCCTTGTGCAGCGGGACCCGGACGTCGGCGCCGTCGAGGGCCTGCGCGACCGCGTCGATATCGGTCACGGTCACGTAGGAGACGGAGACGCCAAGATGCAGGTCGGCCAGGGCCGGCATCGTGGCGAGCAGGCTGCTGCGCGTCTGGTACATCACCGTCACCCCGTCGCGGTGCAGGGTCACGTAGCCGAGCTGGTCGTCCAGCCACCCCTCGCCGGCCCTCAAAAACCCAAGCCGCGCCTCCCAAAACGCGAGGCAGGGCTCGATGCGGCCGACGATCAGCACGGCGCTCAGGTGGCGCATGGCGGGCGGGCTGCTCACGAAGCGACCTCGACGATCTCGCCGAACTCTTCGCGCCGCAGCAGCAGATCCTCGATGACGTCCGGGAAGAGGTTGAGCTGCCTCAGCGCCGGGTGCTCGGCGAGCCCCTCGCGCATGGCGTCAAAGCCCAGGGCGCCGGCCATGCGTGTGGCCAGGAGGTCGGCGAGCTGGGTCACCAGGGCCGGCCGCGGCAGCGTCGACACGCTCGAGTCGCGTCGCCAGTGGGCGAGGCCTTGCCGAACGCCGTCGGGAAGCGCCCACCCGGTGGCGAGGGCCTCGGTCATCGCCGGCTCGTAGGTCGCGACGAGCTCGTCGAGCAGCTCGCCGGTGGGCGGCCGCAGCCCCGTCCCGAGGCGCCCGACGTGGGCGATCGTGAGCGCGGCGCCGGCTCGGTGGAGCAGCGCGCCGAAGAAGGCCTCCTGCTCGTCCCAGCCGTGGGCGCGGGCGATCTCGCGGGCCAAGAAGCCGGCCCCCAGCGAGTGCCGAAAGATCTCGGAGATCGCAGGGTGGCTGTTCCGCGCGGCGAAGACCGAGCGCTTCGACGCCGAGATGAGCGTCATCTCGCGGATCGCGCGGAAACCAAGCACGCGCACGGCCTGCTCGACGGTCATCACCGGCTCGCGGGTCAGGTACATCGTCGTCCGCGCCAGCTTCAGCACGTGCGCGGTCACGTCCTCGTCGTGGCGGATGAGCGCGGCCAGGGTGCTGACCTCGCAGTCCTCGCGCTCGGAGCCGCGCACGATCCGCAGCGCGTCGGCGGGCCACGGCGGCGGCTCGGGGACCCCGCCCTCGAAGTGGGCACGCAACCGGAGACGGAGGATCCGGGAGGATGCGGCCTGGTCGGTCGTGGTGGCCATACGGACGTTCCCGGCGGTCGAGCGTGCACGTCACCTATCACGAAGCGGGCGCGCTCCCAACCTCGGAACACATGGGCCCATACCGGCGATCGGCGCCCGGCGACGCGAACGGGTCGGCAGCTCGCCCGCGGGCGGCGACACTCGCTAAGTACCCGTTTCTTTGTCGCGGCACCGGGTGCGCCCCTATTCTGCCCGACGGGTGCGAGCAGCTCATCGCGGGTGAGCCGCTCAACCCACCAACGAGAGGAGAGCGCCATGGCCTACTATCCGCATCCCGAAGGCAGCCCGACGCGCCATCCACAGACCGGCGTACGCGAGCGTCCGCAGGCGCGGTGGTGGCATTCGCGGGCCGGCGTGGCGGGCATGGTGGGCTTGCTGGCGCTGGTCGCGCTGGTCACGGGCGGGCTCTTGCAGCTCAGCTACACCGCGCAGGCGTGGTGGCTGGCCGAGCGCACCGCGGCGCTCGAGCACGAGCTGGAGGTCCAGGCTCACGGCCGGGCCGCCGAGCTCGAGCTGCAGAAGCAGCGCGTGGCGTTCCACCTGGGCTACGTGGGGATGGCGATGGATCGCAGCCGCTCCGACAGCGAGCGACTGACCGTGCTGCGCCTCCTCGACGGCTTCGATGGCGATCCGGACGTGCAGCGCTGGGCTCGAGTCGAGCTGGCGGAGACCGAGGCCCGGCTCGCGGCGGGCGAGGGGCGCCCTGGCGTGGCGGATCTCGCCTCGGCCGAGATCGATCCGCCCGGAGATGACGCGGCTGTCGTGGAGCTCGAGGACGGAGAGGCTGGCGACGCGGAGGAGGGCGACACCGTCGACACCGCGTTGGCCGCGCCTGAGCTCCGGCCCTCGCTCGTGACGACCGCCCACGCCGACGCGCAGGTGGGCCAGCTCGCGGCCCACACCGTCCGACCCGCACCCACAGCCGCCGCGCCGGCGCCCGCTCCCGCGCCGGCACCCGCGGTGGCGCCCTCCGTCGCGCCGGCTCCCCCCGCGGTCGCCGCCGTGGCCGCGCCGGCTCCCGCGCCCGTCGCCGCCGCCGCCGCCCCCGTCGCCGCCGCCGCCGCGCCAACCGCGCCGATTCGTCAGGCGCCACCTGTCGCCGCGAAGCCCGCGCCCGACCGCGCACCCGCCGCCGAGCGCCAGCCCCGCCCGCGCCCGCCGACCTCCAGGGTCATCACCGGCGCCGACCGCCGCACCCGCTGCGCCTCCGGATCCGTCCGCACCCTCCGCCGCGTCGGCGCCGACGGCCCCACCTGCGGCGCCGGCCCCGGCTCAGGCCAGCAAGCCCTCCTCACCGGCGACCGCGTCGAGTGGATCAGCTACGGCGACCCCAGCGACAAGTCGAGCTTCGTCGAGTGCGCCTGCAGCGTCGCCGAGTAGCCGGTCGGTCGGGGCGATCGCGGCAAGTCCCCTGCGGCACGGCGGGCTCCGCGCGGCGATTGCCCGCGGTCAGCTTTCAGCCATCAGCCTCGCGGCCGCTCAAGCGCGTTCGAGGTCTGGACGATGCGCCCGGACTGCATCGACCGGCTGACCGCTGATAGCGGGCAATCGCGCTCGACCAACCTCCGAATCACGAGACCCTTGCGCGCGATTGCCCTGCCCCTACTGGCAGTTCGTCGGGAACGTGCTCATGCACACGCCCTCTTCGCAGATGTCGTGGCAGCAGTCGCCGAAGCCGAAGCAGAAGCTGTCGCAGTGACACGGCGGGCCAGGGCCCGGGGCGAAGCCCGCGTTGCCGCACTCGCCGAGGCAGGAGTTCAGCGGTTTGCACTGGCCGCCGACGCAGCCCGTGTCCATGCCGCACGTCCCGCACTGGCCGCCGCATCCGTCCGGGCCGCACTCGTGGGGCGCGTCCGGGCCGCCGCATTGGGGGACGCAGACCTCGCAGGCGCCGGTGCCTTGGACGCAGACCTCGCCGGCCGAGCAGCTCCCGCACGTGAGGCCGCAGCCGTCGGGGCCGCAGGACTTCCCGTCGCAGGCCGGGACGCACGGGGCGCCGATGGACAGCGTGTAGGCGCCGGAGATGTCGGCGAGACCGCCGCTGCCGTCGACCACGATGAGGTAGATCTGACCCTTCTTGCCGAAGAACGAGACCGTCTCAGGGGACCCAGGCAACAGATCGACGCCGCCGATGCACGAGCTGCCGATGTCGCAGGTGTCGGCGACGATGAGCACGCTGTCGAAGGCCGCCGAGAGCGTGGCGGTGTAGACGCCGGTCGTGGGCGGGAAGAAGAGGTAGGCGTGGTCACGGGACGCGCCGCCCTTCGCCGACCCCAGGCCCGGGCAGACCCCGGCGCCCGAGACCGAGAAGCTGTTCCCGGCGAAGCTGGTGTTGGCGGTCTTCGAGTAGGGCGCGTTGAAGATCTTGAATGGCTTCGCGCAGCTGTTGCCCTCGATGGAGCCGCCGTCGATGCAGTTTCCGGAGAACCCGCACACGTCGTCGCCGGGGCAGCTGCCGCAGCTCAGCCCGCAGCCGTCGGAGCCGCACTGCTTGTTGAAGCACTTCGGGGTGCACAGGGGCTCGAAGGACAGGGAGTAGGCGCCTGAGACGTTGGAGCTGGTGCTCCAGCCGTCGACGACCACCGTGTAGGGCGTGCCCGCCTTGGCCTTGAACTTCAGCTTCTCCGGCGCCGCGTACACGTCGCTGGCGGCGACGCACGAGCCGTCGATGTCTCCGCAGTCCGTGGCCACGTAGAGGACCGAGTCGAAGCTGGCGTCCAAGTGCACGGTGACCACGCCGCTCTTGGTGAGCTCCAGCTGGTACACCGCCTCGCTCGATCCGCCGCCCCGCGCCGTGTTCTCGCCGGGGCACACGCCGTCGCCGAAGCCCAGCACCCCCGAGAGCAGCGAGGTGTCGCCTGTGGTCTCGTAGGGCAACGCGTTGATCAGGTACGGCGCCTCGCAGCTGTTGCCGGGGACCTCGAGCGCGGGGACGCAGGCGGCCTCGTGGCAGAGCGTGCCGGGCCCGCACTGCCCGCACGCGCCGCCGCAACCGTCTGCGCCGCACTGGGCGCCCTCGCAGGTCGGCAGGCAGGGCGCCGCGATGGTGAGGCCGATGGTGCCCGACTCGTCCTCCACGTCGTCGTAGCCGTCGACGATGATGAAGACGGTCACGCCCGCGAGCAGCGAGAGGTTGAGCTGCGCGCTGGTCGTGTTCGCGGTCCAGTCGTGGGCGAAGCAGGAGCCGGCCGGGTCGCCGCAGTCGGCCAGCGCGTAGAGCTGCACGTCGAAGTCGGCGTCGGCCTGCACGGCGTACACACCGTCCACCGGCGGCGTGAAGGCGACCACGAGATCGCTGGACGCCGAGCCCATCGCGCCGAGCACCGTCCCCGCGCAGCCCGCCGAGCTCAGGTCGGCGCTGGTCTTCAGGGTGCTGGCGGAGAGCGCGAAGGGCAGGGAGTCCGCCACGATGGCGTTGTCGCAGGTGGCGCCGGGCACGGTCTCGGGCGGTACGCAGTCCCCTTCGTGGCAGGACTCGCCGGGCGCGCAGGTGCCGCACACGCCCCCGCAGCCGTCATCGCCGCACTCCGCGCCGGCGCAGTCCACGACACACAGGACACAGTTGCCCGCGGTGCAGATCTCCGCGGGCTGACAGGTGCCGCAGTCATGGCCGCAGCCGTCTTGGCCGCAGGTCTTTCCGCCACACGCGGGGACGCAGGGCTCGCCGATCGCGATCTGGTAGTCGCCCACCGCCGCGGCGTCGTTGGCGGCGCCGTCGACGACCAGCCAGGTGGGAACCCCCGCCTCGGCGCGTATCTCGGTGACGACGCTCGCGCCGGCGGGCGCCAAGCCGCCGCCCGTGCAGCTGGACGCCGGGCTCGCGCAGTCGGTGAGCGCGTAGAGCGCCGCGTCGAAGGTGGCGAGCAGGGTCACTGGATACCAGCCCGTGACGGGGGGATCGAGGCGGTAGATCTGGTCGGACGCCACCGCGCCGTGGGCGGCGTCGAACCCGCAGGCGCCCGCCGGCACGTCCAAGGCGCTCGCCGCGTTGCTCGTCAGCTCGGCGTCGGAGTACGGCAACCCGCTGACCACAAAGGGGTTCGCGCAGGTGTTTCCGAGCTGCGTCTCCCCCGGCGTGCAGGTCCCGCTGGGGCTGCAGAGGTCGCCGTTGCTGCACGCGCCGCAGGTGAAGCCGCAGCCGTCGTCCCCGCACGCTTTGGTCGTCCCCGGGACGCTGCCCGCGCAGTCCGGCGTGCACACCACGTCCACGGACAGCGAGTAGGACCCTGACACGTCGGCGAGGTTGCTCCAGCCGTCCACGAAGATGAAGCGGTCCACACCCGGCGTGGCCTTGAACGTGACCGTCTCGACGTCGGCGAACACGTCGCGCGCGCCGACGCAGCTTCCGTCGACGTTCGCGCAGTCCCCCGCCACATACAGCACCGAGTCGAAGGCCGCGCTCAGCGTCGCGGTCACGACCACCTCGCTGTCGACCTGCAGGCGCCACACGTGGTCCGAGGAGGCCCCGCCACGACCGAAGGCCTGCCCGGGGCAGACGCTGTTCGAGAAGGCGAACGCGTTGGTCGCGCCGCTGGTGTCGCCGCTCAAGACCGCGGGCAGCGCGCCGACCTCGAAGGGGGCGACGCAGGTGTTTCCGGGGATCGTCGTCGCGTCGATGCACTTGTCCACGGTGCAGGCCTCGCCGGCCGCGCACGCGCCGCACGTCCCGCCGCACCCGTCGGGGCCGCAGGCCTTGCCGTCGCACTCGGCCTCGCACTCGCACGCGGTGGCGCACGCGTTGACCGCCGCGTCGGCGCAGGTCTGGTCCCACTCGACGTTGCAGCAGAAAGGATCGAAGGCGCAGACGCAGGCCTCGGTCGGCGCGTCGGAGCAGCCGCCGTCGGGGCGCGCGGCGCAGCAGTCCGTGGCGGCGCAGCAGGGGACGCCGGGCGGGATGCACTGCCCGTCGTGGCAGGTCTTGCCTCCGCTGCATGAGCCGCAGAAGCCGCCGCACCCGTCGCTGCCGCAGCTCTTCCCGGCGCACTGGGGCGCGCAGGCGTCGGGGGCCACCTCGGCGTCCGCGCCCGCGTCGGCGTCCGGCGTCGCGTCGGCGTCGCTGTCGGCTACGGCGTCGGGGGCCACCTCGGCGTCCGACAGGGGAGGCGCGTCCACCTCGGACGTCGCGTCCGGGTCTGCGTCGGGCGTCGCGTCAGCGTCCGCGCCCACGTCGGCGTCGAGGGTCGCGTCAGCGTCCGAGGCCACGCCCGCGTCGGCGTCCCCAGGCACGCTGATCTCGCCCTCGGCGCTGTCGCTGACATCGCTGATGTCCGGCGCAGGCGTTCGCCCCGCGTCGCAGGCGCCGAGCAGCGATATCGCTACGATGATGCATCGCAGCATCGTAGCGATGGCTGTGCTGATTGGTGTGTCGTGGTTTTCGGGTGAATTCATGTTGCGACGCGTGACCAACGTTTGGATCCGCAATTCCCACGACGGGCAGAGGTCATCAACGGCCAGCGAGTCTTGAGCCGCGCTATACTAACGGTGGTCGCGCGACTCCAGCAAACCCCGAAATCATTGCGACCGCGCGCAGGTGATACCGGACCGCCGCGTGCCCGGCGCGCGCCTCCGGGAACCCCCGCTCGCAGCCGGTTTGCGCGCCGCCTGCCGCCCTCGCCCGCGCCCACCGGAATCGACCGCGCGCCCGGGGCCCCGTCCCCCGACCCGGGCCCCCGTCCCCCGACCCGGGCCCCCGTCCCCCGACCTCTGCCCCCCGGTCGCCTGCCACCCGCCCGGTGAACTCGCGGGAAAGTCCCGTGTTGACGCCCCGCCGCCGAGCTTCCACCCTGCGCCCACCTCCTCCTGCGCGAGCCCGCCCATGCCAGTCGCCGACCCCACTCCGCACGCCTTCTGGGGCGCGGTCACCAGCACCGTGGACTGGTGCGAGCCCAACTACGTCTACTCGGCCTACGTCGCCGAGTGGTTCAACACCCTGAGCTGCTTCCCCATGCTGCTCATCGGGTTCGCCGGCTGGGTGCTCCACTCCACCCTCGAGCTGCGCGTCCGCCTCGCCTTCGTCTCCATCGCCATCATCGGCGCCGGCAGCATCGCCTTCCACGGCACCCTCAAGGCCTCGAGCCAGGCCCTCGACGAGCTGCCCATGCTCTGGTCGGCCCTCATCGTGCTCTTCATCCTCCTGGAGAAAGGCCCCACGCGCCGCTACGGCGCCAAGCTCCCAGCCCTCCTCTTCGGCCTGGCCGCCCTGGTGACCGCCGGCTACGCGCTGCTCGACGGCTACGCTCGCTTCGCCCTCTTCATCACGAGCTTCGCCGGCGCCGAGATCCTCTGCTTCTCCCTCGGCCTGCCGATCTACCGCCGCATCCACGACCGCCGCTTCCGCCTCGCCTTCCGCGTCGGCGTGACCCTGCACGTCCTCGCCCTCAGCGGCTGGATGGTGGACACCCACGCCTGCGAGTTCGTCTCCCACCTGCCCGGCGGCCTCCCCAACCCGCAGCTTCACGCCTGGTGGCACGTCCTGATCTCGAGCGGGATTTACGTGCTCTACGTGGTGCTGGCCTTCGCCCGCGCGCACATCACGGGACGCCAGCCCGAGATCGCGCTGGCCGCCGGATTCATCCCCTACGCCCGCGTCAGCCGTTGAGCTCTCGAAAGCGCGCCATGATCGCCGGCGTCGAGGCGCGCCCCCGCAGCAGCGCCTGAAGCGCAGGATCCATCAGGCTCCGCGCCAGCGCCCCGACCAGCGCCAGGTGCACCTCGCCCTCCGGCGCCAGCAGCATGCAGACCGTGTCCACCTGCTCGCTGTCGTCTTCAGCCCACGGCCGCGGGCGCTTGAGCAGCGCGATGAAGACCCGCGGCTCGGCCAACCCCCCGAGGGCGTGGGTGCCAGGGTGGGGCAGGGCGATGCCGCCGCCGATGTTGGTGCTGCCGAGGGACTCGCGCTCCAGCAGGCGCTCGACCAGGGCGCTGCGCTCGCAGTTGCCCGGCAGATCGGCCCGCGCGACGATCTTCCGCAGGATCTCCGTGCGGCCCTTCCCGTCGATGCCGACCAGCAGGCCGCCGCGTTCCAGCGCCGCGACCAGGTTGGTCGCCGCGGGCGCCGCCGAGCCGCCGGTCTCCGATGAGCGGGCACTCGCCGGAGGGCTGGCGCTCTGGGCCGTCTCCAGCATCCGGCGGTGGTAGGCGTTCACGATCTCGCGACGCGACAGGATGCCGACCAGCCGCGTGGCGTCGTCGTCCTCCACCACCAAGATGTCGTCGTAGCCGCTGGCCGCCATGGCGACGACGGCGTCATAGAGCGAGGCTCCCAGCTGCGTCGTCAGCGCCTTCGCCTGGAAATCCCTGGCGATCAGCACGTCATCGATGCCGACCGCGCCCAGGGTGCGGCGCAGCTGGCGGCCGTCGACGACCCCGCGCAGGCGCTCGCCCTCGACCACCGGGAAGACCGCCTGCTGGCTGGACGCGAAGATGGCGACAAGCTCGCGCAGGTGCATGGACGGCGGGACCGTGACGGTCGCTGGGCCCTCGAGGTTCAGCGCGTCGCGCACCTGAATCCGCCGCAGCACCGCGTCCATCATGTCCGCGAGGTGGCCGGGGGCCTCCAGGCGCGAGTCGACCTGGGCGTCCGACAGCGTGTTCCGGCGGTCCAGCGACCACGCGATGATCGCCACCCAGAGCGTCGGGACCAGCAGGCGGTAGCTGCCCGAGATCTCGCTGACCATGATCACCGTCGAGATCGGCGCGTTCAGGACGGAGGAGAAGAAGCCGGCCATGCCGACGATGGCGAAGGCGGCGGGGTTCACGTTGAGGCTGGGCCACACGAGGTTGGTGGCGAGGCCGATCGCGCCGCCGATGGCCGCGCCGATGACCAGCGAGGGCGTGAAGAGGCCGCCCGAGCCGCCCGACCCGGCGGTGAACGCCGTGCTGACCATCTTGGTGAGCGCCAAAAAGAGCAGCACCCAGAAGGGCGCGCTGCCGTCGATGGCGGCCTGGGCGATGCCGTAGCCGCCGCCAAGGGCCTGGGGGACGAAGAGGCCGATGGCGCCGACCAGGACGCCGCCGATGGCCGGGCGCAGCCACAGCGGGACGCTACGGCGGGCACCAAGGTGCTGGTGGACTTGGCGGTTGATGTGGATGAAGAGGCGGCCCCCGAAGGCCGCGGCGAACGCGAGCACGAGGTAGGGGCCAAGCTCGAGGACGCTGCCGAAGTCGACCGGCGGGATGAGCCAGACCGGCTCCCAGCCAGCGACGACGCCGAAGATCCCGTAGGCCACGGTCGAGGCGATGATGGCGGGGACCAGGACCTCGTGCTCGATGTCGAGGTCGCGGTACAGCACCTCGGCGGCGAGGATCGAGGCGCCCATGGGGGTGTGGAAGATGGCGCCGATGCCGGCGGCGAAGCCGGCCATCAAGAGGCGGCGCTGGTCGGCGACGTCGACGTTCAGCACGCGCCCGATGAAGCTGCCGACACCGGCGGCGATGGCGCCCACGGGCCCCTCCACGCCTGCGGAGCCGCCGCTGCCGACGGTCGCGGTGCTCGAGATGAGCTTGACCCAGGGCACGCGCCGGCGGAGGCGTCCGCTCTGTCGGTGGTAGGCGTCGATGACCAGATCGGTGCCGCTGCCCATGGTCTCGGGGGCGAAGCGGGCGCTGACGAGGCCGGCGACCAGCGCGCCGACGGTCGGGATCAGCAGCACCCAGAAGCGGCTGGCGTCGGGGAGGGAGGCCGAGACGGGGCCGCTGTCCCAGCCTGTGGCCGAGGGGTTGACGCCGGTCGTGCTCAGCAGCAGCAGGTCACCGAGGGCGAGCACGCCCCACTGAAAGAGGGCCGCCACCAGCCCCGCCACGATCCCGACCAGGCCGTACATCGCCAGCATGCGCCCAAGCTGGCGCGCGGCCTCGGCCTCGACGAAGCGCGCTGGGATCATGCCGCGGAGTCCGCGGATCAGTGGACTGTCTGGGGACATGGACCTCGGGGCTCCGCACGGGTGAGGCCGCGCGAGGCGTCAAGCAGGCGGCTGTCAGAGCCCAGGCGGCAGGGCCGCGCTCGGGCTCTCCGCGTCAACGCGACGCAAAGCAACGCGCGTGAAAAGACGCCTTGCACGTCGGAACGCGCTCATATCTCGCCCCTGTGTGCGATGCAGCATCGTCGCGTCACACAGGCGATCGATACAACTCTGATTCGGGGTCGCGGGCAAGGAGCCGTCGAAGATCTCGTCGAAGGGGCCGGGGTCGGCGTCCCGCACGAGCCGCCAGAGCCAGTGGTGCTTGAGGACGTAGTAGAGGCGATCGACGCGGTGCCCGCGGCGGGCGGCCTCGCGGACGGCGGCGGTGGTGATTCGCGCGGCCAGGCGGTGCTCAGGGTGGCCGGTGGCGCCGTGCTCGGGGCCGAAGGTCAGGACGATCTTGGGGCGGGCGTCGAGGATGGCGCGGGTGACGACCTCGACGGGGTCGCCGTCGGCGGTCCAGCGCTCCCAGAGGCCCTCGACCGTGGGGAAGGAGGAGGCCGGGAGCGGCGCGTTCCAGAAGTCGTGCAGCTCGAGATCCAGGTGCAGCATCTCGGCGACCGCGGCCATCTCGCGTGCGCGCACCTGGCCCAGCGGCTCGCCTCCCAGGTCGATGGCCGACTCGCCGCCGTCGCCGTGGGTGAGGATCACGGCGCGCACGGGGCGCTTGTGGTGCAGCGCCGCGCGGCAGAGCAGCGTGCCGAAGAGGAACTCGTCGTCGGGGTGGGCGGCGCACCACAGCACGCCAGCGCCGGCGGCCAGCAGGGCGTCGTAGGTGTCAGTGCTCGGCGACTCGTTCTTGGCGACCATGAAGCAAACTCGGCGACGCGGAGGCGGGGGTCGTGGCCCTCGAAGAGGCGCCATGATAGGGCAGAACGCCCAAGTTTCCAGGAGCTTCGCGCGATGCACCCCCATCTACTCCTGTCGGCCACGGAACTGGCGCGCTTGGTCCGCGAGGGGCGCGCGACCGCGTCGGAGATCGTCGGCGCCCACATCGAGGTCGCGGAGCGCGTGAACCCAGGGCTGAACGCCATCGTGAAGGCGCGCTACGAGGTCGCGAGGGCGGAGGCGCGCGCGGCGGATGAGCGGCTGGCGGCCGAGGGCAGCGAGGGATTGCCTGAGTTTTTCGGGGTGCCGTGCACGATCAAGGAGTGCTTCGCCCTGACCGGGATGCCGAACACCTCGGGGCTGGTCTCGCGGATCGGGCGGCTGGCCGAGCGCGACGCGACCGCGGTGACGCGACTGCGCGCGGCCGGGGCGATCCCGCTGGGCGTGACGAACATCAGCGAGCTTTGCATGTGGCTCGAGAGCAGCAACCGCGTGTACGGGCGCACGAACAACCCGTACGACGCGCGGCGCATCGTCGGCGGCAGCTCGGGAGGGGAGGGGGCCATCATCGCGACCGGCGCCTCGCCCTTCGGCCTGGGGTCGGACATCGGCGGGTCGATTCGGATGCCGGCGTTCTTCAACGGCGTGTTCGGCCACAAGCCCACGGGCGGCATGGTCCCCGGCACCGGGCAGTTCCCTGTGGCCGAGGGGGTGGCGCTGCGCTACCTGACGACCGGTCCGCTGGCGCGGCGGGCCGAAGATCTCATGCCGCTGCTGCGCTTGCTCGCGGGGCCCGACGGCATCGACTCGGGCTGCACCGCGATGAGCCTCGGAGATCCAGACGCCGTCTCGCTGAAAGGCCTGCGCGTGCTCTCGGTCCCCGACAACGGGACCACGCCGGTCAGCAAGGAGCTGCGGGCCTCCCAGGAGCGCGCGGCCCAGGCGCTGCGCGATCGCGGGGCCATCGTCACCGAGGACCGGATCCCCGGCCTGAAGCGGTCCTTTGAGATCTGGTCGGCCATGCTGGGCGCGGCCGGCGGCGCCACCTTCGCCGAGCTGCTGGGCGGCGATGAGGGCAGCTTCGGCTTCTTCGGCCAGCTCGCCCGCTGGACCGTGCGCAGGTCCCCGCACACGCTGCCCGCCATCCTGCTGGGCGGCCTCGAGGGGCCCAGCAAGCTCAGCCCGCGGCGCACGGCGAAGGCCATCGCGGCCGGCGCCGCCCTGCGCGCCGAGCTGGTCGATCGCATCGGGGCCGGCGGCGTCATGCTCTACCCGCCCTACTCGCGCACCGCGCCGCGCCATTACGGGCCGCTCTTTCGCCCCTTCGACTGGGTCTACACCGCGGTCCTCAACGTCACCGAGCTGCCGGTCACCCAGGTGCCGCTGGGCCTCGACCGCCGCGGGCTGCCCCTGGGCGTGCAGGTCGCGGGCGTCCACGGCGACGATCACGTCACCATCGCCGTGGCCCGCGCCCTCGAGGAGGCCATGGGCGGCTGGGTCCCGCCCGGTCAACCGGCGCGCGCCTGAGCGCCGCGAGAGCTCCACGCGCACACGACTGTGACGCGGGCTCGGCCCGCCGCTATAGTGCGACCGCTTCACAGCGCTGGGCGGCCTCGATCTCCGGTCCCACAGCGCCATCCCTGAGAGCGGTTTCGTGGACCAGCCCGTCGACCCCTCACGCATCCCGACCCCCGCCGCCGGCCCCCTAGAGCCTGAGCGCGAGGGCACCCTCTCGCGCCTCCACGGGGCGCTGGAGCGCGACGAGATCACGCTGGCGCAGTTCGACGAGCGCGTCGAGCTGGCCATGACCGCCAGCAACCGCGCCGAGCTGGCCGTGCTGACCCGCGACCTGACCGTGCCGGGGCGAAAGTCGCTCCCGGTGCCGGCGGCGACCAGTCGCGCCTCGATCTTCGCGTTCCTCGGCGGCGCGGATCGGCGCGGCGCCTGGTCGGTGCCCGGCCAGCTGCGCGTGGCGGCGGCCATGGGCGGCGTCGAGCTGGACTTCCGGCGTGCCGAGCTCACGGCGGCGGTCACCGAGATCCGGTGTTTCGCGCTGATGGGCGGCATCGACATCCTCGTGCCGCCCGATCTGCGCGTGGAGTGTCACGGCACGGGGATCATGGGCGGCTTCTCGAGCACCGGAAATCCGGGCGCCGGAGTCGACGGCCCCACGCTGCGGGTCACCGGCGTGGCGCTGATGGGCGGCGTCACCGTGCGGGTGCGCCGGCGGGCGTAGCCGATTCGCGAGGCTTGCGCCGCGTGGCGGGCGGCTCGGGGCGACCGCCCTGTTGGGCGCGCGCCTGGGCCATGGCCTCGGCGACGGCGTCCCAAAGATCGTGGGCCAGCTGTGTGGTCTGCATCGAAATACCTCGTGCGGGATGCCCCTGGAGTTCGGCCGGCGTTCACCAAAGCTTGAGCGACGATGCGATCGGTTCGGCGAGCGCCGAGGCGGCTGGCGTGGACGGGGCGGGTGTTCGCGGGCTGTAACCTGCGCGCGTTCCACCGGCTGAGTCCGGCCGTGGTGGCGGCCCGTGAGCCGGTCAGGGGCCGACGAGCCTGCCTTGACACCATGAAACTCGCCGCAGCAAGCTCGGCCCAGCATTCCACCCATTCGCGCGTCGCGCCCCACCCAGCACTCCGGTGCGGCGGCGTCGTTGCGCACGCCGCAGTTCGCGGTCGCGCGTCACATCCACGCGTCGCCACCCCGAGCCGGTACACCCCGCCGCCCCGCCCAGGAGCCAAGTCATGGCGTCACATCCCCACCTTCTCGCGCGGGCGTCCGTCGGCGCGCTCCTGAGCTTGGCGCTGGCACTTGTGGGGTGCGGCAGCGGCACCACCAACACCGCCGAGCCTGGCCAGCAGGGAGGCGCGTGCTTCGCGGGCGGCGCCTGCGACGGCGCGCTGGTGTGCCAAGCGGGCACGTGCCGCGATCCGGCCGGAGGCGACGTCGTCGACACGCCCGACGGGACGGGGGCCGACGGCGAGGACGCGGACGGCGTGCAGCCCGACGCGAACGATCCTGACGCGGATGGAGGCGCGGGCGACGCGAAGGATTCGGACGGCGGCGCTGCGGACGGCGACGCGAGCGCGCCCGATGGCGACGGGGGCACCGCGGACGGCGACGCCGCGGGCGACTCGGCGGGCCCAGGGGACACGAATCCCGGCGACACGACGGGGCCTGGGGACACGAAGCCCGGCGACACCACCGGCCCCGGGGACACGAAGCCCGGGGACACCACCGGCCCCGGCGACACGACCGGCCCCGGCGACACGACCGGCCCCGGCGACACCAACGTCGACGGCACCGACGGCGGACCGACGCCCGTGGTGACGCCCACGGACTGCACCAAGCTGGCGGACTGCCAAGCCGGAGTGACGGACGTGGACTCCTGCGAGGTGCTGAGCTGCGACACCAAGCTGGGCAAGTGCATCCTCACCCCGCGCCCCAACGGCAAGCCCTGCGACTCGGGGGACGCCTGCCAGGTCGGCACGATCTGCCTCGCCGGGACCTGCGGCGGCGGCAAAGCGCTGATCTGCGCCGATGAGAACCCGTGCACCGACGACGCCTGCGACGTGGATCTCGGCTGCACGTTCACCCCGAACACCGCGCCGTGCAGCGACGGCAACGCGTGCACCGACGACAAGTGCGCCGCCGGGAAATGCTCGAGCGTGAGCGCGCCCGGCGCCTGCGATTGCTTCGACGACATCGACTGCCTGCCCTTCGACGACAGCGACCCGTGCAACGGCAGCCTCACCTGCGACGAGGGCCAGTGCGTGGTCGCGCCGACCTCGGTCGTGAAGTGCTCCACGGGCGGCGACGGCGCCTGCGAGAAGAGCAGCTGCAACCCCCAGAGCGGCCTCTGCGTGAAGCAGAAGCTGACCGGATCCCCCTGCGACGACGGCGACGCCTGCACCGTGGACGACGCCTGCGTGTCGGGGATCTGCGAGGGCAGCACCGGCGACGTCTGCGGCTGTCAGGTCAACGCGGACTGCGCGGCGCTCGAGGACGGCAACCTGTGCAACGGCAGCCTCCACTGCGTCGGCAACCAGTGCATCATCAACCCGGCGACCGTGAAGGTGTGCCTGGGGGCCGACCCCTCGGTGTGTGAGAAGGTCGGGTGCGCGCCCTTGACCGGCCTGTGCGGGCCGGTGCCCAAGGCCGACGGCCTGGCGTGCGACGACGGCGACCCGTGCACCGAGTCGACGACCTGCGCGGCAGGCACGTGCGCGGGCGGCGTCGGGCCGGACTGCGATGACGGCGACGCGTGCACGGTCGACTCGTGCGACGAGCTCGGCGGGTGCGTCAACGGCGTCACTCAAGGCGCCTGCAACGACGGCAACGCCTGCACCAAGGACGACTCCTGCGCCTCCGGCACCTGCGCCGGCGCGCCCGTGGACTGCAACGACGGCAACCCCTGCACCGACGACACCTGCAACCCCGCCACCGGCTGCTCGCACAAGTTCAACACGACGCCCTGCGACGACAAGAGCCCCTGCACCGAGAACGACGCCTGCGCCCTCGGCGTGTGCACCGGCAAGGTCAAGAGCTGCAACGACGGCAACCCCTGCACCATCGACCTGTGCAACGAGACCGGCGGCTGCACCTCGCTGCCCACCGACGGCATCGTCTGCAGCGACCAGAACGCCTGCACCGTGGGCGACATGTGCATCGCCGGCGTGTGCTCGGGCGCGGCCAAGGACTGCAACGACTCGAGCCCCTGCACCAAGGACAGCTGCAACGCCGCCACGGGCTGCGTGTACACGCCTCAGGAGGCGAACTGCAACGACCTCAACGCGTGCACGGTCAACGACGTCTGCACCGGCGGCGCCTGCGCGGGCACGCCGCTGGACTGCGACGACGACAACGCGTGCACCTTCGACTCGTGCAACCCGCTGAGCGGCTGCAAGAACGACCTGCTCAAGGGCGCCTGCGACGACGGGGACCCGTGCACCGAGCAGACCACCTGCCAGAGCGGCAGCTGCATCGGCGTCCCGACCTACTGTGACGACGGCAACCCGTGCACCGACGACTTCTGCGACCCCGAAGAGGGCTGCACCTTCACCTTCAACACCGCGCCCTGCACCGACAACAACGCCTGCACCGTCGCCGACAAGTGCTCGCAGGGCGTCTGCAAGGCGTCGCCCAAGTCCTGCGTCGACGCCGACCCGTGCACCGTCGACAGCTGCATCCCGTCGACCGGCAACTGCGAGCACATCGCGGAGGGATGCGCCTGCGTCACCAACAACGACTGCGCGACCGGCAACCCGTGCAAGACCGCCACCTGCTTCGAGAACAAGTGCTTCATCGACAACTCGACGGCCGCCTGCAACGACGGAAACGCCTGCTCGATCAATGACAAATGCGTCAACGGCGCCTGCGTCGGCCAGGTCCTGACCTGCGACGACGGCAACCCCTGCACCCTCGACGCGTGCGCCCAGGCCACCGGCTGCACCAACGTCCCGCGCGAGGGCGGCTGCAACGACGACGACGCTTGCACCTTCAGCGACGTCTGCACCGCGGGCGCCTGCGTCGGCCAGGAGCTGACCTGCGACGACGACAACCCCTGCACCGACGACTTCTGCGACGCGGACTTCGGCTGCCAGTTCACCAACAACAGCAAGCCCTGCAACGACTCCGACGCGTGCACGCTCAACGACACCTGCACCCTCGGCAAGTGCAAGGGCGCGCCGTCCACCGCGCCCGAGTGCGGACCGCCCCCGGAGCCCTGCACCTTCAACTGGAAGCTCTTCTGCAACGAGAACCACAACGCCACCCTCAGCGGCGGGCAAGCGCAGATCTCGAGCTGGCCTGCCACCTGCTTCGGTGACGGCACGGGCAGCTACAGCGGGCCCGAGTTCGTCTACAAGGTGACCGCGACCTGCACCGGCGGCGCCACGGCGATCGTCACCCGCGCGGGCGGCGTCCAGGGCTTCTTCGACATCGGCGTGATGGCCAGCAAGAACGGCTTCTGCTCGACCGACCAGTGCATCGGCGGCGCCAAGATGGTCGGCAACCAGGCCAAGGCCTTCCTGAACGTCGAGGAGGGCAAGGACTACTTCATCGCCGTGGACGGGCGAAACGGCGCGCTGGGCGACTTCTCGTTCGCGTTCCAGTGCGACTGCGAGCCGCTGGAGGGAGGCACCTGCGAGGTCGGGCCGACCCTGACCTGCAACACGCCGATCAAGGGCGACACGGCGCTCGGCAAGAGCGGCGTCAGCTCGTGGAAGAGCTGCATCGGGCTGACGGACTACGCCGCGCCCGAGCTGGCCTACGAGTTCGTCGCGCCTTGCGACGGACAGCAGGTCTTCACGGTGACGCGCGACCCCGGGCAGACCGGCTCCTTCGATCTCTTCGTCCTGGACGGACCCAAGGCGGAGTGCGGCCCGGAGCTGTGCAAGCAGGGCGCGCTGATGCTCGATGGCAAGGCCGCCCTGAGCGTGTCCAGCGTCGCCGGGCAGAAGTTCACCATCCTGGTCGACGGCTTCTCGGGCGCCATCGGCAAGTTCACGCTGACTCCGACGTGCAATTGCGGCGCGTTCGAGACCGACTGCACCAACCAGGAAGACGATGACAACGACGGCAAGACCGACTGCGCCGACAGCGACTGCGTGCTGCACCCGAACTGCAAGCCCCCGGCCGGGGTGTGCCAGCCGAACTTGGCGATCTCCTGCAACCAGAAGGTCGTCGGCACCAACGCCGCCGGCTCGAACAACGTCAGCGGCTGGGAGAACTGCGCCATCGGCAGCGACTACTCGGCTCCCGAGAATGTCTACACCCTCACGCCGCCGTGCGCCGGCGATGTGACGGTGCGCATCGACCGCGAGCTCGGGCTCTCGGGACAGCTCAGCACCATCGTCATGGACGAATCCATCGCCGACACCTGCGGCCCGGGCGGGTGCATCAGCAGCACGCTCCTCGGCGCCGACGCCGCCTTCACGAAGTTCACCGCGAAGGCCAACCAGGACTACTTCATCGCGGTGGACGGCCTCAACGGGGCCACCGGGCCCTACCGGATGCGCGTGGACTGCGACTGTGTGCCGAAGGAGACCGAGTGCTTCGGCGGCGTGGACGACGACAACGACGGCAAGACCGACTGCGACGACAGCGACTGCGTCGACGTCGTGCCCTGCGTGGTCGGCGACCTCTGCTCGGTGACCAGCGCGGTGGAGTGCAACCAGACCGTGACGGGCAACACCTCGCTGGGCGCGGCGAATGTCGGCGCCTGGAACGGGTGCTCGGTGCAGGGTTCGGACTACGGCGGCAAAGAGCAGGTCTGGTCGCTGACCCCGACCTGCAGCGGCGGCACGAAGATCAAGCTGACCAACGACACGAGCTTCCAGTTCGTCGACCTCATCGTCATCGACGGGCAGGCCGACGTCTGCACCAACCTCGAGTGCATCACGGCGACCTTCGGCAGCGACAAGGCCAATGAGGCGGTCTTCAACGGCATCGCCGGCCACCAGTACTATCTGGTCGTCGACAGCGCGACCGGGGACTCCAACGGCTACCAGCTTGAGGTCGACTGCACCTGTGTCCCCTTCGAGACCGAGTGCGGAAACCTCTTCGACGACGACGGCGACGGCGACATCGACTGCGTGGACATCGACTGCGACGGCTCACCCTTCTGCAGCCTCACCGAGTCGACCTGCGACGAGGTGCTGCAGTGCGTGAACCAGTGCTCGGGCTCGGGCTCCTGCATCCAGGGGTGCACCACCGGCGCGAGCGAGGTCGTGCTGCAACTCTACGAGACCCTGCTGGGCTGCATCATCGCCGAGTGCGTCGACGCGCCCGCTGAGGAGCTGCAGACCTGCATCGAGACGCTCTGCACCGACGAGCTGAACACCTGCACGGCGAACTAAGGGGAGGGGCCTCTACCGGCTGAGCAGGTGGAGGCCCCAGACCAGCGCCGCCCCGAGGACGATGGCCGCCAGGCCGATCAGCGCCCGCCGGCCTGTGGTCGGAGTCGCCGCGCGGCCGGCGCCGATCTCAAACGCGATGGCGGCGCGGCGTAGTCGGGCTTGACGGTCGATCTCGGCCGGCGACTCGGGAGGCCCGGGCGCGTCCTCGGGGGCACGGCGCGCGGCCCCAGCGGACCAGGCGCGGGCCGCGGGCTCAAACGCCGGCTCCAGAGTGACGCTGGGCTGCTGGGCCAGCAGCGCGCGCAGCTCCGCGGGTTGCGGTCGCTCGTCGGGGTCGGGGCTGAGCGCGGCGTCCAGTCCGCGCGCCAGCGCCAGCGGCAAGCCCAGGTCCAGGGTCACCATGCTCGGCCGCTCGCCACGGCCGATACGCTGGTACAGCCCCAACACCTGCTGAGCGCGGTAGGCGTCGCGCCCGGTGAGCCAACGCCACACCAGCGCCGCCACCAGGAACACGTCGCTGGCCGGCGAGAGCTCTTCGCCGCGAATGATCTCGGGCGGCACCAGCGCCGCCTCGCCCCAGAACTCCGAAAACCCAGGCGTTGTCGTGCGAATCGGCGTGTGCGCGAGGTCCTGCGCGACGGCCGCCAGCCCCGTGTCAGCCAGGACGAGGCCGTCGCCCGCGGGCGCGCCAAGGATCCGGGACGGCGTCAGCGCCCCGTGGAAGTCTCCCCGGTCGTGGAGCCGCGCCAGGGCGTCCAGGAGCGCCGCCCCCAGCGCCAACGCCAGCGGCTGGGGCAAGGCGCCCGACCGCTGCCGCAGCGGGCGCCCCAGCGGGTCCCGGACCACCAAGCAGACCTCGTCACCGACCTCGGGCGGGTAGCGCGGCGCCGGGATCGCCGGCCCCCCCGCCGCCAGCGCTTCGTGCAGGTCGGCGGCGGCCAGCTCGACGTCGGGGCGCTCGGCCCCGCTGGTGGGCGCCAAGCGCAGCACGAGATCCCCCGACGCCGCGAGGAAGGTCTGATGGGCTGGCCCCGTGCCCAGCCACGCCGTCAGCGCGCGCGCTCCGAGCTCCACGCCCTCAGCCCCGCCGCGTCGAGGTGCCGCACCGACTCCCCGGCGTGCCGACGAGCCGAATCAACGCTCGCTTTGCCAGAAGGCGTCGAGCTTCTTGGTGTCGATCCGCCACGCGTCCTCATCCCGAACCATGAGGATCTTGCGGGTGCTGCCGCGCCGCCGAACCGACAAGATCGCCTGGTCTTCCTCGATCACTTCCTCGTCCACCGAGTCGAACACCAGCAGCTCGTACGGGTTCGATTCGGTCATCCCGTAAGCCTCGCTCAACGTGATGAGCGCCTCGACCAGATCGCGGCTGTCGGTGGTGAAGCCGGCGAGGAACCCGTCACGGTCGCCCATCTGCGCGGCCGTGCTCATGTCGATGTACGCCTCGGTGGGCGAGCGCTCACAGCCGGCGCACACCAGCAGGCCGAGGGCCGCGAGGACCAGCGCGAGACGTCGAAGAAGGGCGCTCATGTCTCGCCGCCGCGTCCGAGGGGTTCCCACAGGGTCGGCAACGAGAAGGCGTCGATGAACCAGATCCCGCGCTCGCGCAGCAGGCGCACCGGGTAGGTCTGCCCCTTCGCTTTGACCGTCACCACGGCGAGGTTGTCGCGCTCGGAGACCTCGAGCACCTCGCCCTTCGGCAGCACGTCGAAGGGGGCGCGGAGGTAGCTGGCGACCTTGTTTCGCTGCTTCACCGCGGCCAATCCGCGGATGAACTCAGCGGAGGCCGGCAGGAAAAACTGAGAGAACGCCTCGATATTCTCGTCCTCGCCGGCCTGCCACGCGAGGGCGACGCGCTCGGCGGGCGGCTTCGCGCAGCCCGAGAGGGCGAAGAGCGCGGCGGCCAGGAGCGGCGTGAGGCGGCGGAGGTTGAACATCCTGGACACGCTAGAATGCGCGCTCCAGGCCCGTCAAGACGCGCTCCGAGTCGATCAGGTCAATCCGCCAGATCCCGGCCATCTCGTGCACGACGAGGGCGACGGTCTCGCGCCCCTGCTCGGAGACGGCGACCACGGCGCGGGCCGCCCCGTCCGGGCTGGGCTTCATCGCCTTGGCCTCGCCGACTACCACCGCGCCGGCGCCGAGGCGGGCCACCTCAGGGCGCGTCTGCTCGGCTGCCGTGTAGAACGCCCGCAAGAGCGAGCGAGAGCGCGGCGTGAAGCAGCCGACATAGGCCTCGCGGTCGCCGGCCGCGGCGGCCGCAGCCGCGTCGCGAACGATGCCCTCAGGGCCCCCGCAAGCGACAAGTCCCGCACCCAGCGCCACGACCAGCGTGAGATGGGTGATTCGGCTCAGCGCGCCCCCACGGGGACGACAAGGTGATGGTGCGAGAGAGGGGACTTGAACCCCTACGAGCGCAATGCTCACTAGGCCCTCAACCTAGCGCGTCTACCAATTCCGCCACTCTCGCTCACGATGCCTTCCAATTGACGGCCGGAGGGGTAGCACCGGCCGTACTGAGGGTCAAGCGCTACTCGCCTCCCTCATTCGCGTTTTCCGGAGCCGGCGCTGCACCCTCAGCGGGAGCCGCACCCTCGGCCGGCGCTGCACCCTCGGCGGGAGCCGCACCTTCAGCCGGCGCTGCACCCTCGGCGGGGGCCGCACCCTCAGCGGGAGCCGCACCCTCGGCCGGCGCGTCCCCCTCGGCCGGAGCGGCGCCCTCAGCGCCCGAAGCGGGTCGCGCCTCGGGGTTCAAGGCAGACGTCTCCAAGCTCGAGCGGGCCATGACCAGCGACAGCACCATGAACAGGCCAGCGAGCCAGCCGGTCATCTTGCCAAGGAATCCCACCGCGCCACGCGCGCCGAAGACCGTGTTTCCAGCGCCGCCGCCGATCGAGCCCATGCCGGAGCCCTTGCCGGGCTGCAGCAGGATGACCAGGCAGAGCAACACGCTCACGACCACGAAGAGCAGGGTTATGACGACGTTCATGGGCGGACCGGCTCCTTCAGCGAGGCGGTGTCGTGTAGCAGAGGCGCTGAGGGCGGTCAAGGCGCGTCTACCATGACGGGGGGCCGTTTCAGGCCGGGCGGGCCGCCGCGATCTTGGCGAAAGACGCCGCGTCGAGGCTCGCGCCGCCGACCAGAGCGCCGTCGATGTCCGGCTGCGCCAGCAGCTCGGCCGCGTTGTCGGGCTTGACGCTGCCGCCGTACTGAATGCGGACCGCCGCCGCGCAAGCCGCGCCGTACGCCGAGAGCAGCCGCGCCCTCAGGAACGCGTGCACCTCTTGCGCCTGCGCGGGCGTCGCCGTCCGCCCCGTCCCGATGGCCCAGACCGGCTCGTAGGCGATGACGGTCGCCTCGACCTGCGCCGCGTCCAGCGACGCCAGCCCGAGATCGAGCTGCTCCGCCACCACCGCCTCGGTCCGCCCGGCGTCGCGATCTTCGAGGGTCTCGCCCACGCAGAGCACCGGGACGAGGCCGCCAGCGTGCGCCGCCCTCACTTTTTCGCCGACAAAGGCTGAGCTCTCGCCGAACACGTGCCGCCGCTCCGAGTGGCCGCAGAGCACGTAGCGCACGCCGAGGCTGCGCAGCATCGACACCGAGATCTCGCCGGTGAAGGCGCCCTTCTCGGCCGGGTGGAGGTTCTGCGCGCCCACCGCGACCGCGCCGCCCGCGAGCACCGCGGTGACCGCCTCGAGGAAGCAGGCCGGCGGGATGACCGCCACGTCGACGTCTCCGAGTTCCGCGACCGACTGGCCGACCGCCTCAGCGAGCGCTACAGCGCCCGCCCGGTCGGTGTGCATCTTCCAGTTTCCCGCGATGAGGCATCGGCGCAGCGTTCCCATCTCAGATCTCCTCGGGTCGGTTCACCCGCAGCGCCTCGACACCCGGCAGGTCGCGCCCCTCCATCAACTCGAGGGAGGCGCCGCCGCCCGTGCTCACATGATCCACGAAGGGCAGAAATCCCGAGCGCCGCAGCGCCGCCACACTATCACCTCCGCCGACCACGCTGGTGCCGGGGGCGTGTGCGACCGCCTGCGCGATGGCCTGCGTGCCCGCCGCGAAAGGCGCCATCTCGAAGATGCCCATGGGGCCGTTCCAGAACACAGTGCGCGCCTCGGCGATCGCGGCCGCGAAGGTCGCGCGCGTCTCGGGGCCGATGTCCACCGCGATCCCGTGCTCCAGGAAGCCCTCGGTGCTGCAGATGGTCGTCGGCGCGTCCAGGGCCACCGTCGGGACCACCACGTGGTCTGTGGGCAGCAGGATCTCGACCTGCCGGCTCTCCGCCTTCAGCAGGGTGCGCCGCGCGCTGACCACGCGGTCCTCCTCCACCAGCGAGTTGCCGAGCCGGATCCCCTTCGCCGCCATGAACGTGTAGGCCATCGCGCCGCCGACCAGCAGCTTGTCGACCTTGCTCAGCAGGTTGTCGACCACGCCGACCTTGTCGCTGACCTTGGCGCCGCCGAGCACCGCGATGAAGGGCCGCTCCGGCGCGTTCAGGAGCCGCCCGAAGTAGTCCAGCTCGCGCTCCATGAGCAGGCCGGCGCCTCGCTCGGGGACCAGCAGCGGCAGCGCGTGCACCGACGCGTGCGCCCGGTGTGCGGCCCCGAACGCGTCGTTGACGTAGCAGTCGCAAAGCGCCGCCAGCTGGCGCGCGAACTCCTTGTCGTCGCCCTCCTCGCCGTCGTGGAAGCGGAGGTTCTCCAGCAGCACGATCTGCCCGTCGCGCAGCTCGCGCACCAGCTTCTTCGGTCCGTCCCCGATGCAGTCGTCGGGCAGGATGACGTCGATGGCGAGCAGCTCGGCCAGGCGCGTGCCGGCCGCGGCCATGCTCTGCTTCGGATCGCGCTTGCCCTTGGGCCGACCCAGGTGGCTGGCCAGCACGATCCGCGCCCCACGCTCGCGCGCCAACTGGATCGTCGGCAGCGCGGCCTGGATGCGCGTGTCGTCGGTGATGTCCCCGTTGTCGTCCAGGGGCACGTTGAAGTCGACCCGCAGAAACAGGCGCCGCCCGTCGAGATTCATGTCGCGGATGGAGCGGATGATCTGGTCCATGACTACCCCTCGGTTGGCGGTGCCGCCTCCTAGCGCAGCGCCTCCAAAAGCGTCAAGGTCGCGCGCCGCTTCGTCGCCCTGAATCCACCGCCTGGGCAGGATCGAAGGGATGACGCGGCACCGATCATTTGTTTAGTATCGTCGCACACGAATCGAGGACCCGATGACCCAGAAATCCGCCGTCTCTGCGCCCCGTATCACGGTCGCCCAGCTCGTCCCCGGGCAGCGGGTCGACAGTGTTTTCCTGGTGACTCGCGCCCAACGTGCCGCGACACGCGCCGGGCAGGCCTACCTGAACCTGACGCTGTCGGACGCGACCGGCGACGTGGTCGCGCGGGTGTGGGACGGCGTCGACGCGATGGCGCCGGTGCTGGTCGAGGGGGCGCTGGTGCGGGTGGACGCCCAGGTGCAGACGTGGCGCGAGGAGACGCAGCTCGTGATCGAGCGCGCCGCCGAGGTCCCCGCCGGCGCCGCTGACCTCGCCGACTTCCTGCCCGGCACGCGCTTCCCGGTCGATCGGATGTGGCAGACCCTGCGCGAGCTGGTCGACTCCCTCGAAGATCCCTGGGTGCGCCGCTTCCTGGCCGCGATCCTGGACGACGCGGACATCGCCGCCCGCATGCGGCGCGCCCCCGCGGGCCGCTCGGTCCACCACGCCTACGTCGGCGGCCTGCTCGAGCACGTGCTCAGCGTGTGTCGCGTGCTCGACCTGCTCGCGGGCCACTACGCCCGCTACTACCCGAACCTGCTGAACCGCTCGCTGCTCATCGCCGGAGGCATCCTCCACGACCTCGCCAAGGTCTGGGAGCTCAGCTACGACGGGGCGTTCGGCTACACCGACGAGGGCCGCTTGGTCGGCCACCTCGTGATGGGGACCGAGCTGGTCGGCCGCGTCTGCGACACCATCCCCGACTTCCCGGCCGACACCCGCCTGCACTTGCGCCACCTGGTGGTCGGCCATCACGGCAAGCTCGAGTACGGCAGCCCGCAGCTCCCGCAGACGCCCGAGGCGCTGGTCCTGCACTACGTCGACGACCTGGACAGCAAGGTCAACGCCCTGCACACGGCGCTCGCGGCCGCGGGCGACGCGCGGTGGACCGACAAGGTGTGGAGCCTCGGGCGCTCGCTGTGGAACGTCTATGAAGAGCGTGGGGTGGGCGAGCTCCCGGTGGATCTGCCCGGCGGCGTGGGGCCGTCCCTGGCGGCCGCCGCGTCCGGGCGCGTCGCCTCTGCCGCGCCAGGGCCCAAAAGCGCCGCCCCCGCCGCCGTCGCCTCTGCCGCGCCGGCCGCGCCAATGCGCGCTGCCCCCGCTGCCACACCTGAGCCGCCGTCCGCGGCCGAGCCCGCGCCCGCGCTAGCCGCCGAACCCGCGCCCGCCGCCGCGCCCGCCGCCGCGCCCGCCCCCGCCCCGCCGCCCCACGCTCCAGGTCCTGAGGCGGATGCTCGCGAATCGCGCAGCCTGGACCTGTTCGGCGCGTGATGGTCGGCCTGCTCGCGGCGCTCGTCGGGGCGGCGTGCGTCATCGGGGCGATGCCCACCGTCGGCCTCGTCTGGCCGATGGCGGTCGCCTTCACGCCGCTGCTGCTGGTCTCGCGCCGGGCCACCGCCAGACGCCGCTTCCTGCTCGGCTGGCTGATGGGCACGGTCTGTCAGGCGGTCCTCTTCCGCTGGATCATCTTCACCCTGCGCGAGATGAGCGGCCTCCACGAAGGGATCGGGTTCGTCGCGCTGCTCCTCTTCGCGCTCTGGCACGGCCTCGCGGTCGGCCTCTTCTTCGCCCTCGCCGAGCCGCTGCGCCGCGCCGTGGGCCGTGACCGCCCGGGGCTCGCGCTGCTGCTGGTCGCGACGCTGTGGACCAGCATCGAGTGGCTCTGGCCCAACCTCTTCCCCTGGTATTTCGGGCAAGCCTTCTGGCGCGTCCCCCAGCTCTCGAGCGTCATGGCCCTCACCGGTGCGCCTGGCCTCTCGTTTCTCGCCGTCGCCTCCTCGGTGATGGCCGCCGAGCTCATCTCCACGCGCCGACTCCGCCCGCTGGTCCCCCTCAGCGCGGCCGCGCTGGCGCTGCTGGCGTTCGGCCTGTGGCACCACGCCCGCCTGGGCTCCACGCCGCCGCGGCGCGTCATGAAGGTCGCGGTGCTCCAGCCCGCCCCCTCGCTGGAGGACAAGAAAGACGGCGGCTTCACGGTGCGCGGCCAGCAGCTAAGGCGCCTCGAGGCGACCCTGCGCGCGATGCCCCCCGACACCTACGATCTCATCGTCGCGCCTGAGGGTGCCTTCACCTACTACTGGCGCGTCGACCCCGCCCTGACCGGGCAGCCGCTGCCCAACGGCCCCCTCGACTTCGAGCCGCCCACCCAGAAGATCCGCGCAGCGCTGGCCGCCGGACCCCGTGCAGACCTCCTCATCGGCGCCCTCCGCCACCTGCACGACGGCAAGATCCACAACTCGGCCATCCTCGTCGGCCCCGACGGCCGCGATCTCGCCGTCTACGACAAGCGGGTGCTGGTCCCCTTCGGCGAATACCTCCCCGGCACCAGCATCTTCCCCAGCCTCGCCCACGCCGTGCCCGGCATCGCCAACTTCGACGCCGGCGAGCGGCCCTGCCGCCTGCGGGCCGCGGGCGAATCCATGGCCTGCGGCATCTGCTACGAGACCCTCTTCGCGTCCGAGACCCGCGAGGTCGCCGGCGACGACGCGGCCTTCCTCGTGAACATGACCATCGACGTCTGGTTCGGCCGCTCCACCGCGCCCTGGTTTCACCTGATGTCCCAGTCCAGCCGCGCCGCCGAGCTCGGCGTCCCGCTGGTCCGCGCGGCCCTGACCGGGATCTCGGCCATCGTCGGCCCCGACGGCGTGCCGTCCGCGACCCTGGACCTCGACGAGCGCGCGCTGCTGGTCGCCGATCTCCCCCTCCGCGACATCACCACGCCGTACCGGGTCGTCGGCCCGCTCTTCGCCTGGATCTGCCTCGTCCTCTCGGCGCTGGGGCTGGCCTTCACGCGCCGCGCAGCGGCCCCACCCGCACATTCTCCGACCGCGCTCGGGAACCAATCCTAGATCCATGGTGTCATTGAAACGTCCACGGACTGAACGCGACCGATTCCACGGACGAACGATGCCCATGGCACCAAACCCACTCGAAGACGACGACCGCTTCCTCGCCGCCCTCCGGCGTCGCGACGAGCGAGCGTTCAACCGCCTCGTGCTCACCCATCAGGACCGCGTCTACAACCTCTGCCTGCGCCTGCTCGGCTCGCCGGAAGAGGCTCGCGACGTGGCCCAGGAAGTCTTCGTCACCGTGTTTCAGAAAATCGAGCTGTTCCGCGGCGACTCCAAGCTGTCGACCTGGCTGTACCGAGTCGCCGTCAACCACGCGAAGAACCGCATCAAGTACCTCGCGCGCCGCTTCGACCGCTCGCGCGACAGCTTTGAGGACATGCTCAGCCCGCCCTCGGAGGGGCGGCTGTCGGCGTCGGTGCCGCGTCCAGACCAGGCACTTGAGGGCCGGCGCGCCGAGGCCTTCGTGCAGCGCGCGCTGCTCCTGCTCGACCCTGACCAACGGGAGGCGGTCGTGCTGCGTGACATCGAGGGCCTCAGCTACGAGGAGGTCGCCGAGATCGTCGACGCCAGCCTCGGCACCGTGAAGAGCCGCATCCACCGCGGCCGCGCCCGCCTCAAGGACGCGCTGGACGCCTGGATCGAGGGGCGCGACGTGACCGCCCGTGAGCCGGAACCCGACGCGCCCGCCGACCGCGACGACGCGCCCGCGCCGCCTCGGACGCTGCGATTCGCCGAAGGGGGTGCCCTGTGAAGGACGACCCGCGCATCAGCGCTTGGCTGGACGGCGACTTGGACGCCGAGGAGCTGCGGCGTTTCGAGTCCGAGCTCGAGTGGGACAGCGAGCTGGACGACGCGGCGGAGACCATGGCGGCCGCGGTGGGCCACCTCCGCGCGATGCCTAGCGCCCAGGCGCCGCCTGACTTTTTGGACGCCGTGCAGTCGCGGATTCGCCGCCGTAGCCGCGGGCGTTGGTTCGCCATCGAGGCGGCCAAGCTGCGCTTCCCGTTCGAGGCGGCCGTCAGCGTCGTGTTGATCGGGCTGCTCGCGGGCGTCTATCTGAGCGCGGTGCCACCGGCCGACGGCGACCCGGTCCCGCTGGAGCCGATCTTCTCGCTCGGGACCGCCGAGACCGAGACCGTCGCGGCCGTGCTGGGCAGCTACGGCGAGGTCGTGGTGTCCCGTGGCAGCGTGGCGCCGGACGGCCTGACCCTGCGCGCGACCGTGCCGCGGGATCGCGTCGCCGGGCTGAGGTCGGAGCTGGCGCTCTATCCCCAGGCTCACGTCCTCGACGAGCCGCTGCCGGCGCCCGCCGAGGGGCAGGTCGAGATCAGGGTGCGGGTGGCTCGGACGCCGGGGCCGCCTCGACGCTGACCGGGCGGCGGGGCGCGTCGATCCCCGCGATCGGCTCGCCGCGCCCGCGATTGCGCCAGCGCCACGAGTTCAAGGTGAACTTGCCGCGCGCCTCGTCGACGACCTCGAAGGCCATGGCGAAGATCGGGCCGTCGCCGATGGGCGACCAGTAGCGCATGTCCCACAGGAGCACCGACCAGGTGCGCCCGTCGTCGGAGGCCAGCGCCACCCGAGCCACGGGGTCGGCGGCCCACGCCATGAACGCCTTGCCGGGCTCGGTCTGGCGCACGAAGGCGACGGCCGGATCTTCCAGATTGCGAGGCGTGTGCTCGCGAAAATGGTCGTCGCCGCCGATCAAGTCGATGACCGCGTGGTGGGCCATGTCCGCGTCGCTCACCACCGTCGAGCGCACCGTGGGCCAGAGCGGGGTTGGCCACGCGTGGACGGACTCGGCGACGACGCCCTCGGCTGCGGCGAGCTCGCGGGCGCGGTCGGTGGCCAGGGCGGCGCAGACCCCGGCGGCCGCGATGTAAGCCGCTAGGAGCGCGAGGGAGGTGCCGAAGAGGCGGCGAGGTCTGGCGCCGGGCCGGCGGGCCAAGAAGATGGGCGTGCCCAGGATCACCCAGAAGAAGGGGTCGACGATGAAGACCCAGGGGAGGGCGTAGCGCTCCCAGGACGCGGGCGCGAGCGGCATCATCCCGAAGCTGGTGACCAGATCGAGCAGCAGGTGGCTGAAGACCGCCAGGAAGCTGAGCAGGACCAGCGGTCGAAAGGGCGAGCGGGTCACGCGCGAGACGATGGCGGCCCAGACGGGGGGCATCAGGGCGAGCGCGAAGACCGAGTGCGTCACGCCGCGGTGGCAGGTCAGGTAGCCGTGCTCGCCGTGGGTCGCGTAGAGCAGGACGTCCACGTCGGGGAGGTTGGCGGCGGCGATGGCGGTCCAGAGCGCGGTGCGGCGGCTCACGCCATCCATGGGGAGGATGCGGGCGAGGGCCGTGCCGGTCAGGCTGTGGGCGATCGGTTCCATGCTGGGGGCCGTTATCACGTCCGGCGCGGAGCGGCGAGCGGAGGCTCAGGGGGGGCGCGATGTGCGGCGTTCGCAGGCTTCCGCGCGGGGGGCCGCCGTGGTAAGCCCCGGAATCCCAAGCGAGGGTGCGACGTTTCACAAGGTCGCGCGCGGCGCTAGCAGGGTAAGACCCTCCGAACCGCGGGGGCGACCGCGCGGTCCGCGGACCTGCGATCGGATACGGGATTCAGCCGGAAAGGAGCCCCCCATGGACATCGTTGAGCAGGTTCTCGATTTCTTTCGTCGCCTCGTGAAGTCCCGCGTGGACGGCGTGCAGATGCAGGCGAAGACCAAGATGCTGAACACGCAGGCCAAGGCGAAAGCCAAGGTCGCGAATTCGTTTAACAAGGCCGTCGATGGCGGCGTGGCCAAGGCCAAAGGCGCGGCGACCGGAAAGCCCGCCCCCTCCAAGCCAGCACCCAAGGGGCAGTCCAAGTGAAGCTCGTATCCCTCGGCCTCGTGTCGATCTCCCTCCTCGCTCTTTCCTTCGGTAGCGCCTGCGAAAAAGCGGCGTCCGCTCCCCAGGCCGTCACCCCCGCAGCGCCCGCCGCTGAGGCCGCGGCCGCGACGACCGCCGAGGCTCCCGCGCCCGCCGCCGCGCCTGCCGCTGCGCCTGCGGTCGCGCCCGCGCCCGCCGCCGCACCGGCGCCGACCACCGTAGCCGTGGGGACCGAGGCGCCCGACTTCACCCTCACCAGCACGGACGGCGAGGCGGTGACCCTGTCGAGCTTCCGCGGCAAGACCGTCGTGCTCGAGTGGTACAACCCCGACTGCCCCTTCGTCCGCTACGCCCACACCGAGAGCTCGCTCAAGGACCTGGCCGCCAAGCAGACCGAGACGGGCGTGGTCTGGCTGGCGATCAACTCCGGCGCGCCGGGCAAGCAGGGCGCCGGCAAAGAGCGCAACGTCGCCTCGCGCACCGAGTACAACCTGACCCACCCGGTGCTCCTCGACGAGGACGGCAAGGTGGGCCACCTCTACGGCGCCACTCGGACGCCCGAGTTCTGGATCGTCGACGGCAAGGGCACCGTGGCCTACGCCGGCGCGCTCGACAACGCGCCGCTCGGCAAGCCTAGCGGCGACGCCGGCGTGGTGGACTACGTCACCGCAGCCCTGACCGACATCGCGGCTGGCAAGGCGCCCGCCATGGCGTCGACCAAGCCCTACGGCTGCAGCGTCAAGTACGCGGACTGAGCGCGGACCGAGTTGGATTCGCGGTGGCCGTCAGTGGGCGGCTGCCGCGAGGCCAAGGGCGCGGCCCGGGCTAGGTCAGGCCTCGACGCGGCCCGGGAGCTCGATGCTCTCGCCCTCGATGGCTGCGTAGACCTCGACCTTCGATCCGGCCTCGGCCGCCAGCTCGCGGCTACGCGCCAGCTTGCGGTCGATGGCGTCGTCGTCGTGCATCGGGTCGTGCGAGTACAGGACCAGCTTGTCCACCTCGGCCGCCACCGCCAGGGCCACGGCGTCCTCGTAGCAGGTGTGTCCCCACCCGCGCTTCACCACGTAATCCTCAGGCGAATACTGACTATCCGCGATGTAGACGTGGGATCCGCGCGCGAACTCGACGAGCTGCCGGTCGCAGTTCTCGGCGTAGGCCAGCTCCTCGTGGACCGCGCTGCGCTCGTCGGTGAGCAGGGTACGGTACGGCTCGGTGTCGGTGGCGTACGTGATGATGTGGCCGCCGACGTGGACGCGGTAGGCCATCGTCACGCCAGGGTGGTTCACGTAGTGCGACTCGACGTGGAAGGGCCCGATATCGAACGCCCGCTCGCGCACCTCGTCGACCCGAACCTCGGCGGCCAGCTCGCCCAGGGCCACCGGGAAGTACTCAGGGTCCATCTGCCCGCGCAGCACCTTCTCAAGCGGCTTGTCGATGGACGGCGGGCCCATCACGTGGAGCTTGTTGCCGGGCACGAAGGCCGGCACGAAGAAGGGGAAGCCCTGGATGTGGTCCCAGTGCGTGTGAGTGATGAGCATCAACAGGTCGAGGGGCTGTCCCGCCGCCTCGGCGTGGAGGGTCAGGCCCAGCTTCCGCAAGCCCGTACCTGCGTCGAGGATCAGCAGATCTCGGCCGTGTTCGATGGTCACGCAGGGCGTGTTGCCGCCGTAGCGGACGGTCTCGGGCCCGGGCGTCGCGACGGACCCACGGACGCCCCAGAAGCGAACGCGCGTGGCGTCCAGCGTGGTGCGGACGAGCTGTACCAAGGTGGAAGGGCTGAATGGCTTCGACAGAAACGCCGTGCCTCCCAGCTCCATCGCCTTGCGCTGGTCCGCGGCGTAGGGCTTGCCCGACATCACCAGGACCGGCAGCCGGCGTGTGCGGGGGGCCGCGCGTAGCCGCTGGATCAGCTCGTATCCGTGCATGCGGGGCATCATCAGATCGACGAGCACCAGCTCCGCGCGGAAGTGATCGAGCGCTTCGAGCGCGCTCTGCCCATCGTCCACCGCCAGTACCGTGAAGCCCGCGGACTCCAGGGCGGTGATCAACATGCTGCGGATGAGTTCCTCGTCTTCGACCACGAGGACTCGACGTGGCTCAGGATGCAATCGTTCCGTCCTTCGCACGCCCGCCAGCAGCCCCGATGTTGGGCAGCGAATGCATGGGGGACGGGATGCTTACGGGGCTAATGTAATGCCAGGAAATCACGCTCCGCAGTATACCCGCGGGCCTCGAGGAAAGTGGTGATCTTTTTTCGCGCTCCGATGCTCGCAACTGCGAGAAGTACGAGCCGATCGTCCGGCGGTCCGACCGTCTCGGCGTCCACCACGAGGCGCCCGCCAGAGACCCGGACGCCGATCTTTCGGGGATCGATGTCGACGAGGTCGTCGACCACTACGCCCAGCGTTTGCAGGTTTCTTGCGTGCTTTCGGCCGTAGGGGCCGGCGCCCCAGATGCGGCAGTGACGCCCCCCCGCCAGGGGCCCGGCCAGCAGGTGCTCGTAGACCAAAAACCACCTTGCTGCGTCGCGAAGTCGCGGGTCGGTTCGTGTCAGTCTCGTGGCATGATCGCGCCAGTGAACCAGCAGCTCGGGGACCATGCCGAATCGGTGGCCCCGTCCGAGCAGCCTCAGCCAGAGGTCATGATCTTCCGGAAAGTCGCCCTGGCGGTAGCTTCCCTCGTCCCGCAGCACCTGGGTCCGCACCATGACCGCCGGATGGGCGACCGGCGCGTCGATGAAGCGCTCCTCCATGATCGCTTCGGGCGTCTCGAGGCCGTTGAGCCAGGCGACGTGGCGCTCCATCCCGCGCCCCGGCTCGTCACCACCGAGCCCCTCGCACAGCACCTTCGCGGTGACCGCCGACCACTCGGGGTGCGCGGCCAGCGCGGCGAGCTGCAGCTCGAGTCGCCGCGGGGCCATCCAATCGTCGGCGTCGTGGCGAGCGATCACGTCGGCGCGGGCCTCGGCCACGCCGAGATTCAGCGCGCCGACCAGCGACGCGTCGGGCAGCTCGAGCGTCCGGACCCGGCCGTCGCGTGCGGCGAACTCTCGAACGATCTCCGCGCTCCCGTCGCTGACCCCGTTGAGGACCACCAACAGCTCGAAGTCCGCCAGCGTCTGCGCCAACACGCACTCCAGCGACTCAGCCAGCGTGGACTCTGCGTTGTAGACCGGCACCAGCACGGTCACTCGGGGGGGATCGCGGCGCTCCGGCATCAGCTCAGGCGCCCGCCTGCGTCTCACCGAAGGTCGTGCCGTCGTGTGACCAGATGACGGTCTTGCCCTCCACCTGCGTGCGGATGTGCACCGGCCGCGACCACAGCTTCGCCAAGTTGCCCAGCGTCGCCCGCCCGTAGTCGGCCTTCAGGTCCTGGCCGTCGTGCTTGTGCCAGAGCATCAGCTCGCCGCGGTTCTTGTGGTTGGCGTCCTCGACGTAGATGGCCGGCTGCCCGAAGTTCGTCAGCTGCGAGAGCAGGCTCGCCTTTACTTCGAGGAACTCGCGCGTCTTGATCTCCCACGCCTCATTTCGCCGGTTGTACCCAAAGGTGAACAGCTTCTGGGCCTCGGCGAACTCGGGCGTCATGAACTCGTCGACGAACATCAGGTCGTTGTAGACCTTCCGCACCTGGAAGATCTTCTCGCGCCCCAGCCCGAGATCCTTGTCCCAATTCGTCTTCTCGGCCATGTCGTCGCAGCGGTCGTACTCGAGCCCGAAGCGCCCGCGGTTCCAGCGCTCCTCGATGTCCCGATACAGCTCCAGCCCGATCTTGTACGGGTTGATGCTGGTGCGGCTCATCGCCATGGTGCCCGAGTGGCTGCAGGCGAAGTCGACGATCTCCGTGTCGTCGCACACGTGCTCGGTCATGATCCGTGAGTGCCAGTAGCTGGCCCAGCCCTCGTTCATGATCTTCGTCATCATCTGGGGGGCGAAGTAGTAGGCCTCGTCTCGCAGAATCGACAGGATCGTCCGCTGCCACCGGGTCAGCGGCGCGTGCTCGATGAGGAAGAGCATGACGTCGCGCTCAGGCTCGGGCGGGATGCGGCTCTTGCGGTCCTCCCACTCCTTCTTCAGCGCCTCACGCTTCCGCTGCATGTCCTCTTCGGGGTTGATGTAGCTGTCCATGTACGAGCGCGCCGGCATCTTCTTCGGCTCGGGCGCAAGCTCGTCCTCGTCGGGCACGGCCGCGCGCCGCACGATGAAGGGGCTGTGGTAGTCGATGAGGTTGTCGATGCTGAGGCAGACGTCGATGAAGTCCTCGACCACCTCGTGACCGTGGGCGTCGGCGATGCGCGCGATCTTCGCCGCGTGGCTCGCCATCCGGTCCAGCATCTTCCGGTCAGTCCGCGAAAACCACGCGTTATTCTTGAAGAAATCGCAGTGCGCGTAGACGTGGCCGATGACCAGCTTCTGGTCGACCAGCGCGTTCCCCTCGAGCAGGTACGCGTAGCAAGGGTTCGAGTTGATCACCATCTCGTAGATCTTGTGCAGACCCCACTCGTAGCTCTTCGACAGGCGCTCGTACTCCATCCCCCACTTCCAGTGGCGGTAGCGCACCGGAAAGCCCTGAAACGACGCGAGCATGTTCATCTGCTCGTAGGTCACCATCTCGAAGATGGTCGGGAAGAAGTCGAGGCCCAGCCCGCGCGCGATGCCCTCGATGCGCGTGATCCAGCCGCTGAGCTCCTCGCCGAGCGCGCGTCCCTTCATCGGCCCTTCCCCAGGAAATCCTTGATGGAACCGGTGATGCCTTCCTTGTTCTTGATCTCGCTGGTGATGACCTCGTCGGCCCCTCGGAAGTGCACGCGCAGGTCCTTGATGAACTGACCCGAGCCGTAGGGGCTCTCGACCTGGCCGTAGCAGAAGACGTTCACCTTCGGGATGATCTCGTCGCGCAGCAGCTTCACGCACTGCATGGTGTCGTCGGTGGACCAGTTGTCGCCGTCGGAGAAGTGGAAGGGGTAGATGTTGTACTCCCCCGACGGGTAGTCCTTCTGCATGATCTCCAGGCAGACCTTGTAGGCGCTGGAGATCATCGTGCCGCCCGACTCTTTCGTGCGGAAGAAGGTGTCGCGGTCGACCTCGCGCGCGGCCGCGTCGTGGATGATGTAGCGGCTCTCGATGCCCTTGTACTGGCTGCGCAGCCACGTATCGATCCAGAACGACTCGATGCGGACGATCTCCTTCTGCTCCTCACCCATCGAGCCGGACACGTCCATCATGTAGATGATGACCGCGTTGTGGTGAGGCCGCGTCTCCTCCTTCCACGAGCGGTACACGAAGTCGGCGCGAATCGGCACGATGATCGGCCGCTTCGGGTCGTACTGGCCCGATGAGAGCTGGCGTTTCAGCGCCCGCTTGAAGGTGCGGCGCACGTGCTTGAGGCTGTCTGGGCCCACCGGTCGAATGCCGGCATATTTGACCTTCACAGACTCGAATCGCTCCTGCCCACGCGGCTGGATCTTCGGCAGCTCAAGCTCCTCGCCGAGTATCTGCGCCAGCTCGTCCAGCTCGATCTCGACCTCCAGCGCGTGCTCGCCGGGCGAATCCCCCGCCTCGCCCTGGCCGGAGCCCTTGCCCTCGCCGTCGCCCTGCAACGGATCCCCGGCCTCGCCGTCGCCCTGTCCGACCCCGCCGTTCTGCTTCTGCCCGTACTTGAAGTGCGGAATATCGATCTGCGGCACCGGAATCGACACCCGGTCGGCACCCTGCTTGCCGATCAGCTCGCCCTGGCTGATGTACTGCTTGAGGTTGCGCTTGATTCGCCCCCGCACGATGTCGCGAAAGCGTCGCTGGTCGGTGTCGATGCGCTGGGTCATGGCATCCGTCGTCGGGAGGTGGTGGGCGAGGCTGGCGTCGAGCGGCTACGGCTCCTAGCCGCGCTCTTGCGCCTCGCCGCGAGCGAAGATCGACGCGACGAAATTCAGGACGTCGGTGGCAGATTCCTCGTTGTAGCCGTAGTTCTCGATGAGCCGCGTCTTCACGACCGCGATCTTCTCCTGCGTCTCGCGGTCCACCACGTTCGAGACCAGCGTGGACAGCTTGATCGTGTCCTTCTGGTCCTCGAAGAGCTTGGCCTCGAGCGCCTTGTGCAGCCGCTCGTTGGTGCGGTAGTCGAACTGCTTGCCGTCGATGGCCAAGGCGCCGATATAGTTCATGATCTCCCGGCGGAAGTCGTCCTTGCGGCTCTCCGGGATGTCGATCTTCGTCTCGATGGAGCGCATCAGCCGCTCGTCGGGTGCCTCGTCCTGGCCGGTGAAGGGGTTCCGCACCCGCTCCTTCTGCGTGTAGGCCTTCACGTTGTCGATGTAGTTCGAGCAGAGCCGCCCGATGGCCTCCTCGTCGGCCGAGATCGCCCGCTGCACCTCGTTCTTCACGATGTCTTCGTACTCGGCGCGCACCTGGTTGAGCAGCTCGCGGTAGTTCTGCCGCGCGTCCTCGTTGGTCAGCAGGCTGTGGTGCTTGAGCCCGCTCGCCAGCTCGTTGAGGACGATGAAGGGGTTGATGTAGCGCCCGCCCTTCTCGCTGGCCAGGGCGTTGGAGATCTTGTCCTGCACGTAGCGCGGCGAGATGCCGTCGAGCCCCTCGCGCTTGGTCTCCTTGCGCAGCTCGCGCACGTTGTCCTGCGTGTACCCAGGCAGCGTCTTGCCGTCGTACAGCTTCATCTTCTGAAGCACGGACAGGTCGTGCTTCTTCGGCACCTCGAGCCGGCTCATCACCGCCCACATCGCCGCCACTTCCAGCGTGTGCGGTGCAACATGGATGCCGCGGACCCGCTCAGACGTCGGCCCGAAATCCTTCGCGTAGATCTTCACTTCCTGGGAGACCTTCGTGATGTAGGGCACGTCGATCTTCACTGTGCGATCGCGAAGGGCCTCCATGAACTCGTTGGAGAGCAGCCGCTGGTACTCGGCCTCGTTGGTGTGGCCGATGATGACCTCGTCGATGTCGGTCTGCGGGAACTTCTTCGGCTTGATCTTGTGTTCCTGCGTCGCGCCGAGCAGGTCGTACAGGAAGGCCACGTCCAGCTTCAGCACCTCGACGAACTCGATGAGCCCGCGGTTGGCGACGCAGAACTCGCCGTCGAAGTTGAAGGCCCGCGGGTCCGAGTCCGAGCCGTACTCGGCGATGAGGCGGTAGTTGATGTCGCCGGTGAGCTCAGTGGAGTCCTGGTTCTTCTCGTCCTTGGGCTGAAACGTCCCGATGCCGACCCGGTCGTTCTCGCTGAACACGATGCGGCGTACCCGGATGTGCTCGTTGACGATCTTCTGCCAGTCGCCCTTGTACTTCTTCATCAGCATGTTGAAGCGGAAGCGGCAGGCGGGGTCCAGCTCGCCCTTGACCGGGATGGGGAAGTCGCCGCAGCGCTCGTCGAGGCCGAGCTCTTTGATGGCCTTCGCGCGCCACTCCAGCGGGATGAGGTGCAGCGGGTCCTCGTGCATCGGGCAGGGCGTCGTCACCGCCTGCCCGTTCTCGTCGACGACCCAGTCGAAGCTGTAGATCGCGCCCTCGGGCGTGCGCGAGTACTCCTCGATGCCGCGCTTGAGCAGGCGGACGATCGTCGACTTCGCCGAGCCCACCGGCCCGTGCAGCAGGATGATGCGCTTGTCGGTGCCGTAGCCGTAGGCCGCCGACTTGAAGGTGTTGACCAGCTTCATCAGCGTCAGGTCCATGCCGAAGACGGCGTCCTGACCTCCGTTGAAGGGGTCGGCGAAGAACCCGTAGCTGGTGATCTTCTTGCGCGAGTCCGTGTACTCGGAGGACCCGTGGGCCATGATCATGTCGTAGAGCCGCTGCCACGCCGTGCGCGTGACCTTGGGGTTCTCGCGCACGATCTCAAGGTAGTCCTCGAAACTGCCGTGCCAGTTGAGCTCTTCGTACTGCTCGACGTTCTGGAAGGCGGCGATTTTCTTCGTCAGCGAACCCATGCCAAGCCTCGTGTGTCATGCGCCGGCGGTGCCGGGAGCAGTTCCAGACTGATGGCTCGGTGTCGCGTCGCGCAGCCCGGCGGCCGGCGCGGTCGCAGCACCCTCACGCCTCAACAACGGTAGCACGACACACAGTTCCTAAGAAAATGCCGCCGTGGGTATAGTGTGGGCCTGGGGGCGAGCGATGATGCGTTGGAAATCGTGGGTTTTCGGGGCCTTGCTGGCGAGCGTCGGGCTGGCGATTTTTCCGCGACCGGCGCTGGCGCGGCCCGAGCGCGTCGACCGTCACCACGAGGGCTTCTTCGCGCGGGTGTCCGTCGGGGGCGGCTGGCAGCGGCTCTTGGCGCCGGACCGCGGCAACGAGCTGCGCACCAAGGGCGCGACCATCACGGTCGAGGGCGCGCTGGGGCTGTCGGTGGAGCGCAACCTGGTGCTGCACCTGACGGGGCACTACTGGCAGATGGTGGCCCCGCGCTTCCGCAGCGACGAGCGCGAGGCCAGCGGCGGCAAGGCGGCGTCGGTCGTCTTCGGGCCGGGGCTCAGCTACTACTTCATGCCCGTGAACATCTATATCAGCGGGTCCCTCGGGCTCGGCTTCATGTTCATGGAGCGCCCGGCGGGAGTCGGGAGGCCCGGCGTGCCCAAGCGGAACTTCACGAGCGACGGCGGGTGGGTGCTGCTGGTCAGCGCGGGCAAAGAGTTCTGGGTCGATCGCGAGTGGGCGGTGGGCATCTCGGCCTACTTCACCCTGTCGAACTTCCCGGAGCCGGCGAACCTGCCGGTGTGGGCCGGGCCGGGCTTCGGCCTGCGGGTCAGCGCCACCTTCGACTGACGGGGACAGCGAGAAGAGCTGTCGGGCGTCGCCACCACCCAGCCGAGGCGCGCCGCCGCCGTGCGAAAGCCCTCAAGATTTTCGGCACTCGCGACGAAGCAGGACGAGTCTTCCACGCTGAGGTGGCGCTATGTCTGCTCCTAGTCGTCGTCCGGTCGAGCTCCTGCAGGAGTTCTCGATTCCCCTGATCGCCGGCGTCGTGCTGGCGCTCCTCTTCGCCAACGTGGCACCAGACGCCTACGCGGCGTTCATTCACTGGTCGCCGCTGGGCCACGGAAGCCACGTGAACGTGCACTTCCTGGTCAACGACATCTTCATGGCCCTCTTCTTTGGCATCGCGGCCAAGGAGATCACCGAGAGTTGCCTGCCCGGTGGCGCGCTGAACCCGCCGCGCAAGGCCGTCAACCCGCTGCTCGGGACCATCGGCGGCGTGCTGGGGCCCGTCGGCGTGTACTTCGCGTGGGTGGCCATCAGCGGCGACCCCACGATCGCCAAGGGCTGGGGCATCCCGACGGCCACGGACATCGCGCTGGCCTGGCTGGTCGCGCGGCAGGTCTTCGGGAAGGACCACCCGGCGGTCAGCTTCCTGCTGCTGCTGGCGGTGGCCGATGACGGCCTGGGCCTCGGCATCATCGCGGTCTTCTACCCCGACCCCGCGCACCCCGTGGAGCCCCTGTGGCTGGGTGTGGTTGGGGCCGCCATGGCCGGCGCCTTCGCCCTGCGCAAGGCCAAGGTCCAGAACTTCTGGGCCTACCTCGTCGGGCCGGGCGTGATGAGCTGGGTCGGCCTGCACATGGCGCACCTGCACCCCGCGCTCGCCCTGGTCGCCGTCGTCCCCTTCATGCCGTCGATGGGCCACGACGAGGGCCTCTTCGCCGAGGAGAGCGACGGCCACGCCCACCACGACACCCTCAACACCTTCGAGCACGCCTTCAAACTCCCCGTGGATCTCGGGCTGTTCTTCTTCGGTCTGGCCAACGCCGGCGTGGGATTCTCCGCCGTCGGCAACGCGACCTGGGGCGTGATGCTGGCGCTCATCGTCGGCAAGACCCTGGGCGTCTTCGCCTTCTCGATGGCGGGCCACATGGCGGGCTACTCGCTGCCCGAGGGTATGAACCCGAAGACGCTCTTGGTCGCGGGCATGACCGCCGCCCTGGGCCTCACCGTCGCCCTCTTCGTGGCGGGCGTGGCCTTCACCGACCCCGGTCTGCAGGGGGCGGCGAAGATGGGCGCCCTCGGCTCGGTCGTGGCGGTCCCGATGGTCATCTTGATGGCCAAGGTCTTGAAGGTCGGCCGCTTCGCCCCGGCGCCCGTCGCCCGCGAGCCTGGCAGCCGCGAGATCCGGTTCGCGGTCCCGAAGTCCGGGCCGAACACGGTGCGCCCGCTCGAGATCTGATCGGTCCCATCGAGGAAAAAGGCACCCGAGGGCGCGCTGAGACCGAAGAGGTCCGGCGCGCCCTCGGCGTTTAGGCGAAGTCGTCCCAGAGCCGCTCGAACTCGCCTTGGTAGGCGCGGACGACGCGCGGGTCGGTGGTCACCAGCACGTTCTCGGTGTTGTAGAGGCTGGCCGAGCGGGTCCAGTTGTAGCTGCCGGTGGCGACCGTGGTGGCGTCGAAGATCGCGAACTTGTGGTGCATGTGGTGCTCGGTGCGGTCGGTGCGCAGCGGGATGCCCTGGGCCTGGAGGCGGTCGGCGTCGGCGCCGCGATCGGAGGTCTTGTCGTCGTCGGTGAGGACGCGGACCCGGACGCTGCGTTGTTGCGCCTGGAGCAGGGCCGCGGCGAGGCGGTCGTCGCTCAGGGCGAAGACGCAGACGTCGATGCTGGCGGCCGCGCGCTCGATGAGGCCGGTGAGGCGGGCGAGGGGGGCGGGGCCGGGGCTGAAGCTGACGTCGGCGCTGGACTCGGCCTCGGGCTCGTAGACCAGGGCTTTGGTGACCTCGTCGAGCCAGGGGAGGAGGGTGCGGGCGTCGGCGTCGCTGGCGGCGGCTTGGGCGAGGGCGAAGGCCCGACTTCGCCACAGCGCGCGGTCGCCCGGCGTGAGGCAGGCGTCGGCGACCACCGCACGCAGCGCGCGCCGCTCGCTTCGAGACAGCCGGTGATCGTCGAGGGTGGCGAGAAGAATGGCGTCGATCTCGGGGACCTGCATCGCGTGCTCCGAACCGGAATAGAACATGTTGCTTGTGGCAGGGTGTACCACGTCGCTAGGATGCGCGCGCGCCGCTGGGCCTGCCCCAATCGACCCCGCAGGTGCCCCGTCTGCCGCCCGCCCCATCCCGGAGGCTTTCATGGCCACTCGTCTGCGTTCCGTCGTACTGCCCATAGCCCTCACCGCCTTGTTCGCGATTTCGGCGTGCAGCGACAGCAACCAGGGCTCGGGTTCGGACATCACGCCGGACAGCCCCGACGTCAGCGGCGACATCCCCGTGAACAAGGGCCCCGAGACGGTCGAGACCTTGGTGGCGCCGGCGAGCGTGCGCGCTGGCGAGACCGCCACCGTGACCTGCACCGCGCTGGACTCTGCAGGCGCCTCGGTCAGCGGGCAGACCTTCCAGATCGCGGTGGACCCGACCCTCCCCCTGGGCACGGATGGCGTCACGCTCACGCCGACTATCGTCGGAACGCATATGGTTACGTGCTCTTCGGGGTCACTTGTCGACTTGACCCCGTTTGAGCTGACGGTGGTGCCCGGCCCGGCCCACGCGACGGTCGCGGCGGTCGCCCCGCCCGAGTTCACCGCGGGCGGGAGCGCCGAGGTGAGCTGCACGGTCGCCGACGCCTTCGGGAACGCCATCACCGACGCGGCCACGACGGTGGTGGTCTCCGGCGGCGCCAGCGGCGCGGTCTCGGTCAACGGGAGCACGGTCGCGTCGGAGCTCGCCGGCTCCTACGAGGCGAGCTGCGCCGTGGCTGGCGCGACGGAGAAGACCGCGGCGCCGTTCACCGTCATCGCGGACCTGCCCGTGTCCTTCGCGCTCGCCGTCGACCCGGAGCCGCTGGCCTACGTGTTGGGGCAGGGCATCAAGGTCTCGGGCGTCGGCGAGGACAAGTTCGGCAACCCCCTGACGGGCATCCCGGTCGCGGGCCTCGACGCGTCGCCCGCGGGTCAGCACACGCTCTTCGGCACGACGAAGGCCTCGATTCGGTTCGACCTCGAGGGGCGCTACACCCTGAGCGCCCACGCCGAGGCCGTGCCGTCGCTGACCGCGACCAAGGACATCGTGGTCGACCAGACCGCGCCCGTGATCACCATCACCAGCCCCGACCGCGGCTTCGTCGGCGACGGCCTCAAGACCGTCGTGTTGGCAGGTACCGTCAGTGACAATCTGGGGACGGTGACCACCCTCGAGCTCAACGGGAAGGCCTTCGCGCTTCCCCCCGAGGGCGGCCCCTTCGAGATCACCGTGCCGCTCGCCTACGGCATCACGCCGCTGACGGCGCGCGCCGTGGATCCCTACGGAAACGAGCGCACGGTCACCCGCGCCGCCCTGTGGTCCTCGCTGTGGTACGCGCTGAACCCCGCCAGCTACGCGACCGACCGCGTCAACGACGGCATCGTCGCCGAGCTGAGCCAGGAAGGGCTCAACCAGCTGGCGGGCGTGCTGAACTCCGTGCTGGCGGGCGGCGACCTGGCCGGTCTGGTCGGCTCGCAGGGCTTCAAGACGCCGTGCATCGGCGGCGACTGCACCCTGGTCCTCAAGAGCATCAAGATGAGCAGCGGCACCGTGAAGCTGACGCTCATGGACGGCGGCTTGAAGGTGGACTTCTCGCTCAAGGACCTCGACATCACCATGAACCTGACGACGCCTCAGGCGCCGTTCTTGCCGCCCTTCGACATCGTCATCGCCGCGGATTCGCTCTCCCTCAAGATGGATCTCGGGCTGGCGGTCGAGAACGGCGTCATCGTCGCCAACGCGGCTTCGCCCAAGCTCAACGTGGGCGACCTCACCGTTGGGTTCTTCCAGCAGTTCAACGTCAAGGTCCTCGACGACCTGGCCAACGGCTTCATCGACTTCATCGAGCCCGCCCTGGTCGGCATCGTCGAGACGGTCTTCGTCTTCCTGGCGGAGGGGCTCATCGAGGACCTCATCAACGGGCTGGCCGACAGCATCGCCATCGACACGGAGCTCGAGATCCCGGCGCTCGCCGAAGGTCTGAACGCGAACGCGATTCACCTGGAGAGCCGGCCGAGCCAGATCCAGTTCACCCCCGAGTTCATGCGCATCGACCTGGACGCGGTCGCCAACGCCGTGACGCCGGTGCCGCCGCACCCGGTCGATGGCAGCGTCCGCTACGAGAGCTGCGCGCCCGTCGGCAGCGTGCCGGCGCCGCCCACCTCGCCCATCGTCGCGGGCCTGCACGAGGACTTCATTAACGAGCTGCTCTTCGCCATCTGGCAGGGCGGCACGCTCTCCATCGACCTCGGCCCGGAGGCCGCCTCGGCCTTCGATCTGGGCCAGTTCGGCATCGACCTTCAGGGCGTGCGGGTCGACCCCTACCTGCCGCTCATCTTCTCGACCTGCAGCGGCGACAAGCGCGTGCAGATCGGCGACCTCTTCCTGGACGCTACCCTGGACCTGCTCGGCACCCCCTCGCACATCGCCCTGTGGATTCAGGCCGAAGCGGTCGTCGATGTCGTGCCTTCGACCGGCCCCACCGGCGCCACGGTGCTCACCTTCGATATCGGGACCTTCGACCCGATGGTGCTGGAGGTCGTGACCAACGAGGGCATCTTCGAGGGTGACGACGCGGGCCTCGTGGAGCTTATCGGCGGTCAATTGCTGCCGCTGTTGATCGAGCAGCTCGCCGGGGATTCCCTGTCCTTCGAGTTGCCGACCATCGATTTGGGAGACCTGATCCCCGGGCTCCCGACCGGCTCGACCATCGACCTGAAGCTCGGGAAGATCGGCAAGAGCGGGGCTTTCCTGACCCTGGACGCCGCCCTCGAGTAGCGGACGACGAGGCCAAGCCCGGGCTCGGCGTCGCTGAGTCCGGGCGCTCGTCTCCGCCAGCGCGCCGGCGTCTTGGCCGCGAGCGCGGGGCGCGGTTTCGCGGCCGACGACAGTTCGCGTGCGCATTGCCCAGATGCTGCTAGCATCCGCGGTCGGAACGTCCCCGACCGAGGGGGATCTTTGCGTAGCACGTTGGGGAGCGTCCTCTTCACGATGGCGCTCCCGGTCAGTTCGGTACCTTCGATTCGCGCGCTGCTGCAAGCGCCTACGAGGGGAGAGACTCAGAGCACACCTCTTCGACTGGGCACGTCGGCGCCGCCTCCGTGCGCGCCGCGCCTCCCTCCGTGCGCCCTCGGTCGGCCCGATGCACGCCAGCTCGCTGAGGTCCTGTACGGCGCCCCGAGGTTCCGCGTAGCGCGGCGGCGTCACCGGTCAATGGGCCCCGCGTCACCACCCAAAAGGCCTCGCGGTCGGGGGTACTCCCCCGACGCTGGGTTCATTGTCGGGGGCGGCAGGTCGGAGACGACGCCGCCGCCCCCACTTTCGTCGACGCAGGCTGCGTAGACTCCGGGCGGCAGGTGCGCTCCGACGCCCCGCCCGGGCGTCGAGAGCGCCGACCAACGGACCCTCCGTCGCGCTGCTTGGTCCGCTCTGCAGATCAGCTCCCCTCGCGGCGTTGGCGAAGCCCGGCCACGGGCGTATCGTCCGGGCCATGGCACGTCCGCATTCCGCCGAGACCCAGCTAGGCCGCTGCGCCGCGCGGGAGCGGTCGAGCAGGCGCCGCCGAGGAGGTCCGCGCCGTGGTGGCTGTGGGCGGCGGGGCTGGCGCTCGTGGGCTTCGTCTGTTGGTGCGGGTGGCTGTGGGTCTCGGTGGCTGCGCTGCGCGGTCGGCTCCGAGACGCGCGTCGCGTGGCTGGTCGAGCTGTCGGAGACGCGCGCGATGCTCGACGCCGCGGACGCTCCGAACGCGGTAGGGCGCGACGCCGCCTTGAGCGCAGCTCACGCGCGGGTTCGCGCGCTCGAGGAGGAGGCCGAGCGCGCCGGGAGCGCGCGCGCCTCAGCGAACGCGATTCTGGAGATCGGGCGCGCGCTCGCCGCCCAGCGCGAGGCGGCCGACCGCAAGCCCGGAGATCTCGCCGTCGGCGGGGTCTTCGCGCGCTTCGACGCAGCGGTCGCGGCCGTCCGCGCGGAGAACCGCGGCATCTCCATCGAGCTCGGCACCCACTGGACGCACATCGGCGTCCTGGCCGCGCTCGCCGTCTTCATGGCCGCCCTCAACTCCCTCCTGTTGTGGGTCGTGTTCCGCCGCCGTGAGCACGAGCGCCATCTCCGCCTGGATCTGGAGCGCGCGAACGCGGCGAAGGACCTCTTCCTGGCGGTGCTGAGCCACGACATTCGGACCCCCATGACCGCGATCCTCGGCTCGGCCGAGCTGCTGGAGCGGCCCGATGGTGCGGCGCGCGCGCCCCGACACGCCGCGCTGGTGCGGACGGCGGGCGGCACGTTGATCCGCCTCATCGACGATGTCCTGGCGCTGTCGCGAAGCGAGTCGGGGGCGCTGCACTTCGAGGCGGCGCCCGTCGACCTCGCGGCGCTCCTGCGAGACGCCGCCTCGCTGTTTCAGCCCGCGTGCGAGGCGCGCGGCGTCGACCTGGAGGTCGAGGTGGCCGAGGGGCTGCCGGAGAAGGTCATGGGGGACGCCGCGCGGCTGCGCCAAATCGTGAACAACCTGCTAGCCAACGCGACGAAGTTCACCGAGTCCGGCCGCATCACGGTGCGCCTCGAGCGCGGCGTGGCGGGGGCTCTGCTGCTCTCGGTGCGCGACACCGGGCCGGGCATCGACGCGCACCTGCTCGAGCGCATCTTCGAGCCCTTCGACCAAGGCGGCGCCGAGGTGGGACGGCGGCACGGCGGCTCGGGCCTGGGCCTCGCCATCGTCGGCAGTCTGGTCCGCGCCATGGGCGGCTCGGTGGGGGTCCAGAGCGTGCTCGGCCAGGGGACCACGTTCACCTGCGCTCTGCCGCTCCCGCCTGTGGAAATCGCACGCGCGCCCGATGATTCGGCCGCACGCTCGTGATAAACTGACGCCTCGGGAAAGCCTTCAATGGCGGTTCAGGTCCTCGCTGCCGGGGGCCGAGGGGTAAGACGATGCGGACGCTACGAGCGTGGGCATGGTTCATGGCGTCAAGCTGCGTCTTGTCGTTGGGTCCGGCATGTGGTGGTGGCAGTCTTGACGGCGGCGCGGGGGACATCGAGACCTCCCTCGGCGACGTGGACGCGGACGTGCAGGGGCTGGGCGACTCGAAGTCCGACTCGGCCGACGGCAAGTCGGACAACGGGACACCCGGGACCGGCGAGTTCGGCGCGCGCTGCCAAGGAAACGTGGACTGCCTCTCGGGCTGGTGCGTGGAAGGGCCCGAGGGCTACATCTGCACCAAGCCCTGCGAGCAGGACTGCCCCGCCGGCTACGACTGCAAATCCGTGTCGACCTCCGGACAGGACGTGGCCTTCCTCTGCATGCCGCGCCTGGAGAAGCTCTGCAATCCCTGCCTGAACTCGCTGCAATGTACCGGCGGCGCGTGCTTGGCGATCGACGGCGGGCGCTTCTGCGGCTTCGCGTGTGTGGAAGACGAAGAGTGCCCCAAGGGGCATTCCTGCCTCGCCGACGCCACCGGAGAGATCGCGGGCACCTTCTGCCAGCCCGACACCGGAAGCTGCACCTGCAACGCCGAACAAGACCTCGGCCAGCGCACCTGCACCTCGAAGAACGACCTGGGTACCTGCTTCGGTTTCCAAGACTGCGCGCCCGACGTGGGCTGGGGCGATTGCTCGGCGCCACTGCCGAGCGCCGAGATCTGCGACGGCGTCGACAACGACTGCAGCGGTTTGGTGGACGAGGGCTTGGTCGGCGGTCAGAGCTGTCAGAACACCGTGGAGGGAATCGGCTCCTGCGCCGGAGTGCAGGTGTGCTTCGGTCCCCAGGGCTGGGTCTGCCAGGGAGCCGTGCCGGAGCTCGAGGTCTGCGACTTCAAAGACAACGACTGCGACGGCGAGACCGACGAGGATTTCAAGGCGGACGGCGCCTTCACCACCGACGCTCACTGTGGCACTTGCGGCAATAGCTGCGAGGGGAAACTGCCGCACGCCACCGCCAAGTGTGGCGCCACGGCGGCAGGACCGACCTGCGTGGTCGACGTGTGCGACGAGGGCTACGTCCAGCAAAACGAGCTGTCCTGCCTGTTGCCGCCCGACGTGAGCTGCCAGCCCTGCGTGGACGACTCGAGCTGCCTGGTCGGCACCTGCGAGCAGCTGGACGGCCAGTCGGTGTGCTTGGAGCCTTGCGGCGACGCCGGGGCCTGCTCCGCGGGCAACAGCTGTCAGACGGTCGGCGGCGGCGAGCAGCGCTGCGCCCCCAGCACCGGCTCCTGCGGCTGCAACGCCGCCAACTCCGGCAAGCAGCGCACCTGCACCAACACCAACGGCGTCGGCACCTGCTTCGGCGTCGAGACCTGCGACCCGGAGGTCGGCTGGAGCGGCTGCTCGGCGGGTGACCCGGCCGCCGAGGTCTGCGACGGCGCCGACAACGACTGCAACGGCGTCGTCGACGACGGGCTCAGCGCCGGCGCGAGCTGCGTCAACGCGATCGACGGCGTCGGCGCCTGTCCGGGCAAGCTCGCCTGCCTCGGCGCTCAGGGCGAGGCCTGCCAAGGCCCGCAGCCGGCGCTGGAGACCTGCGATTTCCAAGACAACGACTGCGATGGCGCGACCGACGAGGAGTTCAAGGACGCCGAGGGCGTGTTCAGCCTCGACGCCCACTGCGGCACCTGCTCCAACGCCTGCGCCGGCAAGTTCCCCCACGCGACCGGGCGCTGCGCCAGCGAGACCACGTCGCCCGTGTGCGTGGTGGACACCTGCGAAGACGGCTACTTCAAGGCCAACGACTTCCAGTGCATCCTCCCGCCCGAGACGGCGTGTCAGCCCTGCGCCGACAGCAGCGCCTGCTTCGGCGGCAGCTGCGTGGCCCTCGACGGGCTGCAGGTCTGCGCCGCCCCCTGCGGTGATGGCGGTGTGTGCGGCGACGGGTTCGGCTGCGCGGCGCTCGAGGGCGGCGGCGAGGGCTGCCTGCCCCTCAGCGGCTCCTGCACCTGCACCGAGAAATCGGCCGGCAAGACCCGCGCCTGTTTGGCGACCAACGCGCTCGGCACCTGCAGCGGCCAAGAGGTCTGCAACCCGGCCACCGGCTGGGTCGGCTGCACCGCGCCCCTGGCCAGCGAGGAGGTCTGCGACGGCGCCGACAACGACTGCGACGGGTTCGCCGACGAGGACCTCGCAAGCGGCGAGTCCTGCGAGAACACGGTGGACGGCATCGGCTCCTGCCCCGGCGTGAGCATCTGCGTCGGCACGCTCGGCGTGCTGTGCCAAGGACCAAAGCCCGAGATCGAGTCCTGCGATTTCAAAGACAACGACTGCGATGGGCTGACCGACGAGACCTTCAAGGACGCCTCGGGCGCCTTCACGACCAACTCCAACTGCGGCACCTGCGGCAACGACTGCACCACGAAGATCGCCAACGGCGTAGGCACCTGCGGCGGAAGCCCGACCTCGCCGATCTGCGTGGTCGAGAGCTGCAACGAGGGCTACGTCCAGCTCAACGACTTCCAGTGCGCCATCCCGCCCGACGTGGGCTGCCAGCCCTGCGGCTCGGACACGGATTGCCTTGGCGGCAGCTGCATCCCCGTCGACGGCCAGAACGTGTGCGCGTCGCCCTGCAAGACCGACGGCTCCTGCCCCGTGGGCTTTCAGTGCACCGACATCGGCGGCGGCGTCGAGCGATGCGCGCCCACGACCGAGTCCTGCGCGTGCACGGCGGCGACGGCTGGCCAGGTGCGCGGCTGCCAGCAGAAGAACGGGATCGGCACCTGCTTCGGCGTTCAGACCTGCGCGGCGGCCACCGGCTGGAGCGACTGCACGGCGCCGGTCCCCGCGGCCGAGATCTGCGACGGCGTCGACAACGACTGCAACGGCGTGCTCGACGACGGGGTCTCCCTCGGCGAGGCCTGCGTCAACGCGGTGCCCGACGTCGGCACCTGCCCCGGCGTGAGGATCTGCGCGGGCGCCACCGGCTTCGTGTGCCAGGGACCGCTGCCCAAGGTCGAGACCTGCGACTTCAAAGACGAAGACTGCGATGGGCTGACCGACGAGACCTTCAAGTTCGCAGGGAAGTACACGACGACCGGCCACTGCGGCACCTGCGGCAACAACTGCGCGGTCAAGATCCCCAACGGCGTCGGGAAGTGCGGCGGCACCCCGAGCGTGCCGGTCTGCGTGGTCGACACCTGCAACGCCGGCTACGTGAAGATCAACGATTTCCAGTGCGAGCTGCCGCCCGAGATCGGCTGCCAGGCCTGCGCCACCGACGCGAACTGCTTCGGCGGCACCTGCGCGACCCTCGACGGCGTCAAGGTGTGCACGCAGCCCTGCGCGGCGTTTGACGCGTGCCCCGACAGCTTCGAGTGCGTGGACTACGGCGCGGGCAAGAAGCGCTGCGAGCCGCTGTCAGGCTCCTGCGCGTGTCTGGACGCCAACGCCGGCCAGAAGCGAGCCTGCTCGCGACAGAACGCGTCGGGCACCTGCTTCGGCCAGCAGACCTGCGAACCCGACGTGGGATGGGGCGACTGCACGGCGCCGATCCCGGCCGACGAGATCTGCGACGGCGCCGACAACAACTGCAACGGTCAGGCCGACGACAACCTGATCCAGGGGCAGCCCTGTCAGAACGACCTGCCGGGCGTGGGCTCCTGCCCTGGCGTGCGCTTGTGCCTGGGCGCGGCCGGGTTCTCGTGCCAGGGGCCGATGCCGAAGGTCGAGTCCTGCGACTTCACCGACGAGGACTGCGACGGCGCGACCGACGAGGATTTCAAGGTCGGCGGGGCCTTCACGACCACGCCTCACTGCGGGACCTGCGGCAATAACTGCGCGGGCAAGATCGAGAACGGCGTCGGAAAATGTGGCGGCACTCCCAGCCAACCGACCTGCGTGGTCGCCTCCTGCGACACGGGCTACGTGAAGATCAACGAGTTCCAGTGCACGCTGCCCCCCAACGTGGCGTGCCAGCCCTGCGGTGACGACAACGAGTGCTTCGGCGGCTCGTGTCTGCCGCTGGACGGCCAGCAGGTTTGCCTCGCGTCCTGCGAAGTCGACGCCTGCCCCAGCGGCTACGTCTGCGACGAGATCGGCGGCCAGGACCGCTGCGTCCCGGTCACCAGCTCGTGCTCCTGCAACGCTGGCGCTGCCGGGCAGAAGCGCACCTGCACCTCCGAGAACGGGTTCGGCGCCTGCTTCGGCGTCGAGACCTGCAACGCGTCGGTCGGCTGGGGCGGCTGCACCGCGCTGACGCCGGCCGCCGAAGACTGCAACGGCAAAGACGACGACTGCGACGGCTTCCTCGATGAGTCGCTGGTCATCGGCGAGAGCTGCGCCAACACCGTGGCTGGGGTCGGGAGTTGCCCGGGCGTGCGGACCTGCTTCGGCTCTCAGGGGTGGAAGTGCCAGGGGCAGATCCCGACGGCTGAGACCTGCGATTTCCTCGACAACAACTGCGATGGCGGGACCGACGAGGCCTTCAAGACCGGGGCGGCTTACACCGACTTCGCCCACTGCGGCACCTGCAACACGAGCTGCGCCCAGGGCTTCCCCAACGCCGCCGGCACCGAGTGCGACGCGACGGGCGCGGTGCCGCAGTGTGTCGTCACGTCGTGCCTGCCGGGCTTCGCGAAGATCAACAAGTTCCAGTGCATCCCGGATGTGGCGAACATCTGCCAGCCCTGCGCCGACGACGCGAACTGCCTCGGCGAGGGCTCGGCCTGCGTGCAGCTCGCGGACGCCAAGTACTGCGGCAAGGGCTGCTCTGCCACCGCGGGCTGCCCGTCTGGCTTCACCTGCCAGACCGTGGCGGGCAAGGCCTCCAAGCAGTGCATCCCGGCGACCGGCTCCTGCAGCTGCGACGGCTCCAACACGGCGCTGTCGCGGGCGTGTAGCGTCACCTACACGCCGCCCGACCCGACCAAGCCGGCCTACACCTGCAACGGCAGCGAGCAGTGCACGACGGGCGGCTGGGGCGGCTGCACCATCCCGAGCGAGGTCTGCGACGGCCTCGACAACAACTGCAACGGCAGCATCGACGAGCCCTTCAAGGACGCCAGCGGCAAGTACGCGGTGCTCGCCCACTGCGGGGCCTGCGGGGTCAGCTGTCTGGGCATCGCGCTGCCCCACGCCGACCCGGTCTGCAACACCGCGCCCGCCGTGCCTCTGTGCACCTTCCAGTGCCAGCCGGGCTGGTTCGACATCAACGGCATCCAGAACGACGGCTGCGAGTGCAAGCCCGTGGCGGGCCCCGACCTGGCCGGCGACGGCGTCGACAGCGACTGCGACGGCATCGACGGCACGAAGACCCTCGGCATCTTCGTGGCCAAGAACGGCAACGACGCGGCCAGCGGCGCGTTCGGGCAGCCCGTGCTCACCATCACCAAGGCGCTGAGCCTCGCGGTCTCGCCCACCAAACGCGACATCTACGTGGCGACCGGCGTCTACTCCGAGAACGTCTTGCTCAAGGCCGGCATCGGCATCTTCGGCGGCTACTCCGGCGACTTCACGCTACACGACCCCATCGTCTTCGAGACCGCGATCCTCGGGCAGACCCCCACCACCCAGCGCCCCGGAGCGGTCAACGCCATCGGCATCGGCGCGGCCGGCCAAGCGGCGTCGGGCATCGACGGGTTCACCATCTTCGGACCGAACCTCGCGAACACACCCGCAGCCAACAGCTACGCGGTGTACATGCTCAACGCGGGCCCGATGGTCTCCATCACGCACAACCGGATCTTCGGCGGCGCGGGCGGCAACGGCGGGGGCGGCGCCCCGGGCGTCAGCGGCTTCCCGGGCGTCAACGGCACCGCGGGTGTCGCGGCCTACGACGTCGGCACCAAGGACGGCGCCGGCAACCGCACCTGCTCCAACACCACCAACCCGAAGGCAGGTGGCGCCGGCGGCGCGCGCACATGCGCCGACAACACGGTGCTGTCCGGCGGAAACGGCGGCCAGGCGCGCTGTCCGGATCACGGCGGCACGCCCGCGGCGGCCACCAAGGGCAGCGCGGGCCTCGGCGCATCCCCCGGCACCGGCGGCGTGTCCGGCTGGTCCAGCGGGTTCTTCACCAACAGCATCCAGGACCCGAACCGCTGCTCGATTTGCTACAACCCGCCGTCCTCCAATCCCCTGGCTCCGGGGGCGGGCGCTCCGGGCGCGGCCGGCGTCTCGGGCGCTGCCGGCGTGGGCTGCTCCGGAGCCTCGGGCTCGGTGGTCGGCGGCCACTGGATCAGCGCCCCCGGCACCGCCGGAGCGATCGGCACGCACGGCTCGGGTGGCGGCGGCGGCGGCGCAGCCGGAGGCACCGACGTCGACGGAATCAACTGCCCCGACGCGCACAACTGCTGCACGTCGCACTCCGGCGGCGGCTGCACGAACTCGACGATTCAGGCCTGCGTGTGCGCCGGCGACTCGTACTGCTGCAACGTCGCCTGGGACAACACCTGCGTGACCCGGGTCGCCGCGTTCGGGTGCAGCACGTGCGTCAACACGAACCTCGGCGGACACGACATCGGAGGCTCTGGCGGCGGTGGCGGCTCTGGCGGCTGCAAGGGCACGGCCGGCGCGGGCGGGGCCTCGGGCGGCGGCAGCTTCGGCATCTTCGTCGCGTACGACTCGGCGCCGTCGGCCATCCCGACCCTCACGGGCAACAGCCTGCAGGCGGGCAATGGCGGTTCGGGTGGCGCCGGCGGCCTCGGCGGCTCGGGCGGCGCGGCCGGCACCGGCGCGCTGGGAGGCACCTCGGGCGAGGCGAACCAGCTCACCTGGTGTGCGCGCGGCGGCGGCGTCGGCGGACCTGGCGGCGGTGGCGGCCACGGCGGCGGCGGCGGCGGCGGTTGCGGCGGCGCCAGCTACGGCATCTTCCGCTGGCCGGCCACGGGCGGGGCCAGCTCGGCCATCTGGAAGACCGCGAACAGCTTCCTGGCCGGCGGCGCGGGCGGCCAGGCCGGGCCGGGCGGTGCGAGCTTGGGCTTCACCGGCAGCGCAGGCGCGGCAGGCAGCCAAGCGAACACGAACTTCTAGCCGGCCACCCGGCGGCGGGCCCGCGTGGGCCCGTGCGCCGCGGCGGCCCGGCGCTGTCGGGCTGGACGCTGAGCGCCGACGGCTGACAGCGGCCATCGCGCGTGGCCGGCCCCAGCCTCGCGTCGGGCTCGCCGAGGCTCGACGCCTAGCGTTTCGCCTGATTCTTCCTGCCCTTTTTGCGCAGCAGCGGGTCCAGCACGGCGCCGATCCCCGGCCACAGGCTGCCCGCTCTGGCCAGCGCGCCGCGCGACCAGGGCAGGGCGAGCTCGAGGGGCCGGTTCGGGATAACGGCCTTGAGGATGGCGTCCGTGACGTCCTCGACGGTCAGCGGCGCGCCACCTGAGAAGGTCAGGGCGGCCTCCTCGTAGGCGACCTGCTGGTCCAGCATGGGCGTCGCGACCGCGTCGGGCATGACGAGGCTGACCGCGACGCCGTGGGGCTTCAGGTCGCCCGCCGCCGCCAGCGAGAACCCGCGCACCGCGAACTTGCTGGCCGCGTACAGCGCCAGCCCCGACACCGGCGCCAACGACGCCAGCGAGCCGATGTTGATGATGTGGCCGGACCGCCGCGGGACCATGTGGCGGGCGGCCGCCCGGGTGCCGAGGATCACGCCCTTCACGTTGATGTCGAGGTGGCGATCGATGTCTTCCAGCGCGATGTCGTGGGTCCAGCCGGCCTGCAGGAACCCCGCGACGTTCAGCATCAGGTCGAGGCGGCCGAAGCGCTCGATCGCCATCGCCAGCGCCGCGTCCCAGGCCGCGGCGTCGCGCACGTCGAAGACCGTGGTGGCGACTGACGAATCGGGCCATCCCTCCGCGGCTCGGGCGCGCTCCAGGCCCGCCTCGTCGAAGTCGCAGGCCAGCACCTGGCGCCCGCTCTGCGCCAAGGCCCCGACCAAGTGACGACCGATCCCGCTGGCGGCGCCCGTGACAATCGCGACCTGGCCGGCGCCGCTCCGACGCGGTTCGGCGCTCAAGAGGCAGCCTGCGGGCGCACCGGGTGGCCGAAGCACACCTCACCAAAGGCAAAAGTCGGCGCCACCCCAGGGCAGGCCCACCAGGACGTCAGCTCCGACGAGCACAGGATCGACGGGAACTCCGGGTTCCCAGCCGCTGGCCCGGCGATCTCCTTCTCCATCACCATAGAGATGTACTGGTCCAGCCCGCCCTCCAGCGTGTTGCCGTTGAGCACGACCTCCATGCCCGTGTCGCGCGCGTACTGTCGCACGCCGGGGATGCGGCTCTGGCTCGGCGCGTACGAGTCGGGCGCGATGCCGTTCTCGCTGGTCACGAAGATGCCGTCACCCGCGCGGGTGACGATGCTGTGGTTGCCCATGGTGTGCCCGGGCGTCCGCACCAACGCCAGCCCGCGACCGACCATCACGTCGCCGTCCAGCAGCACGACCCGCTCCGGGTCCACGCCCTCGATGCCGCTCGGGCAGTACCAGTCCCGCTGCGGCGGCAAGAGCCCGCGCGCCGCGTCCCACTCGGTCCGCATCACCAGCAGCTTCGCGTTCGGGAAGTAGCCGCGCCCGCCACCGCTCCCCAGCCAGCGCCGCACGTCCTGGGTGTGGAGGTGGTCGTAGGTGATGTAGTCGACGTCCTCGGGCCGCAGCCCCGCCGCGGCCACGCTGGCCTCCACGCTCGACAGAATGGGCGCGAGGATCCTCTTGCTGTACTCCGCCAGCGCTCCGCCTCGGCCGCCCAGGCGCTTGAAGAACGGGGTCTCGGCCGCGCCCTCGATGTCCGACGGCGAGACCAGCACGGTCTTGACGCCGTCGTCGCTGTCGACCTGGACGATGAAGACCCGGTTGATCATGTGCAGCATCGGCGCGGGGATGGCGCACGCGTCCCGCAGCCCGTAGCGCACCGGGTAGGGCACGTGCACAAGCCCAAAGCTGCGCAGGTACCGCACCGCCGGCCCCGCCAGCATGGTGTCGCGGAACCCGCGGGCTCGGCGCCGCACCTCGCGCAGCCGCTCCTCGGGCGTGGCCGCGTCGCGCGCGCCGTCGAACGCGGTGATGGGCGTCAGCGCCGGGTCGGGGGACCCAGACTTGCGGGAGGCGGGGGCCTTCGTGCGGGCCATGGCAAAGCTCCGGGCGTGTGAGGGCAGGGCCAGGATAGCAGAACCCTCGCCTCGCGCACGGCAGCGCCGCCTCGCGTTCGGCTGTATCATCGGCCGCGGCACGAGCACCGGAGGCGCGATGTACATCGAGGTGGAGACGGCAGGGCTGGCGCTCGATCTGCGAGGAATGAGCGGGCTATCCGACGGGTGGGACAGGTTGCGCGCGCCGCTCGCCGACGCGCTCGCGCAGCTGGAGTCGCTCGAGGCGGGGGCCATCGCCAACCCGGACGAGGGCCGCCGCGTCGGCCACTACTGGCTGCGCGCGCCCGAGCTCGCTCCCGACGCCGAGCTCCGCGACGCCATCGCCGCGTCCCAAGCGTCGGTCGCCCGCTTCGCCGCGGCCCTGGACCCGCGCTTCACCGACGTCCTGCACATCGGGATCGGCGGCTCGGCCCTCGGCCACAGCTTGTCTGCTCAGCGCTGGCCGGGCCCAGCGCCACCCGCCGCATCCACTTCCTCGACAACACCGACCCCCAAGGCATCGCCGACGTCCTGGCGCCACTCGATCTCGGGCGGCTCCTCGTCGTCGTCGTCTCGAAGTCGGGAGGCACCGTCGAGACGAAGAACGGGCTGCTCGCCGCGCGCCGAGCCTTTGAGCGGGCGGGCTTGCCCTTCGCCGCCTCCGCCGTCGCTATCACAGGCGAGGGCAGCGCCCTCGATGATGAGGCAGCCCGAGATCGGTGGCTGGCCCGGTTCCCCATGTGGGACTGGGTCGGCGGCCGCACCTCGGTGACGTCGGCGGTGGGCTTGGTGCCCATGGCCTTGCTGGGGCTCGACAGCCCCGCGTTCCTCAGCGGCGCCGCGCAGATGGACCTCGCCAGCCGCGCGTCCGACCCGGCGCAGAACCCCGCCGCGCTGCTGGCGGCTGGCTGGTTCTTGGCGACCGAGGGCAGGGCGCGCCGCGCGATGGTGGTGTTGCCCTACTGCGACCGCCTGCAGCTCTTCTCGCGCTACCTGCAGCAGCTCGTGATGGAGTCGATCGGCAAGGCCCACGACCTCGCGGGGGCTGAGGTGCACCAAGGCCTGGCGGTCTACGGCAACAAGGGCGCCACCGACCAGCACGCCTACGTCCAGCAGCTGCGCGAGGGGCCGGACGACTGCTTCGTGACCTTCATCGACGTGCTGGACCCCGGGCCGAGCGACTTTGAGGTCGCGCCCGGCGTGACCTGCGCCGACACGCTCTCGGGCTTTCTCGCGGGCACCCGACGGGCCTTGGGCGAGGCCGGGCGCCTCCACCTCACCCTGACCCTCGACCGCCTCGACGCCCGCAGCCTGGGCGCCGCCATCGCCCTCTACGAGCGGGCCACCGGCATCTACGCGGCGCTCGTCGGCGTCAACGCCTACCACCAGCCGGGGGTTGAGGCCGGAAAGCGAGCGGCCACGGCCATCATCGCGCTGCAGCAGCGTCTGGTCGCCGCCCTGGCGGCTGGTCAGTCGGGCACCGCGGGGGAGCTGGCTGGCGCGCTGGCCGCCGACCCGGTCGACACGCTGCAGATCCTGCGGCACCTGGCGGCCACGGGCCGAGCCGTGGCGACCGGCAGCGGGCTCGGCCGGCGGTTCAGCGGCGCCTGAGCGGGCGCCGCCTTCGACGACCTAGAGGCCGAGCTGGGCCTTGCAGGCGCCTGAGACGCAGCGCGCGGTGGCGTCTTCGCAGTCGGCGTCGACCGCGACGCAGAGGGCGCCGGCGGCGGCGAAGTCCTTGCAGTAGGCGTCGGAGATCGCGGAGATCTGCGACTCGTAGGCCTTCACGAACTTGCCGTTGACGGCGACGTCGCAGGCGCCCGCGCACTCGGTGTCCGGGTCGACCAGCGCGCAGTCGGCGTCGGACTCGCAGGCCTCGTAGAGCTCGGCCAGGTCGCCCACCGCGTCGGCGGCGTTGGCCGAGGCCGCGCCACACTCCAAGCAACCGTCGATGGTGCTGGCCTTCCCGCCGGTGCAGCCCGTCGGCAGCGGCTCGCGGCAGGACGGACCCCACTCGGCCGCCTGCGGGCACTGGGTGATGGCCGAGCTGTCCCCCTCGATGCCGGCGGTCCCGGCGAACCCGATGCGGCACTGGACGGTATCCGAGGTCGTGCTCTGGAGGGCGCCGTCGTTGGGCAGCTCCTTGCAGACGTCCATGCAGGCGTCGAGGTCGGGGTAAAGCGCGAACTCCCCGGTGCAGTTGACCATCGCGAGGTGGCAGTAGTTCTCGCACCACGTCCCGCACGTGTTTCCGCCGGTGGGGCCTGCGTGGCGGCAGTGGGTGCCGGCGTCCGCGAGGCCTGCCAAGCCGGCGTGATAGGTGCGGCAGGCGACGGTGTTCCCAGACTGGGTGCCGACGGCGCCCTTCGGGAACTTCGAGTACAGCTCGCACACGTTATTGCACTGCTGCTCGTTGGTGTACGGGTTGTTCCCGCCGGTGCAGTTCTTCAGGAAGTCGGTGCAGTAGGTCCCGCAGTCAGCCAGGGTCGCGCAGGTGTCGCCGCCGTCCTGGGCGCCGCGAGGGCAGTAGATGGCGTCGAACCCAGGCTCGGCCTGCGCCAGCGCGAGGTTGTTGATGCGGCACTGCACCGAGTCGCCCTCTTTTGCGCCTGCCCGATCGCCGTCGTTCATGGTCTTGCAGGCGGCTTGGCACGCCGCGTCGCTGTCGTAGAGCTTCAGCGCGCCGGTGCAGTTGCGCAGCGCCAGATGGCAGTAGTTGTCGCACCAGGTGCCGCAGGTGTCGCCGCCCGTGGGGCCCGCGTGTACGCAGTGGGTGGCGGTCGCGCCCGTGGCCGCGACGCCTGCGTGGTAGGTGCGGCAGGTCGCGCTGTTGCCCGAGGTCGCGCCGTCGCTGCCCTTGGGGATGCCCGCCCAGGTCTTGCAGTAGTTCAGGCAGACCGACTTGCTGATGTACTGCTCGTTGGCGCCTGTGCAGATCGAGGTGACCTCGTCGCAGTAGGTGGCGCAGGCGACGGGGTCGCCGGGGGTGACGACGACCACGGTGTCGGAGGTGCTGACGTCGGAGGTCGTGTCGGTGGTGCCGCTGCCGGGCACGTTGATGTCACCGCAGCCGATGGCGAGCGCGGCGCCGCTTAACCACAACGCGAGAATGCTGGCGGTGGTGGTCGCTGAGGGCATGGCGTTCTCCGGGGCGGCGTGTGTCGGAAGTGTCCGGTCGCGGGCGACGCCATGTCAAGCCGGACGTAGGGTCCGCGCGGTCTGGAGCGCGCTCGGTGCGCGGTCAGCTCAGGGCGCGGCGGCGGTGATCGCGTCGAGGCGCGGGCGCCAGTGGGCGTCGAACCAGCGCTCGCTGCAGGGGTCGGCGGCGGGGGAGGGGGCGCGGTTGGCGCCGCGGCGGGGCAGGCCGGCGCTGGCCTCGTCGACGGAGACCAGCTCGTAGCCGCGGGCCTCCAGGACCGTCAGCAGGTCGCCAAGGCGGTCGGCGTTCAGCTCGTTGGCGTGCAGCGCCAAGATGACCGGGACCTCTTTGCCGTAGCGGCGCCGCGCGTCGGCCTCGCGGCCCATGAGGCAGGCCTCGACGTGGGTGAGGTAGAGGGCCGCCACCGCGTCGCGGGCGGCGTCGGAGCCGGTGTACCAAGCGGCGAAGCTCTTGTCGGCGGCCGGGGCGGTCACCCGGGCCTCCATGCTGGACAGCGCGAGCCCCGCGCGGGTCCACGGGAGCAGCGCCTCGTCGTCGGCGCCCTGCGCCCCGACGTAGCCGGTGGCCGGGGTGGACCAGGCGTTCAAATGCCCAGCTAGATCCTCGAGGTTCGAGGTCTGGGTGCGTTCGCCGCTGGGCTCGGGGCCGCTCGCCGGCAGATCGAGGATGACCAGGGCGAGCTGGCGGCCGGCGTGCGCGTGAGGGGCGATCGCGAGGACCGAGAGGACGAGAGTAGCGAGGGCGAGGCGGAACATCGGCGACTCCGGCGAGGCAGCAATTACGCCGCCGAGTAGGCCGCTGAGTCCGCGTTCCGGCAAGAAATCCGGCCCCTTCGCCGGGAGGCACCCGGGGCCGCGCGGGCCGCGATCAGGCCGGCGGCGGGGTCACTGCGCGCGCCTTCGAGCCGAGCTCAGGGAGCCGCGCGCCAGAGCTGCGCCGCCATCGCCGCCTCGCTCCAGCCCGCGCGTTCGCCCCCGCCGTGGCTTATGGACAGCGCGTCACGAGGCCGCCCGAGCCCGTAGCCCTGCCCGTAGCGACAGCCCATCCCGCGCAGGCTGACCACCTGCTGCGCGGTCTCGATCCCCTCGGCGACCACCTCCATCTGAAGGTGACGCACCAAGCTCACGATGGCCCGCACGATCTCGTCGTTGCCCGAGGGCCCCATGTCGTGGATGAACGACCGGTCTACCTTCACGATATCAAAGGGAATTCGGTGCAGGTAGCTCAGCGAGGAGTAGCCGGTGCCGAAGTCATCCATGCTGATCCGGACGCCGAGCTCTTTGAGCCGCTCCATCATGTGGAGCGCGGCGGCCGGGTCGTGCATCACGGCGCCCTCGGTCAGCTCCAGGCAAATCCAGCGCGGGTGGACCCGCGTCGTGGCGATGATGCGCGCGACCTGCTCGACGAGGTCGGGCTGCAGGAACTGCTTGGGCGACAGGTTCACCGACATGGTCAGCGGCTTGCCGGTCCCCGCGCGCTGCTCGTTCCACTCGGCGAGCTGGCGGCACGCGCGGCGCAGCACCCAGTAGCCCATGGGCACGATGAGGCCGGTCTCTTCGGCGACCGGGATGAAGTCGGCCGGCCCGATCAGCCCTTCGCCGGGGCGATCCCAGCGCATCAAGGCCTCAAAACCCGTGGGCTCGCCCGAGTCGAGGCGCACGATGGGCTGGTAGTGCACGCGCAGCTCGTTGCGCTCCAGCGCGTGGCGCAGGCCGGTCTCGGTGCGCACCTGCTGGTGGTTGTTCGGGCGCATCTCGGCTTCGAACACCGCGTAGCAGGAGCCGCCGACCGACTTCGCCCGGCGCATCGCGGCGTCGGCGTCGCGCAGCACGTCGCGCGCGGACCCGTGGCCCGGACCGACCATGGCGATCCCGATGCTCACGTTCGAGAAGATCTCCACGCCGTTGACCCGAAACGGCATCGAGAAGGCGCTGACCACCCGGTCCGCGACGACCTTGGCCTCCGCCCGGTCCACGATGCGATCGACCAGCAACCCGAACTCGTCGCTGCCCAGCCGCGCCACCGTGTCGCCGGGTCGCACGCAGCCGCGCAGCCGCTCGCCCAGCGCGATGAGCAATGCGTCGCCGGCGGCGTGGCCGAGGCTGCGGTTGATCGCCTTGAAGCGGTCCGCGTCGATGAGCAGCACCGCCATCCCGGGCGCGTCGCGGCGTCCGCTGGCGCGCAGGGCGTGCTCGGTGCGGTTGAGGAAGAGCGCGCGGTTGGCCAGCCCGGTGAGGTCGTCGCTGAAGGCCACGCGCTGCAGTTGGTCGCGCGTCGCCCGCGACTCGGTCACGTCGGTCTGCGAGCCGGCCAGCCGGATGGTCGTGCCGTCGCCGCCGCGCAGCGCGACGCCCCGCCAGCGCATCCAGTGGTAGGTCCCGTCGTCGTGAAGCAGCCGCAGCTCGCAGCTGAAGTCCGCCGTGGGCTCGAGCAGCTCGGCGTCAAGCCGCGTCTCGACCGCCGGCCGGTCGTCGGGGTGGACCCTGGCAAGCCAGCCCTCGCGGCTCACACGGCGCTCAGCCGGGCTCCCCCCGACCATGGCCATCCAGCGCGGCGACAGCGTCACCTCGCCGCTCGCCACGTCCCAGTCCCACAGCCCGTCCTGAGAGCCGCGCGCGGCCAGCGCGAATCGCTCCTCCGTGCGCCGCAGCGCCTCCTCGGCCTCCCGCCGCGCGCTGATGTCCACGCGCATCGTCACGAACCCGACGATGCGTCCGTCCTCGCAGATCACCGGCGCGACCGTCGCCTCCGTGGCGCTCTGGCGGCCGTCCTTGTAGCGGCAGTACATCTCTCCCGACCAGACGCCGCCTGCAGAGACGACGCTCGCCACGCCCGCGTAAAACGCGTCGTCGTGGGCGGTGGTCCGCAGCAGCGACGCGCTCATGCGGCCGATGGCGTCCGCGGTCGTGTAGCCCGTCAGCCGCTCAAAGGCCGGGTTCACGTACTCGATGACGCCGGCGACGCTGCTGATCTCGACGGCGTGCGGGGCGTGGGCGACCAGGGCGTCGATGCCGCCGCCGGTAGCCCCGCCGCGACCGCGCAATGTGACGGCGACCGCTTGGCCCTCGGGGACCGCGTCGAACATCGTGCTGATGACCCGCCGGCCGCCCACGGGCAGCCAGCCGCTGGACGCGCGCACCCCCACGTAGCGCCCGCCGCCTCGAGCGATGGCGAGCGGCCGCGAGCGGGCCAGCTCCGAGCTGAACGCGCAGGTCGCCAGCAGCGCGTAGTACTCGCTCAGCGCGTGGTCCGTCGGCAGCGTCCGCGGCACCTCGCCGCCAGCGAAGAGCAGGTCGCGCGCGCAGTCGTCGACCTCGACCAGCTCCCGCGTGGCCGGGTCGTAGAGCACCAGGGCCACCACCGCAGCCTCGTGCGCGGCCGCGTTCGCAGGGGATTTGGCGTCCCCCGCGCCCGGCAGCGCGACTGAGTTGGTCCCAGGTGCAGGCACACAACACTCCTCGGAGGCTCGCAGCAGCCTCGCAGCGTTCACACCCTTGACGGTGCTGCGAGCGCGCTGCTTAAGAGGTCGGCGACCCTCTGGCGAAGTGTGTGGCGTGCGCCCGCTTGGGGCGGGCCTCAGCGCTCGGCGAAGAGTTCGGAGCCGCGGTATTCGTCGATGGCGACGCGGATGAGGATCTTCAAGACCGCGGCCAGCGGGACCGCGACCAGGATGCCCACGAAGCCGAAGAGCTCGCCGAAGACGAGGATGGCGATGATGACGGCCAGCGGCGACAGGCCTACCGACTCGCCCACCACGCGCGGGGTGATGACCCAGCCCTCGAGGAACTGGACGCCGACGAAGACGCCGTAGACCGCCGCGAGGTGGCCGAAGCCCTGCCAGTCCAGCAGCACCATGAGGGTCGCGAGGCTGACGCCGATGGTGGTGCCGACGTAGGGCACCATGTTCCCGAGGCCCGCGAAGAGCGCGATGACCAGGGCCAGGGGCAGGCCCACGGCGGAGAGGCCGATGGCGTAGAGCACCACGAGGATGGAGGCCACCAGGAGCTGCCCGCGGATGAAGGCGCTGAGGACCTGGTCGATCTCGGTGAACCTGGCGCGGAAGGCCGGGCGCAGGCGGTGGGGCACGAGGTCGTCGATGCGGGCGGTGATGAGATCGAAATCGCGCAGGAGATAGAAGGCGAAGACGGGGATCATCACGAGGGCGATGAGGGTGGCGAGGACGCTGGTGGCGCCGCCGTAGATGGCGCGGGCAACCGAGCTGGCGGGGGCGAGCAGCGCTTTGGCGGCGGCGGGGTCCAGCTTGCCGAAGAGCTGGTCGACGGCCTCCGACAGCGAGTGGGGCAGGGTGGTGCCGAGCTGGGCTTCGAGCCAGGGTTGGGCGTGCTGGGCGGCTTCGCGGAGCTTGGCGGGCACCTGGCGCAGCTCCTCGATGACGCGTGGGCCCAGCAGCAGGATGACCGCGGCGCCGGCGAGCAGCGAGACCAGCAAGATGACGAGGATCGCGGCCGTGCGGTTGATGCGGCGGGCCTCGAGGAAGTCGACGACGGGATCGAGCAGGTAGGCCAGGATGAAGGCCGTGAGGACGGGGACGGTCGCCGAGGGGACGCGGGTGGCCAGGAAGACCAGCAGGCCGAGGATGACCAGGACGCCGGCGCCCCATGCGACTTTGCGCCATCGGAGGCCGTGGGCGGGGGGGCCGGGCGCGATCTCGGGCTGGCGTGCCTCCAGCGCCGCGGAGACGGCGGCGGCCACGAGCGCGGGGTCTGGGGCTTGGGCGGGCTCGGCCGGCGCGGCCTGTGGCTCGGGCTCGGGCCGGGGTTCCGGCGCGACCGCGGCCTCGGGGCGTGGCTCGGCTACGGGCTGGGGCTCGGGCTGGGGCTCGGGCTGGGGCTCGGGCTCGGGCTGGGATACGGGCTCGGGCTGGGATACCGGCGCGGGCGCAGCCGCGGGTACAGGCTCGGGCTCGGGGGCCGGCTGCGGCTGGGGCTCGGGGGGGGCTTGTTGTCCCGTCGCCTCGGCGGCCGCCGGGTCCGCCGGGCCAGCCGGGTCCACCGGCGCCAGCGGCAACGGGCCCTCCGGCGTGCGGGTCACTGGCGTCTTCGTGGTCTCGTCTTCAGCCATGGCCGGCCATCCTACGCGTGGGGGCGCTCACTCGGCCAGCGCCACGGGGAACTGGCGCACGCGCACGATATGCCGCAACGCAGCGCCCGGTCGTGCCGGCATTTTCGTGAAGTAGCGTATGGCAGCCGGAAGCGTCCCGAAGGTCCGCTCGATGCGTTGCAGCATCGGGTCCGCCTTCACGTTGTCGCGGATGGGGGCCTCGGCGCGGGAGTCGGCGCGGTAGCTCAGCACAAAGCCCAGCAGGCGCGCGTGGTAGCCGGCGTCCTCCACGATGGCGCCGATGGAGCGCGAGCGCGGGTGGGTGCCGTCGATCATCGCGCGGGTCTGGCTCTCCAGGGCGTCGATGCCGCCCTCGAGGCTGTCGAGCAGCTGGAGGTCGTAGGTCGGGTTGGCGTGAACGACCTGCAGCAGGTGGCCGATGATGGTGTCCCGGTCCACAGCCAGCCCCACCGGGTCCACCATCGACGAGGGGTCGTCGAGGATTCGCAGCACCTGGTGGAAGGTGTAGCCGATGCCTTGCTGGCGGTAGTAGTCCGCCGCGGCGGGCGAGATCCAGAAGCGGAGCATGTCGACGCTGCCCACGAGGAGCTGCACCCGCGTGGGGACCTGGTCGATGGCGCCCATGGCCGCGAGGCGCTCAAGGCGGCGCCTGGGTTCGCCGCTGCCGAAGCGCGCGAGGGTGCGTCCGAGCCGCGCCACCTTCGACGCCAGCTCGCGCGGGCTGCCGGCGGTCCGCCGCAGCAGCTCCAGCCGCGACGCGCTGTGGCGCGCGGTCACCGGGCGATCGTCTTCAGCCACCATCACGGCTCCTCCCCAAGGCCGAAATCCACCGGTTCAAACCGCTCCAGCCGATGAAAATCCGGCCCTTCCCCCGGCATCGGCCACGCGCTCATGTAGCGCCGCGCGTCGCCGACCCCGCGGATCGCGCACGCGTTGGCGCGATGCGGCCCGGGGGGCAACAGCCCGAGATCCAGCCATGCCATCCCGTAAAATCGCCCGTCGGCGACTCGCGATTCGTAGCGTAGCGGCAGCCCCTCGGCGACGATCTGACGGCGCCCAGCGAGCCTCAGAACGAGGTGATGGCCGTGGGGCCCCAGCTCGATCTCGGTGTACTGGTCGGCCTCGCCGAGCACGAAGAGCTCGACGACCTCGTGTTCCCAAAGCCTCGGGGTGGGGCCGGGCGGCGTGCTCGGCGCGGGGTCCCCGCCGTAGGGCGCGTCGACCTCCACGCGGAAGGCACCGTCGACAAACCCGGCGCGCACGGTGGCCCGCTCGCCCGCGGGCAGGGGCCGCCCGTCCCAAAACGAGGCGATCTCCCAGCGCGCTGAGCCCGCCGGCTCCACGGGTTTCCGCATTTTGGCACTGAGTGACATCTTGCCACCGCCTCCGATCTGCGGCCCAGCCTACATTCGCGCTTCGGAGGCCGCCATGACGACGCGAACGCTCCCCAACGCCGCCGCCCGGTCGCGCGCTCAGGACCGCGCGGCGTGCAGCGCCTCGATGCGCTCGCGGTCCTCGTCCTGCAGGGTCGTGAACGCGATCTGCACCCGGAAGCGGCCGGGGATCTTCGCGCCCACGCAGTCCTGCACGCTGCCGTAAGCGCCTTGGGTGACGTGGTCTCCGCCCAGCGCGATGCGCAGCTCGACGCGGGTGAGCAGCTCCAGCGGCTCGGGCGAGTCGACCACCACCCCCTCGAGCATGAGGCCGATGACCCGGCCGCGCACCGGCGTCGGCAACACGATGTGGCGGTCCAGCCGGTGCACGTCGATGGGCAGGTCGACCTTGACCAGCGAGGTCTCGGGCGGCGGGCCGAGATCCAGCGGCGCGTCGCCGCCGATCCCGCGCACGTTCCAAATGGACAGCGCGTGGGTGATGCCTTTGACCCGCACCACCCGGTGCGCGCCCGTGACCACGATGTCGCCGACGGTCTCGCGCAGCGCGTCGCTCATGATGAGCTGGGTCCCCAGGGTCAGCGACTCGATGCGCGCGGTCAGGTTCACGGCCTCGCCCACGACCCCGTATTTCGCCTGCTGGTCGCTGCCGATATTGCCCGCGACCACGTCCCCGGTGTGCAGGCCGATGCCCATGGACAGCACGGGCAGGCCGGCCAGCGCGTTCGCCGCGTTCAGCTCGCGCAGGCGCAGCTCCATGGCGATGGCGCAGTGTACGGCCCGCACCGGGTCGTCCTCGGCCGAGAGCGGCGCGCCGAACACCACCAGGATGGCGTCGCCGATGAACTCGATGATGGTGCCGCGGTGGGCGCGGATCACCTCGGTCATCGCGCCGAGATACTGGTTGAGCAGGCGCACCATCTTCTGCGGCGGTAAGGCCTCACTCAGCCTGGTAAATCCTCGCAGATCGCTCATCAGCAGCGTGACGCGCACCAGCGAGCCGCCGAGGTCCAGGCTGCTCGGTTCGGCGATGAAACGGTCGACCAGATCGGGCGACACGTAGCGTCCGAAGGCGGCGCGGATGAAGTCGCGGTCGCGCATCCCCTCGACCATCTCGGCCATGGTGGCGTTGAGCTCGCCGATCTCGTCGCGGGAGTCGTCCTCGAAGGTGACGCTGAGGTCCCCCTGGTGGATGCGGCGCGCCTTGTTGGCCAGCACCCGCAGCGGCTCCGAGATCCTGCGGCTGACGAAGAACGCGATGAGCAGGCCGAGCAAGCCGGCGCCCACGCAGAGCGCCAGGGTGATGCGCGTGGTGCGCTCGATGTGCGACATGAAGGCCGCCTCGGGGACGAGCGCGACGATGTGCCAGTCCAGGGTGCGGGCGTCGCGGACCGCGGTGACCTCGACCGCCATGGTGCCGACCGGGGTCTCGAGCGTGCCCTGGTGGTCGTCGAGGCCGGCCGCTCCGGCGCCGCGGCTCTGCTCCAGCGCGCGCAGGACCTCGCGCAGCTTCGGGTCGCCGATGTCGCGGGCGGCGATGCGCTCGCGGGTGCCGTCGGGCAGCTCGCGCAGGGTCGGCGTGTCGACCGAGGTGGCCACCAGCCGGCCCTCGGAGTCGACGATGATGACGTCGGCCGGGTGGTGGCGCGTCAGGGCGCGCACGTAGGCGTTGGCCTGCGAGAGCACGAGGTCGGCGCCCAACACGCCCCGCACGCCGCCCCCCGGCGCGTCGATGCGGATGACCGCGCTCACGAACGAGGTGTCGGCGGCGCTGAACGACGTGTAAATCTCGCTCCAGCTCGCGCGGTCGGAGCGGGTCGCGGCGGCGTACCAAGGGCGGACGCGCGGGTCGTAGTTCGGCGTCGAGCGGATCAGCGCGCCCCGGCGGCCCGCCTCATCCAGCGCGTAGGAGCCCAGCGCCGCGCCCGGGCTGCCGTCCGCCGTCTCCAGCACCAGCTTTCCGCCCGCGACCCGCTGGACGCCGATGTACGCCCCGTCCTGGCGGCCAAAGCTCAGGTAGCCGAGGGTGGGATCGGCGCGCATCTGCAGCCAGAAGTGGCGCGCCAGACCGTCCAGATTGTCGGGGTCGAGGTGGCCGGTGCGGATCGCGTCGGCGTTGGCCTCCAGCACCTGCACCGGGACGCTGACGTAGCTGTGCAGGCGCTCGTAGATGCGCAGCGTCAGCTCGTGGGTGTAGCGATTGGACAGCTCGCGGACGGCGTCGGCCCCATTGCGGAAGGACAGCCAGCCGACCAAGAGGCAAACGCTGGCCACCTGGACCGTGAGGGTGGCCATCAGGATGGTCCGGAAGGACCAGCGGCGTTTGCGACGGAGGGCCCGTGGTGGTGTGGGCTCGCGCTTCATCGCGGGGAGGGTAGCAGGCGCCGTGCCCGGAGCGAAGCGGCATCGGGCGGGCCTCTGCGGTGGTCGGGCCGGGCGCTCGGGTTGCGTGGGGAGCAGCGGCTGGCGGACACTTCTGCCTGCGCGGCGCGTTCGGTCTGGGCCCGGCTGCGCGTGCCGCAGCGCGAGGGGGACTCCGTGAGATTGCCGACACCCACCGGACGTGGCGCCCGCGGTTGGGGCCGCCGCTGCTTCAGCGCCGCGCTGGCGCTCGGCCTCTCGGCGAGCCTCGGTTGCGGCGGCGACGCGGGGAGCGGGGAGTTGGGGGCCGGCCCGGCGCTCACCATCCTGACCGAGGGGGACGGCGAGCCGCTCTCCGCGCCGATTTGGCCGCTGGTCGAGGGGGCCCGCTTCGACGGCACTCTCATCGAAGAGGCCGACGGCACCTTCTACTACTCCACCAGCGGACACTCCCTCGTCGGCCCGGCGGTGTCCCTTCACGCCGGGAGCGACGGCGGCATCGAGGTGGTCGCGACGCCCCGAACAGGCCCATTTCCGCGCACCGACACCCTCTTCCCCGACGGCCTGCGAGCCCCCGTCGACACCCTGCCGTCCTGGCGCTCCGATCCCTTCCAAGGTGCGGCCGAGCAGCGCATCGAGATCGGGAAGAACGCGGAGGGGATCTCGAGCTGGCATCTGGCGCGTACGACGAGCGCCCAGTTCCACGCCAACGCCCGCACGGACTTCGGATACGACCGGCTGTGGAGCTTCGAGCACAGCATCGGCAACCCCTACCCCTTTCAGCGGGGCGGCAGCCTGGGCCCCGGCTACTGGCATATGACCGCGGGAGTTGGCCCGGCCTACTTCAGCGAGTACGTCGTCCCCAAGGCGCCGGTCCGCCGCGCGGAGCCGCCAGCCACGACCTTGCGGCCGCTGGGCCCGCTGCTGGGCGAGTCGGGCGTCTGGGTCAACGAGGGGATCCGCGTGCTGCAGCCCGGCGATGGCTCGGCCGTGGTCGCGCTGCGGCCCATCGGCGCGCAGTTCTTCACGTTCGTCGTCGAGGGCTTCGGCGGCGGCGCCGGCTTCACCGCGGTCAGCGCGCAGGTGTGCCTGACCATGCGCGACGGCGCGCTCGAGAGCACCGCGGAGTGTGTGGACCCGCTCTTTTTCGCGGTCCACGAGGGCCAGACGGTCGAGCTGCCTTACGACGCCTACACCGAGCACCGCGAAGCCAACGGCGAAGCCGGGATCTCCGCCGGGACCAGCGAGGTGCGCAGCTACACAGGCGCGCCCTACGTCTCCGACGGCCAGCTCTACGCGGTGGGGAGCCGCGGGACCTCCCGCTGGACGGGCGAGGCCTGGGAGGACGCGCCCTGGGCGAAGGTGCGCAACGTCGGGCCGCTGGTGCCCTGGGGCTGCAAGATCGACCTCAGCCCCGGCGACGGCTTCAACCGCTGCGCGGCGCGGCCGTTGGTGGCTAGGCCGGAGAGCGACGGCGCGGTCAGCGCCTTCAGCTTCGACGGGCGCGTCGCCGGCATCACGGTAGACGCCGCCCACACCACCGCGGTGCGCCGCCTCGGCCAGATGGGGCGCCTCTCCGCGGTGGTCTCCGAGGGTCGCCGCGAGTTCTACGACGTCACGCCAGACGGGCGCGTCTACCGGATGCTGCCCGACCGCGAGGGCCTGCGCGCGGAGCCGGTCGCGCGCTTCGACGTCCCCAAGGGCCACAGCGCCCAGGGCGCCGCCGACATCGCCCCCGGCAAGCTGCTCATCGTCACCCAGCGTGAGGCGCCCCGCGAGTGGGTCGCCTCCTACAACTACGACCCATTCTACGACAACAGCCCCGCCGACGAGGTCTGGCGCGTGGACGGGTCCATCCGGCCGGCCTACGGCGCGCCCTACTTCTGGCTCGCCGACATCCCCGAGCCCCGGCCGGCCGCCGCCCTGGTGCCCGCGACCCACGCCGTCGAGGTCCGCGCCGTGGGCCGGCACCTCGAGATCTGCACGCCGCCCGACTACGGCCCCATCCCCACCGGCGGCTGGACCTTGGACAATCGCACGCCCGAGATCCTCGAGAGCGACGACGGCTGCGTCCTCCTGACACACCAGCAGGGCGCGATGCGGGTCTCCAATTTACCAGGCGGGTACTGGGCAAGAGGGATGTTGCCCGGCATCGGCGAGGTGGAGGTCGCCGCCGCGTCGCACTTCGCGCTCGAAGACCTGTGGTCGTGCATGAACGGTGGCGCCGGCCACGGCATCGACCCCGCGGAGACCCTGCCCGAGGCCGCGGCCCCCTACACGCGCGTCGGCGGGGCCTCGCCGCGCCTGAGCACGAACGGCGAGCTCTACTTCACCAACGCCACCCCCTGGTTTGACCCCATGATCGGCCACGACGAGCCCGTGCTGGCCTTGGCGCGCGGCTGCCGAAACGCCGATCTGCGGCCGCAGATGGGCCCGGCCTTCGCCTGGAGCCACGACGCGCAGCGCGCGCTGCCGGTGCCCGAGACCGCCGACGAGTACGACCTCGACGCCGCCCTGCGACCCGCCGGCGTCGAGGTCGGCGGCGTGCTGTACCAGACCGCGGCCTTTCGCACCTACGGGGCGGTGAAGGGCGAGGTCGACGACGCGCGCTTCATCGCGCCGCCGCCCACGGGAGGCCGCCACGAGGTGCTCCTGGGCGACGGTCTGCTCTGCGGTCGCGCCGGCTCCGAGATCTACTGCCAGGGCCTGGACGCGCAGCCCATGATGCCCAGGGTTCCCGCCCCCGAGAACCCGTCGGCAGGCCAGTGGTGGCCGCTCCCGCGCGGCGTCGACCCCCCCGGAAAGTACTGCCACACCCAGGCCAGCGGCTGCCCCTTCGGCGTCGCCTGGCTGCTGGGCGCGACCCTGGCCCAGCCCTGGTTTACGTGGGTGGACCCGGGTCCGAAGGCGTCGGGGCTGACCTACGAGACCGTCGCGCTGGCCGACCTCTTCGACGGATTCCCGGCAGCACCACTCGAGCTTCAGGTCAGCCCCACCTACCTCGCGCCGCTGGTCACGCGCCGCGACCAAGATCCCACCCGCCTCTTCGTGCTGGTCGGCGCGCGCGACGCCGCCGGCACGCGCTTCTGGTTGGCGCGGATGGAGGGGACCACCGCGACCCAGATCGGCGGCCCGTACACGCTGCAGACCGCGGAGCTTGGCCGCTGGGGCGAGGTCGTCGAGGCGCTCCCGATGCCGCGCCTGCGCATGCGCCCCGTGGAGGACGCGATCTACGACGCGAACTGGCCGGCGCTGCAGAGCCTGCGTGTGGTCAGCGAGATCCTGGGCGACGTGACCGACCAGCTGCGGCCGGCCGCGGGCGACCTGTAGCGGTCGGCGTCGAACCGCCCGATACGCGCGCTCGCACATGGCGGACCGGCGTCCGCGCGACTCCGGGTCGCCGGACTTGGCCTGGGGTCGCCGGCCGTGCGAGTATCCGCCGGCTTGGTCGACGGGGACAGGGGGGCGCGATGACGGCGGAGGATGGTGACGAGGTCGATGACGGCGCCTTGGACGAGACCGTCGAGGCGCCCGCGCTGACCGGCGCGGCGTCGGGGCCCGCAGAGGCCCCGCAGACCGAGGAGGCGCCTGCGCTGGACCCGCTGAGTGAGCGCAAGGTCCGGCTGCTCCAGCACTCGCGGTACTTTCACGCGCTGCCGGCGGCCATCCTCGAGCGGATCGCCAAGGTGACCGAGTTCGTCGACGTCCCCGCGGGCGACACGCTGATTCGACACGGCGACAAAGCCGACGCCATGTACGTGCTGGAGGAGGGCGTCGCCGAGATCTTCTCGGTCGATACCCGCACTGGCTCGGAGTCGCTGATCAACCGCCTGGGCCCGGGCGCCTGCTTCGGCGAGGTCGCGTTTCTGACGCGCCAGCCGCGCGCCGCCAGCGTCCGCGCGCGCACCGATTGCAGCCTGCTGAAGGTCGGCGCCACCGAGTTCCAGGTGCTCATGGACCGCTTCCACCCCGTGGCGGTGGCGCTGAGCCAGGGGCTGGCCCAGTGGCTCTACGAGGCTGGGACCCGCGACACCTACCGCTTCGTCAAACTCAGCGCCTTCCCGGTGCAGCCGCGCGCCGTCGCGTCGCTGACGCCGCGCTTCATCCAGCACTACAAGGTCCTGCCGATTCACCGAGACGACACCCGGGTCATCGTGGCGATGACCGACCCGAGCGACCTCGCCGCCTTGGACGCGATGCGGCAGGAGCTAGGGCGGCTGGCGCTCGAGGTCGTCGTCGTGGCCGAGTCCGATCTCGAGCAGTTCATCCAGAAGGCGCTGCCGGTTATCTACCAGCAGGTCGAGGGCTGGGTCGGCTGAGCGCGGCGGGTGGGGCGGTGGGGCCCGGCGTGCGCGCGTTGAGGCGAATTGCCCCGCGCTGAGCGGTCGATCGCGGCGCGTGGGCGCCTCGAAAAGCTAGGCGGCGTCAGGGGTTTTCGGGCGTCCGATCACCGTTGGCACAGCGGCTGCACTGGTCCTCCGCGTACCGCCGCCCCACATCTCGGCGCGGCCGCACCCGGAGCCCCCATGGATACGCGATCCGCCACCGCTCGCACCTCGTACCTCTTGACCGGAGCGCTCGCCCTCGGGCTGCTCTCCGCCTGCGACGGCGTGGCCGCGGAGGGGCGGGTCGCTGCGCCGCTGACCGCGGCCTGCCTCACGCCGGAGTCCCCGGTCGAGCCCGGTAGCTGGGTGTGCGGAGCGCCGCGAGTGCACGAGTGCGACGCCGCGCTGGGCTCACACCCAGGCGTGATTCACGTCTTGCCGGCCGTCCCGCCGGGAAGCTCCGAGCCCGTCGCGTGCAGCGAGGCGAACGTGGAGCTGAGCGCTGCCGGCCCCTTTCAGCCGGGCGCGCACGACGTCACCGTCCGGTCGACAGACGCTGGTGGGTTTGAGTGGTGCACGAGCCGCCTCACGGTCCAAGACACCCTGGCGCCCGCGGTCGTCGCCCGCCGCCTGGAGATGTGGCCGCCCAACCATAAGATGCGCGCGTTTTCGCCGTACGATTGCCTCGACATCGTCGACGCGTGCGACCCGAACACCGTGGCCGCGTTCACCTGGGCGACCAGCGACGAGCCCGACGACGGGCAGGGCGACGGCCACACCAGCGCCGACATCGCGCTGAGCGCGGCTCGGGTGGAGCTGCGTGCCGAGCGCTCAGGCGGGGGCGACGGGCGCGTGTACACCATGGGCTGGGTCGTGGCCGACGCCTCGGGGAACCACGCCGAGGGGACCTGCGAGATCGTCGTGCCCCACGACCAGGGCAAGGGGCAGGCCGTGTTCAGCGGCGCTGCGGTCACCGAGGTCGTGGCTGAGGCCTTCGTGGTCGGGGGGGCCGAGGTCTCGGTCGGCCTGGACGGCGGGCTGCCGGTGGTGTCGGTCGAGGCTTACAAGCCGTAGGCGAACGCCGCGGGCTGGGGCCTCAGGCGCCCAGGATCGCGCCGGCGAAGCGCTCGGCGGCCGACGGCGCGTGGCGGAAGAAGAGGCTCGGCTCGACGAGCTCGAGCTCGTTGAGGACGAGGTCGCCCGCCTCGGTGCGCAGGAAGTCGACCCGCGCGTAGAGCAGGGGCTCGGCGAGGGCGAGGTGGGCCTGCGCGAGGCCCAGGACGCGCGCGGCGAGGGCGACCTCGTCGGGGGTCAGCGCGGCCGGCCCGTCGCTGGCGCCGTGGTCGTCTTGCACGCGGTAGTCGCCGGGCACCGGGATCTTCTGGATGGCGTGGGAGAACGCGCCAGCGAAGAAGATGGCGCTCAGCTCGCCCGCGGTCTCGACGGTGGGCTGGTAGGGCTGCAGCAGCATCCCGGCGCCTGGGAGGGTTTTTGTCAGGTGGGAGCTGGCGATTCGGAGACCGTCGGGGGTCACGTCGAAGCGCAGGGTGTCGATGGCGGAGTTGCCCACCTGGGGCTTGAGGAAGGCGCGCTCCCAGCCGGTCGTGGCCAGCAGCGCGGGCAGGTCCGGCGCGCTGCCGCGGGCAAGCCACAGGGTCGGCAGCAGCGGCGCGCCTGCGTCGGCGAGGTCGCGCAGGTAGGTCTTGTCGGTGTTCCAGCGAATGACGGCCGGCGGGTTCAGGAGGCGGGTCTGGGTCGCCGCGCGCTCGGCCCACGCCACGAAGGCGTCGCGGCGCGGCATGTAGTCCCAGGTCGTGCGAATCACGGCGACGTCGAAGGCCGCCCAGTCCACCGCCGGGTCGTCCCAGATGGGCGTCTGGACCGAGGCGCCGCGGGCGCGCAGGGCGTCGACCAGCACGAGATCGTCGTGCTCCCAGGCGGGGAGGTCGCGCTGGGTGACCAGGGCGACGCGGCGCGTGCGCTCGGTTGGGGACGGGGTCATGTCAGGGCGGGCCCGGGGCGCTGCGGCCGTCGCCGTCGCCGTCGATGAAGGCCGGGTTGGTGATGGCCCACGGCGGGCGCCGCAACCCGGGGCGGGGAGTGGCTCCGGGGACGTGGACGGCCACGCACCAGGCGTCCGTTTTTGCAGGTAGCGACAGGGTGCGGAGGACCCGGCGGCGGCCGTCGACAGCGGGCACTTGGCTCACGTCCTCGTCCAACAGGCGGACGCCGGACACGTAGAGCTGAAGTCGGCCCAGGGGCAGCCAGTCGGGGGCCTCCAGCACGGCGGTGAGGGTGGGCTGGCCCTCCGGTTGGCTCAAGGTGTCGCCGATGGCCGCGACGCGCCCGTCCTCGTCGGCGATCTCGAGGGTGAGCCAGGGGCCGGCGCTGACGACGGCGCGGCCTTGGCGCAGGGCCTCCCACAGGTCGGCGTCGGGGCCTGGGCGCACCAGCGTCCCGGGCAGTCCCATGGGCTCGCCGGCGCCGTGGACGTCGCTGGCGCCTGTGCCGGTGATGCGGATGCCCCGATTGAGCAGGGAAAACCAGTCTTCCAGGACCTTGGGCGTGTCGCTGTGGCCGATGCCGTTGACCAGCTCCATGGCGTCGAAGTCCAGCAGCGCCGGGTCCACGGTGGCCGCGTCGAAGCCGATGGCGTTGAAGTAGGCGGCGCCGCCGAAGCGCGGGTGGTTGAGCTGGATGATCCCCTGCCCCGGCCCCTTGCCGACCGCGGCGCGGAGGCGGGCCAGCAGCGCGGGGGCGTCCAGGCCGTCCCAGTCGGGCGCGCCCTGACCCGCGCGCGTCGTGTCGCGTACCACCGGCCACACGTTGAAGTGGCCCAGCGACGTCGTGCTCACCTCGACGCCGGGCGCGACGGAGAGGCGCTCGCTCAGGCCGGCCGCGGCGAGCCAGGGGGCGGGGTCGGTGACGAAGTCGTGGTCGGTCGCGACGTAGGCGACGAGGTCCTCGGCCAGCGCGGCGGCGAAGCGGTGGGCGTGGGCGGCCTCGCTGTCGGTGGAGTCCTCGGCGTGGACGTGGGTGTCGATGGCGACCCAGCCGGGGGCTTCGACCACCTTTCGAAGGGCGGCGGAAACCTGCTGCGTCTGGCCGGGGGCGAGGGTGAGGGTCTCGGTGTGGCGTGACCAGCGCGGGCCGTGGTGGACGAAGATCTCCCAGGTCCCAGGCGGCAACAGGAAGGTCGCGTCGCCGTCGGCGTCGACGAAGGTGCGCTCGTCGTCGGCGGTGGTGCTCCAGGCGTCCAGGCGAAACGGGACGGGCGCGCCGTCGGGGTCGCGGGCGCTGACCTCTACCCGCGCCGGGTTCGCTGTGAGCACCGTCTCGCCGGATTGGGCGATGGCGACGGGCTCGCCGGCCCACTGCGCTGGAAGCGACACGTCGCCGTTGCCGTCTCCGCGCCAGGTGGCGACAAGCTGCGTCGCGCCCGCGGGCAGCGGGCAGTCGAAGCGACCGTCGGTGACGGCGCACAGGGTCAGGGGCGCGCCCGAGGGGTCGAGCGCCTCGACCTCGACGCCGCTGAAGGCGCCGGTCACTTCCCCCCGAGCGCGGATGTCCGCGGGCTCACCTTCGCCCGACACGGCCGCCATGGCCGAGGCGAGGTCGGCGCCGTCGAACCCGCCGACCGCGAACCTGCGGATCGCCGTGGTGCCGTCTGCCAAAACGGGGGTGTCGGGGAAGAGGAAGGCCTTGATCCCCGAGGCGTCCACCAGGGTGCGCGCCGCGTCCGTGGCGATGGCGTAGGCCGGGGTCGTCGCGTCCGCGCGGCTGGGCGCGAGGCCCAGCACGGCGCCTGAGACCGAGGTCGGCAGCTCGTCGGCCCCGAGGCTGGGGATGTAGAGCCGCACGCCAGCGCCCCACAGCGAGACGTCGGCCAGGATGACGCCGGGGCCGGGGCCGGGGTCGCGCGGGGTGAGCAGCGTCAGGATCTCCAGCACGGGGCTGTCCGGCCGCAGCACGTACTCGTGGACGACGTGGACGTCGGGTTCGGGCAGCGGCAACACCGACTGCACCAGGGGAAAAGCCGCGAGCCGCCCCTCGACCCGCACCCGCGCCGTGCCGTCGCTGCCGTCCTCGACGACGGCGACGGAGTCCGGCGCAAGTACCCAGAAGTCCACGGTCACCGCGAGCTCGCGCAGGGCGTCGTCGCCGGCCTGGGCGCCGCCTGCGAGGCGCACCGCGTCGACGAGGTGGCCGCCGGGCAGGCCCAGCAGGGCGTACCCCTCTCGCTGAGCGCGGACGACGAAGCGCGCGCGCGCGTTCTCGAGCACCAGATCGCCGGGGACGGCGGCGATGTGGGGGCCTTGGGGCAGGTCGTCCGCGCAGGCCAGAGCTCGCGCTCGCACCGCACCGGCGGCTGGCGCTGGCGGAGCGCAGGTCAACGCGTCTGGGAGCGAGTCACCACCTGAGGAATCGACGGCGCCATCGACCGCGTCGGCGTCCGGCGAGCTCGCGTCGGCTGCCTGCGTCGCCTCGCCACCGCAGGCAGCCGTCAGCGCAGCGCCGACGCAGAGCGCGCAAGCGAGGGCGCCCGCCCGCCACGTCACGTCGCGACCCGAAGCTGATCCGAGGTCAGCGTCTCGCCAGCGCCCGCCGGGTCCAGCGCCGCGCGCACGAGCCCGCGTGCCAGGGTCTCCGCGTCGATGGCGCCCCAGCGGTCACGCAGCTTGCGCGCGCCGAAGGCCGCCGCCAGCCCCAAGATGCCGGCGGCCACCACCGCGCCACCCTGCTCCAGCGGCCGCGTCTCGTCGCGGTCGCTGCCGGTGATGAAGCTCGGCTGGGCGATGGTCCACGGGACCTTCGAGCGCCGCAGGGCCTGCTCGACCTCCCAGCGCGCGTGGTAGTAGGTCCCGACCGGCGACGGCCGCACGCCCAGCGACGACAGGTAGACGAAGCGCGCGGGCGGCGAGGCGGCCTCTGCACCGCGAAGCAGCATGAGCGTCATCCCCAGGTCGACCTTGGCGTAGCTCGAGTCCTGTCCTGACGCTTTGTCGCGACGCAACCGGCGCTGCGTCGTGCCGAGCAACCCGAAGACCACCGTCGGCGTCAGCTCGACGATGCGCGCCTTCATCGCCTCCTCGGTCCACGGCGTCGTGTCCACCGTGGCGCCAAGCCCTTCAAAGCGGCCGCGCCACTCCGCCAGCTTTGGCGAGTCCGGGCGCACGTGGGCCACCGTCTCGACGCCAAGCTCGCGCAGCCGCGCCACCACCGCCTGCCCGGTGTAGCCGGTCGCGCCGCCGACGAAGGCTCTGGCGCCGTCGAAGCTGTCGCTCACTCGCCCTCCGTCGGCGCCGCCTTCTGCGCCTCGACGACCTTGATCAGCTGCTCCACCGAGGGCCGCGTCTTGTAGTCCGCCGCCGCGTGGGCGAAGCGCACCACCGAGTCGGTCCCCACCAAGAAGATCCCCGGATGGGGCAGGCGGCGCTTGTCGTTTCCGGCCCAGGCCTCGAGGTTGTGCCCGTAGCCCTTGAGCTTGTCGAAGGTCGCCTCGTCCAGCGTGTACCCGACCTTGAACGCGTCCATCACCGCGCCCTCCGGGTCGGCGAGGATCGGGAAGGGCACGTCGTAGGCCCGCTTGGCCATGGCCGCGGCGTCCGGCGCGTCGACGCTGACCATCACCGGCGTGACGCCGAGCGTCTGAAAGCGAGGAAACGCCTGGCTCATCTGCTGAACCTGGAAGTTGCAGTAGGGGCACCAGCCGCCGCGGTAGAAGGCGACGAGCACGGGGCCCTTCGCGAGCAGCTCGGCCAAGCTCACCTTGGTCCCGTCGGCCTGGGTCGCGGTGAAGGCCGGCACGGTCGCGCCGACCGCCAGCCCGATACCCTCGTCGAGGGTTCCGACGGCGGCGTCTTCGGTGGCCGTGAACGCCTTGGGCGCGCTGAGCGCCGGGTGCTCTGCGGGTGCGGCCTCAGCGGCCTTCTCAACGGCCGCGGCCTTCTCGGCGGGCGCGGCCTTCTCGGCGGGCGCGGCCTCCTCGGCGGGCGCGGCCTTCTCAGCAGGCTTCGCGCCGTCTGCGGGCGCCGCGCCCGTGGCCGGAGCCTTCTCACACCCAGCGAACACCAGACACATCGCCACCAAGCTCACTCGCACCATCATCGGATCACTCCTCGTTCAGTAGGTACCCATCGCCCGCGTCATACGCCGCCGCCCCCCGCTCGGTCACTCGATTCGGTCAGCAAGCTCCTCGCTCACCGCCCACAATCGCCGCGCGTCGGCCTCATTTCGCGCCCGCCGTGACGCCTTCGACGCCTTCGAACGCTGGAAATACCCGCCGGTCACGCCCTCGACCTCGGGCGCGCAGGCCAGGTGCACCGAGGTCCGCGCCCCCTTCGCGCTGCTGATGAGGAAGGCCCGGCCCAGCTTCACGATCCCGCCGAACCAGTCCTTGTTGTTGTGCGCAAACCCCGACGCCACCGCGCCCGGATGCAGCGCGTTCGACGTCACCCCGCTGCCCGCCCAGCGCCGCGCCAGCTCATTGGAGAAGAGCACGTTGCCCAGCTTCCAGTTGCAGTAAGTCAGCAGCCCCTGGTAGCCGCGCTCCGCCTGCAGGTCGTCAAAGGGCATGCGCCCCAGCATGTGCCCCGCCGAGGACACGTTCACCACCCGCGCGCCACCGTCGGCCTTCAGGATCGACTCAAGCCGCCGCGTCAGCTCGAAATGCCCCAGGTGATTTGAGGACAGCGTCGCCTCGTAGCCGTCCGGGCTGAGCTCACGCTTCGCGAGATAGACCCCCGCGTTGTTGATCAGCACGTCCAGCCGCTCGTAGCGCTGCCCGATCTCGGCCGCCACCGCCCGCACCGTGGACAACCGCCCGAGATCGGCTGTGAGCAGATCGACCCGCTCGCTGCGCGAGTCGCGCCGGATCTCGGCCTGGGCTGCCGCGCCGCGCTCGGGGCTACGGCACACCATCACGACGTGGGCCCCGCGCCGCGCCAGCTCGACCGCCGTCGCCTTGCCGATCCCCGAGTTCGCGCCCGTGATGACGCAGGTCTTCCCGTGCATGCCGCTTCCCCCACCCGTGCTTTCATTCGTCCTACCGCGCCACCGCCGCCCCGACAATCACCGCGCGCGGTGCTAGGCTGCACCCGAATTCGCGAGGCGACACCGACGTGAACCAGCCAGCCACCGCCTGGGAACCCGCCGCCCGCGCACGGGTCTACGACCTGCTACACCGCGGCACGCCGGGCGACATCGCGTTCTATCGGCACGTGTGCGCCGGGGCGGCCTCGGTGCTGGAGCTGGGCTGCGGCAGCGGGCGGGTGCTGGTCGAGCTAGCGCGGGCTGGCCTGACGATGACGGGGCTGGACCACGACCCGGCGAAGCTGGCCCGCGCGGTCGCCGAGCCTGAGCACGGAAGCCCAGCGGCCCGCGGCTGCTCGAAGGCGACATGACGGGTTTCGACCTCGGCGGCACTTCGAGCGGGTCCTCATCCCCTACAACGCGCTCTGCGCCCTCCAAATGATGAGGCGGTGCTTGCCTGTTTTAGGGCCGCGGCTCGGCACCTCACGCCCGGCGGGCGCCTGTGGTCGACGTCTACGGTGGACGACGCGGTGCTCGACGAGCCCACCCTCGACGAGGAGAGCGAGGACGAGTTCGCCCAGACGTTGTCGGCGGTGGACGCCGAGGGCGGGTCGACGTGTGGGAGAGCGAGCGCCAGCTACGCACCCGCGCCGCGTCGACATCCACTATCGCTACGAGCTGACCTCACCGAAGGGCGGCCCTGCCACCGAGCTGAGCGACTGCATCCAGCACCTGCTCTTGCCGCCCCGCCGCGTGCGCGAGCTTCTGGCCGAGGCCGGCTTCGACATCCTGGCCGAGCACGGCGACTTCGACCCCGCACCGCTTTCCGACGACAGCCAGACCTTCATCGTCGGCGCCACCCCGCGCGGGCCGGCGTGAGCGACGAGGCCGTCATCGCCCGCGTCGGCGCCGCCGTTGAGTCGGTCCTCGAGCGCCAAGCCTTCCGCGCCGGCGCCCAATCAAGCGCCCGCCCCCCTCGAACGCGACGTCCGCGCGGCGCTGGAACCCTTCAAACGCCGAGGCGCCATCAGCGCGTTCGTGGTCCGCTGCGACGACGACACCTGCGAAGGCTCCCCCGCGCCAGTGGTCGAGGTCACCCTGCGCCTGCCCCGCCGCGTCGAGCAGGTGCTGCTGCGATTTGCGAGCCGGCTACAACCGTAGCGCGCGCTTCACAGAACCGGGGCGGATATCGACCCTGACCGGCGTGTTGCATGGCGCGGTGCTGCGACGCGTCAATCTGTTACACTTTCGTCATGCGCTTCAAACCCATCCGAATCGAAACCTTCAATCCGTAGCGGTCGGTTTGCACGGCCAGCCGTCTCTGCGAAATCGGTAACGGTTTCAGGCGCTCTACGCCCAGAAACTCGCCCGGCTCCCGCCCGAATCCGCGGCGCCGTCCGAGCCGGGAAAACCCCCGACCCTGCCCGCGCCAGGGGACCGGTGCAACGCAGAAAAACTGCCCGAGATCCGGTATCTGTAACCGTCATCCCTGCGACGATTTTCAATCCTCTTCTCGCGCGACTTGGTTAATGTCCCCGATCGCTGGTCCAATTCGCGCGCTGACGACGCGATGGCCCCGCTTGGAGACGTCATGCCGCCCGCCCGCGTCGCTCGAACACTGAACGTACGTACCCCCCCCGAGGTGATGGTGCATGGCCCCCGCGGCGGCGACTCCAGCGCGCCGCCTTCGCCGCCGCAGCGCTGACCCTCGCCGTGCTGCCCCGCGCGGCCTCCGCCGATGACGGCCCCAACTGGGCCGTCGCCGCCCACCGAAGCCTCTTCATCGGCGACGGCTCGCTCATCATCGGCGACGTAGCGGCCCAGGACGCCACCGCGGCACCGTGTCTCGCCGACAACGCCGCTGTCACGCTCGGCACCGGGACCACCGTCTACGGAAGTGTCTGGGGCGACGCGGTTAGCCTCCGCGGCACGCCCGCGGTCAACGGCACCGTCTACTACTCGACATCGCTCTCCCCCGCGCCGTCGACCTTCCCGCCGGGTGCGACCGATGACGCGCTTACACTTCCCGTCGTACTAGTGGATTTCGAGGCCCCCGACTTCCCGCCCGAGACGGGTGAGGCGCCCATCACCGTCGGCGCTGGCACCGAGGTCGAACTCGATTGGGGGCTCTACCAGTCGATCACGCTTGAAGCCGGCACGGAGGAGACGCCGACGGTCCTGCGCCTCATCGGCGAAAACTACGCCATCGGAAGTCTGACGATTGGTGACCACGCACGTGTCGAGTTCGGGCACGCCGCCTCCGTACTCATCGAGACCCGACTCACTGCCGGTGCCTACTCCAGCATCGGCGCCTCATGGGATTATGGCGTTCTCGCCCAGGACACCGTCGTCCTCGTCCTCGGGGAGAACGGAACGACGGGGGCGTTGGGCGACGATCCACCCTCGGTCAGCTTCGGTGCATCCGGTACGCTAAACACGCAGATTTGGGCCCCGAACGGCACCATACGCATGGGCTCGAGCGCTTTCGCCCGCGGCCGGGTCATTGGCAAGTGGACCGAGATCGGCGCTGTCGCGGTCCTTACCCTGCCCGGCGCCGGCTGCGGCTTCGGCCGGCTTCCCGCTGAAGCGGAATGCGACGATGGCGACCCGTGCACCGACGACGACTGCCTGGCGACCGGCCAGTGCTCGCACGAACCGAGTGCGAGCTGCGGCACAGTCTCGGCCGTCGCCTTTTACTCGAATGCGTACGTTTCCTTCGGGCCCGAGTCCACTGCGGTCGAACTGGCTTGGACCGCGGCCGAGCCCGAAAGCGCCGTATCCCACTACGAGATCCGTCAGGATGACGTACTCATCGCTGTCGTCGTCTCGCCTGCGAGGAGTTGGCGCGCGACGGGGCTGTCGCCCACCGGCACGTACGCCTTCGAGGTGACAGCGGTCGACCTCGCAGGCGTGCCATCGGAACCGCTCGCGCCTCAACCCTTCGCGATGGCCGATACCAACCCGCCAGTCTGGCCTCTCCCGGCGCTGACCATCCACCCCCACTCCACGTCCGCCGACCTCGACTGGCCCCCAGCCTGGGATGACGTCGGCATCCAGCGCTACCACGTCGTGGTCGACGGCGAGCCTGTAACCGGCGCGGGTATTAGCGCAACGAGCTTTCACCTCGACGGTCTCACCCTCGGCGAGAGCTACAGCGTCAGCGTAAGCGTCGAGGACACGGCCGGAAACATCCAAGAGACCGCGCTCTCTGGCACGATCTGGACCATGGACGCCGATAGACCGACCTGGAGTGGGAGCGCCCAGATCTCGGGCGTCGTTGGTACGAACGACCTCGAACTCACGTGGTCCGGTGCCGAAGATGACGTCGCGGTGCTCGCCTACTTCGTGGTGGTCTACGAGGACGGCTTCATCGCCGACAGCGCATGGGTCGCGGAGCCTGTCACGTTCCCGTATGCCTTCCCGGTGGACGCGGCCACGGACTACGGGGTCCTGGTTTTCGCCTGCGACGGGTACACCCTGGACGCATGTTCGGCGGAATCGCTCAAGCTGTCCCTCGGTGGGCTCACCTCCGATACTGACCCACCGACGTGGCCCGATCCGTCATCCATCAGCGTCACAGCCACCGGCCTTCGCTGGCTCGACCTCGCATGGCCCGATGCGTCCGATCCCAGCGGCATCAAGAAGTACCTCATCTACACCGGCGCGAACCCGGTACCCGCGGAGTGCATCCTCGCAACCGGCCAGGGCTGCCAGCGCTTGCTGGGCCTCCGCTCGGCGACCACCTACGACCTCCAGATCGAGGCGGTGGACTGGTGGGACAACGAGTCCAACGACGGCCCGACGCTCTCCGCGACCACGGCCGCCTCAACGGCGGCCTGGGTCGGGTCCCCCGCGCTCACGGCAACCCCGCTGAGCGACACGGAGCTGCGCCTCGAGTGGACGGCGGCCGATTCGACTGAGGGTTCCTGCGCGTATGAAGTGACAGTCACCCCCACTGACCCCACGGGCCCCGTCTCATTCTGGCGATACTTCGGCCAAACCTCGCCCTACGCCACGGTCCCCGACCTGACCCCGGGCAGCACCTACGCGGTCCAGGTCATCCTCCACGACAACCAGGGCTACCCGACCGCCGAGATACTGACCGCGACCGTCACGATGCCGACGTCGCCGCTCGGAGTCGGCTGGTCCTGGCCGTCGACAGCTTGGCTGACGGCCGAGCGTGGCGACCCCGCGACCGATGTGATCGTCCGCTGGAGTCCCCTCACCCTCTCGGCCCGATACGCCTTTCAACTCGAAGTCACCCGAGATGACGATGACGACGCGACGGTCCTCTCTGCGCAGTACCCTGTGAACCAGACGAGCGCCGTCCTGTCGGCCCTCATGCCGCTCAGCCCCCACACCGTCCACCTTCGCGTCATCGACACGTTTACCGCGGCCACGTCCCCGACCGAGCTGACGGCGAGCCTCGCGGCGCTCTCGGTTCACGGGATTCCGCCCGACTGGCCTGTGGCCGACTTCCTCACGGCAGGGCGCGGCGATCCCGCGACCGACATTCACGCCGAATGGGGCGCCCTCGCCCTGCCGGCCGGCGTCGCCTATGAACTCCAGGTATTACGGGCCGACGAGTCGGACTCGCCCTTGTTCGCGACGCTCGCTCCCGCCGGCAGTGACTCCGTGACGTTAACCGTGCCCGAGATTGTCTCCGGCAGCCCTTACACGGTGTATCTCCAGCTCCGGGACACGACCACGGGGGCGACATCACTCAATAAGCTCGTCGCAAGCGCCGGACGCGACTGGCCCGTCGAGCCTCACCTCAACCGTCACGCGGCAATCGCCGCGGCCGTCGAGCAGGAATGGACCGCCCGCCTCGCAGCTCTTGGCACCGGTCCCGCGGCCGATGCCGCGCGTGAGGCGTTGCGCTTGCGGTGTCGCGCCATGGGCCTCCGCGGCGACCGGCCCGGCTTCACGACCGACGGACGCGGCTATTTCACCTCGATCCGGGGCTGCGATCTCAGGCTCGCGACGAACGCTCCCACGGGAAGCGACGCCGAGACCATCGCCCGAGCGTTCCTCGCCGAAAACGCCCAGCTCTTCGGCATCGACCCGGCGGACATCGGCACGCGCGTCACCTTCCCGCTCGCCGGCATCGTCAAGGACCGAGACGGCGCCGACCGGGTCCACTTCTTGGAGGAAATCGACGGAGCCCCCGTCTTCACGGCGAGCCTCACCGTCCTCGTCCGCGACGAGCGTGTCGCCCGCGTCGGCGCGAGCCTCACGCCCCCGGCCGCGCTCGACTCAAACACAAGCTCGATCTCGGCGCCCACGGCCGCGGCCCTGGCCGCCGGCATCGTGCAGGCGGACGTTGCGGACGGCGTGGAGTCCATCGCGGGCATCTTCGACCCAGTCGCCCTCGGCCGCGCCGCCCAGCTCGCGGTCCCAACGTGGCGTATCCGCGTGCTCGGCCGCATCGAGCAGCCCGACGTCTACATCGGCCGCGCCGACGGGCGCGCCCACCAGGTAGACCCACGCGCCTCGAACCTGACCTGGCCTGACCTCTCGCCCGAGGCGCGCCACATCGAAGCCTACTCGCAGGTCGTCGCACCGCGCGCCACAGCGCTCGAGTCGGCTCCGGCGCCAAGCGAGTGCGAGGACGCGACCGTGTACCCGGTGGCCGAGGAGGTGGAGTTCAACCCTGTCGCACCGTGGATAGGGCCCGAGATGCTCCAATACTCGACGCTTATCGAAAGCGCTCAGAACGCCGAGGATCGGTGTGAGTTCGCGCAATCGGGATCTGGGCACGCGTACACCTACTGCGCCTCCGCAACCGGCGAGCCGGTTTCCTGCGAAGTGGCCGTCGACTGCCGCGCCTCCTCCTGTTCGGCCACCGGCGAGGTCCTTCGCGTCGCCCTCGATCATGTCGGTGCCTTCTACTATGAGTGGACCGGGCAAGTGGGGTGGGACAACGACCCAATGTCCTCCGAGCACCGCCTCCGCGCCCTGACGGATTTCGGGGAGGTCGAATCGTGCCCCCTGTCGTCCGCTTGTCCGGACGGTCCAGGCGACCCGCCGCCGGACTGCTGCTACGACCCACTGACGCAGTGCACGATCCACCCCGCATTCGCGAGCGGTGATGGTGGTGCCAGCCCTGGTAGGTGGTTTGAACAGGGAAAGCTCGTCGTCATTTCTGCAAACCTCCTTACCCCCGATCGCGACGATGCGTTCCAATACACGCTCGCTCACGAGCTCTGCCACGGAATCGAGCACGGCGCGGCGATTGCAAAGGGCTTTGAAGAGATTCCGGAGATCTCTCACCGCTGGGTCCACGAGGGCGTGGGCGACATCATGGGCGTGATGCGCCAGGCTTACGCGCGGGAGCCAGTCTGCGGCGGCGTGCCGGAGTGGTACCTCGGCTACAAGTGCGGCCCGGACCCGGGCCTTGACCCGTGCCCATGTCCCGAGTTCGGGGACATGCTTCCACAGGGCTTTGCCGAGCGCGCGCCGAGCCAGGTCATCGATCCGATGGCATCTGAGTCCGATCCGCCAATCTACATGCCGATGCACCTCAGCGAGACCGTTCGGACACCGGACCTCGCCGACAACTCGCGGATCATCACAAAGCTCGGCCAACTCCTGGGCGACCTCGCGATACCGGCGGCGCCGCACCATGGCATCACCGTCCCGAGGCTCGATGCGCTCCCCTGGAGCTACCGCGATCTCACGCGTCTCTTCCTCGACTCGCTCGTCCAACTCGACGCCCGGACGCTGACGGCGTTCCGCAGTGGGCTCATAGATGCGGCTCACACCTTGACGGACCTCCCGGTCTGCGATGTCTCGTGCAGCCCTGAACCGACTTGCGGTGCCGGGGCAGCCTGCGCACCGGAAACCACCTGCGCGCTCGGCCCCACCTGCGAGACGGACGGGGCGTGTGCGGAGGCCCCGGCCTGCGACCCCTCCGCGTCCCCTCCCGACAACACGGAATGCCAGACCGCAGAGGCCAAGGCCGCGGCCGGTCAGATCATCTCGGCCGTCCGCGCGGCATCGGACGCGATCGGCCTCTGGACCGAGGATACCCAGCTCGGAACCGATCTTGAGGGTCCCTGGGTGCCAAGTGGCTCGGACCTCGTGAGTGCGCGCACCGGCGCGCGACGGTGGCTGCTCTGGCTCAGTCCCTCGGGAACGCTCCGGTACCGGTGGCGAGACTGCGCCTGGGACGACGACAGTCCCGCTTGCCCGCCCGCCGCGGAGGACGATCTGCCCGCGGGATCGGACTTCGTGACGCTAGCTGCGGCCGGCGGCGCGGCCGATGCGACGCATCCAGAACAGCTCTTCTTCGCTATCGGACGGCCGATCTCTGGGGGCACGGACACCGAGTTCGTGATCTGCTGGATCGGTCATGACGGGTCCATGCACGAACTCGAACTACCGTCATCTTCGAACGGCGTCCATCTCTCGATGGACTCCATGACTGCGATGGCGGTCCAAGGCGGTTTTCTCTACCTCTTCTACACCGACCTGGAGGCTGAACCCGCGGGGGCGCTGCGTGTTGCTCGGATCGAGAGGCCCGTGACATTCCCGCACCCTGAGCAGTGGGAATTAGTGGAGGGCGTCCCCGACCTCGTCCCGATCACAGGCCTGAGCGTCGCCTCAGTGCCGTCGGATGTCGTCGACGCAGAACTCCTGGGCCACATCACGGTGGCCTTCGGTGCCGACCTGCTCGGCGGGGGCGAGCCGCCCGTCGTGGCGGCCGCCTCCGCGCTCACCGTCTGGGACTTTGATCCCGCCTCCCCCAGCGCGGCGAGCGTCTCCCACTGGCAAGCTCGGAGCTACGATAGCGAGGAATGCCTTACCCCGAGCATCACCGGCCGCCCTCTCGTCGCTTGGTTCCGCGGCATGCTGCACATGACCGCGCAGACGGACATCCTGGCGCCTGTGGATGCTGGCAACGGGTCCCCGTCCACGCCAGATCCGGGGATCGTTTACGTCCGCAGCCACCCGCCGGATCACTTGCCGATCTGCGTCGAGGAGGGCGCAATCTTCTCCGCGTGGACCACGCCCTGGAAAATCGAGTCTGGCAGCACGGAGCACCCGGCCGCGCTCGTGACCGAGGATGCCGGAGCCGGTATCGACCAGGCCCGCTTGATACTCTGGTCGTTCCCCGACTCGACAGGCTCGGTACGGCCGACCCTGAGGAGCAAGTCCAGTGACTGAGCGCGCATCATTGTCGTGCGGTCCCCCCTGCGCGTCGGACCGGGCCGTATCAATGTTCGTAGGGCGATGGGCTGTGCTCACCGCCCTTCTCTTCACGGCCTGTGAGCCGTCAAAGGGAGTGGGGGACGCGGGAGCGACGGACGGGCGGATGGAAGTAGGGCTTGACGCGCCGGGGGCCGGAGACTTAGACGCGGCCGGCCCCAAGGACACGGACGCCGTTCGCGGGGCGGAAGCCGCGTCGGACGCGCCCGCCCATGTGGACGCCCTTTCGGCAGGCGACGACGGAGACGAGCAGGACACGGAGCTGGACGTCGCGGCGCCGGACGGCCTCACCGACGGCGACGGCCGGCTGGCAGGCGACGTGGCAACCGAGTTCGATACCCCATCGGGGCCGGATACGGACGAGCCGGACGTCGCAGGAGCCGATGCTATCAAGTCTGACGCGGCCGAGCCCGATGCGGTTGGCGAGCCCGAGTCAGACATTGGCGGCCCCGACATGCTCGGCGGGGCCGACGCGGTGGGGGAAGATCCTGCGGTGACGGATGCGGCCGAGCCTGACACAGCCGGCCCTGATGCTGTCGGGCCTGATGCCGTCAACCCTGATGTGGCCGAGCCTGACGCCATCGCCGAGCCCGAGCCGGACGTTGTTCTGCTCGACGTTGTCGCCGAGCCTGATTCTGTCGAGCCGGGAGCTGACGCCGCCGGACCGGACGGGGCCGCGGAGCCTGAGTTGGACTCCGCCGGGCCAGACACCGCGGAGCCTGACATCGCCGCCGAGCCCGATTCGGAGCCCGATGTCGCCGAACCCGAGCCCGACACAGCTACCGAGCCCGACACGTCGGAGCCGGACGGCGCCGATGCGGACGGGGGGCCGCTCGGCGATCTCGTGGCGCCGCTCTTCGGCGGCGTGGTCAGCGCGGAGGCGGTCTCGACGACCGAGGTCTTGCTCACTTGGGACGCGGCCGAGGACGACGTCTCGTGGCCTGAGGACATCGTCTATGAGGTCTGCATCTCGGAGTCGCGCGTGGCGAAGGGGGCTTGCGTGCCTTGGATCGTTGGCGACGTGAGCGCGGCGGGCGTCGTCGAGCATCTCGTCGAGGGGCTTGAGGAGAACACGCGGTATTTCTTCGTGGTTCGGGCTCGCGATGAGGCGGGGAATCTCGACGGCAACCTCGTCGAGGCGACCGCGCTCACGCCTGGGAATCATGCGGCGAAGGCGGTGGCGGTCGGCGGGGGACACGCTTGCGCGCTGATGGCGCGGGGCACCGTGCGTTGCTGGGGAGACAACGACTTTCGGGCAGCTTGGCGACGGGACCAGACCACGCGCGACGTCGCGGCGCCGGTCGTGCGGGCGTCGAACTCGCAGCTCATCGCGCCGGCGCCGACCACACCTGCGCGGCCATCGCCGACGGCACCGTGCGTTGTTGGGGTCGGGAACGACCGCGGCCAGCTCGGCGACGGAACGACCGACGACTCGACCGTGCCGGTGGTCGTGGGGGAACTCGGCTTCGTGAAGGCGTTGTCAGCCGGCGAGGGCCACACCTGCGCGATTCTGGGCGACGGCACGATGCGTTGCTGGGGCGCCAATGACCGCGGCCAGCTTGGCGACGGGACCGTCGAGGACCGCCTCACACCCGTCGAAGTGTCAGGTGCGGCCTATGTAAAAGACGTGGCTTGCGGCGCCGAGCACACCTGCGCCGTGGCCGCCGACGGCCTCGTCGCCTGCTGGGGCCGCGGCGACTCGGGCCAGCTCGGCCATGGCGACGGCGAGGACCGCAACGCCTGGGCGACAGTCGACGCCCTTCAGCTCGTGACCTCGGTCGCCACCGGCAGCGCCCATAGCTGTGCGCGCCTCGGCAACGGACAGGTCGCCTGCTGGGGTGCGAATGACCAGGGCCAACTCGGCGATCCCGCGGCGCTCGGACGCTCGAAACCCTGCCGATCCTTCGTGCCGGGGGTCGAGCGCATCACATCTCCGCGCGGCGGGGCCCACAACGTGTGCCCGCGTCGGCGATGCTGGACGCCACAGTGCCGTGGAGCCGGAAGTGCGTCGGCCCTCGCCGCGCCCGCGCTCGAACTCGTCGATTCGTTCGGTGTGGGGACGGTCAGGATGTGCGCGAAAGGCCGACGGTGCCGTCGCGTTGGACTCTCGGAGGTCTGGAAGGGCGGCGTCGAGTGCCCTCGTCCCCACCCCGGTCGAGGGGCTGATCGCGCTCGCAGGTCCTGTCGATCTCGCGGCCGGACTTGCGTCCACGTGTGCCGTAATTTCCGACGGGACGGTGCGATGCTGGGGATTCAACGACGTGAATCAACTCGGAAATTGGCCGAGCGCGGGCAAGAACGCCTCGCAGGAAGCGTGGCCGGTCGACGCGTACAATGTTCAAGGTGCAATCAGCGCGTTCGGCATCTCCGACCGAATCTGCGCGGCCAGGGGCGACGGCCGAATGCAGTGCTGGGGCGGGGAGGGGGCGTACCTCGGGGGAGGGAACAATCCACCTGTGCCGCTGTTTGTGACGGTCCTCGTGCTTGGGTTCGGTGACGCTCTTGCCATCGGTACCGGGTCCTCATATAAGGAAACCTGCGCAGGTCGGACCGATGGGCGACTCTTTTGCTGGGGCCTAGAGCCCTTTGCCATCGAGGTGGCCCACGACGTGATCGGCTTGTCCAATGTGGGCCGCTATGTGGCCGCCGACGGCTTGATGTACCGATGGAGCACGCCCACCGAATCGGGCGGGGTCGAGCCGGGAATCGACCGCATCGTATTTCTCGACTCGAGTGCCGGGCTTGTCGCGGTCCGAGGCGATGGTTCCCTGTGGATGTGGAATCAGCCTTTGACCATGACCGCGCCCACCGCGGCGTGGTTCCTCGCTACGCCGATCCAGCTTGGGGGCTTCGCGAACATCGTGCGGGCCGACAGCTCAGGCCGCGCGGTGACCGCGGCCCTGCGGAGCGATGGCCGAGTCTTGGCTTGGGGCGAGGGCGGATCCGTGGGCGCGTACTATCGACTCGGCGTCGCAGACCCGTACGCGACGACGTGGCACAATTGGAAGAACTACGACGATTTCAAGCTCGCCTTCGTGGCAGATCTCATCGAGAACGCCGTAGCGCTCTCGATCGAGTCGACCTTCAGCGGCGCGAACTGTGCCCTGATCGCCGATGGTCAGGTCCTGTGCTGGGGCCTCGTCGCCCAAGATAGCGGGCTCAGAAAAGCAACCCACACCCCGCGCGTGATGCCTTATCTGCCGTGACCCATTCGATTGGCGCGGCGTTCGCGGAGGGATGCTCTTCGCGGAGCGCAGACACCGTGGACCGAGCCGCGCGGTGCGGGTGCGGAGCGGTCCCATGTGGAAGAAGGGCCTCTGAGGCCCAGGCTCGTCTTTGGGCGAGCCGCTATGATGGGGTTGCGCCGGGAGGGGTGTGGAACTCGCATCAGACTGGGTCGTTCAGTCCGACCGATGCGTAGCTGGAGCCCACACCCCTCCTCGGTCGTCCGGGGCTCCGATGCGGATGGCGGTCCGGTGGGCGACTGGGCTCGGAAGAACATCGGGAACACGAACACCTATCGCTTAGCTCGTGTCTCGCCGCCACTCCAATTGCCGCCTGAGCTTGGCGCCGCGCCTCGCGCCTACCCCTCCGCCCCGAACATCTTGCCCACCTCCACCTCGCCCGCGCCCTCGAGGTACACCCCGAGTGCGCGTCGAAACAGATCCATCCGCGACTTCAGCCCGAGCCGCTCGCGGGCCTCGTCGAGCTTGGCGACCAGCTCGGCCTCCATCCGCAGCGGCAGCACCTTGAACTCCACCGTCTCGCCGTCGCTGGTCCTGGCGGCCCGCGGCCCGACGGGGATCTTGCCCTTCTCGGCCTGCCGGACCCTCCAGATGAGGTAGCTGGCGTTGGTGCTACCAGTGGGCCGTCCGACCACCTCGACGTAGCGGGCCTGCAGCGCCTCGTGTCCTTCGACATCATCCCCGGCCACCCCGGCGAGACCGAGCGCGCGCACGAAGTGAACATGCGCATGCTGCCCGAGGTGCTCAGCGGCCACGACCTGCTCGAGGTCAACCTCAACCCCTTCCTGCTGCTCTACGGCTCGCCGGTGCATCTCGAGCCCGAAAAGTACGGCGTGGACATCCAGTTCTGGGACGAGACGCTCTTTCCGCTGCCCGTGCGCGGCGAGTTCGCCGACCTCGCGCCCCAGTTCATCCGCTCCTACGTCCAGGATCCCGGCCGCGACGTCGTCATCGACCGCACCCGCCAGCTCGAGGGCGTCGCGTCGCGAGCCCGCGCGCGCCACGGCGTGTCTTCGGTGCCCGCGCCCCACGAGGGCCCGCTGCCCGAGCTGCTGGACCGTCTGCGCGCCCGCGGCGTCGAGCGCGTCTCGCTGCGCCCCGAGCCCCAGACCACCCCCCGCGACCTGCTGACGGCCTTCGACGCCGCGGCCCAGCGCGGCTTCTCGGTCATCGCGCTGGAGACCACGGGCGCGCCGCTGGACCGCCCGGCCTTCGTCTCGCGGGCGCGCCAGTTCGGCTTCAACCACGCGCTCATCGTGCCCGGAGGCACCCCCGAGCTACGCGCCGCCGCCGCGAAATCCCTCGGAGAGTCAGGTATCCCCTGGGTGTTTCACCTGGAGCCCGAGGCGGGCGAGCTGGCTTATGTCGGACCGTTTGTCGTCGAGGCCCGCGCCCTGGGCGCCCGCGCGCTGGTGCTGGACGTGGCGACCGCGGTGGACGGCGAACACGGCGCGTCGCTGCTCGCGGCGGCGTCGATCGCCCGCGAAGCCATCGAGGTCGGCAGCGAGGCCGGGCTGCCCGTGCTGGTCCACGGCATCCCCTTCTGCCACCTGCCCGATCTGCTCGACCACCTCGCCGCGACGCCGCCGATCCTGGCGCTGACCCTCGCCGGCCGCCCCCGCTGGCCGGCCTTCGTGCGCCAGCCGCCGCGCTGCCGAAGCTGCGCGCTCTCGAACCGCTGCCCCGGCGCCCCAGAAGGCGCCCTGGCGCGCGAGGGAGAGGCCGTCCTGCGACCGCTCCACGGCCGCCCGAACCAGACCCGCGAGGCGTCCCTGGTCGACCTCGGCGTCTGGGGCGTCTGAGCGCGCCTGGCCGAGTGGACCGCCCGCAAATTCGCGCCAGCACCCCCCGCCGAGCACGCACCCGGCCCACCGAACGCCGTCTCCGCAACGCGCCATGCTGCGCCGCGTCAAACTGTTACACCCTCGGACCGCGCCGCGCGGGCACCGAAATCGAGAAGCCAATCCGCACCGAGCGATTTCGACTGTCACGCGCCCTCCAAAGAATGTGTAAGAGTTACAGCCATATCCCGCCAAGATGACCGCCCGGTCGCCCGCCCCGTCGCTGCCGACGCCCAGCTCGGAGAAACCTCCAGCCATGCCCCCAGTCGAGGACCGCTGCAACGCGAAAAGCCAGCCCGAGATCCGGTCCATGTAACCGTCGTCCACACGACGATTTTCAAACTTATTCCCGCGCGACTTCGCTATTGTCCCCGATCGCTGGTTCCCCTCGCGCGCTGCCGACGCGATGGCCCCGCTTGGAGACGTCATGCCGCCCGCCCGCACCGCTCGAACACTGAACGTCCGTACTCGGCGGTGAGGGCGTGACCTTCTCCGCCTGGACCACTCCCCGGATCGTCGAGTCCGGCAGGACCGAGCAGCCGGCCGTCCGCGTGGCCAGGGATGCCGGAGCCGGTGTCGACCAAGCCCGCGTGGCACTTCGGGCGTTCCCTGATTTCACCGGCTCGTTACGGCCGAACCTGAGGAGCCAGGCCAGTGACTGAGCGCCCATCCGCTTCCGGTGGTGCCCGCCTCGCGTCGGACCGGGCCGTATCGATGCTTGGGGGGCGATGGGCTGCGCTCGCGCTCCTCCTCATCACGGCCTGTGGGCAGTCGAGGGGATTGGGGGACTCGGGAGCGACGGACGCCCAGATGGATGCCGGGATTGACGCGCCCGGGGGCGGGGACGGCGCCTCGGACGCGGCCCGGCGCGAGGACACGGGCGCCGTTCCCGTGGTGGATGCAGAGCCCGACGCCCCCGTCCTCGCGGACGCCGTTCCCGCGGGCGACGGCGGCGGCGAGCAGGACGCGGAGCTCGACGTCCCGGTGCCCGACGGCCTCACGGACGGCGACGGCGAGGTGGCAGGCGACGTGGCGCCGGAGTTCGATATCCCAGCGAGACTCGACGGGGCCGCGGAGTCTGAGTTGGACTCCGCCGAGCCCGACATCGCGGAGCCCGATGCTGCCGCCGAGCCCGAGTCGGAGCTCGATGTCGCCGAACCCGAGCCCGACCTGGTCGCCGAAGCCGATGTGGTCACCGAAGTCGACGTGGTGATGGAGCCTGACGTGGTGATGGAGCCCGAGGTCGCCACTGAACCTGACGCAGAGGTTGATGCAGCCGCGGACTCGGACTCGATTTCGCCGTCGGATGCGGACTCGGACGCTGACGGCGACTCGGGCGACGCGGACGGTGGTGCGGGGGATACCACGGCGCCGGTTTTTGGCGGGGTGGTTGGGGCGGAGGCTTTGGGGGCGACCGAGATCTTGCTGAGTTGGGAGGCGGCGTCGGACGACTTTTCGCCTGCGGAGGCGATTGTCTATGAGGTGTGCGTCTCGGAGGCTCGGGTGGCGAAGGGGGGGTGTCAGCCTTTTGTCGCCGATGATGAGAGCCCGGCGGGGGCGCTTGAGCATGTGGTGAGTGGTCTGGAGCCGAATACGCGGTATTTCTTTGTGGTGCGGGCTCGCGATGAGGCAGGGAATCTCGACGGGAACCTCGTCGAGGCGAGCGCGCTGACGCCTGGCGACCGGGCGGCGAAGGCGGTGACCGTCGGCGGCGGCCACGCTTGCGCGCTGATGGCTCGGGGTACTGTCCGGTGCTGGGGTGACAACGAGTTCGGGCAGCTTGGCGATGGGACGACGGTCTCGCGGGAGGTCGCGGCTCCGGTGGTGGGGCTTGAGCTGGTCAAGCTCGTCGCGGCGGGTGCCGAGCACACCTGCGCCGCCATCGCCGACGGCACGGTGCGTTGCTGGGGCCGAAACGACCGCGGGCAGCTTGGCGATGGGACGACGGAGGATTCCGCGGTGCCGGTGGTCGTGTCGGACCTGGGCTTCGTGAAGGCGCTGTCGGCCGGCGACGGCCACACCTGCGCGATCCTGGGCGACGGCACGATGCGGTGCTGGGGCGCGAACGACCGCGGTCAGCTCGGCGACGGCACCTTCGAGGACCGCTCACAATCCGTCGAAGTATCAGGCGCCGCCTACGCAAAAGACGTGACGTGCGGCGCCGAACACACCTGCGCGGTGGCTGCCGACGGCCTTGTCGCATGCTGGGGCCGAGGCGACTCAGGCCAGCTCGGCCACGGCGACTTCAGCGACCAGAACGTGTGGACCACCGTCGAGGGCATCGAGTTGGTCACCAACGTCGCAGCCGGCGGCGGCCACACCTGCGCGCGGGTGGGCGACGGGACGGTCGCGTGCTGGGGCGCCAACGACGCGGGACAACTCGGAGAGGGCGTCGAGGCGGCGTATGAGCCGCTACCTTGGGCCATTGCCGGTCTCGAACGCGCAACTGTCCTGTCGGCTACTATCGATTCCACCTGCTCCCGAATCGGTGACGGGACGATACGCTGTTGGGGTGCCGGTAGCGCGGAATCCTTCACGGCGGCTGGATCCGCGGGCATCGATACTGTCGCGCTCGGCGCGGTTGGCGCGTGTTCGCGCAGGGCCGACGGCCGAGTCTGGTGTGGGTCGTCCGCCCCGGACGCGACGCCGGCGCAGGTCGAGGGGCTCCAGGATCTCGCGGCTCCCATTGAGCTAGCTGCCAGCGGTGGATCAACTTGCGCGGTCATCTCCGACGGAACGGTGCGTTGCTGGGGTACCAACGAACTGAATGATCTCGGGAACTGGTCGCTGACGGGCAAGCCCTCGCCGCCGGAGCAGCAGCCGGTGCGGGTGGTAGACGTGGGCTACGCCGTGCGCGCGGTGGCGATATCGAACCGCACGTGCGTCGTCCTCGGCGACGGCCGAATGAGATGCTGGGGCCAGAGCTCCCCCAGTGTGCTCGGAGGCGGCAGTAGTCCCGAAACGCCAGCCTATGTCGCGGTGTATGTGGTCGGGTTCAGGGACGCCCATTCGCTCGGCGCGGGGCAGGGAAATATCGGTACCTGTGCCGGTCAGTCCGATGGCCGAATATTCTGCTGGAAGTCGAGCGCGATACTTATGGAAGCCCCGCGCACGGTCATCGGCTTGACGAACAAAAGCATCTATCTCGCCGCCGATGGCCTCCTCCGTGCCTTCACGGTTTCGCCTGAAGCCGCACAGTCAGGAATCGCGCTTGCGGAGGTGCTGTCTCTCGATTCACAGGCTGGTATCAACGCTATTCGGGGCGACGGGACCGTATGGGGATGGCTGCACCAACTTCAACTGGCGCCAAGCGGGATCTGGACGATCACCGAGCCGACGCAGTTCGGGGGGTTCTCCCACGTGGTCAAGATGGACAGCGCCGGCACGCAGGTCATCGCCGGATTGCGCAGCGACGGCCGCATCCAAACCTGGGGCACCGGCGGGATGACCGGCGGGTACTACCGCCTCGGGGTGCCGGACCCCTACGCAAGCACATGGAAGCACAAGAAGGGCCCGGGCGCCCTGGACGAGATCTTCACAGCCGAGCTGATCGACCACGCCATCGATGTATCTGTCGAGTCCGCCATCAGCCCGGCAAGCTGCTGCGCCCTCATCGCCGATGGCACCGTGAAGTGCTGGGGCTCGCTTCAGAGCGACAAGGGCAACGGCTTCAAACTGCCCGCGATCTACATCCCCAAGGTGATGCCCTACCTGCCGTGACCTGGCGCAGGTTTTCTCTCGCTTGGATCAGTTCAGACATGTTCGCTGTCAGGTTGTGCGGGGACTAGGGGTCAAGACCGCCCGCTCGCATCTTCGCACTTTGCGCCTGTTCACCGTCCTCGGGTTCTGGATCCCGCAGCAAGGAAACCTCCTCGGCGTCCTTAGTCGACCTCGGCGTCTGGGGCGTCTGAGCGCGCCGCCCGCTTAGGGTCGGGCGGGCTCTGGTGCGCGGCGTAGGCAGACGAGGCCGATGACGACCGCGAGGAGGCCAGCGGCGCGCCTAGCTCGCCGCGCAGCCAGGGGGCGATGGGCTCGACGTCGACGAGGGTGTGTTGCAAGAGGCCGTAGAGCACCGCGTTGTGGGCGGCGTGGGCGACCACGGCGGGCCAGACGCTGGCGCTGCGGGTGCGTAGCCAGGCTAAGAAGACGCCGAAGCCCATGGCGAAGACGCCGAAGCAGGCGATGCCGTAGATCTCGGGCGCTCCCTGGCCGAAATCGCCCCAGATGGCGCCGGGGAGGTGCCAAACGAACCAGGCCGCGCTGCTCGCCAGGGCCGCCTTGCGGAAGCCGTAGCGGCTGGCCAGGGCGGGGACCAGCCAGCCGCGAAAGCCGATCTCCTCGCCGGCGGCTTCGAAGAGGTTGATCGGCACCAGGCCCCACTGAAGACCCTGAACGCCGCCTGAGAATCGCACGACGCCCGCCAGCAGCAGCGTGCCGTCGACCGCCAACAGTGAGGCCGCGGGTATTGCGAAGGCCAGCGCGTGGTAGCGCCACGGGCTCGCGCCCAGGCCCAGGGTCACCAGCCCGCGGTGGGTTACCAGCGCGGCCATCACCCCGACGATCGCTGGCGCCCACAAGACCAGCGGACCCGTGGGCGTCCCGTAGAGCGCCTCGTAGCCCAGCGCTTGGTGCAGCGCGAACACGCCGACCGAGAGCGCTATGGCCGCCACCGCGAAGCCCCAGGTCTCCGCGACGGTGGCCCGACGCTCAAAACCACTAGGCGCCGCCTCGCTATTTGTCACGCTGAGCACCCGACCAGGCGTCGCCGCGCCGCGGTCGCCCACCCCAGGGTAAACTGCGGCCGTACGACCATTGTTGCGGCCATTTCGACCTCGGCACACCCTGCCGTGGCTCGCCCCGGTCGGCGCAGCGCACCCACCGCCCGCCCACGCACGGACCACCGCCCGCCTTGGAACACGCCGCCCCCGATCTCCTGCGCCGCGCCCAACGCCACCGGCAGCTCCTGCTTCCTCTGGGCGTCTTCGCCCTGGTGATGCTGGTCGCCGGGCCCCTGGTGCTCCGCGCGCCAGCCACCGTGACCATCGACGGCTACTACCACATCAAGATCGCCCAGTGGATCGCCCACGAGGGCCCCTTCGTGGACGTGAGCTGGCTGCCCCTGACGGTCCTGGGCGACCACGGCGCCGATCACCACTGGCTCTGGCACGTGCTGCTGGTGCCCTTCACGTGGTTCGGCGATCTCTTCGACGGCCTCCGCTGGGGCATGCTGGTCACCGCCGCCGCCGTCCCCGCCGCCCTGACCGCCCTCGCGGTGGCGATGCGCCTGCCCATGGCGCCGCTCGTGGGGCTCTTGGCCTGCACCGGCGCCCTCATCATGCCCGGCCGCCTCCTCATGCTGCGCGCCCAAAACCTCGCGCTCATCCTGATGGTGCTGGCGCTCTTCGCCCTCGCTCGCAGGCGCCACGTGCTGCTTTGCGGTATCGCCTTCGTCTTCATGCTGTCTTACCACGGGGCCATGATCCTGGTGGCCTTCGTTGCGATGCACTTGCTGCTCGTTGGCGTCGCCGAGCGCCGCTTCGACTACCGGGCGCCCCTGGCCGTCGCCGCCGGCCTCATCGCCGGCCTCGTCGTCACGCCCTGGTTCCCCGAAAACCTCGACTACCTGCTCTTCCACACCCTCTACAAGACCAGCAACCCCAACGCCGTCGCCGTCGGCAGCGAGTGGCTGGTCCCGGGCTTCGGCCACATCCTGCGCGAGTCCTGGCCGGCCCACCTCGCACTCACGACCGGCCTCGCGGCCCTCGCCGTCCGGCGCGTCCGCCCCAGCCTCGAGACCGCGCTCTGGCTCGGCATCAGCGCGCTGACCTTCGCGCTCTACACCAGCGCCTGGCGCTTCGCCGAGTATTATGCCCCGATCGCCGTCATCACCGGCGCCCTGGGCCTGCGCGACGCCTTCGCCGCCTCACCGCCCACGCGACCCGCGCGGTACGCCCTCATCGCGGCCATCGCCCTCATCATCGGCGTCCAAGGCGGCCTCGGCCTCGCCGTCGTCCGCGACCGCGCCGAGTTCTTCCCGGCCAAGCTGGCCATCATCTCCCAGGAGATCCGCGAGCGCGCCGCGCCGGGCGACATCACCTTCAACACCAACTGGGAGGACTTCGTCTTCCTCTTCTACAACGACGCCAACACGCGCTACGTCAACGGCCTCGACCCGAACTACCTCGCCTACGCCGACCCCGCGCGCTTCGGGATGTGGCTGTGGGTCTCGACTGTGAAGGCGGACGAGCCCAACGACCCCGCGCCCGTCATGCGCGACGCGTTCGGAGCCCGCTTCGTCGTGGTCGCTCGCGGCCTCGACGGCCTCGCCGAGCGACTCGCCAAGAGCCCCCACGCCCGCCTCATCACGCGGACTCGGTACGCGTGGCTGTACGAGCTGTTGCCCGAGCCAGCGGCCGGCGCGCGCTGACCTCGCGTCCGCGAGCTCGCGCCGCCGCCCGCCCTGCGCCATCATGGCCGCCCGGAGGAACCCCATGCCCACGCCACGACTCATCCCGCTCCTGCTCGCGACCCTCGCGCTCAGCCTCGCCCTCCTCGGCGCCCCGCGACGCGCCAAGGCCTGAGGCATCAGCGCGCCCGCCGGTGTGGCGGGCTGTGATGGCGGCGGCAGCAAGCTCTCGGGACCGCCGAAGCTGTGGCGCGTCGGCGCGGCGTGGTCGCGCCTGGACACCGACATCTCGGTCGACGGCCAGCGCGTCGACCTCCTCGAAAACGCAGTCGCCGCCTCGCTAGAACGCACGGTCGGCGAGGCCTGGGTCATCGGCCTCAGCGTCGGCGCCATCGTCCACGGCTCCCTCGCGCTGGACGCGCGCCGCTTCAGCCTCCAACCCGGCGTGCTGCTCGGGCTCTACGCCGGCCACCAGTGGCTCAAGCCCAACCGCGCCAAGCTCTTTTTGGCCACCACCGTCGCCGCCAGCCTCGGCGTCGCCTGGACCCGCGAGGAGGTCGCCGGCGCTGCCCGCGAGCGCTTCATCGCCACGGATCTGCGCGTCGATCTCTCGTTCGGCGCCACGCTCTTCCGCGTCTGGAGCCCCTACGTCGCCGTGCGCGCGTTCGGCGGCCCCATCTTCTGGAAGCGCGACGGCAGCACGCTTATCGGCAGCGACCCCGGCCACCACACGCTGGCCCTGGGCAGCCGCTTCGACCTGCCCGGCGGCGTCGACATCAGCCTGGACTGGGGCTTCGAAGGCGCCCGCACCCTCAGCGCCGGTGTAGGCGTCCGCTTCTGAGGCGGCGGGCTCAGGCGCTGGCGCGGGCTCCCAGGCGCACGAGGCGTCCGGGGCGGGCGCTGGTGAGGGTGTCGTTGTCGATGATCTGCTCGCCGTTGACCAAGGTCACGCGGTAGCCCTCGGCGTTCTGCAGCAAGCGCTTGCCGCCCGCGGGGAGATCGGCGACGAGGTGCGGCCGGCGCAGGGTGAGGTTTTCGAGGTCGATGACGTTCACGTCGGCCTTGGCGCCGGGGGTGAGCGTGCCGCGGTCGTTCATCCCGATGTAGCGGGCGGTGTCGTGGGTCATCATCTTGACGACCTTCTCGAGCGGCAGGCCCTTCGCGCGGTCGCGAGCCCAGTGGGTCAGCATGGTCGTGGGGAAGCTCGCGTCGCAGATGGTGCCGACGTGCGCGCCGCCGTCCGACAGGCCGGGCAGCGCCTGCGGGTGGTTCAGCATCGTGTGGACCACGTCGAGGTTTCCGCCCAGGTAGTTGTAGATGGGGAAGTAGAGCAGCGTGCGCCCCTCGTCGCCCAGCAGCGCGTCGTAGATGACCGAGAGCACCGGCTCGCCCTTGGCGCGCGCTTCGGCCGCCAGGGACGCCTCCGGTGGGGGCTCGTAGTCCACGGGGTCGCCCAGGCGATAGGTCCGCGTCGCCACCATGTCGATCTGGGCCAGCAGCAGGTCGACCAGCGGCGGGATCGAGCTGCCATCGCCCGAGACCTTGCCCGACTCCTCGCTGAGAAGCTGCGCCTTGAACTCGGGCTCGCGCATCCGCGCCACGCGCTCGGCCAGCGGCAGCTTGGCGATGGCGCGGTAGCTGGGGAAGCCGATGAAGGGGTGAAAGGTCGCGTCCAGGCCCAGCAGCACGCCGATACCGCGCGCGCCGACCTGCACCCGCACGTCCAGGCCGCCAGCCACCGCCGCGTCCACGCGCTTGAGGATCTGCTGCCACTGCTGAGGGGCGCGGATTCGCTGAAGCAGCGACAGGCTCAGCGAGTGCCCCGGCGCGGCCTGCGCCATCTTCTCGAGCAGGTCGAACTCGCCGTCGAAGCGGTCGGCCGACTCGACCATGTCGAAGTCACTCACCGCCTGCAGCACGCCGTGGTCGAGCCCCACCAGCGCGCTGGCAAGCCCCGTCAGCTCGCGCTCCGCCGCCTCGGCCGAGGGCGTGTGCTTGCCGTCGGAGTCGCGGTGGTTGTCCGTGCGCCCGGTCGAGAACCCCGCCGCGCCAGCCGCCACCGCCTCGCGCAGCAGCGCCCGCATCGTGGCGACGTCCTCGTCGGTCGCCTGCTCCTCGGCGATCGCTCGCTCGCCCATCGCGTACACCCGCAGCGGGTCGTGGGGCACCATGCACGCGAAGTCGATGGCGTGCGGCACCTTCTCCAGCGCGTCCATGTACTCGGGGAAGCTCTCCCACTCCCAGCGGATGCCCTCCGACAGCGCGGTCCCGGGGATGTCCTCGACGCCCTCCATCAGCTGCACCAGGCGCTGGCGATCGGTCGGCCGCACCGGCGCGAACCCGACGCCGCAGCTCCCCATCACCACGGTGGTCACGCCGTGAAAACAGCTAGGCGCCAGCGTGTCGTCCCAGCTCACCTGCCCGTCGTAGTGGGTGTGGATGTCCACCCAGCCGGGCGTGACGATGGCGCCGGCCGCGTCGATGGTGCGCGCCGCCGTCCCCGGGCAGTCCCCGACCGCGACGATGCGGCCGTCCTTGATGCCCACGTCCGCCCGCCGCCGATCCGCGCCGGTGCCGTCGACGACCGTCCCACCCACAATCCGGATATCGTAGTCCATGCTGGCCCCAGTCGCGGGCGCCCCCGCGGCATGTTCGGTGTACGAGGAGCGCGTCGTCAGTGTGCGACCCGGCCCCCGTACCCGCGCCGATTTGTGCTCGCACGCCGCCCCGGGATCGTCAAGCCAGGGCCGGCTACTCGAAAGCCTCGAGCGCGCGGTCGCTGGAGTCGGCGTCGTCGGCCTGAGTCATCGCCTTCAGCCCGCTGATCATCGGGATCAGCAGGAAGACGCGCATCACGATGCTGGCGGTGGGCACGCGGCCGCCGGCCTCGATGGCGAGGTAGACGCTGAAGAGCGCGTCGAGGGCGAAGAGCGCGATGGCGAGCCCCAGCGCGACCTTGGACCGCTTCGACGTGAAGTAGCCGAGGACGCCCATGACGCCCGCCGACAGGATCGAACCCCAGCCGAGGCCGAGGTCCTGGAGGAGTTCGACGCCGGACAGCGCCACCAGCCCGACGACGAGGTTCAGCCCGGCGATGAAGTAGACGATGCCGGCGGCGATCTTCACCTGCTGACGCGGATCCGAGTCGGAGCCTGGCAGCGGCGCGCCGTTTCGGGTGACGTGTAGCTGGGTCTTCATGCCGGTCTGAAGCTGCACGCGCACCTTCGAGCCATCGGGCAGCGTGAAGACGCGCCCCGCCTTCAGCTCCTTCTGCGTCGGGATGGGCTCGCCGACGACCTGACCGTCAAACACCAGCTCGAGGTTCTTCCACAGCCCCTTCCACCGCAGCTCGAGCCGCTTCGGGCCGCCCTTCTCGATCTGAAACTTACGGCTGGCCATCGGCTCCCTCCTGTGGCGCCACGCGGTGCCACCCGACGCGGCACATCACTCGCGCGTCTCGGCCCCGGTCATGCCAAAGGTCTCGCCGATGCGCCAGCATGCGCCAGCGCGGACGGCGTCTGACAGCCCACGATGGCCGGCGCCTCGTGAATCAGGCTGTCGTCGGTCAGCGCCGCCACCATGAAGAGCGCGAAGTCGACCCGGCGCGTCCGGTTGCTCTCGAGTACAGCGTCGCCGACGTGCTGGCTCCACACGGGCAGGCCCTGGCTCTCGCCTTCCTCCAAGTCGCTCCCGCGCACCACGGTCCAGCGCGTGTCGCTGGCGAAGATGCGCCGGCAGGCCTCGACCTGGTCGTCCAGCTCGATCAAGCGCAGCTTCCGCGCCAGCCACCCGACCGCGGCGACCACCCTCAAAAAGGTCTTTGAGTACACATCCTTACCGTCCCGCGTGATGTGCCAGCCGCAGGAGAACACCAGCCGCGCGCCCGGCTCCGCGAAGTCCAACACGGCCTGCGCCGTCCCGCTCGAGTACTGCTTGACCCCCCACGGCACCAGCACGGTCAGCACACCATCGCAGCCCGCGACCGCCCGCGCGATGACCTCCCGGTCGTTCGTCGCCCCGGCGACCACCGTGATGCGCCCCGCGAAGGCCTCCAGCTTGCCCACGCTCTTCGCGCGGCAGACCCCGACGACCTCGTAGCCGCGGTCCAGCGCGTGCTGAACCATGTAACGCCCCAGCTTCCCCGAGGCCCCGACGATGCACACTCTCACAAGCACTCCCCGTCCGCGTACCTACGGAAGGGTACCGCCCGTGAGCCGAACCGTCAGGGTTTGCTCGGCACTGCCCGAGGTCTTGCCGCTCGCCTCGACCACCAAAGTCGCCGTGCTGCCGGCGATCTCCGGCCCATCGACGATCAGCGGCAGGCTGTAGAGGTAGTCGTAGCCATCGGCCGCCCGCACGGGCTTCAGCCCCGTCCGGATCACGCCGCCCTCATCGACGCCGTCCACCCACAGGCGCGCCTCCAGGTCGATGTCGCCGACCAGCATGCCCGCGGTCCGCACCGCCACCACCACCATCCACGCGCCCTGGGTCCCCTTCTCGACCCGAAACTCGGCGCCTTCGGTCAGCGCGACGAACTGGGCTGAGTCCGACACCCCGAACGGGTTGGTGCCGACGGCGAAGCTGGGGGAGGGCGCGGGCGGCAGCTCGGAGTCCTCGATTAGGCTGTCGGTGCCTGATGAATCGAGGATCTCGGGCTGGCCTGAGTCGGGCAGCCCGAGATCGGCGGCTGCGTCGGGGGACACCTCGGCCTGCGCGTCCGTCTCAGCGTCGGAGCCGACCTTCGGCGTGTCGCAGGCCGCCGCCCCGAGCGCCGCGAAGCCCAGCGCCAAGACCAGCGCGAACCTCAAAAGCACAGGGACTTGCAGCCGACTCCGCCGGCGCGCACGCAGGACTCGCCGACCGTCGCCGAGACCAGCTCGGTCCAGGTGGCCGTGGCGAGGTCCAGGCGGAAGAGGTCGTCGGCCGCGCCGCAGTCGGTCTTGCCGCCCATCAGGTAGGCCTCGCCACCGCCGGCCGCGAAGACCTGGGCCTCGCGGCGCTCCGGCGCGTCCGCGTCGACCACCGTGAAGTCGGCCGGGAACTGGCAGACCCCCGTCGGGCCCTTGTTGAACAGGTCGCCGGCGCTGACCTTGGACCAGGTGCCGCCGTCGGCGTCGAAGGCCCAGAGATCGTTGCGGTTTCCGAGCTCGGCGCCGTCGTGGCCGCCGAAGAGCAGGTAGCGATTGCGCTCGGCGTCGAGGACCATGCTGGCCCAGAAGCGGTCGTTGGGCACCGTGGGCGAGAGGTCGTCGAGCTGCGCCCAGCCGCCCGTCGTGCCCGTGATGGCGAGGCCCCAGAGGCCGCCGAGGATCCCGCCGCCGGCTGAGAAGAAGGCGTCCTCGTCGGCGCCGCCGTAGATGATCATCCGCTGGCGCTTGGCGTCCCAAAGCGACGCGGCGAAGAGGCGCGAGTCGGGCTTGCCGGTGGTCGCAAGCTCGGTCCACTGGCCGGTCTTGAGGTCCAGGGTCCAGGTGTCGTTTCGGCTGATGTACGCCGACCCGCTGGTGGAGCTGTTGCCGCCGAAGAGGATGAGGCGGTCGGCCTCGGAGTCCCACACCATGGCGGGGTTGACGCGCGCGGGCGGGCCGGACTTGGTCGGCATCTCGCTCCAGGTCTCGGTCTTCAGGTCGAAGGCCCAGACGTCGGAGCGCAGCGTGTAGAGCGCGGTGTTCGGGGGCCGGAAGCGCCCGCCGTAGACGATGAGCTGCTGGCGGTCGCCGCCGGCCAGGACTGCGGCGTGGCGGGTGCGGGCCGTGGGGCCGAAGCCCTCGTGTTTGCGCCAGGCGCCGCAGTCCACGTCGTAGATCCAGGTCACGGTCTCGAAGGTGGAGGCGGGGATGGCGCAGTCGATGGAGACCGCGGTGCTGCCGCCGGTGATGATGAGGCGGCGTCCGACCGGGTCGTAGGCGCCGGCGTGCTCGCTGAGGGCGGGCGGGCGCATGCCGCTGGGGGGGCCGCACTGGACCTCCGCGGTGTCGGCGGTGGCGTCGGTCGCGGCGTCGCCGGCGTCTTCGACCGCGTCCGGGCCCGCCACGTCGTCGGCCGTCTCGCTGGCGTCAGGCGTCCCGGTGGTCGCGTCGCTGGCCGCGTCGCCGCCGGTCGTGTCCGCGGCGGAGCTGGTGTCCTTGGCCGGCGGGCCGAGGTTCGTGGTCGTGGAGCCGCTCTCGCAGGCCGCCAGCGCGACGGCGCAGGTGATGGCGATGCCGAAATGGATGAGTCGCCGCATGGTCATTCTCCGCTCTCGAGGGTGCGCCACACGGCCAGACCTTCGTAAGGCCCGTTGGCGAATAGGAAGTTGCCGCCGACGCCGGTCAGCCGGCCGGAGGGCAGCCCGAAGACCGCGTGGACGTCGGTCTCGGTGTTCAGGCTGAGGTCGCGCTTGACCTGGCCCGTCGCGTCGACGACGGCCAGGGTCCCGCGGCCGCCGGCGACGTGAATCACACCCGGGGTGCGCGTCCAGACGCCGTTGAGGCCGGGCATGGCGCCCAGGGTGTGCGAGGTCCAGGTCTGCCCGTCGTACACGGCGAGGATGCCGTTGTTGCGGCCGCCGACGGCGACGACGTGGTTGGGGCCCGTGCCCCAGACCGCGATGAGATCCTGGCCGACGCCCGCGTCGAACTCGGTGTAGGCGGCCCCGTCCCAGTGCAGGATGGCGCCCCGGCGGCCGACGATCCACACGTCGCTGGCGCTGGAGCCCCAGACCTTGAAGAAGGCATCCACGCCCGGCCGCGCCAGGGTCGGCACCGGGTCGGCGCGCCACACGCCAGCTTCGCGACGCAAAATCGTCGCGTCGGTGTCGTTCACGCTGTTGCCGCCGACGGCCCACACGTCGTCCGGGCTGGGCCCCCAGGCACCCCACAGGTTCTGCGTGGTGGGCGTCGATTCGGCAGTCCACGACGTGCCGTCATAGGCGAGGGCGGTGCCGAGATCGCCGACCGCGATGGCCGAGCTCGCGCTCCAGACGTGCACCCAATCCAGCAGCGGTGTGGAGGCCGGAAGCGGGACGTCAGACCAGGCCGAGCCGTCAAAATGATGCATCGCACCATCGCCAGGGATCCCGCCGGCCGCCCAGAGGTCCGTCTCGCTGCTGCCCGCCACGCTGAGCAGCCAGCCCTGGGGCTGGACATCGAAGGCCTCGACGAAGTGGTCGGTCGGCAGCCCGCTCTCGCTCGGGTCGCAGCCGAGCGCCACAAGCGCCGTCGCCGCCACCAACGCCCCCCACGCCGCACCGCTCGCACGTCCCATCGGCACCCTCCGTGCGGCGCAGCATACCCGCCGTCCTCACCGGGAGCCAATCCACCCTCAGCCCTCGTGAGACCCCCGCGACCCCGGCTCCAGATAGGTCGAAGGGTCCCGCGCCCACGCCTCAGTCTGAGCGTTCAGCGCCTCAATGGAGCGGTGCTTGTAAACGCCGGGTGGGAAACGCCGAGGCACGAAATACGCAGCGAAATCCTGCACGAATCGAAAGGTCTCCAGGTTGTCGACCTTGTTCGGCACCCGATTCTTGTGCGCCTTCATCTCCTCGACACTGCGAAACTTTCGGACCGGCATCGTCAGTCTCCCAGGTTGAATTCGTCGGCAAGTCGCTGCGCGTCGGCCTTGTCGCGCAACCGCACGGTGTCGCGCTTCATTTCGTGGAGCATACGCGGCGTGGCGACGCTCACCTGCAAGCCCTGAACGGTCTTGGTCTCTGCCTCGATCCCGGCATAGTCGAACGCGTCGCCCAATCGCGCGAGAAGGTCCAAGTGATAGTGGGCGCCCGGGGGGATGTACTGAATCGCTGGGTAGTCGCCGCGCAGATCTGTCGCCGAGATCTCGTCGATGTCGGGGTCGTTGAACACGCTGCGTAGTGCGGAGCGTAGTCGTTCGATGTTCTCGTCGGTCGGGTCCACGAAGATGTCCATGTCCTCCGTCGCGCGCGCCAAACCCTGCATCGCCATCGCGGCCCCGCCGACGAGCTTGTAGGCCACGCCTTCGGACCCGAGCGCCTTCAAAATTCGAAGCATCTCGTCGATGGACATGGCCAGACGCTACCGCAGGAGTCCGGCCGTTGCGAGCTAGCCGCGTGCGCGGATTAGTCGATCGGTGGCGGTTTGGAATTCGCGCTCGAAGCGATCGAGCAGGGCGGCGACGGACTCGACTTTGTTCATGCGGCCGACGATCTGGCCGACGGGCGAGCCCAGCAGTTCGCGGGATTGGGCGGCGCGGATGCGGGCCTCGGCCTCGCCGACCAGGAGGCCCTGCAGCGGCATGGGCAGGGTGCCCGGGGAGTCTTTCGCCTCCCAGGCCTCCGTCCAGGGGGTGCGCAGCATGCGGGCGGGCTTGCCGCTGATGACGCGGGAGCGGACGGTGTCCGACGAGGTCGCGGCCAGCAGCTTCTCGGTGACGACGCTGTAGCCGCTGGGCTGCGCGGGTTCGAGGCGGTACTCCTCGGTGGTGAGCCAGACGCTGCCTAGCCAGACGCCCTGCGCGCCCATGGCCAGGGCCGCGGCGATCTGGGCGCCCGAGCCGATGCCGCCGGCCGCCAGGACCGGGGTCTCGCCCAGGGCCTCGACGACCTCGGGGACCAGCACCATGGTGGTGACCTCGCCGGTGTGGCCGCCCGCCTCGTGACCGACCGCGACGATGATGTCGACGCCGGCCTCGCGGTGGTGGGCGGCGTGCTCGGCCTTGCCGGCGAGCGCCGCGACCAGGACGCCGTGCTCGTGGGCCTCGGCGACGATGTCGGTGGGCGGCGAGCCCAGGGCGTTGGCCAGCAGCTTGATGGGGTGGCGCAGGGCGACGTCGACCTGGGCGCGGGCGAAGGCGTGCATCCAGGCGGTGATGCCGCCGGGGGGCTCGGCGCTGGCGGGCAGCTCCGGGACGCCGAAGCGCTTGAGCACGTCGTCGATGAAGGCCTTGTGGGCCTCCGGGATCATCTTGTCTAGGGAGTCGAGCTTGTCGTCGCCGACGTACTTTGTCGGCATCACCACGTCGACGCCGTAGGGCTTGCCGTCGGTGTTGGCGTCCATCCAGACCAGGGCTTCCTCGAGCTGGTACGGGTGGGTGTAGCGGACGGCCCCCAGGACGCCCATGCCGCCGGCGCGGGTGATGGCGGCGGCGACCTCGGGGGAGGGCGTGAAGCCGAAGATCGGCAGGCGAAGTCCGAGGCGGTCGGCGAGTGCGGTGCGCATGGAACGGGGCTCCGGGGGCGGGGTGGCTGGGAGTCGGGGGAGGAGTCTACGCGGTTCTGAATCGGATTCGAGACCCGCAGGGGTGGTGGACCGGCAGGCCCTGGACGGTGAAGGCGGCGCGCGGGTCGGGCTCGAGGTGGTAGCGGCGCAGCACCGTGGCGATGAGGATACGGAGCTGCAGCTTCGCGAACGCCTTGCCGATGCACACCCGCGGGCCGCCGCCGAAGCCGACCAGCAGCGCGGCGCGCGCGCGCTTGGGCGAGTGGCCGGAGTCCCAGCGGTCCGGGTCGAAGGCGTTGGGGTGGGTGAAGGACGCGGGGTCTCGGTGGCTGAGGTAGGGCGAGTAAAAGACCGAGGTGTCCGCTGGGATTTCGTGGCCCAGCACTTCGACGTCATGCTCGGTGACGCGGGGGAAGAAGAGGGCGCTCGGGTACATGCGCTCGATCTCATTGAGGAAGTTCCCCATCAGCGGGAGCTCGCGCTGAGCCTCGGGCGTCATGGGGTCGTCGCCGAGGCAGCCGCGCACCTCGTCGCGCAGCCGCTCCTGCCAGTCCGGGCGGCGGGCCAGGGTGTGCAGGATCCACGAGGCGGAGCTTGCCGTCGTGTCGTACCCGGCCCAGAAGAGCAGCAGAAGCTGGCCGATGATCGCGTCGGTCTCGTAGGGCTGGCCGCTCTCGTCGGTGCCGTGGGCTAGCTGGCCGACCAGGCCCACGGGCTCGGCGCGGCGGGCGGCCTCGATGCGCGGGCGGAGCAGGACCATCAGCTCTTCGCGGGCATTGAGCGCGCGGTCCAGACGGCCCCACGGCACGCGCCAGTTCGTCGGGGACATGATGCCGTCGATGAGGCGCTCGAAGCGCGGCCGAAAGCTCTCGGTCTGCCGCCCGAGATCCAGCCCGGTCAAGGCGTTCGCCGCCACGTCGAAGGTCCCGCGCTCGGCCAGTGCGTAGCAGTCCTCGCCGTCGCCGCCCCCAAGCCCGGTGAGCGCCCGCGACCAGATATCGCTGACGCGGTCGGCCGATTCGCGCAGCGCCAGGTGGCCCACCGCGGGGGTCAGGATGGCGCGCGTCCGGTCGTGCTGCTCGCCGTCCTCCAGCATGATCGAGCCGTGGAAGATGCTGCGGACGGTGGTCTGGGCGTATCCGCGGCCCATGGCGAACTCGTCGCGGCGGGTCAGCATGATGGTGCGGTTCGCCTCCTCGCCGACCAGGAAGACGAAGGGGAGCACGAGGCGGGTGCGGAAGACCGGGCCGTGGCGCTCGAAGCGATCGTGCAGGAAGCGGAAGGGGTCGCGCAGCAGGTGGACCAGCTCGTTCGGGGCGTCTGAGCCGGGCAGGTGGCGCAGTTGATTGCCGACGATGGACCGTTGGGCGCGGCGTAGTAGCAGCATCACGGCCATTTCGAGCCTCGCAGCCAGGGGGCAGCTCGCGTATCGAGCTTTACACAATGTAAATCACTGCACGTCACGATGGCAATTAGCGGTGAGGATGCAGGCCGCGCGGCGACCCGCTAGAATCCGGCCATGCCGAAGGTCGACGCGCCGCACACAACGCCACGAAAGGGCCGCAACGCCGTCCGCCGCGTGCCGACTCGGCTCAGCCCCGAGGCGCGGCGCTCGCAGCTGCTGAAGACCGCGACCGAGATGCTGGATTCGGGCGGCGTGGACGCGCTGCAGATGACCGATTTGGCGGTGGCCGCGGGCGTGACCCGGCCGGTCGTGTACCGCTTCTTCCCCAACCGACAGGCGCTCATCGTCGCGATCCTCGAGGACTTCGAGGAGACGCTGGATCGGCGCTTCATCGAGGCGTCGGGGCGGCTGCTGGGGGGCACGGTCGCGGACGCGGCGGGCCTCTTCGTGCGGGCGGTCTGCGACACCATCGAGCTGAAGGGCGCCGGCGCCTGGCGCCTGCTGAACTCAGGCGGGCCAGACCCCGAGGTCGCCAAGGTCGCCGACGCGATCTACGCGCGGATGCTGGCCCCGTGGCTGCCGCACATCCAGGCGGCGACTGGCGCTTCGGAGCGGGAGGTCGCCACGGTCTCGCGCATGCTGGTCGCGGCAGGTCGCGCGGTCCTGGCCGCGTGGCTGGACGGCATCGCCACCCGCGACGAGGCCATCGGCGACGCCGCCCGCGGCATCAGCGCGCTGCTGACGGCGTTCTCGCGGCCCACCCGCTGACCGCTGAAGGCCGGAAGTCGCGAGACGACCCCCAGGTCATCTCGCCGACCGCCCCCCGATGCCGAACTTGAAGATCGTCGCCCAGGCCTTGGCCGGCGTGCGCTTCGCGTCCGAGTCCGGGTCGATGTACTGAAGCTCCAGCCCGACGGTGATGGAGGAGCCGATGAACACGCGGAACTCGGCCATCAGCGGCGCCAAGACGTTCATGTTGTTGCGCGTCATCAGGAAGACCGGCGTGACCCGCAGGGCCCAGCCGAAGGCCTCGTCGTCGCCCGCGGGGAGGTGCAGGAGCATCGCCCCGGCGGTGAACCCGGCGTTGCGGGTGATGGGGCCGCTCATGGCGTGCCAGCCGGGGCCGAAGGTCAGCGAGGTGTGCCGGCCCATCCCGAAGCCGAGCCCCACGTCCGCGTCGAGATACCAGTGCTGGCCGCCGTATTCGGGCGTGTTTCGGCGCGGCCCGAAGGTGCCCGCCCAGTCGAAGCTGCCGCCGCCCGCGACGCGCCAATTCCACGAGAAGCCCGAGATCTTGGCGTGCAGGAGGCCGGTGGCGACGCCCAGATAGGTGACGCGCGTGTCGGGCCAGCGCGAGGTGTCGCGGTCGGAGTTGCGGTGGCTCAGGGCGACCTCGGTCTCCCACCAGCCGATGAAGTGGGTGGAGCCGCGACGGCTCGAGCGCGGCGGCGGCTGGGGCGGCGGGTCCTGGCGCGGGGTGGCGCGCGGCGGCTGCTGGGTGGGCTGGGGCCGCACCTGCGCCGGCTGCTGCACCGGGGGCCGAGCGGCGGCGGTCGACGGCGCCTTGTCGCTGGCCTTCGCGATCGCGCCGAGGATCGGGACGAAACGCCCGAGATCCTGGATCGGCAGGCGGTCGGCGAGCTGGACCAGGACGAGGTGCTTGGCGCTCGCGTGGCACAGGACCAGGGTGTGGCTGTCCGCGCCGCTGCTGACGCGCCCGGCGGCGGCGTCGTAGCCCGAGGGCAGGTTGGAGAGGTCGCTGACGACGGTGCCGCTGCGGGCCTCCATGCCCTTGCGCAGCACGCCCGGGCAGTCGGTGGTCGACGCGACGTGCTCGATGTAGACGTCGGCCATCGAGGCGCTCGGGAGCAGCATCGTGAGGGAGTCGAGGGGCTCCGGGCCGCCGGACTTGGGCTCGGCGCGCACCAGGTGCCAGAAGAGGCCGTCGTCGGGGAGCTCGAGGGTGTAGCCCGAGCTCGGCAGCGTCAGGGTCCGGGCGCGCTCGAGGCCCGAGATCTGGAGGCGGGCGTCGTGGGCCGGGCGCGCGTTCAGGTCGGGTCCCGCGGGCCACGCCTTGACGACCGCCTGGATGAAGGGCCGGTTGGCGGCGAGCAGCCCGCGGGCCTTCGCCTCGTCCATCACCGCGCCCGCCTGTGGCGGGTCCCAGACCGTGATGTTCAGGTCGTAGCCGTTGTTCTGCGCGCAGACGGCGACCTGCGGGCGCGAGTCGATGACGCCCCAGGCCGCGGTCGCGTACAGACCGCCGCCCGCCTCGCCGGAGAGCTCGATGCGGCCGCCTCCCGTCGCCGCCGACAGCAGCTTCGCCTGCCACTCGGGGCACCCGTCGGTGAGCTCGCCGAGCTGCACCCGCGCCCCACCGACGAACTCGCCGCGCACCCACCGGGCGAGCTCGTCCTTGAACACGTTCTGCTCCGCGTCCTTCTTCTTGGCCGAGCCGGACACGCTCCAGATCTGGTTGGCGACGCGCGGCAGGTCGATCTCGATGCCGGCGGCGGGCAGCAGCAGGGGGCCGCCCGGGGAGGTCTGGGCGAGGCGGCCGCTGGGCGGGATCGGGCGCGCCTTGTAGGAGCCCGCGGGCACCGCGGCCTGGGCGGCGGCGGCCAGGGACTCGAGCAGGGGCGCGAAGGGCGTGGCGTCGGCCACCGCGGGGGTGGAGATCATCGCGACGCCCATGAGATTGCTGCCGATCTGGTAGCAGACGGTGACCTCGTGGGCCGTGCCCGTGGTGCGGTCGAAGGGCCACATCACCGCGCCTGGTTCGTAGCCCGCGGGCACCCCCGGGTAGTCGAAGAGCCGCTGCGCTGGGTTCGTAAGGCGGCTCGCCATGGCGTCCAGCCAGGTGGTGCAGTCCTGGTTCTGCACCCCGTAAATGCGGGCCGTCAGCGCGGGCATGCGGGGCACCTGGCGGATGAGCGCGTCCGTGTCGCCGGCGTCGTAGCGCCAGTACGCGCCGTCTGCGGGCAGCGTCACGTCGAGGCCGGACTTCACGAGGCGGATCTTGCGCGGGCCAATGGAGCCGTCGCTGCTCACTTGGGGGTTGTTGAGCGGGCGGCTGTCGACGGTCGTGGGGGTCTCGAAGGCCTTCCGGATGGCCTCGAGGTCGCCGGCCGCCTTGGTGACGGCCGTCTTCACGGCGCCGGCGGGGTCCGCCATCGTCTCCGTCTGGGGCAGGATGACCTGCACGATGACCTCGAGGCCCTTGGGCGTGGCGATGCAGACCAGCCCGCGCGTCTCCTTGCCGTAGCGGAGCCAGCCGGTCACCGAGTGCCACTGCTTCAGCTTCGACGAGGTCGGGAAGGTGCCCCGCGTCGCCGTGCTGTAGCTGCCGCTCTGCACCCAGTCGGTGCAGCGCTTGGAGAAGTAGCCCACCTCGACCATGTAGGTGGGATCGGCGGGTTTGGGGGGATCGAGGGCCAGCAGGTCGTGGGCGGCGGTCGGGGTCCAGCGCGAGCTGACCTTCCAGGTGTGGCCCTTCGGCGCGGACAGGCGGACCTCCAGGCCGGCGGCGGGGAGGGTGACCGGCGTCGTGGCGGCCGAGGCGGGTAGGGGGGCGGTGGATGCGAGGCCGGCGAGCGCGGCGAGGCAAACGACGATGGGGCGGCGCATGGGGCTCCTGGGGCGGCGGTGGGGCGATGTGCGGACGTGTGGCGGGGTGAGACGATCTATGCCCCAGCCGCCTCGCGTTGGGAAGGCGGACAGGCGCCGGGGCCCCCCGCCGCGTTGCGTCACCGAGGGCCGCGCCCCTATGCTCGGCGGCGCAACCGATGCGCAGCAGGCGGTGGATCATGAGGGCGTCGCGGGTCTTGGGGCAGGTCGTGGGGCTGGCGCTGTGGGCTGGCGCGTGCGGCGGGGGCGACGGCGCGGTCGACGCCCTGGGCGACGGTGGCGATCTGGTAGACGGCGCCGACGCGAACGACACCGCCGAGACCGAGGTGTCCAGGCCGCTTCAGTGCGTCGACTTCAACCCGATGCGGAACGCCTACTTCGGCGATCTGCACGTCCACACGGCCCTCTCCCTGGACGCGAACCTGCAGGGCACGCGCCTGACCCCGACCGACGCGTATCGGTTCGCGCGCGGCGAGGAGGTCGGCATCCAGCCCCACGACGCCGACGGGAATCCGCTGCGGCACATCCGCATCGGGCGGCCGCTGGATTTCGCGGCGGTCACGGATCACGCCGAGTTCTTGGGCACGGTCAGCGGCTGCACCACGCCCGGGTCGGCGGTGTACGACCACGAGCAGTGCGTGACCTACCGCGAGGACCCCGACGCGGCCTTCATCTCGCTGAACATCTACTCGGCGTTTACGCCGGCGGTCGTCAGCTACCCCGACCTGTGCGGGCTGGACGGCGTGGACTGCCGCGACGCGGGCGACGAGGCGTGGCGCCAGATCCAGGACGCCGCCGCGGCCGCCCTCGACGAGAGCGCGGCCTGCAGCTTCGTGAGCTTGATCGGGTACGAGTGGACGGGAAATCCCAACACGCAGAACCTCCACCGTAACGTGATCTTCCGCAACGCGGATGTGCCGCCACATACCACCAGTTATTTGGACGAGCCTTACCCCGACGGGCTTTGGAGTGCATTGCAACGAGACTGCCTCGACGCAGATGGCGACTGCGATGTGCTGGTGATTCCGCACAATTCCAATCTCTCGAAGGGGCTGATGTTCTCGGGGCTGGACCGGGACGGGAACCCCATCGACGCCGGCTACGCGACCACCCAGGCCAAGATGGAGCCCCTGGCCGAGATCTTTCAGCACAAGGGGGCCTCGGAGTGCATGCCCGGGTCGCCGGCGGGCGACGAGCTCTGCGGGTTCGAGCTGCTCCCCTACAACACGCTGGCGACGGCGAATCTGGACGTGAACGGCGAGCCGCTGCCCAGGGACTTTCTGCGCGACATCCTGGGAGTGGGGCTACAGCTCGCGCGCGACCTGGGCGTGAACCCGTACGGATTTGGCTTTATCGCCAGCACCGACACACACGTCGCGGGGGCGGGCGCGGTGTCGGAGGCGAGCTTCGCGGGACACGGCGGGGCAGGGCACGGCAACCGCGACGAGCTGCCGCCGGGGTTGCCCGACGCGACGGCCTTCAACCCGGGCGGGCTGGCGGTGGTGTGGGCGGAGCAGCGCACGCGCGGCGCCATCTTCGACGCGCTGAGGCGACGCGAGACCTACGCCACCAGCGGGCCGCGCATCGTGCTCCGGGCGTTCGGGGGCTGGGAGTACGGCGAGGACCTGTGCGACGCGGTGGACCTGCCGGAGCGCGGGTATGCGGGCGGTGTGCCCATGGGCGGGGCCTTGTCGGCGGCGCCCGCGAACGGCGCGCCACGCATCGCGGTCTCCGCACTCCGCGACGCCGGGACCGCTGAGGAGCCGGGGCAGAAGCTAGAGCGCATCCAGATCATCCGGGGGCGCCTGGCCGCGACCGGGTTCGAGGTGAAGGTCTTCGACGTCGCGGGCGCTGCGGCGCCGGGCGCTGGCGTGGACCCGAAGACCTGCGCGCCGGCCGCGGGCGGCTCCGACTCGCTGTGCGCGGTCTGGACCGACCCCGACTTCGACGCGAGCGCGCCGGCCTTCTACTACGCCCGGGTCCTCGAGGTCGGCACCTGCCGCTGGGCGACCCGACAATGCCTCGCCGGCGGCGTGGACTGCGAGAAACCCGAGACGGTGACGGAGGGTTTTGAGGGGTGCTGCGACCCGCGCTTCGAGGCCACCGTGCAGGAGCGGGCCTGGAGCTCGCCCATCTGGTACTCGCCCGGAGACGCGCCGTGAGGCCGCCGTCCGAGCCGCCGCGGGGGCAGCGCGCGCTGGCCGACGCGCTGGCGTCGCTGGTCTCGCGCCGGCCCCTGGCGGTCTTCCTCGCGCTGGGCGCCGCGCTGCTCGGGCTGCGCACGCTGGCCGCGGGCCCCGTCGAGGCGGCTCGGCCCACCCTGGTCGTGCACGCGCCGACCGACGCCAGCGGGGGCGAGGCCCAGCGCCGCGTCGACGACGCCATCCTGGTAGAGGAGGGCCTGCGCCTGGGCTGGGCCAGCACCGACCCGGTGATTCGCGACCGCCTGATTCGCAACCTGCGCTTCGTCGGCGAGGCCGGAGACGACGCGGCGCTGATGGAGCGCGCGCTGGCCATGGGCATGGCGCGCACGGACCTGGTGGTCAGGCAGCGCCTCATCTTTCGGGCTGAGCGGCTGCTCGAGCGCGGGGCCGCAGACCAAGTCCCGAGCGAGCCGGAGCTCGCCGCCCATCTGGCCGCGTACCCCGATCGTTTCGTGCGGCCGTCCCGGGTGCGCTTCGATCAGATCTACCTGTCGCGCGACCGCCGCGGCGACAGCGCCGAGGGGGAGGCCCGCGCGCTGGCGGAGCGCCTTGGCGCGAACCCGGGCGCGGCCTTTGACCGTGGGCTCGGCGATCCCCTAGCCACCGCGCGGCCCGGCCGCTCGGCGACCCGGGGCGAGCTGGCCCGCGACTACGGCGCGCCCTTCGCCGACGCCGTGTTCGAGGCGCCCATCGAGCGCCTCAGCGGCCCGCACCCGTCGCCCTTCGGCTGGCACCTCGTGCTGGTCCGCGAGCGCGAGGGCGAGGTCCGCCCCCAGCTCGCCGAGGTTCGGGACGCGCTGACCGCGTCGTGGCGCCACGCCCAGCGCGACGCGGTGCGGCGCCGCCTCTTGGCGCAGCTACGCGAGCGCTACGCCGTCCAGGTCCAGCGGGACCTCGCGCCAGAGACCCACCTCAGCTCGGCGGGGGAGCTGTGAGCGCGCCTCGCCCAGCCCGCGCCACGGCCCGCCGCGCGCTCACCGCCGCGGCCGCAGCCCTGCTCTGCGCGGCCGCCTCACTGCCCGCCTCGGCCCACCCGCTCGCGCCCTCGTCCCTGCGCCTCGACGTCGCCGCCGACCACACCGTCGCCATGACCTGGCGCACGCCCACCAGCCGCCTCGTCGGCTCCTCGCAGCAGCCCGAGCTGCCTCCCCACTGCCGCCTGACCCGCCCCCCCGTCGACGCGCTCGTCGCCGACGGCAACGCCATCGAGCGCCGCGCCACCTACGACTGCGCGCCCACCGGCCTCATCGCCCAGCGCGTCGGCGTCCACGACCTCGCCGCCTCAGGCAGCGACGCCATCGTCCACATCACCCTCCCCGGCGGCCGCACCGTCCAGGCGCTCCTGCACGCCTCAGCGCCCAGCCTGGAGGTCCCCGCCCAGCAGAGCCCCTGGGCCGTCGCCGCCGACTACCTGGCCCTCGGCGCCCACCACCTCGCCCTCGGCCTCGACCACCTCGCGTTCATCCTGGGCCTGCTCTTGCTGGTCCGCGGCCGCCGCCGGCTCCTCGGCGCCGTCACCGCGTTCACAGTCGGCCACAGCCTCACCCTGGCCCTCGCGACCCTGGGGCTGGTGCGGCTCCCCCCGCCGCTGGTCGAGCTCGGCATCGCCGCCAGCATCATCGCCCTGGCCCTCGAGGCCGTCACCTCCGCCCGCACCGGCCGCCCCGGCCCCATCGCCCGCCACCCCGCCGCCTTGTGCGCGGCCTTCGGGCTGCTCCACGGCCTCGGTTTCGCCGGCGCCCTCAGCGAGACCGGCCTCCCCGACGGCGCCATCCCCCTGGCGCTCTTCGCCTTCAATCTGGGCATCGAGATAGGCCAGCTCGCCTTCATCTCCGTCATCGCCGCGCTGTGGTCTCTGGCGCCGAATCGGCCCCGCACGCGCGCCTGGCCGCCGCCCACCTCGCCCTCCGCTGCAGGCCTCGTCGGCAGCGCCGTCACCACTGGCTGCTCGAGCGCGCCCTGGCCTCGCCGGCCTCCTGTCCCCCTGAACCGAGGCCCCCGCATCCCCCGAAATCCCTGAAGGTCAGGCGCACCGTGACGAACAGAACCCCGCCCGGCAAGCCCGCCTCACTATCCTCCACCCGCCCGCGTCCGGAAAACCGAGCCGCCTGGCGCGGGTGCGCGGCGGCGAAGTCCGTCGAAGAGGTTCGAATCTTTGGCAGGTGTCGACGGGTGTCTTGCTGTGCTGCACCGCATCATCAATCGCCACGAGGCCATCGGAATGAGCGCGACTTCGCGCCGCGTCCGGGCTGGCGTGCCCGCGCCTTTTCGCTTTCGCCCGCTGCGTTTCCCCTTCCTTCTATGGGGCGCTCCGTGGCGCCGCTGGACCTCACGGGGCTGGTGAGCCCGCCCGAGCGCATCGCCCGCCACTGCTGGGAACGCACCACGACGGCGTGCAGTTCATCCAGTTCCAGCTCTTGGCGCTGCACCCCGGGAGGGCGCTCGAGCGGCTGCCAGGGCGAGGCCCGCGCCGTCGTCGCCCACGACAGCCATGCGCTCGCGGTGGCTGCGCGACCTCGCGGTGTACAGGCGCTTCTACGAGAAGCTGCTCGCCGCCCTCAATGACGCCGTCGACCACGGGATCCACGTCCCCGAGGCGTACCGCGACGACGCCGACGTCTCGCTGGCCGCGTGGTTGGCGTGGTGCGCGGCAACACCGGCGTTGGCTGCGCCCGGCGTGGAAGGCGTGGCAGGCAGGCGAGCTTCGCTTCGGCGCCCGCGATAGACCTGCGCGCGCTCCGCGGCCGGGCTCACGAGCCCGCCAGACCTCCCAACCCCCTCGATGCCAAGGTCTTCTTCCGGCTCGTCTCCCGCGGACGAGGCTCACGGCCGAGCGCGGCAGGTTCAACCACGCCGCCACCCAATCCGTCAGCGCGCGGTTGGCCTTCCCGTCGACCGGCGGCGCCGCGAGCCGCACCTTCAGGCGGCCGCCGTGCATGCCCACGACCTCGGTCGCGCGCGCGCCGGGCTGAACGTGGACCTCGAGCAGCGCTGTCCCACCGCCAGCACCTCCACGCTCAGCGCGCCGCAGGTCCAGCTCGTCGGGACCCCGCGCGCTCACTCCGTGTGGACCAGCCGGTCGACCACGCAGCGGTCCCGCCCCGCATTCTTCGCGCGGTAGAGCGCGGCGTCGGCCGCCCGCACGAATCGCAGCTGATCCAGGTCGCCGCCCTGCCACGCCGCGATGCCCACCGAGCAGCTCACCGACATCGCGCAGCCCTTCTCGGTCGCGAATCGGATGGCCCGCGAGCCCTCGCAGATTCGATTCCCGATGCGCTGGCACGACTCCAGGTCCGTCTTCGGCAGCAGCACGCAGAACTCGTCGCCGCCCCATCGCGCCGCGAAGTCCACGTCGCGCACCGACCCCTGGATGGCCTGCGCGACGGCCCGCAGCACGTCGTCGCCGCCCAGATGGCCGAGGGTGTCGTTCAGCTCCTTGAACTGGTCGACGTCGATGAGGGCCAGCGCCAGCGCGGACCCGTAGCGGCGCGACCGCTTCAGCTCGTGGGCCAGCCGCTCGTCGAACCAGGCGCGGCTGTAGAGGTCGGTGAGCTGGTCGAAGTTCGCCAGCCGCGCCAGCCGCACCTGCTCGAGGTGCTCCTCGCGCGCCGCCCGCTGCCGCCCGTGGGCCTCGAAGATCGCGGCCACGAGGCGATCGCGGTCGAGGCCCGCCTTGGTCAGGTAGTCGTGGGCGCCGTGCTTCATCGCGTTGACGGCGACCGCCTCGTCCCCGGACCCGGTCAGCATGATGGCGGCGGGCGCGGCGGCGTCGGCCCACAGGGCGTCGAGCACGCTGATCCCGTCGGCGTCCGGCAGCCGGTAGTCGATGAGCACGCAGTGGAATCGCTCGGTCGCCAGGCGCTCCAGGGCCTCGCCGGCGCTCGACACCAGCGTCACGTCGAAGGTGCTCTCGAGCAGCCGCGCGACCACCATCCGGTCCACGAGGTCGTCGTCCACCACGAGCACGCTCAGGCGATGGTTGGCGGGGTCGACGCTCATGGGGCGGTCACCACTTGCCCGTACAGGTCCAGCAGGCGCACGAACGAGCGCAAGCGCGAGCCGTCCGACGACTTGGTCACCCAGCCGACGATGTGAAGGGCGGCGGCGGCGGCGCGGTCGCTCAAGTCCGCGGAGGTGCTGAGGATGAATGCGGGGAGGGCGGCGAGCTGCGGATCCTCGCGGATGTGGCGCAGCAGCGCGATCCCGTCCATGCCCGGCATGTGCAGGTCGATGACCAGGACCGTCGGCGAGTCGGGGGCGCCATTGCGAAGCTCGTCGAGCGCCGCCTGGCCCGACGACGCGTGCCGCAGGTCAAACCCAGCCTGAACAGCCCCCATGGCCCGCTCGACCGCCATGGCGTCCACGCGGTCGTCGTCGACGAGTAAGACTTTCATGGGACGTCTCCGGGATGGGTCTGAGATCGGCGCCTGGCGCGCGAACGCAGCCGAGGCGCTTTAGGCCACAGGACCCGGACCGTGCAACCACCACCTGGCGTTTCGTCCATCGATACCGTCCCACCCCGGATGGTTATGCTGCGACGCACAAGCGAGAGACCAAGGCCGCTGCCCTCGACCTCGTCGCGTGGGCGTAGTGTCTGAAACATCTCGAAGACTCGTTCACGCTGCTCTGCGGGAATGCCTGGCCCGTCGTCCGCGA
>JAWKRR010000006.1:0-194026 GCA_041389525.1 Myxococcota bacterium | reverse complement strand
GTTCGTTCGACGGCTTCTGCTGCTCGACCGAGTGGGACGGCATCTGCGCCGACATCGCGATGGATGAGTGCGTCTCGGCCTGTGAGTGCGTCGCGGACTGCACCGACAAGCAGTGCGGCGACAACGGCTGCTTCGGCTCGTGCGGCGAGTGCGGCGCGGGCGACACCTGCGTGGCCGACGGCACCTGCTGCACCCCGCAGTGCGACGGGAAGAGCTGCGGCGACGATGGCTGCGGCGGCGACTGCGGCGACTGCGAACTTGGCGAGAGCTGCACCCCGACAGGCCTGTGCGAGCCGGCCGCGTGCTGCTCGGGCAACGACTGCTGCGAGGATAACGGCACGCCCGGCTGCTCTGCCCCGCTCATCGAGGCCTGCGTGTGCGGCATCGACTCCTTCTGCTGCGACACGTCGTGGGACGGCGTCTGCGCCGGGATCGCCAGCGACGATTGCGTCGACTCGTGCAACTGCGCGGCGGACTGCAACGGGAAGCTCTGCGGCGACGACGGCTGCGGCGGTTCGTGCGGCGTGTGCGCCGACGGCCTCGGCTGCGACGCCACCGGCCAGTGCGTGAGCTGCGTCCCCGACTGCGGCGGCAAAGACTGCGGCGATGACGGGTGCGGCGGCGTCTGCGGCGTCTGCACCGATGGCAACGAGTGCAATGGCCTCGACCTCTGCGTGCCGGCGGGCTCCTGTGACGGCGCGTGTGGCGGCGAGGCGCCCGAGGGTTGCTTCTGCGACGACACCTGCTTCGGATTCGGCGACTGCTGCGCCAACATCTGCGAGTTCTGTCCCGACCAAGCGCCCGGCAACGAGTGCGGCGTGTGCGTCATCGACTGCGCGGGCAAGGAGTGCGGCGACGACGGATGCGGCGGCGTGTGCGGCTCCTGCGACGCCGGCGACGTCTGCACGGACGCGCAAGTCTGCGAGACGCCCGACGACTCATGCGAGGGAGACTGCGGCACCTTCTTTGGGAGCAGCGCCTGCAACTGCGACGAGAGCTGCTTCACCTTTGGCGACTGCTGCGCCGACATCTGCACCTTCTGCGCGGCCGAGTTCCCGGACGTCGAGCCCGACGGCTGCGGCGTCTGCGTCGCGGATTGCGCTGGCAAGAACTGCGGCTCCGATGGGTGCGGCGGGACCTGTGGCGAGTGCTCGGGCACGGACACCTGCGGGGTCGACGGGACCTGCGCCGCGTGCGTGCCGACCTGCGGCGGCGCCGAGTGCGGTGCCGACGGCTGTGGTGGCGTGTGCGGGACCTGCGATGCGGACGAAGGCTGCGTCTCCGGCGTCTGCGAGTCGGCGTCGTGCGAGGGCAACTGCGGCCTGCTAGCGGCCACGGGCTGCGGCTGTGACGACTTCTGCTTCTCGATCGGCGACTGCTGCGAGGACGTCTGCACCTTCTGCCCGAGCCAAGCCCCGGGAGACGAGTGCGGCGCCTGCGAGCCGGCCTGCGACGGGAAGAACTGTGGAGACGACGGCTGCGGGTCGACCTGCGGCGAGTGCGGGGCGACCGAGACCTGCGGCCTAGCCGGCACCTGCGAGATCGTGGAGTGCTGCAAGGACAACAACTGCTGCACTGAGATCGGGACGCCGGGCTGCACCGACGCCGGACTCGAGGCCTGCGTCTGCGACCTCGATGACTTCTGCTGCAGCGTGAACTGGGACGACCTGTGCGCCGCCTCGGCAGTCGAGGACTGCTCCAACGCGTGCACTGGCCCCTGCGTCCCGGCGTGCGACGGCAAGAACTGCGGCGACGATGGTTGTGGCGGTTCGTGCGGCACCTGCGGCGTCGGTCAGGAGTGCGTTGTCGGCACCTGCCAGATGGTCGGCTGCGGCAACGCGACCTGCGACTTCGGCGAGAACTGCTCGAACTGCCCCGACGACTGCGGCGCCTGCTCCGGCGAGTGCTGCACGGCCCACGCCACGTCGGGCTGCGACGAGCCAGCGGTCTCCGCCTGCGTCTGCGCCGTCGACTCGTTCTGCTGCACCGAGGCCTGGGACCCGACCTGCGTGACCGTGGCCGAGAACAACTGCACGCTCGACTGCGCGACCAGCGAGTGCGGCGACACGACCTGCGATCCTGAAGAGGACTGCGTGACCTGCCCCGGCGACTGCGGCTTCTGCCCGCCCCAGCCGGGCGACCTCGTCATCACCGAGATCCTCGCGACGCCGGTCTCGGCCGCTCAGGTCACAGAGTGGTTCGAGATCCTCAACGTCAGCAGCAGCCCGATCAACCTGGCCGGCCTGCAGATCAAGGACAAGGGCGTCGACAACGTCACGCTGCCGGCGACGCCAGTGGTCATCAATCCCGACCAGTACCTGGCGATCGGCCGCACCGTGAACATCGGCGGTGGCTTGACCGCCGACATCGGCCTCAGCAACAAGTTCTTCTTGGCGGCCAGCGACTCGATCATCCTCGTGATGAACGGTCAGACCATCGACGAGGTCACGTACAGCGCGGCGCTGGGCTTCCCGTCCACGACGGGCTCCTCGATGAGCCTCGACCCGAAGGCGTACTTCGGCAACAACAGCCTGGCGTCCAACTGGTGCAGCAGCCAGACGGTGTACGGGTCCGGTCCTGACCTGGGCACCCCGCGCGCCGGCAACGAGCCCTGCTCGCAGCTGGCGACCTGCACCATGGACTTCGAGGGCACGAACTGCCCCACGACCAAGCTGGTGTGCGGTGGTAGCTCTGTCGGAGGGTCGTGCGCGTTGGGCATCCCGCCGACTTGCGCGCCAAGCGGCGTGGGGCTGACCGGCTTCCGCGTGGTCCCGGGCACGCCTGCCAACCTGAGCTTCGTGGACGCGATTCGCTCGGTGAAGGTCTCCTTCGCCAGCGCCGACGCCGTGCCGGGCACCATGGTGTTCCGCAACTTCCTGGGCGGCACCGTGGCGACCTTGACGACGAACGGCACCTGCACGACGGGCGCGGTCACGACGCAGTCGATCACGTTCAGCGAGCCGGTCTACGGCGTGAACATCTCGGCGGGCGCAGGCGGCACGGCGGTCTGGGTAGACGGCCTGCAGATCAACGCCCCTTGAGGTCGAAGGATGACGCTGTCTCGCGCTGGCCCACGGTCAGCGCGAGCGGCGTCGAGTCGCACGGCATCTTCGAGCTACAGACGGTCTCGCGTCGGTCGCCGAGGACGGGGCGGGTCGGCGACTACAAGGTGCTACACATGCCCGCGTGGGTGAATGTGGTGGCGCTGACCGCCGACCGGCGGGTCGTGTTGGTGCGCCAGTACCGGCACGGTGTCGACGCGATCACCTTGGAGATCCCTGGCGGATTGGTGGACGCAGGCGAGCCGCCCGAGGTCGCCGCTGCGCGCGAGCTGGCCGAGGAGACGGGCTACGCCGGAGCCGCGCCGCGGTGCGTGGGCGAGGTCGAACCCAACCCGGCGATTCAGACGAACGTGTGCAGCACGTGGTTGGTCGAGGGCGCGTCGCGGGCGGGCGATCCTCGACCCGACGACGGCGAGCACATCGACGTCGAGCTGCACCCGCTGGCCGATATCCCCGACCTGATGCGCTCCGGCGCGATTCGGCACGCCCTCGTCGTCGCTGCGTTTCAGCACCTGTGGCTGCGGCGGGCGGACCTGGATCCGTTGCGCGCGGCGGACGGGCCGGGGTAGAGCAGTGCGGTCGACATCCGGCGTGCCTTGTGAGGAGCCCCCCATGCGAAAGCCCTGCAGTCTGCGAACCCTCCTCCCCCTCTTGGTCGCGACGGCGCTGAGCGCGCTGCTGCTCACGGGCTGCGACTCGTCGGATGATGTGGCCGTGACTCAGGCAGGCACCGTCACCCTGCGGGCCGAAGAAGGCGTCGACTTCGCGACAGGGCAGATCCTGCGCCCGGGCAACTACCTGAACAGCGATCTCTACGTGACCGCCAACGCCCCGTCGTTCCGAATGTCGCCCGGCGGCCCGAGCCCGACCAAGGTGCGCGACACGAGCTGGATCAAGACGGGCGGCGGCGTCCTCGTCGCCTTCGACAGCCTCGCGGACGTCCCCGAGACGCTGCCCACGCCCGGCGCCGGCTCTCCCCTGCCCAGCGCGAAGGTGCATATCGGCTTCGTCATCGAGGACATGCGCGGCGGGTTCGCGAAGGGTTGGGTCCAAGAGCTGACCTCGGACACCATCACCGTGCAGTACGCGCCCATCGCGGTGTCAACGCGTTGACGCTGCGCCGCGGGGAGGCGCCAGCTCCCTGACGGACGGCGGGTAGGCAGGTCTTGCCGCGCGGAATGTGCCGAGCGTTGCAGGGCCGCGGCAGCGTTGACCCGCGGGCGTTGAGGCCACGGTGGCACGTCCGTTGCAGTGCTGTGCGCTGGACCACCGTCGCTTGAGGTCAGCGCCATGCACACACGCCGCACATCACGCTCCAGGGCTAGCCTGCCCATCTGGATCGTACTCGCCAGCGGATTCCTCTGCGGAGCGGCCTTCGCCGCCCAGCCCCAGCCGTTCACGCCCGCGTCTGGCGCCCAGGCCACCGCCTCGGCGTGGGCCATGCCGGAGGCGACCGCTGAGCCCGCTCCTGTTGCGGTCGAAGCCGCCGCGCTCCCCGCGCCGGCCCCCGAGCCCGCGCCAGCCGCCGCGCTCCCCGCGCCGGCCCCCGCGCCCGCGCCGGCCCCTCAGCCCACGCCGGCCGCCAGCGCTGAGCTGCCGCCTGCTCCCGAAGCGGCCCTCCTCCCGACGCTCACCGGCCCCCGGGTGGTCGAGCCCGTGCCCTCCGCCTGGGCGCCCGGCGGCACCCCCGTCCACTCCCAGCCCCTCACCGGCGCCCCCCCGGTGGACATGGCCCGCAGCCTCCGCAACCTGCTGCTGCTTGCGGGAATGCTCGGCCTCGGTGGCGCCGCGTTCATCTATCTGCGCGACCGCCGCAAACACCGCAGCGCCGAGCGCGCCAACCCCCTCGAGCTCATCGCCTCCGTGCGGCTCGGCGGGAAGTGGCCGGTCTCGCTGGTCCGCGTGCCCGGACGTCTGCTGGTCGTGGGCGCGACCGACAGCGGGGTCGCGCTGCTCGCCGAGCTCGAGGACGACCTCGACGACGAGGTGGTCGCCGAAGACGAGGAATACGACCGCGACTCGACGCGAGCGCCTCGCCGCCCCACCGCCGAGTTCGACGCGGTCCGGCGCGGACCCGCCACGCGCCCCGACGTCTACGAGGGCGAAGAGCAGACCTACTCGCGCCCCGCCCGCCGCTCGGCAGCCGCCCCTGCCCCCACCCGCCGCGCCGCCAGCGCGACCGCCGCGGCCGACGACCCCTTCCTGGAGCAGCTTCTGGGCCGCCTCGCCGAAAACCGCGGCGCGGTGATGCGCGCGACGGCCCCCGCCGACGAGCGGACGGCGCTACGCCAGCGAATGCAGACCCTGCGCCGCGGCCCCACGGCCCTTTGAGCATAGGCGCGGACCGCACCATGAACCCCCGCACCATCGCCCGGCTCGCCCTGTTCGGCCTCAGCGTCGCGACCGTGGCCGCCCTCGCTCCCGACGCGGCGGCCCAGCTCGCCCCCGCCGCGAGCCCGGCCGGTGTTCACATCGCGGTCGACGGCGAGGCGGTCAGCCTGGCGGGCGGCGTGAAGATCATGCTGATGATGGTCGCCCTCGCCATGGCGCCCAGCATCATCTTGTCGATGACCTCGTTCACCCGGATCATCGTGGTGCTCGCGTTGCTGCGCCAAGCGGTCGGCGTCTCTCAGCTCCCCCCGAGCCGCGTGCTGGTCGGCCTCGCGCTCTTCCTGACGCTCTTCACCATGGCGCCCGTGATTCGCGCCATCGACACCAACGCCTACACGCCCTACCAAGAGGGGCGCCTCGACGACCGCCAGGCGCTGGTCGAGGCCGCGAAGCCGCTGCGCAGCTTCATGCTTCGCCACACGCGCGAGTCCGACCTCGGCCTCTTCCTCCACGTCATGGGCGCCCAACGCCCCGCGACCGTCGACGACGTGCCCATCGTGGCGGTCGTCCCCGCCTTCATGCTCAGCGAGCTGAAGACCGCGTTCCAGATCGGCGCCCTCCTCTTCATCCCCTTCCTCGTCATCGACATCGTCGTGGCGGCGGTCCTGATGTCCATGGGCATGATGATGCTGCCGCCCGCCACGATGTCGCTGCCGCTCAAGCTCATCGTCTTCGTCGTGGTCGACGGCTGGGGCCTCGTCGTCACCTCGCTGGCCAACGGCTTCAGGGGCTAGGCGATGGACGCCCTCGCCGCCGGTGACATCCTTCAGCGCGCGCTGCAGGTGACCTACCAGATCTCGGCACCGATGCTCTTCGCGGGCCTCATCGTCGGCGTCGTCATCTCGATCATCCAGGCCGCCACTCAGGTCAACGAGGTCACCCTCGTCTTCATCCCCAAGATGCTCGCGGTCGGCGCCGTGATGTGGCTCGCCGGCCCCTGGATGTACGACCTGATCTTCGCGCTCTTCCGCGAGATCTCAGTCCACATCGATCAGATCGGCGCGGGGGGGTTCTAACCCGTGGCCAATCTCCCCGAGGCCGCCGGCGGCATGTTCCTGGGCGTCCGGCGCCGCGACCTCGCGATGCCGCTCACCTTGGTGGGCATCCTCGGCCTGATGATCGTGCCGCTGCCCCCGCTGGCGCTCGATCTCCTGCTGGCGGTCAACGTCACCATCTCCCTCGTCATCTTGCTGACGGCGGTCCAGGTCACCCGCGCCCTCGATTTCTCAGTATTTCCCTCGCTGCTTTTGATCACGACGCTGTTCCGCCTCTCGCTCAACGTCGCCACCACCCGCCTCATCCTCCTGGGCGGCGCCAGCGGCACCGACGCCGCCGGCGGCATCATCCAGACCTTCGGCGAGTTCGTCGTCGGCGGCAGCTACGTCGTCGGCATCGTCGTCTTCCTCATCCTCACGCTCATCAACTTCGTCGTCATCACCAAGGGCGCCGGCCGCATCGCCGAGGTCAGCGCCCGCTTCACCCTGGACGCCCTCCCCGGCAAGCAGATGAGCATCGACAGCGACCTCGCGTCGGGCCTCATCACCCAAGACCAAGCCCGCGCCCGCCGCATCGAGCTCGCCCGCGAGACCGACTTCTACGGCGCCATGGACGGCTCCAGCCGCTTCGTCCGCGGCGACGCCATCGCCGGCCTCATCATCACCGGCATCAACATCGTCGGCGGCCTCATCATCGGCGTGGCCCAAGAGGGCCTGTCCATCTCCGACGCCGCCACCACGTACACCGTGCTCACCATCGGCGACGGCTTGGTCAGCCAGATCCCGTCGATCCTCATCTCGACCGCCGCCGGTGTCATCGTCACCCGCGCCGCCTCGTCCACAGACCTCGGCGGCCAGGTCGTCATCCAGCTCCTCAACAACCGCAAGGTCATGGTGGCCACGGCCCTGGTCGTCGCGGCCATGGCCTTCATCCCCGGCATGCCGATGGCCATCTTCTTCGGGCTCGCCGGCGGCCTGCTCTGGTGGTCGCGCCGCGTCACGGACCTGCCCCAGGGCGGCGCTGGCGAGCACGGCGTCGGCGCCGCAGGTGGCGCGGCCGGACCCGGCGAAGCGCGAGAGCCGGCGCGCGGCTCCATTGAGGCCATCGAGCGCGATCTCGAGGTGCCCAAGCTCGAGCTGAACGTCGGCTACGGCCTCATCGGCATGGTCGCGTCGGAGGACGGCGGCGACTTCATCACCCGGGTGAGCGTGCTCCGAGCCAACATCGCCCGAGATCTGGGCTTCGTCTTCCCCCACATGCCGATCCGCGACGACGGCGCCCTGGGTGCCAACGAGTATCGCCTGCTGGTGCACGGCGTCCCGGTCGCCTCGGGCTCGGTCATGCCCGACCGCGTCATGGCCATGGACCCGGGCGACGTCCGCCGTCCCGTCGAGGGCGACGCGACCATCGAGCCGACCTTCGGCCTACCGGCGCTGTGGATTCGCCCCGCCGACAAGAGCCGCGCCGAGCTGGCCGGCTACACCATCGCCGAGCCGGTCTTTGTGCTGCTGACCCACATGCGGGACGCCATCGAGCGCGAGGCCTCGCGGCTGCTGGGCCGGGCCGAGCTGCAGGTCCTCCTCGACGCGCTGGCCCGCCGCAACCCCCGCATCGTCGACGAGCTGGTCCCATCGGTGCTCAGCCACGCCGAGATCCTCAGCGTGCTGCGCGCCCTGCTCGACGAGCGGGTCAGCATCCGCGACTTCAACTCGATCCTCGAGGCCCTGTCGGAGGCCGTCCGCTTCGGCAAGAGCACGCCCTACCTCGTCGAGCAGGTGCGCCGCCGCCTCGCACCCGCCATCATCCACCCGCTCCGCGACCGCGACGACCGGCTGCAGGTCGCGCTCTTCGACGACGCCAGCATCGAGCTCTTGCGCGCGTCGACCCTTCGCAACGAGGTCGACACACGGCTCGCCCTGGCCACGGCGCCGGCGCGGTCGCTGCTGCAGCAGCTCTCGCAGTACCGCAGCCTCAGCGAGGACCTCGAGCGACACGCGGTCGTCCAGGTGCCCGCGGACGTGCGCTATCCGCTGGCTCGCTGGGTCGTGCTGCAGGACCCGCGTGTGCGCGTCATCGCCAACGACGAGCTCCCCCGCGACGTCCCCGTGATGCTGGTCCAGACCTTCCACCTCGACGGCGCGCGCGCTGAGGCGCCTGCCCCCGCGGCCACGGCGCGGCGAGGTCCGGCGTGAGCGCGGTCGATACCGATAGGGAGGCCCCATGACGACCCAGACCTTCGAGGCCGGCTCGATTCGTGAGGCGATGTTCCGCGTGCTGGAGTCCCTGGGCCCCGACGCGGTGATCCTGGGGACCCGCGAGGTGCGGCGCGCCCAGGCGAACGCGCCGCTGCGCTTCGCGGTGACAGCGTCGAAGCCCCGGACCGAGGCCGCGACGCCCGCCGACGTGGCCCTCAGCGTCACCGCGGTGGATGTGGAGCCGATTGAGCCGCCGCCGGTGCCCCCGCCCCTGCCCAGACCGTCGGCCCCCGCGCGACCCGACGCGGCGCCGCCCGCAGCGCCTCTCGCCACCCAGCCGCCGCCCGGCGCGACAGCCCAACCGACGGGCCCACCGGAGCCCCAGCTTCCGGCCGCAGCGTTCCGCCCCGCCGAGGTGCCGCAGGCGTCCTCCCGAACCCCGACCATCCCCGACCTCCCGATGATGCGCAGCGACGAGAGCCCACTGGCCAGCATGGAGCGTCGCCTTGGCGCCGCCATCTCCGACATGCGCGACGAGATCGCTCGACTCCAGCGCGCCACCCGACGCGCCGGACCGGCCACCGACGACCCCGACCCCGACGTGCGTGGCTTGGTCGCCGCCGGCGTCGAACCCACGGTGGCCGCTGCCCTCGTCTCCCGCGCCCGCGAGCGCGTCGCGCCGGACCGCGGCCTCGCCGTCGCACGCCAGCCCGACCTGGAGGCCGAGATTCGCGCGCTGCTGGACCCCGCCCCGGCCTTGTGGTCGCGCCCCGACCGCGTCATCGCCGCCATCGTCGGCCCGACCGGCGCCGGAAAAACGCGGACAGTTGCGAAGTTGGCGGCGCTCGCGACCTTCGGTCACAATACGCGCGTGGGCATCATCACGACCGATACGCGGCGCATCGGGGGCCTCGAGACCCTCGAAGCCTTCTGCCGAATCCTTGGGCTGCCGCTGCGAAAAGCTCGCGACGCGCGCGGCTTGGCTTCGGCCGTGGAGCGCTACGCCGACAAGGATCTCATCCTCGTCGACACCCCCGGGATCGGCCCGTGGGACGACGCCGAGCTGGCCGAGCTCGACGCCACCCTCAGCGTCGACGGCTGCGAGCGGCACCTCGCGATCCCGGCCGTCGCACCGGCCCACGACGTCCGCACGGTCGCCCGCCGCTTCGCCCCGCGCGAGCTGGCGTCGATCCTCGTCACCAAGCTCGATGAAGCCCGCGGCCCCGGCGCGGCGCTGTCCGCGGCGTGGGGCGGCGGCGCTCACCTCTCGCACATCTGCGACGGCCAGGACGTCCCCGACGCCTGCCGCGCGGTCGACCCAATCGCCCTCGCCCGCGACATCGTCGCGCGCGTTCACTGAGCCAAGACGATGAACGCCCCCGAACGTCCGTCCCCATTGCGCTCGCTGCGTGTCGTCGCCGTGACCAGCGGCAAGGGCGGCGTGGGCAAGACCAGCCTCACGGTGAACTTGGCGCTGCTCTTCGCGCGCCAGGGGCGGCGGGTCCTCATCATCGACGGCGACACGGGCCTCGCGAACGTGGACATCCTGATGGACCTGCAGCCGCGGGCCACGCTGCGGCATCTGCTCGCGGGCGAGGTCGGCATCGAGGATGTGCTGCTGGAGTCCAAGCACGGCGTGACGATCTTGCCCGGCGGCTCCGGTGTGGCCGAGCTGGCCGAGCTCTCCGTGATGGCCCAACGCGAGCTGCTCGAGTCCGTGGACGGGCTGGGCGACCAGTTCGACACGGTGCTCGTCGACACGGCGGCCGGCATCGGCTCAAACGCGCGCTTTTTCGCCGGCGCGGCCCAGGAAGTGCTGGTCGTCGCGACGCCCGAACCGACCGCGATGGCGGACGCCTACGCCATGATCAAGGTGCTGTCGCGCCACTGCGGCGTCACCCGGGTCGGCGTCGTGCTGAACCAGGTCGTCGGCAAGGAAGAGGCCCGCGACGTGTTCGAGCGTCTGGACCAGCTGTGCGCTCGGTTTTTGCCCGTCTCGCTGGACTTCGTCGGGGCGATCCCGCGCGACGCCCACGTGCGCGAAGCGGTGATGGCCCAGCTCCCGTTGGTCGTGGCCTATCCCGCCAGTCCGGCCGCCCAGGCACTCGCCAAGCTGGCCGATGATATACTGAGCCGACCGGCGCCCACGGGGCCTGACGGGCGGCTGCAGCTCTTCTGGACGCGACTGCTGGCAGACGCCGCCGCGAGCACGAGCGCCGAATCACGGGGTTCCGTACAGTGACCGACACCATGCCACCGACCAAACCACGCGCCCTGCGCCGCAAGCTCAACGCCGCGTACGCCGCCGCAGGCAGCGGGGAGGTCACCGGCGACGAGGAGCGCCCGTCGCCCGAGGAGATCATCGCCGAGCACGCCGGCTTGGTTCGGCGACTCGCCCGCCGCTTCGCCCACAGCTCCGGTGGCGTGGTGGACGTGGACGACCTGATCTCGGTCGGGATTATGGGCCTGCTCCAGGCGCGCGAGAACTACGACCCCGCGGGTGGCCGGCCATTTCGGACCTACGCGGAGTTCCGTATCCGCGGCGCCATCCTCGACGAGCTGCGCCGCATGGACCCGATGTCGCAGCCGCAGCGCAGGAAGGTGCGGGCGTTCGAGCGTGCGGTCGCCGAGCTCGCCAACGAGCTGGGACGCGAGCCGAGCGAGCAGGAGATCGCTGACACCTTGAAGGTCACGGTCGACCAGCTCCACACCACGCGGCGCGAGCTGCAGCAGGTGCGGTTCGTCTCCACCGAGAACGAGGACATGCCCGACCTGCGGGCCGAGCTGGCCGCGACCCGCATCGATCGCTCGACCCTGCGCCTCATCCTCGTCGACGCGATCCGCCAGCTCCCGGAGCGGCACCAGCAGGTGCTCTCGCTCTATTATTTCGAAGACATGAAGCTCAAAGAGATCGGCGAGATCCTCTCGGTCACCGAGGCCCGCGTCTGCCAGATCCACAAGGCGGCCGTGGTCGATCTGAAGGCCGTGCTCGAGGCGGCCGACCGCGTGTGAGCGCCTGCGCCCGGAGACGGCTGGTGGTTTGGCCCGCGATGGTGGCGCTCACCCTGGTCGCGCCGGGCGAGACGATCGCTGGGTCGGTCGGGACCACGGGCGCTGGGCGGCTCGAGAACGGGTTCAAGCTGCCGCTCGAGGGCACGTGGCACGAGTTCGCGGGCCCGGTGCGGTCACGCGGGACCAACTACGCGACGATCGAGCTGGCCGCGCTCATCGCCCGGGCCGCGAGCACCGTCGCGGGTGCTGTGCCGGGGGCGCCGCTGGTCTTGGCCGACGCGAGCGCAGACGGCGGCGGCGAGCTGGCGCGGCACGCGTCCCACGAGTCGGGGCGCGACGTGGACCTGCTCTTCTACGTCCGGGACGCGCGCGGCGAGTCCGTGGCCAGCCCGGGGTTTCGCAGCTTCGACGGCGCGGGCCGCTGCACCAGCGAGCGGTGCGCCCTGCGCCTGGATGTCCCGCGCACCTGGTGGCTGGTGCGCACGCTGCTCGCCAGCCAGCGGCCGGCGGTCCAGTACCTCTTCGTCTCCGAGCCCGTGCGCGCGCTGCTGCTCGCCCACGCTCGAGCGCGCGGCGAGCACGCGGCCATCATGAGGCGAGCCGAGCGCGTGCTGCATCAGCCAAGCGACAGCTCGGCCCACGACGACCACTTCCACCTGCGCGTGTACTGCGGCCCGGCCGACCGGGCGGCGGGCTGCGTCGACACCGGCCCCCGCTGGAGCTGGGTCGGCGACGATGGCCGCGCGGCGCCAATCCCTGGCCGGCGTGGGTCCGCGTCGACTCGGGCGCGAACGGGGCGCGCGGGATCCGACTCAGAACGGCACCCGTCGCGACACCCCGCGACGAGCGAGCCTAACGCTCAGCGGCCGTGACGCCGCGAGGCCAGATCGTCTAGCTCGCGCTGAAACGCCTTCTCGACTTCGGCTTGCCGGCGGCGACGGTGCTCTGCGTACAACTTCTCGCGCAGGCTCACGTTTCCCAGGTGCGCGTCGTGCACCCCGACCGCCTCATCGCGGCGAACCTGCTGCTCGTCGCGGCTCTGGGTCGCGAGATCGCGGTGCTCGCCGTAGATCTCGCGGCCCACGTCGAGGATGTGCAGGGTCGAACCGTCCAAAGTCTGCGTCGTCTGGCGCAGCGCCGCCTCGGCAGCCAACTGCTCGGCGTCCAGGGACTCGATGGCGTCCTCAGCGCCGCGCAGCTGTTGCTCAGCACGCGCCCGCTTGCCTCGCGCCGCCCGTTCGCGGGCGATGGCGAGCCGCTTCAGCTTGGCAGGCATGTCGTTCTTCATCGCGAAGCCTCCCGGGGTCATCGCGCGTGGGGGGACTTGGAACGGTACAGGAGCCTGTGGATAACATCCAACCTCAGGCCGGCCGGCGCGCGAGGCCTCGGTTCCGCGTGCCGGGCACTGGGCAAATCTTGCCGGGTGCGACCGGGCGCTACTCCCCGAAACGCCTGGATTTACCGGACTCCGCCGACTGGCACGCCCCTTGCTCTGTGCTCCCACTGCGTCGGCTCCGGCGCGATGGAGGAAGCTCAGTGCGCAAGACACCCCTGTGGATAACGATCGCGTTTCTGGCGCCGCTGGGGCTGGGCCTGGTGCTGGGAGCGGCCGGCTGCAAGGTCTCCCACATCAAGTCCTATGTGCCGAAGCAGCGCGACTACCAGAGCCCGGTCACCTTCGAGGACCTGGACCGCGAGACCACGCCTGGCTCGCTCTTCAGCGCGACGCATCCGGTCAGCTTTCTGGTGACCGACCACCGCGCCGTGCGCATGGGAGACATCGTCACCGTGCGCATCAGCGAGCGGGCCGACGCCCAGCGCGGCGCGTCGACGGACCTGTCGCGCGCGTCGGATACCAGCATGAAGATCTCGGCCTTTCTGGGGCTGATGAGCACGCTGGGAGCCGTGCTGGACAACGGGAACGAGCTGCTGAACATGGGCTCGGGCTCGACCTTCCGTGGCGAGGGGACCACCAGCCGCACCGAGAAGCTCGAAGCCACGGTGCCGGCCCTGGTGCGGCAGGTGATGCCGAACGGGAACCTCTTCGTCGAGGGGCACCGCGTGGTCCTGGTGAACTCCGAGGAGCACCACTTCTACATCAGCGGCCTCATCCGCCCCGTCGACATCCAGCAGGACAACAGCGTGGCGTCGCACCTCATCGCCGACGCCGAGATCGAGTTCACTGGCCGCGGCGTCATCAGCGAGAAGCTCGAGCCCCCGTGGCTACAGCGCGGCCTCGATTTCATCAGGCCGTTCTAGATGCGGATCGACGCGACGGGCGAGCGCCTGAGTCAGCTCCTGCTGCGGGCGGCCGAGCTGCGACAGAAGCAGGCGCAGCACCGCACCCACGTCGCGAAGGCGGAGGTCGCGCAGATCGCGGCCAAGCGCAGCGCCGAGACCGCGGCCATCTCGACGGCGCGCCTCGCGCTGACGGGCGGTGGGCAAGCCGTGCCTGGCCAGATGATGGCGCTGCTCGAGGACGCGCGGGCCGCCGACAGCGCTAGCATCAGCCGAATCGAGCTGGCGATGGAGTCGGGCCAAGCGCACTTGGACAGCCAGCGGGACGCGCTGCGGCAGGCGGGGCGAAAGCACCTGCGGGCGGCCCATATCGCGGCCTACGTGGAGACCCAGCGGCGCAGCGAGGCCGCGGCGACCGAGCAGCGGCACCTCGAGGAGGACGCGCGCGCCCATCGGTTCAACAGGCCGTCAACGCGATGACAGCCGGCAACGCGCTCGGCAGATTCGGCCGGCCAGGTCGCGTTCCTTGCCGGGTTGGCGCCCCGAAATCCCCAATAGAACCTGGGATCTCGGGCTGGCACGAGACTTGCTGATTCAAGTTGCCCAGGTGCGATAGCCCGCACCGGCTTGCCCCTCGGGCCGGCCAAGGAGAGAGATCGATGGCCAATGGGATGTACGTCGCAGCCTCCGGCACGGTGAGTCGGCTCGCTGAGATCGAGGTGCTGTCGCAGAACCTGGCGCACATCCGATCGCCGGGCTTCAAGCGCTCGTCGGTCGCGTTTCACGACGTGCTGGACCAGGAGCGCGGCAATCGGCCGGTCGACGGCGACAAGGACTTCGTCCAGGCGGACGACCCTATCGCGCGGCTGGAAGAAGGCCCGCTGGTCAAGACCGACAACCCGCTGGACCTCGCGGTCAGTGGCCCTGCGTTCTTGCGGGTCCAGACCAGTGAGGGCGAGCGGCTCACGCGCAACGGGCGGATGATCCTGGGACAAGACGGCGCCCTCCGCACCCAGGCCGGGCTGCCGGTCCTGGGCTCCGACGGCGCCCGGATCCACCTGCCGACGGACCTCATCCCGGAGATCGACGCCGACGGGACGATTCGCACCGGCGAGACCTATCTCGGGCAGATCGGCCTCGCCCGCGTGGACCTCGCGAAGTCGCTGGACCGCGACTCTGCCGGCCTCTTCATCCCGCCGACCGAGGCCTCGCAGGACATGGGCCCCGTGTCGGTCATGCAAGGCTTCATCGAGGAGTCCAATACCCCCGCCATCGCCATGATGACCGAGCTCATCACGGTTCAGCGTCACTACGAAGCGCTGCACCAGGTCATCACCACCTACCGCGAGATGGACCAGACCGCCTCGGGGCTGGCCCGCTAACTCCCTGGCTCGCGGCGTCGCCATCGCCGCGACGCGCTGACGAAACCCACGCGCTCAAGTCGAATCTCACCCTGACCATGGGGCCACCATGATCCGCAGCCTCCACAGCGCCGCGTCCGGTATGGAAGCGCAGCAGCTTCACATCGACGTCATCGCCAACAACCTCGCCAACGTGAACACGACGGGCTTCAAGAAGGCTCGGGCGGAGTTCCAGGACCTCTTCTACCAAGAGGTCCGGGCCGCTCGGCGCAGCGAGGACTCCTTGGCGCAAGGATCGCCGCTCCCGCTGGAGATCGGTCAGGGCACGCGCCCCATCGCCACCCAGAAGATCTTCACCGGTGGCGACTTGCTGCAGACGCAGAACCAGCTCGACCTCGCCATCGAGGGCCCGGGCTTCTTCCGCGTCGGGATGGCCGACGGGACCATCGCGTACACGCGGGCTGGCGCCTTCAAGCTCGACGCGGACGGCCGCATCGTGAACATCGAGGGCCGGCCGCTGGATCCGCCGCTGCTCGTGCCGCCCGACACCACCGCCATCACCGTGGAGCAAGACGGCACGGTGAAGTCCCACCAGCCGGGGGACACCGACGCGCTCGAGATCGGGCGGATCGAGCTCACCCAGTTCATCAACCCCGCCGGCCTGAAGAGCCTCGGCCACAGCCTGTACCAAGCCACGGCGGCCGCCGGTGAGCCGCTCGACGGGCTGCCGGGCGACCAGGGCCTCGGGATCATCTCCCAGGGCTCGCTGGAGGGCTCAAATGTCGTCGTGGTGGAGGAGATGATCGAGCTGATCGCGGCGCAGCGCGCGTACGAGCTGAACTCACGGGTCATCCGCGCCTCCGACGAGATGCTGCAGACCACCACGCAGTTGCGCTGAGGTCGCCGCCAGATGATGTCCCTGCTCCCCATGCTGACGATGGTCGCGCTCGGCGGCACGCTGGCCCCGGGCTCGCTCCCGGCCGAGCGGGCGCTGCACCGCGCCCTGACGGAGGCGGTCCACGAACGCGCCGCGCTGCCGGAGGGCGCGCAGCTCGAGATCGGGGAGCTGCGAATCGCCGACCGCGCGCTGCTGGAGCGTGCCCTTCGCCTCAGCGGCGTCGAACTTCCGCCGAATGAGCGCGGGCTGCCACGTGTCTCCGCCCGGGCGCGCTTCGTGCTGCGCGGCGGGGGCGAAGCCTGGACCTGGGTCAGCGCACCTGTCGCCGCCACGGTTCCCGTCGTCGTCGCGGCGAGGCCGCTTGAGCGGGGCCGCCCGATGGTGGCGGGCGACCTGAGCATCGCCATGGAGTCCCTGCGGCCGGGCCAGCTGGCGTCCGTGTCCGAGGCGGTCGGGAAGGCTCCCCGCCGCGACCTGCGCGAGGGCGAGGCGCTCAGTGAGGGCTGGCTTAGCACCCCCTCCGTGCTCGAGCGGGGCGACAGCGTGGAGGTCAGGCTACACGAGGGCGCGCTGTCGATTCGCGCCCGCGGCGAGACGCTTGAGCGCGGCGCGGTCGGCGACGACGTGCGCGTCCGCATCGGGATGACCGGACGCGTGGTGCGGGCCCGGGTCGTCGACTCGACCACCGTGGAGGTCATGCCGTGAGCACACTTCGAATCATCGCGATGGCGGCGCTGCTCGTCTTCTCGACGGTGGCCCCGGCGCAGGCGGTGCGCATCAAGGACATCGGCCGCGCAGCCGGCGTGCGAGGCAACCAGCTCGTGGGCTACGGCCTCGTGGTGGGCCTGGACCGCACCGGCGACACCCAGCGCTCTGCCTTCACGCTTCAATCGCTGGCCGCGATGCTCTCAAGGTTGGGCGTCCGCATCGACCCGAAGGACCTCGTCCTGCGCGACGTGGCGGCCGTCATGGTGACTGGCACTCTGCCGGCGCTGGCCAAGCCAGGCACGCCGATGGACGTGACGGTCAGCGCCATCGGGGACGCTCGAAGCCTGGTTGGCGGCACGCTGGTCCTCACGCCGCTGCTCGCCATCAACGGGCAGACCTACGCGATGGCGCAGGGCCCGATTCAGGTCGGCGGATTCGGCGCGGTGGGGCGCTCCGGCAGCCGGCTGGTGCAGAACCATCTCAACGTGGGCCGCATCCCCGGCGGCGCCATCGTCGAGCGCAGCGTCCCGCTTGAGTTGGCGGCGGGCGGCGTGTTGCGCATTCAGCTCGACCGCCCCGACTTTGCGACGGCCAAAGCGATCACTCAGGCGGTCGAGGCGGCCGCGGCGGCGCTGGGCGGCGCGGCCGGGATGGCGAAGACCATCGACGCCGGCGTCATCGAGATCGCCGTGCCGACCGGGCGCCAAGAGAGCGTCGCGGACTTCATCGCGGAGGTCGAGATCCTCTCGGTCACGCCCGATTTCCCCGCCAAGGTCGTGATCAACGGGCGCACGGGCACGGTGGTCATGGGCGAGGACGTGCAGATCGGGGCGGTGGCGGTCTCCCACGGCCCGCTGACCATTGAGATTCGCGAGTCGCCAGTCGTGTCCCAGCCCGCCCCCCTCGCCGGCGGACAGACCGCGGTAGCTCAGCGCTCCGCCGTCAGCGCCACCAGCGGCAAACCCAAGCTTGAGTTGGTCGCCCCCGGCACGACGCTTCAGGCGGTCGTCCGTTCGTTGAACGCCCTGGGCGCGAGCCCGCGTGACCTCGTCGAGATTCTCCAGGCCATGCACACCGCCGGCGCGATTCACGCGGAGCTGGTGGTGCTCTAATGGATACGAAGCTGGGCATGCCTGGGTTCGACCCGACGATCCTCGGGCCGAACACGCCCAAGCCGCCGAGTCATCCTGGCGCGCCCTCGATGGGCGAGGCGTTCGAAGCGATCCTGCTCCAGCAGCTCTTCGTGTCCATGCGTCAGACGGTGCCGAAGTCGGGGCTCTTTGCGGGCAGCTCGACCGACGGCCTGTACGACCACCTCATCGAGCAGGCCATGGGCGAGCACTTGGCCCGCTCCGGTGGCATCGGGGTCGCCCCGCTCTTCGACGAACCGCCGGTCCCCAACGGCAACGAACACCCCGGGCGTCTCTTTGCGTGGCGGGAACAGACCGAGCGCGCGGGAGACGGGCGGCTTGGCGTCCACTCTGCTACGATCGAGTCCGCCGCCCAGAGGCCCCTCGCGGACACGCTGCCGCCGCAGGACGACCCCTGGCTCGACCAGCCTGACGCGGCCGGAAAGCTCCGGACCTTGCTGGGCGGGGACGAACGCTAAATTTCAACAAATCGTTTCGCACGAATTAAGTTTGCGAAACCCGGTCCCGATGTGAGTGATGACGGCTGCCTACAGCCCGAGAGGATGGAGCAATGGACACAACACGACCACTGGACAATGCGGTTCCTTCCAAGAGCCCGGGCGCGCCCGTCGTCACGCGAATCGAGCCCACCGGCGACGTCGCGTCGGCCCAATCCCGCGCGAACACCTCACCGGCGACGGTCGCCAGCAGCGTCGACATCGCGCGTCAGCTCTTGGACTCCGGCAAAGCCGCGATCGCCAAGGTTGACGAGGTTGAGGTCAACACGCTGAAGGCCGCCATCGCGTCCGGCGAGTACCGGGTCGAAGCCGAAGCGCTGGCCGACCGCCTGCTGGAAGACGTCTACGAGGAGCTCTAGAGCGATGGCGACTGCGCCGCTACCCGCGCTTTGTTTGGCGCTGGACGACGAGGTCGCCTTGATGCGTGAGCTCGTCGATGCGTGCCAGCGCGAGCAGGCCCACGTGATGGCCTTCGAGGCGCGCGAGCTCACCGCCTGCATCGGCGAGAAGCTCGCCCTCTCCAAGCGCCTCGAGGCACAGGAAGTGCTCTGCCGCCGCCTGATGGGCGACGCGGCGCTTGAGCTCGGCGTCACGCCGGGCGCTGATTTGACCGTCACCAGCCTCGCGCTGCGCATGCCCGAGCCAGCGCGCGCCGAGCTGCTCGAGCGCGCGACCTGCCTGCGCTCCCTCGGCGGCGCGCTTCGCGAGCTGCAGGCCATGACCACGCTGCTCTCCTCACGGGGTGCGGACGTGGTCCGCGCGTGTCTGGAAGGCCTCAGCGGCTCGCCCATGGCCGGCGGCGCCTTCGCCGACACCTACACCGCCCACGGCCGCAAGCGCCAGGACCCGATCACCAAACGCGACCTGCTGACGAACGTCTGAGCACCGACCCATGGCCACACTCCAAGAGATCTTCAGCATCAGCAGCGCCGGCATCAACGCCGGCCGCAACACCGCGTCCATCGCCGCGTTCAACATCGTCAACGCGCAGACGCCGGGGTTCGCGCGGCGGGTCAGCAACCTCCAGACTGGCGCGACCATCGGCATGGGGGTCATCGCTGGCCCCGCCCAGGCGATCCGAAACACCATCTTGGCGCGCACGCTCATGGGTGGGCAGTCCCGCCTCGGCTTTCACGACGCGCAACTCTCCGCACTTCAGGTCGCCGAGCCGGCCCTCAACGACCTCGACAACTCAGGTATCAACAAGGCGCTGACCGATCTCCGGTCGGCCCTCGATATCCTCAGCGCCACGCCGGCGGGCACGGCCGAGCGGCAGGGGCTCATCGGGGCGGCCAAGTCCCTCGCCCTGACCTTCGCGACCACGAGCCGACAGCTCACCGACGCCGCGCGCGCCGCGACGGACGAAGCGCGGGACGTGGTCGGCGACATCAACGAGGCGGCGAAGAACGTCGCGACCCTGAACGCGCGCATCCGCACCAATGTCAGCGGCGAAGGCGACCTGGTCGGCCTCATCGACCAGCGCGACCAGATCCTCACCGAGATGTCGAACAACCTCGACATCCAGGTGGTGAGCCAGAAGGACGGTTCGGTCCTCGTCTTTGCGGCGGGCGGCAGGCCGCTGGTCACGGGCACGGGCGCGTCGTCCTTCGAGGTCGGCCCCGCGGGCACCCCCGGCAGCTTCGAGATCGGCGTGACCCTGACCAAGCCCGGCGGCGCCAAGCTGGATCCGCTGGCTCCCCTCGGCGGTCGCCTCGGCGGCCTCATCGAGGCCAACAACGGCGTCCTCGGCTCGCAGGCGGCCCGGCTCGACGAGATCGCGTTCTCCTTCGTCTCCGGCTTCAACACGCAGCATCAGTCGGGGACCACACCGAACGGCCAGCCCGGCGGGACCTTCTTCGAGCCCATCTCCACCGTCGCGGGCGCGGCACGCAGCATCGTGGTCAGCGCGGCCATCGTGGCGGACCCGTCGCTCATCGCGGGCGCCGGCGCGACCCCCAGCGGCTCGACCGACAACGCCAACTTCCTGGCGCTGGCGGACCTGCCGAACCAGGTCGGGGTCATGGCGGACGGCTCGTCCATCGTGGGCGCGTACGACGCGATGGTGTTCAACCTCGCGATCAACATCAACAACTCGGAGACCGGGTCCGCCATCGAGACGGCCTCGGTCCTGCAGATTCAGACGCTCATCGACTCTGAGAGCGCGGTGAACACCGCCGACGAAGAAGCCAAACTCGTCCAGGCTCGCGCGGCGTTCGACGCGGCGTCGACGGTCACCACGACCGTCACCAACATGCTGGACACACTGCTCTCGATGGTGGGGTAAGCGATGCGCGTATCAGACTCCATGATGTTTGGCAGCGTGCAGCGCAGCACCTCCGGCGCGCAGGCGCGCCTCTTTGAGACCGCCGCGCGGGCCAGCTCGCAGCGCGCGATCGACAAGCCGTCGGACAACCCGACCGCCGCGGCGCGCGCCGTGCGAATCGAGCGCGTCCTGGCCGAGCTGGACTCGGCCGCGCGCACGCGGAACACGGTCCGCACCGACCTGACGGTGGCGGAGTCGGGCCTGCGCTCAGGCATCGAGGTGTTGGAGAACGCGCTCGAGCTGTCCATTCAGATGGGCAACGACTCCCTGTCGCCGACCGACCGCCGCGCCGCCGCCATCGCGGTCGATGAGCACATCAAGACCTTGCGCGGGCTCGCGAACACCCGGATGGAGGACGGCCGCTACATCTATGGCGGCACCCGCGACGGGTCGGAGCCCTACCCCGCGGCCGGCGGCTACATCGGCGGACAGAGCAGCCGGATGGTGAACATCGCGCCGGGCGCCACGTTCGACAGCGCGGTTGTCGGCTCGCAGGGCTTCGGTGACACGGACCTGAGCTTCAAGGTACTCGAGGACTTCGCGACCGCGCTGCGCAACAACGACCTCGCCGGGATTCAGACCGCCCAGGAGGCGATTGGCCGGCAGCTCGACGCGACGATCCCCAACCTGACGGGGCTCGGCACGCGTATCCAGGCGCTCGACTCCATGGACACCCTGGCCGCGAACAACAAGCTCGCGCTCGAGATCCAGCGCGGCAGCATCGTCGACGGCGACTTCGCGAAGCTCATCTCGGACTTCAACGCCGCCAGCACCGCGATGCAGGCCGCGACCTCGGTCGGCAAGCAGATGCTGGCCTTCGCGTTCGGTTCGCTCTCAGGCTGACCCGGGCCACGGCCTGCGACTCACGGAGCGGCTGACCGCTCCCGCGTCGACACCAGGACCGCTCATCGCCAAGGCTTCCCGGTTCGCCCGGGGCTGCGGGGATGGCGGTCTTTTTTACGTCCGCCGTCGAGCGCTGCACAATCGGCCCGTGCCCTCATGCCCGGGAAGCTGAATGCCGAACGCCGATGGAGCCACGCCGGTCGTGGACGCCGAGATCGAGCTCGCCAACGGTCGGCGCGTGAGCGCTCGGATGACCGAACTCAACGAGCGCAGCATCACGGTCTCAAGCTCCGACCGAGCGCTGCAGTCGCTCGACGGCGGGGACCGAGTCGGACTCAGCATCCGCTCGACCGCGCTCGCAGGCGCCGTGCAGGCGCGCGCCCACGTCGACCGCGTGATCGTCGACGGCCAAGCGACGCGCGTGACGCTGCACTTTGCCGAGGAGGCGCAGTTCCAGGCGCTGCTCGACGCCGGCATCGGGAGCGTCTTCAACCGTCGATTCGCCTTCCGGGTTCAGCCGGCCGACGGCGAGCCGGTGGGGCTCACGGTGCACCCGTCCGTGGACGCGCCGATCGACGTCACCGTGGAAGCCGACCACGGACGCCCCGAGCTCCGCGGCGCCGCCGAGGACATCTCGGTGACGGGCGTCGGCTTCATCGTCACCGACGGGAGCGCGGCCCAGCTCACCATCGGCGCCCGCATCGTCATGGTGATGGAATTGCCGCCAGCCCGAGATCGGGTCCGGGTCTCGGGCCGAGTCCGCTATCTCGCGGAGGTGTCAGGCGGCGAGCGAATCGGCGCCGACTTCGAGCGCGGCACCCCCCTCTTCGAGCCCGCCGTCGACTTGATCACCGCCTACGTGATGCGCCGTCAGCGGGAGCTGATTCGCACCAAACAGTCGGCGCGCTGACCTCTGTCTCGATGAGCCGGCTCGAAAAGCGCAGGCGCTCGCGCATCGCCGAGACAGGCACGCGCACGCGCAAACGCCCATTGCACTAAGCTCCACGCGGGTGCATCGGCGCACGCGACGCTCCATCGACGGCCCCAAGAAGCCTGATTTCTCCAGGCTCTTTAAGCAACTTGCGGCGCCTAACGATGTACTGGGGGAGCGGGATGACGGGGCACTCGGGGAGAGGGCCTACACAGTCAGCCGCCTACTCTAGCAAGCGCCGGTTGAGCCGGTGCAGGAGCGGAACGAAATGGCTCAGCCCATGGCAATCATGACCAACGTTGGGTCGATGTCGGCCCAGAACAACCTCGTCCACACCGGCTCGATGATGTCGAAGTCCATCTCGCGGCTGTCCTCGGGCCTCCGGGTCCAGTCGGCAGCGGATGACGCCGCCGGCATGGCAGTGAGCGAGAACATGCGGGCGCAGCTCCGCGGCTTCCAGCAGGCCCTGCGAAACGCCAACGACGGCGTCTCGGTCCTGCAGACCGGCGAGTCTGGCTACCAGTCCATCTCCGACATGCTCGTCCGCATGCGTGAGCTGGCGGTCCAGTCCTCGACCGACTCGCTGTCGGACACCGAGCGGGCCTACCTGAACACGGAGTTCACGGACCTCTCGAGCGAGATCGACCGCGTCTCGAACACCGTGGAGTACAACGGCATCCACCTGCTGGACGGCACCGCCGGCACCGCCGGAACGCTGACCTTCCAGGTCGGAACGCGCAACTCGGCCGATGACCGCATCACCATCGCGCTGCAGGACATCGACTCGACCGCCCTGGGCGTCAACGCGAGCTCGGTGGACACGCTGACCAACTCGCAGACCGCCATCGACGACATCGACGCCGCGCTGGACACCCTGTCCACCCGCCGGTCCTCGCTGGGCGCCGCGATCAACCAGCTGACCCAGGCGTCGACGCACCTCGGCCGCACCGCCGAGAACTACGGCGCCGCAGTGGGACAGATTCGCGACACCGACGTCGCGGCCGAGTCCGCGAACTTCGCCAAGGCGCAGGTCCTGCAGCAGGCCGGTGTGGCGATGCTCGCCCAGGCGAACTCCACGCCGCAGCTCGCGCTCCGTCTCCTCGGCTAATCGTTCTTGAGTGAGTCTGGTTGAGGAGCGCGCCCGGTGCGTACCGGGAGTGCTCCTCAGCCAGTCGCAGTGTCCCTTTCGTGAGGAGTCGCAGGCATGTTCAACATCCTCGGCCTGGCATCTGGTGTCGATTCGGGCGCGATCATCGACGCGCTCATCGCTGCCCGCCGCGTCCCGATTACGGGCCTGCAGAACTCGCGCTCCCAGGTCGAGACGAAGATCTCGAAGCTGGGGACGGTCACGTCGAAGCTCGCGACGCTGAAGACCTCGCTGGAGGCCATCGGGTCGCGCAACGACATCCTCGCGCTGACGGCGAACTCGACGAACGGTGATGTGATGTCCGCGAAGGCGGACTCCACGGCGGCCTCCGCCACGTACGCCATCGACGTGACCGCGCTGGCTCGGGGCGAGAAGAACCGCTCGGCGGTCTTCGGCTCCCGCGACGCTGAGGTGACCGCCGGGACGTTGTCCATCGCGGTCAACGGCGCTGACGCCGTAGACGTGACCATCGAAGAGGGCGAGACCCTCACGCAGGTGGCGGACAAGATCACGAAGACCGGGGCCGGCGTCGACGCGACCGTCATCCACGACGGCAGCGGCGGCTACTACCTCCAGGTCACGCAGCGGGGCACGGGTCACACCACGGCGGCCGCGAGCGACGCGGTCGTGCTGACCGAGACCTCGAGCGGCGCCGGCGGCCAAGCGCTTGGGCTGACGGAGATCTCGAGCGCGCAGAACGCGGCGTTCACCATCGACGGCCTGGCCGTCACCAGCCAGACCAACAAGGTCACCGGCGCCATTCGCGGTGTGGATCTCGAGCTCTTCGAGGCAGGCACCACGACCCTGGACGTCGCGAACGACCGCACTGGGACCAAGGAAAACATCAAGGCCTTCGTCGACGCGTACAACGACGTCATCGGGCTTCTGCGCGACGAGCTCGCGGTCGACGAAGAGACCAACCGGCAGACCTCGCTGGCTAGCGTGCCGTCGGTGCGCGGGCTGCGGTCTGACTTCGTGACCATGATCTCGGGCGCCATCTCCGGCGCGACCGGCGCGTTCAAGGCGCTGTCGCAGATCGGCATCCGCACGGATGGGACGGGCAAGCTCTCGATCAACGACACCACGCTCGACGCGGCGCTCGACAAGGACGCCGACTCGGTCGCGGATCTCTTCGTGCTCGAGGACAGCGGCCTGGCCGCGACGCTGTTGAAGAAGATCGACGCCTACACGGACAGCTCGACCGGCCTCTTCACCATGCAGAAGAAGTCGTTCAGCGACCAAATCGGGCGCATCGACACCCAGATCACCACGCTCGAGGACCGCCTCGAGCAGATGAACTCTCGCCTCGTGCAGCAGTACACGGCGCTGGAAACAGCGACCGCAGCGATCCAGACGCAGGGCAACGCCCTCGCAGGACTGCTGAACTTCTAGCGCGACGGCTCGGCAGACGAACGACACTTCGGGGGGAGACGAAATGAACGCTCGCGACACGTACAAACGTCAACGCCTCGAGAACGCCGATCCGGGCGAGCTCATCGTGATGCTCTACGACGGCATCCTGCGCTTTAGCGCCGAGGCGCTGCGGGCGATGACCGACGGGGACTGGAAGGTCACCGGCGAGCAGTTGGGCCGCGCGCTCGACATCATCGCGTACCTGCAGTCCGCGCTGCGCACCGATGTCGCGCCGGAGGTCGTCAAGAGCCTCGACAACACGTACTTCGCGTGGTCGATGCTCATCCTGCGGGCGCAGGCCGAGCGCGACGTCAGCATCCTCGAGCGCGTGCGGGAGCAAGTCGGCGACATGCGCGACACGTGGGCCGAGACCGCGATCAAAGCTCGCCTCGAAGCACAGCAGGGTGGCGCGTCCCATGCCGTCAGCGTGCCTCGATGACCCTCGCAGCGCCCCACAATCCCATGGCCGAGACGCGCGCCGCGCTCGATGAGCTGCACGTCTACTACGAGCGTTTTGAGTCGGCGATTCTGGACGCTGACGTCGAGCGCGTGACCGAGCTGGTCGGGGCCCGAGAGGGCGTCATCGATCGGCTGCGGCGCGCGGTCGCGATGGCGGCGCCGGAGCGAGGAGAGTCGGAGTCCATCATCGCGCGTGAGCAGAAGCTGCAGGAGCGCATCGCCGGATTTCGGGACGAGGTGCGCGCGACGCTGGGCCGGACGAGTGAGCGTTCACGGGCGCTTCGGCGCTACGCGGAACGCTGAGCGGCCGGGCGTGGCACACGAGCGCATCCGCGGTCCGCTGCAAGACGCGGACGCGCTGCCGACCTGGCTGAGCGCCGCGAGGCGTGCGAGGCAGCCGCGGTCGCGGACGCCTACGCTGCCCCCGGTCCAAGCGCAGGCCGAGCTTGAGTGCGCGGAAGATGGCTCGCTGCAGAGCCTTGAGGGGCTTGAGCGCAGGCCGCCGGTCGTCTCGTCGCTGTGCCTCGCGGCCGGCGGCGCACGGCCTACGGCTAGGGACGTCACAGCCCTGACGCGGCTGGATCGCGGCGCCGCGGAGCGTGTGCTGGCCGTGGTGCGCAGCGGGCTGTTCGGTCCCTCCGCGGACCTGCTCGACCTGCGTTCCGTCATATCCAGCCTGGGTATTCCGGAGGTCGCCCGCCTGGCACTTGGCGTCACCGTGGTCAACGCCATGCGGGTCCGCGACCGGGAGCGGCTGCGCGCCCACTGGATGGAGGCCTTCCTCAGCGCCTCCCTCGCCAAACACGTGATCGTCGGGCGATCGCCGCGCCGCGCGCCGCCTGAGCGGGAGCCCACCGTGGGCGAGCTCTGGTCGGGCGCGGCGCTGCAGGACGTGGGGCGGCTGGTGCTGGAAGACCTGCACCCGGACTACGCCGACGCGGTCTGGCAGCGACTCGAGATCACGCGGGCGACGCTGGCGGATGTGGAGGCGAGCCTGGGCCCGGTCCGGCACGCGGCGGTGGGCCATCGCTTCGCTGAAGACTGGGAGCTACCCGAGTCGATCGCGGCGCTCTGTCGCGACCATGAGCATCGTGCTCGCACGGAGCCGGAGCTCTTGCGCGAGGAGTCGCCGCTGACCGCGCTGCTGGCCGGCACCTCGCGACTCGCGGCGCTGGCGCGAGGCCGCCTCTCGGCCCGGGCGGGTGAGCGCGTCCGCACCGAGGCGTGCGCGCTGCTGGCGCTGGAGATGCCCGACGCGCTGGCGCTGATGCACCACGTGGTGGCGCTCCGAGACGCGGCGCAGCGACTCGCGATCGCGCTGGCCCCGGTAGGGAGCTAGCCCGTCGGGGCTCTAGGGAGACTCGGCCGGCTGCGGCGCAGAGTCCTCCGCGCCCGGGGCCTGACCCTCGGGGCTCGCCGGCGCCTCGCCGCCGCTCGGCGCGCCCTCGCTGCCCTCGCCCGACGCGGGCGGCGACGGCGGCCGCGGGGGCTTGGGTCGGGCCGTCGCGACGATGATGTCCACGCGACGGTTGCGCGCGCGGGACTCCGCGTCGGCGTTCGGCACCAGCGGGCGGGTCTCCGCGTAGCCCTGCGCCACGATACGCCGGGCCTCGATGATCTCGTCGTCCGCCTCGGGCGACAGCAGCACGTGCACCACGGAGGCCGCGCGCGCGGCAGACAGGTCCCAGTTCGAGCGGAATCGCGCGTTCGAGATGGGCAGATCGTCGGTGTGCCCCGCGACTACGATGCTGCCGGCGACCTCAGCCATGGCCGCGCGGATCTTGCCAAGGACCGGGAGGAATGAGTCATCGAGGCGCGAGCTCGCGGACGGGAACACGCCCTGCTCCGGCAAGCGGATGATGACGCGGTCTGGCAGCACCTCGATCTCGAGCTTCTTCTGGTCCAACTCGTCGGCGAGTTTCTGGCGGATGAGCAGCGCCTCGGGGCTCAGCTTGTCGGCGTCGCTCTTCTCGTCCTTGGTGCCTTCGCTGTCTTGGTCTTTCGGCTGCTCGATGCCGCGCAGATCGGCCTGCTCCGAAGGCGGCCCCTCGGGCAGCGTCACCTCGAAGCTGTCGGACTTCACGCCCAAGGCCTTCTTCATCGAGCCCGAGACGGCCTTGTATTTCACGACGTCCATCTCGCTGAACGCCAGCAAGAGCACAAAGAAGGCCATCAGCAGCGTCGCCATGTCGGCGAAGGTCGCCATCCACGCGGGGGCACCTGCCGCTTGAGCCTTCTGGCGCTTCGCCATGGTCTAGGGCCTCTTCGGAAGCAGGCACGTCGAGCTCGCGCGGCGGCGCCTCACCAGCGAGCGCTCGAAATCCGAGGCGGCACCAGGGTGCTGCGCGGATTCGAGGCGGCGCGGGTGCGTCGGCTGCGAGCTCGGCGTAGTCGTCTTCATACGGGCGCTCACTCTTCCTTCTTCTCGGCCTGCATGGAGCCGGGAAGGAACGACATGAGCAGCTCCTCCATCACGCGGGGATTTCGCCCCTCTTGAATCGACGAGATGCTCTCGATGATGAGCGCCTTGTTGAGCGCCTCTTCGGCGGTGCGCACGCTGAGTTTGTCGGCGATGGGAAGGGCGAAGAGGTTCGCGATGGCTGACCCGTAGAGCGTGGTGAGGAGCGCCACGGCCATGGCGGGACCGATGGCCTTCGGGTCGTCCATGTTCGCGAGCATCTGCACGAGACCGATGAGCGTCCCGATCATGCCCATGGCCGGGCCGGCGTCGCCCATCGCTTTGAAGATCGCCTGGCCGGTCTCGTGCCGGTCGATGGTCTTCTCCATGTCTTCAGTCAGGAGTTTCCTGACGAAATCGGGCTCCAGGCCATCGACGCAGAGCCGCAACCCCTTCGCGAAGAAGATGTTCTCGACCTTCTGGTTCTCCAGCGCCAGGAGCCCCTCACGGCGGACGATGGCCGCCAACTCCACGGCCTGCTTGATGATGCTCAGCGGCGGCTCGATGCGAATCCGGAAGGCCTTCACCGCCACCTTGAAGGCGCCAAAGCACGTCTTCAGCGGAAAGCGGATCAAGGTCACGGCGATGGTTCCGCCGACCACGATGAGCGCGGACGCGGTGTCGATGAAGAGCGCGGCGCTGCCACCGGTGAGGATGGCGGCGACCATTACACCGACTCCACCGACCAGACCGATGAGGGTAGCCAGATCCACGCGCCGCGCCTCCGCCAACGTCGAGTTCGCGCCGGAGCGACCACAGCTCGCCCGGCGCGGCCATGCTAGGAGCGGCCGGGGCGGTTGACCATTTTCTACGGATTCGGGGAGCCGGCCGAGGCCAAGCCCCCGCCGGCTCCGCCGCCCGTTTTACCGGCCGAGGTTCACCAGCTCGCCGAGCAGCGTGTTGGCCGTGCTGACCGTTCGGCTGGATGCCTGGAAGCCTCGCTGCGTCGTGATCATCTGCGTGAACTCGTTGGTGAGGTCGACGTTCGACTGCTCCAGCGCGCCCGCGAAGATCTGGCCGCGGCCGCCCGAGTTGGCGACGCCAATGGCCGGCTCGTCCGTGTCCGTGCCCTGGCGGTAGAGGTTCCCGCCGATGGCATCCAGCTTGTCGTTGGCCTGAAACTGCGCGATGGCCAACTGCCCCAGCGCGCGCGTGTCGCCGTTGGAGAACGAGCCGCGGATCGTGCCGTCGGGTTCGACGGTGAAGAACGCCAGATCGCCCGGCGCCTGCCCGTTCTGGTCGACGAACTCGATGGTGCTGGCCTGGTTGACGCCGGTGGAACCTGTGAAATCGAGCACGATGGTCTGCGCCGAGGCGTCATCGAAGGTCGCGTTGAGCTCACCGAACGTGCTCGAGCCGACGTCGAGCTGCCCCGCCGTGTCGAAGACCAGTGAACCGGTGCCGACCGGAACCGGGATATCCCCGGGTGCACCACCCTCAACCTCCGCCCCATCGACGAAAGCCTCGAAGGACCATGTCCCGTTGCCCGTGTTCGTGAACTCAAGGTCCACGTCGTGGGGGTTCCCGAGCGAGTCGAAGACGGTGATGCTGGTCGAGAAGTGCGGCGCGGTCCCATTCGGGTCGGTGTTGGGATCGAGATTCATCCGCAGGTTCGCGAGCGTGGTCTCGATGGGCTGGCTCTTCTGCAACCCGACCTGGAGGTTGCCGACGCTGGTGTCGAGCGCGCCGCTGGTCAGCCCCGGGTAGCCCTGAACCTTCAGTCCGCCCAGGGTCTCCAGGAAGCCGTCCGCGCCGATCCGGAACTGGCCGTTGCGCGTGTAGAACTGCCCCTCGCCGCCCTGGGCCTCACCCCGGACCACGAAGAAGCCGTTGCCGCCGATGGCCATGTCTGTCGACACGCCAGTCTGCAGCAGGCCGCCCTGGCTGTGGACGCGCTGGATCGCCTGCACCGCCGAGCCCTGCCCCTGCTGCGAGAACCCGCCTGAACCGATGATGGTCTGGTTGAGTACGTCGGAGAAGGACGCGCGACTCGCCTTGAAGCCGACCGTGTTCATGTTGGCGATGTTGTCGCCCACCACGGTGAGGCCCTGCTCGTTCACGCGCAGCCCGGTCATGCCGATGTACAGCGAAGAAAAGATGCTCATGGGAGACTCCTGGCGTCAGCGGGTGGGGACGGATTCGGTGGTGGCGGAGGGTTCGGTGGGCTCGTGGACCTCGAGCACATTGGCGAGCGCGATGGTCCGGGGCGGCGTGTCGTTGGTCAGCAGCTCGGGGTAGCCGTTCTTGAAGGTGATGCCCGCGATCCGGGCGCGTGACCGGGTGCTGACGTCGACGCTGTCCCCCGCGCCGTTGGTCGCGCTGACGGTGATCGAGTAGGTACCTGCCGGCAGCGGGTTCTTCTGGTCGTCGAGACCGTCGAACGTGAGCTGACCTTCGCCCGCGGGGTGAGACTCCTCGGTGATGGTGCGCACGACCTTCCCGCCGCTGTCTTTGACTTGGATCGTCATCGAAGTCGCCGGCTCTCCCAGCCGGAAGTAGATGGGCTGCTTCTGCCCGTTGTTTCCAAGGACCAACTTGTCGCTGTCGAAGACCACGTCCTTGCCGACGAACGACACCATCTGCGCGCTGGTCGCCGAGCTTTGGCTGAGCGCGAGGACCTCGATGTTGCCGTTGACGCCGACCAGCTGCTCAAGGCTCGAGAACTGGGCGAGCTGACTGACGAACTCCGTCGGGTCGCTCGGCGCCAGCGGGTCCTGATGCGTGAGCTGAGTCACAAGGAGGCGCAGGAACGCTTCGCGGTCGAACGACTCGTCCGGGTTGGCCAGCGGGATCGTGCCCGCGGTCGCGCCTGTCAGGCCTGCAGATGTGTTGATTTCCATGGCTCAGCTCCGGGGGTGCTCAGGCGATGACGAGCAGCCGGCGACGCTCGCCGGTCTGCGTGGCGGCGCCGCTCGCCAGTCGTGAGATTCCAGGTTGGCGAGGGCTCGCCGGTTCGGGTTCACCGGCGTCGAACCCCTCGCCTGGGTCGCGGCCATCGGCGGCTGCTTGGTGCTTTGACGCGCCGCTCCCGAACGCGTCCGCTGGCACGTCACCGCGGACGTCGACGCGACCGACGACCAGCTCGCTCGCGTCGAGCTCCCGACGTACGGCCGGGAGCGCGTGGAGGAGCCGCGCTTGGTTCTCGGCTTCGACCGCACGCAGCCGAACGCTGATGTCAGCGCCGTGTCGCGCCACGTGCGCCTCGATGGCCCCCAACGAGGTGCGCTCGACACGAATGACGGCCACGCCGGCGTCATCGATGTGAAGACTGGCGAGCGCGTCAGCCACGCTGCCGCTGCGCGCGGCGGCCTCGGGCGCAGTGAGCGCGGTCGCGGTCAGCGGTGCTGCCCCGAGCGGGGCCGCGGGGGCCGCTCCGGCGGCCAGGGCTGACACGATGGCCTGCCGGTCGCCCCCGATGTTCTTCTTCAACGCATTACCCAGTCCCTCCTCGAGGCCCCCCAGAGCCCGCTGCAGGGCGCGAGCGATCACACCGCCGAGCCCGGCCATCGGGGCTGAGCGCGCGGCGTCCGCGGGGCCAGCGGCCGTCGCTTTCGTCGCCGCGGCGACCGCTTGGGAGAGGGCCGCCTCCTCGGAGTCGGGCGGCCCCGTCACACCGAGGCGTGATCCCGGTGCGGTGACCCGGCGCGATGCGTTCTCGGCGGCCTTCGCTGCGACGCCTGCGTCAGTGACATCGAGCCGATGGGTGCGGCCCGGGCGCTGCGGCTCGCCCGCGTCGATTTCGTCAGATGCGGACTGGCGATTCTTGATCCGCGCCGCGAGGGCCGCGTCGTCGCCCGACGCGTCCTGCAGTGCAGCGTCTCCCGCCTCAGGCCCGGCTGCGGTCATGGGCGACTCGGCGACGCGATCAGGCGCATCGCCCGCGGGAGGCGACGCCGTCTCAGCCGGTGCGGGGCGCGACTTCGCGGCGGTTGTCTCGTCTCCCGACCGGTTGGATGAGCCAGCGGCAGCCCGCGAGCCTTCCCGCTCGGACCCAGCCGAGCCGCGACTCGCCTCCGCGCTCGCGGCCTGTCCTGGGCTGGCCAGCGCTGCCGCCATCCCCGGGTCGTCCGTGGACGAGCGGCGCTCGTCCGGGTTCGCGTCCCGGGCTTCGTCAGAGTCCGCGCGGCGTGCCCGCTCGGCCGAGCGCGCCACGTCCGAGTAGTCCGTCGCGGGTGACGTGCGACTCGCCCCGTCAGCCGCGTTGCTGACCGCTGTGCTCTTCAGATCGAGGATGGGACCGATCATTGGGCAGCTCCGGGTCCGACGCTGGGTCTGCCGGTCGCCATGCGCCGCGTGAGGCGGCCGCCCACGGCGGGAGGCATCTTGGAGACGATGGGAGCCGCGGCACGCGCCGAGACCGCTTCGAGGACGCGCACGGCCAGCACGTCATCCCACTGCTGCATCAGCGCTGCGGCCTGGTCGGGCTTCATCTTCTTCACGAGGGACGCCACGTACTCGAGACGCTCGTTGGCGTCCTCGATGGTGGGCGGGACCACGCCCACGTCGCCGAGTCGCGCCACGATCGAGGCCCCGCACGCCTCCTCAGCGAATCGGCGTGCCCGCTCGGACTCAGCCCACCGGTCCTCGATCTGCGCCTGCAGCTCGCGGACCTGCGTCATCTCTTGGTTGAGTGCGATCTGTGCTCGCACCAGGGCGACCTCGCGCGCGGCGAGGCTGGATTCCCAGCCGGTGCCTTCCTTGACGGGGCCGGCGCCCTCGATCGGGGGACCCACGAATTCCTGGGGCGGCACGCGACCCAGGTTGGGGGCCGCGGTCGCGGCGGGTGCAGGCGCGGGCGCGGCAACCCCAGGCCGCGCCAGAGTTGGCAAGGCTGCGCCTACCGGGGGCGGGACCGGGGGCCGAGCGACGGCGCGCGGGGTGTCGGTTGGAGCGGACGCGGGAGTAGGCGAGACCGCCGGCGGTGGCTTTGCGGCGGCGGGAGCCGCTCCGGCGCCCGCGTTCCCGTCCGCATCGGGCGTCACGCTGGGCTTCTCCGAGGCCGGGTCCTGCTCGACGACGTCGGCGGCCAGGACCGCGCCCACGCCTGCCAAACCGAGCCCCACCGCGGCCACCCATGGGAGGAATCGTACCATTACGAGGCACCCGCCTGATCCGCTTGGCGGATGCGTTCGCCCAGCGCCAAGATCGCGTCGTGGGTGGCCACGAAGTCGCTGGCGTCGCCTGACCGCTGGCGCAGGAAGCGCCGAATGTCGGGGCCAAGCGCCATGGCACGGTCAAAGCGTCCGACGGTCCCCGGCTCGTAGGCCGCCACGCTCTGTAGCTCCTCCGCCTCGAACAGATCCGAGAGCACGCGCCGGACCTCCGCCGCGCTGCGTCGATGCGCCTCGCTCGCGACCTCGCCCATGACTCGGCTGGTCGACGCCAGCACGTCGATCGCCGGGAAATGCCCCTGCTCCGCCAGCTTTCGCGACAGGACGATGTGGCCGTCCGTCACCGCCCGGATGGCGTCGCCGATGGGATCCGCGAGGTCGTCGCCCTCGAGCAACGCCGTGTAGCACGCCGTGATCGAGCCGCCCTTCGAGGTGCCGGGCCCCGCGCGTTCGAGCAGCTGCGGGATGATGTCGAAGGCGGACGGCGGATAGCCACGTGTCGTCGGCGGCTCTCCGGTCGCCAGCCCGAGCTCGCGCTGGGCCATGCAGACGCGGGTGAGCGAGTCCATCAAGAGCAGCACCCGCAGACCCTTGTCGCGGAAATACTCGGCTATCGACGTGGCCACGCGCGCCGCGCGGATACGCAGCGCGACGGCGGTGTTGCTCGTTGACGAGACGACGACCGACCGACCGAGGCCCAGCTCACCTAGCTCGCCCTGGACGAACTTCTTCACCTCGCGCGAGCGTTCCCCGATCAGCGCCACCACGGTCAGGTCGGCTTCGGTGTTGCGGGCCATCATGCCGAGCAGGGTGCTCTTGCCCACGCCTGCGCCCGCCATGATGACGACGCGCTGGCCCTCACCGCTGGTCAGGATGCCGTCGACCGCGCGGATGCCCAGAGGCAGCGGCCTCTCGACGAGGCCGCGCTCCATCGGGTTGAGCGGGGGCGGCTGAAGCGGCACGCGGTCGAGGGCGAAGATCGCGGGCCCCCCGTCGATGGGCTGCCCCCAACCATCGAGGACGCGACCGATCATGTCTTCCGACACGCCCACGCTGGGGTCGTGGTCGCCCGGCTCGATTCGTGTGCCCACCGTGATGCCCGAGACGTGACTCAGCGGCATGAGCGACACCCGTCGGTCATGCAGGGCGACGATCTCGGCCGGGACGCCCGTCTCATCGCCGCGCAGCATGAGCCGGCACATCATCCCCATCTTGGCGCCCGGCATCGTGCCCTCGACGAGAAGGCCGCCGACCCGCACGACGCGACCGCTGACCCGGATGGGCGACGTTCCCTTCAGGACGTGCTCGATGCGATCCCAAGGCAGCTCCATCAGCTGTCCTCCGGGTCGCTGTCGTCAGCGGACGTCGCCACCGCGGCGGGCGGCTGGGTCGGCGACAGCCGCCGACCGGGGCGCAGCGGCTGACCGGTCATCGTGGTGCGAACGGCCGCAGAGAGTCGGTCGATCTGGACCTGCCAGCGGGCGTCGACGATGCCCTCGTCGAAGAGGACGATGCACGAGCCGCGGTCCACGTCGCCGGACGGGCGCACGGTCACCTCAACCGGCCGACCCGAGATCTCCGCGGCGAGGCTGGGTGCGTTCTTGCGAATGGCATCGACGTCCTCCGCATGACAGCGGAGGGTCAGGGTCGTGACCGGGCCCGCGACCTGCAGCGCCCGATGGATATTCTCGATAAGCGGCTGCTCGTCGATCTCGGCGTCGCGATGGAGGATCGCGGTCGCGAGGCGCGCCGCGAGAGCGATGACGTTGTCGGCGAAACGGTCAGTCAACTCCTGAATCGCGCGCTCGAGGGCTTGGGCCCCGAGCTGATAGGGCTCCGTGAGCTCCTCGGTGAGTCGCTCCAGCTCCGCGGCCGCAGCTGCGCGGACCTCCTCGCAATGGGGGCACGGCCCAGGGGGCGCGACGTCTTCGGCCGGCCCACCGCTGGGACCGTGACTTTGTGCGGGGCCGTCGTCGGCCACAGCGCGACCCGTACTTTCGGGTGCCGCGCGGGCTGCCTCGTCGACGCCCGGGGGCCACGCCGTCGCCCGCGCGCTCGCCCCGGCCAGCCAGGGCGCAGGACGCACGCCCGCGTCGTCTGGCGCGAAGGGACGCGGCGTGGTGGCCGAGGTGTCCCGCGGGTCTGGCGGTGGGGTCATGCGCCGTCACCGGGGCGTGTGTTGACCTTCCCTTCCTCCGCCAGTCGCGCGACCACAGCCAGAATCTGCGCCTGCGCCTCTTCGACTTGGGCGCGCCCGACCGGGCCCATGGCCTCCATGTCGTCGAGCACGATCATCGCGGCGCGACTGGACATGTTCCCGAGCACGAACTCCTTGAGTTGATTCGTCGCGGACTTGAGCCCGACGGCGAGCTGCTGCCCGTCCACCTCGCGGAGGATCAGCTGCACCTCTCGCGCGTGCAGCTTCAGGATGTCCTCGAAGACGAACATGCGCGACCGCAGCTGCTCGGTGAGGTCCGCGTCGCGGCGCTCGAGATCCTCGAAGATGACCTCCTCCTGCTCGTTGCCGACGGCCTTCATCAGCCCGACCGCGGAAGCCAGACCGTCGATCTGCACCGGCCCCACCTCGTCACCGACCCGCAGCTCGCGCCCGACGATCTCGGCTACCTCGGCCAGCATCTGCGCGGGCACGGCCCGCAGCGTCGCGACTCGGCGCACGGCGTCCGCCTTTGTCTCGGGCGCCAGCAGGCCCAAGACGCGCCCACCCACCTCGGCGCTCAGGATGGCCAAGACCACCGCGATGACCTGGGGATGCTCCCGCGAGATGGCCTGGGCAAACGCCGACGGGTCGGCCTCCGCGATGCGGCGGAGGTGGTCGGTGGCCGAGCTCGTGTCGCGACCCAAGATCGCGATGAGGTTGTCGCGGCCCAGCGCATCGACCGCGGCCTCGCGCAGCTTCGATTCGTGGCCCGCGACGCCCATGACGTGCCGGTCCAACTCGGTGTTGAGCTCTTGCAACACCTCGAAGACCTCGTGCGCCGTGACGTCGCTGAGGTTCTCAGAGCGCCCGAGCAGCCGCTCCACGTCCTCGCCCGGCAAGATCTGAAACAGCTCTCGGGCCTGCGCTTTCTCGAGCAGCATCACGGCGATAGCGGCCATGCGTGCAGGGTCGCGCGGAGGCTTCGCGTCGCCGCGACCCGCCGCACCGTCTCGCCCGCCGCGCGCTGGACTGCCGGGACTACTCACGCTGCCTCCTCGTTCTCGCGAGCTTCGCGCATCCACCGGCGCAAGACGGCCGCGGTGCGCCGAACGTCTTCCTCGGTGTGCTCCTGGGCCCGCTTCCGCAGCACGGCGATGATCTGTTGCATCTCACGAACTTCCGGCTCGGGCTCCGGCATGTGGGCCAGCGCACGCCGCGCCTCGTCCTCCAGGCGCCGGGCCTCCTCGTTCTCGTCGGAGCGTCGCCGCCGCGCACGGCGCCACAAGAAGATGACAGTGCCGAGGACGACGAGCAGCACCGCCGCACCGATAATCAGCCAGAGCACCGGGATGCTGTCCAGAGAGGGGGTGGCTGAGACCCCGGCGGCCGTTTCATCCGGTTCGATGAGGGCCGCGAACGGCTCCGCGATGATCTCGACCGCGTCACCGCGGGCCAGGTCCAGCCCGGCCGCCTTAGAAATCAGGCCCTTCCATGCCTCGATCTGCGCGTCGGTCGGCGGCTCCTCGCCGGCGCTGCTGTCGACAAGGACCGCAATGGAGAGCCGCTCGACCCGAGCGTGAGGCGACTCACGGCGCTTGGTCGCGCGGTCGACCTCGTAGTTCTTGATGTGGTCGAGCTTCTCGCTGCGCGCGGATTGGGCCGCCGGCGCCTCCTGGGCCGCCGCGGGCCTGTCGGGGAGGTTCGACGCGGTCCCCGGAGGTCCCTGCTCCGGGCGCTCGGTCTCTCGCGTCGCCTCGGTCCGCTCGCGCTCGCTGCGGATGACCTGGCTCTCCGGGTCGAACTTCTCCTCGGTCTCGACGAGGCGCGAGAAGTCGACCTCCGCCGCCACCTGAGCGCGCACGCGGCCGCGGCCGATCACCGGCTCCAGCAGCGCCACGATGCGCCGCTCCAGCCCGACCTCCAGGTGCTGTCGATAAGCCAGCCCGTCCTCGGACAACCCGTCGTCGCTGTCTGGACGCGCGAGCATCGTCCCGCTCTGGTCGACCACCGACACATTCCCGCTGGTCAGCCGCTCCACTCCGCCAGCTACCAACTGGCGAATCGCGTCCACCTGCCGCCGCTCCAGCGAGCTCCCGGGGACCAGGGTCAGGGCCACGGACGCGCTGGGCAGAGACTGGTCCTCAGCGAAGAGCGCGCGTTCGGGCAGGACGAGGTGCACGCGCGCCCGCTGAACCTGGCCCAGGGACTGAATCGTACGCGCCAGCTCGCCCTCGAGCGCGCGGTGGTAATTCACCCGCTCGGCGAAGGTGGAACGTCCCAGCTCGCTCGCGTCGAAGAGCTCAAAGCCCACGGTCTTGCCGCTGGGCATCGCGCTGGTGGCGATCTCGAGGCGCGCCGCGTGGATCTGGTCCTCGGGGACCATGATGCTACCCGCATCGCCCAGCTTGTACGGGATGTTTCGCGCCTCGAGGGCTGCGACCGCGGCCTGCTGATCCTGCGGATCCATGCCGTGAGCGACGGCGCGCCAGCCCGGCTGGATGACATTGCGCACCGCGAGGTAGCCGAGGCCCAGCATGGCCGCCACGGCGACCGCGACGATCAGGCGACGCTGCGGGCCGGGGAGGTTGTCATACACCTCCCGGTAGCGCGCGACCGGAGTCTGCTGGGGTTTTTCCTCGTCTGCCATTCAATCCTCAGATGGCTGGGCGTCCGGCGAAGGGCCGAGCGAGCGACGGAGCGCGCTCAGATCTGCATCCGAACGATTTCCTGGTAGGCGGCGATGGCCCGCGTCGTGACAGCCGTGGTGAGCTGCATCGCGATGCCAGCCTCAGCGAGCGAGACCATGACCTGGTGTACCGGGATGTCCTCGCCCGCGACGAATCGCTGGGCGAGCGCATCGCTGTTGGCCACCACCGCGTTCGTCTCGGAGAGCGCCGACTCGAGCACGGCCGCGAAGTCCGTGACCGGGTCGCGCGGGCCAGCGACGGGCCCTTCCGTCCCGACCGGCGCGCGCAGAGCCTGCGTGTCCCCAAGCGGGAGGTGAGGCGAAATCGTAGCGATTTCCACGGCTACCTCCCGATCTCAAGGGCGCGCTGCGACATGTCGCGCACGGTGTTGAACGCTTGGGCGCTGGCCTCAAACGAGCGCGACGCGCTGATCATGTCGACCATCTCCTCGACCAGGTTCACGTTGGGCAGCCGGACGTTGCCGTCGGCGTCCGCGTCCGGGTGTCCCGGATCGTAGACGAGGGGTCCCGGGCTAGGGTCCTTCTGCACGCCGATGACCCGCACGCCCTCCCCGTCGACCTGGTCCGCGCCCTCGATGGGCATGCCCACCTGCCGCGCGACCGCCTCGAAGACGATCTCCTGGCGCTGGTAGGGGCCACCGTCGCGGGTCCGCGTCGTGGACGCGTTGGCCAGATTCGAGCTGACGGTGTTCATCCGTGCGCGCTGCGCGGCCATGCCAGATGCTGAGATGTCCAATCCACGGAACATGAGATTCTCCTGAGGCGGCGGGCCCTCGGTGGGGCCCGTTTCGAGCTAGATGCGGCCCATTTCAGAGAGGACGTTCAGCACCATGGAGCCGCGCCGGCGAAAGGCCTCCACCGCGGTGCTGTAGCGGAGCGAGTTGTCCGCGAGGCGCGCCATCTCCAGGTCCAGATCGACCCCATTGCCGTCGAGGGTGTTGGTGACATCCGCCCGCTCGATCACCCGGTCCGCGGCGCCCTCCGCCCCGTCGCCGGCGAGGTGCGCCTGGTGGGTCCGGACGAAGCCGGGCGGGATCACGTCGTCGCCCATGGCCTGCGCCAGCGCACCCTCGAAGCTCAGGTCGCGGGGCGTGTAGCCGGGCGTGTCCGCGTTGGCGACATTCCCAGCGAGCAGCTCATGCCTGCGGAATCGAAGATCCATGGACGCCTTCAAGGCGGCCGTCGTGTCGTCACCCATGAGCCGCATCGCTTCCTCCTTCCCGTCGAAGTCTCGCTGTCCCACCGACCTCTGCGACGGCGACCCCAGACGACGGCCCAGGGACTTCAACCCCACGCTCGCGGTAGTCGCGCAGCCGGTTCCGCAGCGTTCGAATGCTGATCCCGAGCCGCTCCGCAGCGTGAGTCCGGTTTCCGCCGCACCCGTCCAGGACCTGCAAGATGGTCTGCTGCTCCAGATCTTCCAGTCGCGCCCCGCCGCCCGCCGACGACGACGCCTGGAGCGCCCCCACGGGCCCGAGGGGGGTGTCGATGATCAATTGCTCGCTCGAGATCCGGCCGTCTGGCGCCAAGACCACAGCTCGCTCCAGCACGTTGGAGAGCTCGCGCACGTTTCCAGGCCACGCACACGCCGCCAGCCTCGCCATGGCCCCCGCGCCCAGCGTGAAGGGACCGCGCTCAAAGCGAATCGCCAGCCGGCTCAGGATGGCCTCGATGAGCGCCGGCGCGTCCTCCATGCGGTCCCGCAGCGGCGGCACGTGCACCGGAAAGACGTTCAGTCGGTAGTAGAGGTCCTCGCGGAAGCTGCCCTCCGCGACCATCTGGCGCAGGTCCCGGTTGGTCGTGGCCACGACTCGCACATCGATGGCGATAGGCGTGCTGCCACCCACCCTCTGAATCTCGCGCTCCTGCAGCACCCGCAGCAGCCGCGTCTGGAGCGTCAGGGGCATCTCGCTGATCTCATCGAGCAGCAGCGTCCCGCGGTGGGCCGCCTCGAATCGACCGACGCGCCGCTCGGTCGCGCCGGAGAAGGCCCCGCGCTCGTGTCCGAACAGCTCGCTCTCGACCAGGGTCGCAGGCATCGCGCCGCAGTTCACCGCCACGAACGGGTACCGGACGCGGGGCGACAGGGCGTGTATCCAGCGCGCGAGCACCTCTTTTCCCGTCCCACTCTCGCCGGTGAGCAGCACCGTCGCCGGCGTCACCGCGACGCCCCGAGCCAGCGTCAGGACGCGCTGCATGGCTGGATTCGCGCTGTCGAGCAGGGGCCCGCCATCACGGGCGGCGCTTTCGACGATGCGGGAACTGACGGTGGCGCTCACGAAGACTCCGGGCGGACGAACGGGTGGGGCCGAGAGGCGGCGTGAGAGCAAACTCTGCACGGGCCGTGCCAGTCCGGCGGGACAGTCGATGGGACAGGGTTTCCGCGGCCTCAGCCCGCACTAGGCACGCGGATCGTCAAGGTCGTGACGCTCGGCCCGCGCTGTGGCGTCAAGGGCCTGACGCGGCGAGCCCCGCCATGGTGGGCAGAAGCTGCCGGGCCGGTAGGCAACCGCTGCCGATGTCGGGTGGCCCCGATACCTGGAGAAGTTTGACCCCACCCCCACGCCAGAACAGCATGAAGCGCGCGCGATGCCCTTGGCCATTCACGTGCAAACCCGGCGCAATCGGCCGCACAGCCCAAGTTCCGCACTCCCCGATCGCGCAAGGCCTGGATGGACCAGACGACGACACGAAGCGCCGCGAAGCTGAGCTGGGAAAAGCTCGCAAAACCGGTGGTTCACGCGCCGCATTCGCCTCTGGTGCCCGTGCTGGACGCGCTGGTGCGCTTGGCGGATTCGCCCATCTCGGTGCTGGTCTGCGGTGAGAGCGGCTCCGGCAAAGAGGGGCTGGTCCGCGCGCTGCACGACCTGTCCCCGCAGAGCGGCGGCCCCTTCGTACCGATCAACTGCGCGGCGATCCCCGAGGCCCTGCTCGAGAGCGAGCTCTTCGGCCACGTCCGCGGCGCCTTCACCGGAGCCGACCGCCCGCGCGCCGGCCGCCTGGAGGCCGCGAGCGGCGGCACCCTATTCCTCGACGAGATCGGCGAGATGCCGCTCTCGCTTCAGTCCAAGATGTTGCGCGTGCTCCAAGAGATGGAGTTCGTCCCCGTCGGGTCCAGCACCCCGAAGAAGGCGAACTTCCGGCTGGTCACCGCGACCAATCGGAACCTGGAAGACGCCGTCGCGGCCGGTACTTTCCGCGAGGACCTGCTCTTCCGAATCGACGTGGTGCGCCTCGAGGTCCCGCCGCTGAGAGAGCGGCCCATGGACATCGCGGGCCTCGCGCGTCACTTCTTCACCCTGTACGCGAGCGCCCGCCGCCCCGATCTGGTCGAGATCACTCAGGAAGCCATCGATATCCTGGAGCGCCACAGCTGGCCGGGGAACGTGCGCGAGCTGGAGAACCTCATACAAGGTGTCATCGCCTTGGCGCGCCACGACCGCATCGGGGCCGACGACGTGCTGGCGCGACTGCGGGGCCGCGTGGCTCCGGTCCGCGCCGCCGAGCGCCTCGAGCTCCCCGCCGATGGCATCGATCTGCGAGCAACCATCGACGATCTCGAGAGCGACCTCATCCGGCAGGCCCTCAAGCGCTCCGACGGAAACAAGTCGCAAGCCGCGAGCCTGCTCGGCCTCAACCGGACGACTCTGGTAGAGAAGCTGAAGCGGAAGTCGGCCAGCGACGCGAGCTGAGAGGGTGTTGAGGTATTCGGACCGAGCATCGCGCCAGCGACGTCTTTTCAGGGACTTACGCGAGGAGGGCGCTTGCCTAGTGCAAGAAACCGAGGCGCGTAAGTCCCTGGAAGGATGTGAGCCAGCGAGGCGACGGGAGAATATCTCAACACCCTCTGAGCGACCGCCGCGGCAAACGCGCCGTTGGCACGTCGTTTGCTTGTGCTGAGTCACCGCGACACACGGACGCGGGGCCTGTTGCGGGCACCCGAGCGAGGACGAATGGGTCGGGAGACACATGGGCTCCAGTGATGAGCTGCTTACACCCGAAGAGCTGACCGCGCTTAGCGAGGCGTTCTCGGGCAGCACACGCGCCTCGCGCGGCTCCAGCGAGGTGCGCGCCGAAGACGACAACGTCGTGCTTCGCTATGACCTCGTGGGCGGCTCGTCCAACCAGCGCCACGACTACCCCGCGCTGGACCTGGTCCACGAGGCCTTCGCGCTGCACCTCGGCGGCACGCTGCAGCGCGCGATGCGCCAGTACGCGTCGTTTGTGCCCACGCGCCCGGATATCCTCAATTTCTCTGAGGTCTACGCCTCCCTCCCCACCCCATGCAGCATCGTCGTTCTCGAAGTCGAGGGCGTCTCGAGCACGGGGCTCTTGGTCTTCGCGCCGAACCTGCTCCAGCTCTTCTTCGACCTCCTCATGGGCGGCTCCGGGGGCGAGCCCGCAGCACCCGACCAGCTCACCGGCCGCAGCTTCACCCCCACCGAGCGCCACCTCATCCGGCACCTCCTCGGCTTCGTGAACCACAGCCTCCGCGCGGCGTGGGCGGACATCGTGCCGCTGGCGATCCGGATGGTTCGCGCCGAGATGGATCCTCGCCACGCGGCGATCTTCAGCCCGTCGGAGCGCGTGGTCGAGCTGCGCGTCGACATCACCTGGGGCGAGGTGCGCGGCGACGTGCGCTTCATCATCCCGATGGCGGCGCTGAAGCCCTTTGAGAAGCGGCTCTCCCGCACCGCCGTGACCAACCCGAGCCCCGCCGACACCGGGTGGACCGAGACCGTCCGCGCCCGCCTCGACGAGGTCGAGATCAACATCACCGCGGTGCTCGGCCGCGCGGAGATGACGGTGCGCGACCTGCTGCGCTTGGAAGTCGGCGATATCGTTCGCCTGGACCGCGACCCAGAGGCCGCCCTCGACGTCCTCATCGAGGGCGTGCCGAAGTACGCCGGCGTCGCCGCGGTGCGCCAGGGGAACATGGCGGTGACGCTCAGTGGAACTCAGGACGAACTGCACGGCGCCAAGCGCCCCCGCACAGAGGTAGACCGATGAGTGACGACGCCAAAGGCCCCGGCCGCCCCGTGGAGCCGCGGGCGATGCAGATCCTGCTGGACGTACCGCTTCAGGTCACCGTCGAGCTGGGGCGCCGCAAGATGCGCATCGGCGAGCTGCTCGCGCTGGTCAAGGGCTCGGTCATCGAGCTGGACAAGGTCGCCGGCGAGCCGCTGGACGTCCGCGTCAACGACAAGCTGGTGGCGCGCGGCGAGGCCGTGGTCGTCAACGACAAGTTCGGCGTCCGCCTCACCGACGTGGTCAGCCCGTCCGAGCGCGTCGAGCGGCTCTCCTGACCCACGGGGCTGCGGTGCTTCACCAGGAATTCCCAGCGCGTTCGGGAGGCACGGGCTCTGACGCCCGCGCGCACGCCGCGCCCCCGCGCCTCGCCTCGCCGAGCCGCCCCGCACGCCCATGAGCGCCTTCCCGTCCGCTGAGCTGCTCGTCGGCTACATCTTCGGCGTCATGCTCATCATGGTGCGCGTCCTCGGCGCCGTCTGGTGGGTCCCCGGCCTCGGCGAGAACCAGGCCCCGATGCGCCTCCGCGTCACCTTCGCCTTGGTCGTCGCCGTGGTCCTCGACCTCGGCCTGGGCGGCCTCTTCATCCCACCGCCCACGTCCCTCCTCCACTTGGCGCTGCTCGTCGGGCGCGAGGTGCTCCTCGGGCTCTCCATGGGGTTCGCCCTCTCGGTCATCCTCACGGCCGTGGAGGCGGCCGGCTCCGTGGCGGCGCTCAGCATGGGCCTCAGCTTCAACGTCTTCGTCGATCCCACCTCGGGAAACGAGAGCCTCGCCATCGGCGCCCTGCTGCGGATGGGCGCCGCCCTCATCTTCGTCGTCGTGGGCGGGCCCAACGTCATGCTCTTGACGGTCTTCCAGCACCTCCAGCACGTCCCACCGGGCGAGCTCGTCCTGGCGATGCCGACGGCCGCCACCCTCGGCACCGTCCTCGGCAACCTCGCCATGACCGCGCTCTCGCTCTCCGCACCCGTCGTCATCGCCACGCTGGTGCTCAACATCGCCATGGCCTTCGTGACCCGCGTCGTCCCGGCCGCCAACCTCTTCGCCATCGGCGTCGGCGCCATGCTCATCGCGGGCCTCCTCTCCATGGGGATGATGGGCGACGCCCTGGTCTTCCACATGGACCACGCCGTCCTCGCCTTGCCCCGCCAGATGCTCGACATGGCCGGCGCGCGCTGAATCCGCCGCCGCCGGCCGGCGCCCTTCTTGCATGAGCCCCCACCGGCAGCGACCGCCCCAGGCCGCCGCCGCGACACGAGCACTCAAGGGCCATGGCCGAAGACAGCAGCCCAGAAGACAAGGTATTCGACCCCTCCCCACAGCGGGTCGAGGAATACCGCCGGCAAGGTCGCGTCGCCCAGAGCCGCGACGTCGGCAGCGCCGCCCAGCTTCTGATGGCCCTCCTCGCCTTCTCGATGCTCGGCACCTCGGCCATCGGCGGCCTGCTCGAGGGCACCCGCTGGGCCATCGAGCACAGCGCCGGCACCGACCACACGCCGCCCACCATCGTCGACACCTTCGCCGCGATGTTCAACACGATGGGGCCGCCGGTCCTCCAGATCTGCCTGCTCATGGCCGTCGCCGCCATCGCCGCCGGCTTCGCCCAGACCGGCTTCAACTGGGCCCCCGAAGCCATCGGCTTCAAGCTCGACCGAATCAACCCGATGCAGCGCCTCAAAGAGACGCTCTCGCCCAAGAAGTTCGCGAGCCGCGCCGGCTTGGCCACCGCGAAGCTGACCATGGCTGGGCTGGTCATCGGCGGCATCTTTCTGGCCGACCTCGACGAGATGACCGCGCTCGCCGCGGCCTCCCTCGCGACGTCCGAGACCTTCCTGCGCGACAACCTCTGGCAGATGCTCGTCGCGACCACGCTGGTCCTGACCATCCTCGCGGTCGTCGACTACACCTACCAGCGCAACCAATACATGCAGCAGCTCAAGATGACGCGCGAAGAGTTCATCCGCGACATGGAGCAATCCGAGGGCAAGCCCGCTTACAAGCAGCGGCGGCGCCAGATGCACCGCGAGCTCTCCCTCAATCAGATCATGCGCGAGGTCCCGCTGGCCGACGTCATCGTGACCAACCCGACGCACCTCTCTCTTGCGCTGCAATATCGCCCTGGGAAAGATAAAGCGCCGCGCGTCACCGCGCGAGGCGCCGATGATCTCGCGATGCACATACGCCGGCTGGCCCGCCAACACGGCGTCCCCATCATCGAGCAGCGCGCCCTGGCCCGAACCCTGTGGCGCCGCTGCAAGGTCGGCCAGCCCGTCCCCGACGCCCTCTTCCAAGAGGTCGCGCGCGTCCTGGCCCGCGTCTACAAGGCGAAGGTCGCCCGAGCGCCGCGACCGACCCGCCGCTGAGCCCCTCAGCTAGGCCGCTGCAGCGCCCCAGGATCCCGCGTGTAGTGATATCGCAACTGCCCGTCGGGATAGCGGAAATGCCGCCCAACCGGGCACGCGTCCCGCACCGCCAGCCAGTCCTCCCAGTGGGGCAGACCCTGCTCCGGGTCCACGGGCTCGGTCGCCCGCGCCCGCGCCTTGTCCAAGGCCACCAAGCACGGCTTCGGGCATGCAGCGCAGAGGTCGGGCGAGCGCTCCGGCTCGAAGCCGTCGGCGTCCAGGTTCAGCACGATGGCCGCCCGCAGCGAGATCCACGGCCCGTGCGTCAGGTGGATGCTCAGCCACGCTGGCCCCAGGTGCGCCATACCCGCGACGTGCGCGAGCCGCTGCATCGCGACCCTCCGCGGCGGCGGCTCGTGGGCGAACCGAACCTCCGCGGGGATCGGCAGCGTGGCCACGATGTCGCCGATGCTGCGCGTGACGTACGCGTCCACCGGATGCCCGTCCTCCGACAGCGTCGGGTCGCGCGCCACGGCCTCTTGCAGCAGCGTCCACAGCCGGCTCGTGTTGCCGATCACCACCGCCAAGCTCTGCGCGGACCCGAAGTCCGGCAGGCGGTACTGCGCGTCGACCGCCTCGTTGTAGCGGCCCACAGGTACGGGCGCGACCAGGTCGAAGCCCGCGGCCGCGCATGGGTCCCGAATCAGCTTTATCCAAGGGCCAATCGTCACGGGAACTCTGACCGCTGACGGGCGCGTGGCACGGCAAGCGCCGGAACAATCCGCACGCGCCATGGGTTCGCGCGCTCAACCTTGGGCCCAGTCATGGGTGGGGTATCTCAGAGGGGCTGGGCGGCGTCAACGTGCCGGCGCTCGCAACCGATCGCCCAGCCGATTACGCTGTCGCCATTCGAACCATGAGGTCGCCATGTCGCGCACTGCCCGCTGCTCGCTCTTGCTCTCCGTCGGTCTGCTCGCCGCGTTCACGACGGCGGCGTCGGCGACCGAACCCGAGGCGGCCCCGTCGGAACGAGGCGGCGACGCCGTCGTGGCGCGACCGGCGACTCCCGAGGCGGCCGAGACCGCCCCGACCGAGGGCCCAACCGTCGCGGTGCTCTACTTCGATTACTCAGGCGAGAACGAGGAGATGGCCGTGCTGCGCAAGGGGCTCGCGCAGATGCTGGTCAGCGACCTCTCCGGCCTCGCCGGCATCCGCGTGGTCGAGCGCGAGCGTCTTGAGGAGGTGCTGGCCGAGCTCGAGCTTCAGAAGAGCCGTAAGATCGACCAGAGCACCGCGGCGAAGATCGGCAAGCTCCTGGGCGCCAAGTACCTGGTCCTGGGCGCCTATTTCGAGCTGATGGGCACGCTGCGTGCGGACGCCCGGGTGGTCGAGGTCGAGACCGGCCGCGTGATTCGCAGCTTCGGTTTCCACGGAAAGCCCGGAGATTTCCTCGAGCTCGAGCAGAAGCTCGGCGTCAGCGTGGGCGAGGTGCTGACCTCCCGCGCCGACGTGAAGCCGCAGCCCGAGGACGCCCGCCGCACCGCCGCGGCCAAGCGGCCCAAGGCCCCCAAGCGCCTCGCCACCAAGACCGCACTTCGCTACTCGCGCGCGCTGGACGCCAAGGACAAGGGCGATGTGCCGGCCGCCAAGGCCGAGCTCCAGGCCGTGGTCGCCGAGCAGCCCGACTTTCAGCTCGCGTCGGCCGCCCTCGACCGGCTGATGCAGTAGGCGAGACCCGCGCCGAGGTTGGCTACGGGCAGAGGCTCTTCGCGCCCTCTTCGCCCAGCTCTTTGGCGCGGCAGAAGGCCTTCTTCGCGTCGTCGTCCCGCTTGAGCGCCCGCAGCGCCTGCCCCCGCAAGAGCCAAGCCCCGCCGTGCTCGGGGCGGCGCGCGATGACCACGTCGAGGTCGGTCAGAGCCAGCTCCGCCTTGCCGCGCGCGAGCTGCGCTTGGGCTCGAGCCAGATGCCCGTTCGGGTGCTCAGGGTCGCGCTCGAGCAGGCCGGTGAACGCAGCGACGGCGGCTTCGTGGTCGCCCGCCCGCATCGCCAAGAGCCCCACGTTGAACCGCGGCGCCGCATACGAAGGCCACGCGACCAGAGCCCGCTCGTATGCCGCGCTAGCGCCTGGGAAATCGCGCTTCAACTGCAGGGCGTTCCCGATCAGATTCTTCGGCCACGCCCAGTCGGGACACGCCTTCTCGGCCGCCTGCGCCGCCTCGAGCGCCTTGTCCGTGTCCGCGCCCACCAGCAGCCGAGCCCGCGCTAGCTGCGCCTGCAGCTCCGCGCCGCCCGCCGCCTCGGTCTGAACGTCCTCCGCTTGACCGGCCTCAGCCTGGTCCACCAGCGCCGCGGACGCCCCCTCTTCCAGCAACGCCAAGGCCCGCTGGTCCTCCGAGCGCCCTCCCCCGACGACGCCCCCGCGCATCAACGTCATCACCGCGGTCAAACGCGCCACCGCGGGCGCCTCGCGGCTCCGGCAGGCGACGGGCGGCGGCGGGTCGCCGGACTCGGAGTAGAGCGCGTCGAGGGCGCTCCGGGCTTCGGCTGTCGCCTCCGGGATCTCGGGCTGTGGTGCCTCGACCTCCTCGGCGGTCTTGGGGCCGGCGTCCTCAGCCTGAGCGGCGACCGCGCCCGCGTCGGCGGCCGGGGGCGCCGTCGCGTCGGCCGCCGTGGGCCGCTTGGGGTCCTTCGGGGACACCGTGCCGCCTGCGTCCGCCTTCGCCACGGCCCCACCCGCGTCCTTTGCTGGCGGCTTGGCCACATCCGCCGCGGCGACCGCCACGTCCCCGGATTGTGAGATGGCGTCAGGCGAATCGGAGGATTGGCCGCCGCCGAACGCCCACCAGACGCCGCCGCCGACCAGGGCCGCCACAAAGAGCACCGCGCCGACGATGAGGCCCATGGCGACCCAGACGCCGCCGCCGCTGCTCACGGCGTCGCTGGCCACGGCCGGTGGCGGTTTCGCCGCGCCGCCCACCGCCGGCGGCAGCGCGCCGAGGTCGGTCGGGGCGTCCTGGGAGACAGCGCCGAGGACCGGCCCCGAGGGGACGCTCAGGTCGGGCGGCGGCCGGCGGGGGCCCGTGACGCCGGCGGCCTCGGGCGCCATGGCGCGCAGCCGCTCGATGACCGCGGCGGCGGTCGGCGGGCGGTCCGAGGGCGCCTTGGCCAGCAGGTCCATGATGAGGGACTCGAGGGCCTCGGGGACCTCGACCAGCTCGGACGGGGGCCGAGGCGGCACCTGCACGTGCATCACCAGCACGCTCACCGTGGTCGGGCCGCGGAAGGGTGCCGAGCCCGTCACCATCTCGTAAAGCACCACGCCCAGGGCGTACAGGTCGGTGCGGGCGTCGACGCCGACTCCCTTGGCCTGCTCGGGCGCCATGTAGGCCGGGGTCCCGATGATGGCGCCGTCGGTCGTGAGCTGCGTGTGCGAGTTGTCGAGGAAGTGGGCGATGCCGAAGTCGAGCACCTGAAGCTGGTCGCGCTCGCCGTAGCGGTCGATCAGCATGATGTTGTCGGGCTTCAGGTCCCGGTGGACGATCCCCTCGCTCTGGGCGGCGTGCAGCGCGCGGGCGACCTGGGTGCCGATGTGGACGACGCGCTCGAAGGCCAGCGGCCCCTCGTCGCGGATCACCTCGGCGAGGGCCTTCCCTTCGAGGAACTCCATGGCCAGGTACAGACGCCCGTCCTCGGTCTGGCCGTAGTCGTAGACCTGGATGGTGTTGGGGTGCCGGATGCGCGCGGTGGCCTGCATCTCGCGCTCGAAGCGCTCGATGCCCGCTTGGGACTGCACGACGTGCGTGTGGATGAGCTTGAGCGCCACACGGCGATTCATCGCCACCTGGCGCGCCTCGTAGACGGTGCCCATCCCGCCCTGGCCCAGCACGCGGATGACCTCGAAGCGGCCGGCCACGACGGTGCCGACGACCTTGTCTTCCTGCGGCTCTGTCACTGCGCTGCGCCCGTCATGGCTCGTCTCTACCCCGGTGTTCCGCCGCCGAGCAAGCCTGCCAGCGACTGCGGCGCCTCGCCCGACTCAAGCGCCCGCTGCAAGACGTGGGAGAGCGCGCGGAGTCTCAGCCCGCACCAGGGCGAAGGCGCAGCGCTCAGCCGCGCCAAGGCCCGCGCACCGACGCTCTGGGCGCCGACCCGGTTGCCCTGGCCGAGGTGGTGGAGCGAGACGGCCGCCTGGATCAGACCCTGGAGCGCCTCGCGGTCCGGTCCGGCCTCCATCTGACGCCAGATCTCCTCCCACGCCTCGTGCGCGCCGTGGAAGTCACCGCGTTCGAAGGCCTCGAGGCCGGCCGCGAGCGGGTTCGACTCGCTCATCAACCCCGCCGCAACGTCTTCACCGCCTCGTCCACCGCGTCCAACACCTGCGGCACTTCCGCGTGGGCGTTGGGCCAGTGCGGCGCGAAACGCAGCAGGCCGTCGGGGGTCGAGGTCACGATTCCCCGGGCATCGAGGGCCGCGTGCAGCGCAATGAGGTCGACGCCCTCAGGCGGAAACACGCTGAGAATGCCGGAGCGGGCGTCCGGCGTGGAGGCCCGGAGGCTGCGAAACCCCCGCCCGCGCAGGCCTTGGTCCAGAGCGCCGTTGTAGCGATCGACGTGCTCGAAGATGGCCGCGGTCCCAAGCTCGGCGAGAGGCGACACTCCCGCCTCGAGGGCCGCGAACCCCGCGGCGTTCGACATGCCGCTCTCGAAGATGTCGGCGCGCTGCCGGATCGGGCGGTCGTAGCGCAGATGCCCGGCCCCGAGGCCGAGAAAGCCCAGCCCGTCCTCGTGGCTGAGCCAGCCCGCGAGCAGCGGCCGCAGGGCCCCGACCCGCTCCGGCGCGATGTAGAGCAGCCCGGCCCCATCGAGCCCCATCATCCACTTGTGGCTTCCGGCGGCGAGGTAGTCGACGCGGTCTCGCACCACGTCGATCGGCAAGGCGCCGACGGCCTGAATCGCGTCGACGAAGAGCTCCGCACCGTGCTGGTGACACAGCGCCGCGATGGCGCCGAGGGGCAAGCGCATGCCGGTCTGGAAGGCCACCGCCGAGAGCGCCACCAGCCTGGCGCCGCCTTCCAGCGCGGCCGCGAGGCGATCGAGGAAGTCGCCGACCGGCCGCAGGGGGTCGGGCGCGTCCAGCCACACCGGGACCAGGTCGTGAGCCCGCGCGGCCTGTAGCCACGGCGTCACGTTGGTCGGGAACTCGCCGCGGCACAGGACGACCCGGTCCCCCGCGCGCCACGGCAGCGAGACCGCGATAGCCGACACGCCCTGGGTCGTGTTGCCCATCAGCGCGATGTCGTCGGCGCGCGCGCCGATGAGCGCCGCCAGCGCAGGACGAAACGCGTCGCGGCGGCGCTTGTAGGTCATGAACGCCGAGACGCCCGTGCTGGCTTGGTCGGCGACGAAGCGCGCCACGGCCGCCTCGACGGCGCTCGACGGCGGCGAGACCGCCGCGTGGGCCAGGTAAGCGCGGGCTTGGAGGCGGGGGAAGAGCTTGCGCTCGCCCAGCCGGGGCGTGTGGTTCTGGGAGGCGTCCACCAGCGGCCGCTAGGGCGTTCCGGCGGCGACGATGGGGACCGTGAGGCTGGTCTCAAGCCCTGCGCCCCCTTGGCCGGCGGCCCAGCTCGCGCGGAACTTGCAGTCGCCCTCGGCCTTTCCGCGCACGGTCACGAAGCCGGCGACCAAGCAGGTCGCCTCGCCGAGGCCCAGCACTTCGCAGGTCTCCGGCGTGTCGGTGACGACCGTCATCGGCGTCCGCGGGCAGCAGACGTACTGCCCACCCACCGTCGGCAGCACCCGCACGGACCCGATGGCGTTGACCGGCACCTCGTCGTCCAGGGACGCCGGCGAGAGGCCGCCGCCGTCGATGTCGCCGATGTTCACGAGCCGCATCCCCAGCGTGTTCGAGTCCACCTGGCTGCTCAGGGTCACCAGCCCAGGCGTCGCCGAGGTGCGAACGTGGAAGTTCTCCTGGTCTTTCGAGGTGTCGTCGAAGGCGACGCCCGCGGCCGGCGCGACGTCCACGGGGTGCAACCCGTAGCCCACCAGCGCCTTGCCGGTACGCAGCTCCATGTCGAAGGGGACCAGCACGTCCATGTCGACGAAATAGGCGGCCTCGGTGTCGGGCGAACACACGTGGCGCAGCTTGAGCACCTCGGGCACCCGCGCCTGCATGTCCACGGTGTCGTCGACGGTCACGCCGCTGTTGAGCCGCGCGCGCACGGCGACGCGCGCGGTGCCGTCCGCGACGCCCTCGAGGATGATCGGCCCCTTGGTCGTGAAGTCGACGACCTTCAACACGTCGGCCGACTCGCTCCGGGCGACCAGGAGGTCGACCTCCGCGCGGTTGCCGGCCTCGCGGACCCGCAAGTCCAGCTTCGCGCCCACCGCCAGCGGCTTGTTGAAGTCGGAGAGCTCGTCGACCGCTTCGTAAGAGAAGAGGAGATTGCCCTCGTTTCCGGTCAGCAAGGACTCGCAGCCGCTCGTCGAAGCGGCGGCGCCCAGGATACAAACCGCGAAGCCCGCAGCGCGCAGCGTCGCCATGCCTCGAAACACCATCGCGTCCTCCTTCGGGCGTCACCGTCTGCGGCGACGCGGGCCGAGGGTAGCGCCGAACGAGGCTGGCTGCGAATCAAAGGCCCGCCCGAGATCGGGCCCGACCCTCCCGCGGCTCGCTCAAGACGTGCTCCCACATGCGAGTGGGGACCCCGTCTCAGCCTTGTCCGACCGCCCGAAATCGCTCGCGGACCAGCTCCGGGCGGGCGTCGTCAGCGCGCGGAACCAAGCCCATCAACTCGAGGGCGCCGAGGATGCGGCGCACGCCCGACTCGACGGTCTCGCTGCAGGTGTTGACGACGACCTCGGGGTTCTCCGGCGGCTCGTACGGGTCGTCGATGCCGGTGAAGTGGCGAAGCTCGCCCTTGAGCGCGCGGGCGTAGAGGCCCTTCGGGTCGCGCTCGATGAGGTGCTCCAAGGGGCAGTGGGCGAAGACCTCGACGAAGCTGCCGACCGGGAAGGTCTCGCGGATCTGGTCGCGCGTGTCCTTGTAGGGCGAGATCGTCGCGCCGATGGCGACGACGCCGTTGCGGGCGAGCAGACGGGCCACGTAGGCGATGCGGCGAACGTTCGTGTCGCGGTCCTCTTTCGAAAACCCAAGACCTTTCGAGAGGTTGGTCCGGACCTCGTCGCCGTCGAGCACCTCGACCTTCATGCCGCGCTCTCGCAACACCTCAGCCACGGCGGCGGAGAGGGTCGACTTGCCCGCGCCGGACAAACCGGTGAACCACAACGCGAATCCTCGATGCTGCATCAACGTGCCTCCTGAACCCGCTGCGGGGTCAGCGCGCAAAACCGTAGACGTCGAAGGCTTCGGGGAGGGCCTGCTGAACGAAGGCCGCGTCCAGTCCGAAATCCTCGAGCGCGTAGCGGTGTCGGCTCTTGTAGCTCTCGTGGCGCCGGGTCTCGGCGGCCAGTGTCTCCAGAAATTGCGGGCTTGGCGACAAACCGAGCGCGCCGTAGACCTGATTTACGACGCCCACAGCGTCGTTGACCAAGTCCTCGTACATCACGGTGACGAACCTGTCGCTCGGGAATTTCCTCGCGAGGTCCAGATAGCACTTGTAGTAGTCGACCATGAGCTGGGCGAACGCGCGAGATGCGTAGGAATTTCCTGCCAGATGCGGTGACGCTTGCGCCCAGGCGGTCTCGAACATGCTGACCGCGGAGGGGATGGCCTTGTAGGGGTCGCGCACCAGATAGACGACCTGGGCGTCGGGGAAGAGCTCGAGCAGCGAACCCATGCGGCCCGCGGCTAGCACGGTCTTGTTGAGGAAGATGCGGTCGGTGCCGGTGGCGTAGAGGTGACGCTGGATGCAGGTCCGGTAGTAGGCCATCAGGCGCTGGCGCGTGGGCTCGGGGAGCTGGTCGACGAACTGGCACTCTTTGAGCTCGTCGAAGAAGGGCCAGAGCATGTGGACCGCGGGGCTGCAGAGGGTCAGCACCCAGAACGCCTCGTCCTCCTCGGCTTCGGCGAACCCCATCTTGTGGATGTCGTCCCAGCCGCCCATGAAGACGCGCTCGATTCGCGTGAGCACCCAACGCATCGGGCCGCCCAGGCGCTTGTCCAGCCAGGCGAGACCGGCCACCAGCTTGTACCAAGTCACCGAGGGCAGGATGGTCTGGTAGAGCTTGAGGCAGGTGAATCGCTCCTCGTCGCGCGACATCAAGCGATGTAGCAGAGTCGTGCCGCTGCGTGGGTTCGCGATGATGAACACCGGCGGGCGGACGTTCACCTTCTTGAAGCCCGGGAAGAGCACGTGATCCAGGGCGCGTCCCACCTGGATGAAGAACCAGAAACTGAAGTAAATGCTGGCCCAAAAGCAGGTCAGCAGCACCAACCGGACCCGGAAATATTTCCGGGAGAAGAGCAGGCGCAGGATCTTCAGAAGCAGGGGTAGCGGGATGAACATCCGGAAGGGCACCCAGTACGCGAGGCAGCGGGGTGTATACACGACACGATCGTCGACGTCGACGAGTGGAAACACGCCTGCAGCTCGGCGTTCGCCCGCGCGGAAACTGAACATGTTCCAATGGTTGGCGAATTCCTACGCCGGGCGCGGGTCGGGTGGTGGGCGAGGTGGCCCGGTGGGCTCGGGATCACCCGTCTAGACCGCCACCGTGTCCGCGAGCTCGCAGAGGCGCTTGGGTACGATCACGCCCTTGAAGGGGTAGATGGCGCCGGCGGGCAGCTTGGGGAGGTCGGCGGCGTCGGCGCGCAGGCGGGTGGCGAGGGCGACGACCAGGTTGGGGGGGCCGGCGCGGCGCAGCAGCTCGAGGCGGCGCTCGAAGGTCTGGCGGCGCCAGAACCAGACGATGTCCAGCAGCGCGCGGCGGCCGTCGGGGTGGGTGAGCACGTAGTCGGGGACCAGCACGTCCTGGCCGTCGAGGTCGATGATCTCGGTGGCGCGGCGCAGCGTCCACTCGGGCTGGGCCTTCTTCCATGAGGCGCGGAGGTGGCGCTCCTCGTCGCTCTCCCAGGCGCCGACGTCGCGGGTGTGCGAGCGCATGCCCATGGTGTGGTCGAGGGCGAGGACGGCCGGGCGGCGGCGCTCGCCCCAGACGATGTCGGCTTCGAGGGACCACTCGGGGAGGTGGCAGAGGGCGGGGAGGAAGAGGGCGAGCTGGAGGCCGTAGCGTTGGGTGTGGCGGAACAGCGAGAGGGGGCCGTCGACGATGAGGCGCCAGCCGGCCTTGCTGCGCTCGGCGCGGTGCATGAGCTGGCGGAAGCGCAGGGCGCGGAAGAGCTGGCGCGCGCGGGCTGGGGTCAGCCGCGGCAGGGTGATGACGACCTCGCGGGCGCGGAGGAGGACGGCCTGGGCGAGGCCGAGGTTGTAGCGGTCGATTAGTGAGGCGGCGTCAGGCAAATCGATGGCGGCGAGGCGGGCTTCGGCGGACAGGTCGGCGTAGAGCGCGTCCTCGACTTCGGCGGGGGACAGCTCCAGCAGGGTGGCCGCCCGGGCGATGACGGCGTCGCGGTCGGAGAGGCCGGTCTCGCTCGACGGGCCGACGGGCCAGCTCGCGGCGGCCTCGCCGAAGACGACCGCGCGCACCTCGGCGGGGGGGCGGGCCGCGCGGACCTCGATGGTGGCGCGGTCCATGAGCAGCTTGGTGAGGCCGCGCCAGACCAGGTAGTCGGTCCCGTCGCCGATGTGGTCGGCGATGGCCTCCTCAAGCTCGCCCACGCGGCCGCCCAGGTGCTCGGTGAAGAGCGCGCAGAGGGTCTCGGACGCCTCGCCGAGCGCCGGGTCGTCGGTCGCGACGAAGCGCGGGACGAGGCGGCCCCGGACCGAGCGGACGCGGACGAGATCAGCGGTAAGCACCGTGCTCCCTCCGCCGCGCGCTGGTCTGTTCTTCCGCGGTGTCGGCGGTCACGACCTCGTAGAGCGTCGCCTCCTTGTCGCCGTGGCGCCGCAGGATGCGACCCAGGCGCTGGACGTGCTCGCGGACGCTGCCCGAACCGCTGAGCACCACGCCGATGGAGGCCGCCGGGAGGTCCACGCCCTCGTTGAGCACGCGCGAGGTCACCACCGCGCGCAGCCGCCCGGCGTTGAAGCCCTCGAGGACCTCGGCGCGCTCTGGCCCCGGCGTCTGGTGGGTGAGCGCCGGGATGAGGTGGCGCCTGGAGATCGCGTGCACGGTGTCGTTGTCCGCCGTGAAGATGATGGCCTGCTCACCGGCGTGCTGGCGCAGGATCTCGGCCAACATGCTGAGCTTCGCGTGGGACTGCAGCGCGATGCGCTTCTGCTCGCGCCACGCGTGCCACGCGCGGCGGCCGGCGCGGGAGCGGCAGGTGGCCACCAGGAAGCGCTGCCAGCCGTCGCTGGCGCCCATCCGGATGCCCTCGGAGGCGACAAAACCTCGGTATTCGGCGCGCGCGGCGTCGTAACGTGCCCGCTCATCTTCGGTCAGGTGGACGCGGATGCGCACGACCTCGTAGTCGGCCAGGTACTCGCCGGCCAGGTCTTTGATGTCGCGCCGGTACACCGTCGGCCCGATCAGCGTGTCGAGCAGGGTGTGGCTGCCATCCTGGCGCTCGGGCGTCGCGCTGAGGCCGAGCCGAAACGGCGCGATGGCGCACTCGGCCCCCTGGGCGTAGGTCGGGCCCGGCAGGTGGTGGCACTCGTCGAAGACGATGAGCCCGAAGCGGTCGCCCAGACGCTCCATATGAAGGTAGGCGGAGTCGTAGGTCGTGGCCATCAGCGGCGCCAGGGTGGACATGCCGCCGCCCAGCCCGCCGACCCGCTCCTCGCCGAAGGCCGATCGCAAAAGAGACAGCCACTGATTCATCAGATCGATGGTCGGCGACACCACCAGGGCCGAGCGCGCGACCTGGGCGATGGCCATCTCGGCGACGTAGCTCTTGCCCGCGCCCGTCGGCAGCACGACCACGCCGCGGCGGCCGGCGGCCACCCAGGCGTCCACGGCCTCGCGCTGGTGCGGGTAAGGCTCGCGCTCGCGGCGCGGCCTGATCTCGAGCTCCTCGTAGCTCCTGGCGCGGTCGTCGACGACGTGACCGGCGCGCACAAGCTCGGCCAAGGCGCGGCGGTAGAGGATGGCGGGGGCGCGCAGCCGCCCGGCCACGCGGGGGTCGGCGACGAAGCCGGCGGGCGCGGTGAGCTCGGCGGGCGGCTGGTGGGTGGTGGTAAGCCCGCCCGAGATCGAGCCCGGTCCATTCGAAGCGGCCGCACCGGTCACACTGGGCGAATCGGGCGCAGCGGGCGCAGCGGGCGAACCCGCGGGTTCCAGCACCAACGTGCCGCGGTCGAAGCTCAGGCGGGCGCTGGGAGTTCTGGCTCTTGAGGGGCTCGGGTCACGCGGCATGGAGCACGAGATGGTCTCGGCGGGCGCTCACCTCGGCGACGCGTAGCTGGAGGCGGTCCCCGGCGGCCATCCGTCCTGGCGAGACCATCGGCGTCTGTAGCCCGATCTCCTCGATCTCGACCAGCCAGCGCCGACCCAGCTCGCGAAGCACCGTCGCGTCCCACACGCGCTCCCGGTGCAGCTCCAGATAGCGCAGGGTCCAGTAACGGCGGGTGTCGTTCTCGACGCGGCGCAGCGCTCGGGCGAGGCGGTCGACCTCGCTGAACTCGGCCATGAGCTGGCCGTCGTTGAAGAGCGGGCGACGGGTGCGCAGCCAGGTCTTGATCTGCTGGTGCATCAGCAGGTCCTGGTAGCGGCGGATGGGGCTGGTCACCTGGGTGTAGGCGCCCACGCCGAGCGTGAAGTGGCCGTGGGGCTGGGTTGTCAGCTCCGACGGCTTCAGGGTGCGGAGGATCGCGACCTGGCCTGCGGAGTCGAGATCGCCGGCGCCCTCGGTCTCGACCGGCACGTCCGGCGGCGGCTGCGAGCGGTAGACGCAAGGGATCTGCTGGTCGCGGCACCAGGTCGCGGTCGCGGCGCACACCGCGATCATCATCTCGCTGACCAGCTGGCGTGCGGGCCCGTTGGCGTCGATGGATTTGACGGTGATGCCTGCCTCGGGGTCGACGCGTACTTCGACCTCGTGGCGCTGCAGCAGCAGGGCGCCACGAGCCCGCCGCGCGTCCTGGTGTCGCGCCATCCAGCGCGCGGCCTGGCCGACCAGCGCGGCGACCTCCGGCCCGGCGAGCGAGTCGTCGCCTGCCAGAATCTGGTCCGTCTCGCCGTAGGTCAGCCGCCGGTCGATGCGGCACAACGCCTCGGTGACCTCGAAGGCGACCAGCTCTCCGTCGCTGCTCAGCTCGCCGGAGAAGCAGAGGGCGGGGCGGTCGACCTGCTCGAGCAGGCTGGCCGTGTCCTCCGCCAGCTGTGGCGGCATCATCGGGACCTTGCCCTCGGGCAGATACAGCGTGGAGGCCCGGTGGGCGGCCTCGCGATCGACCAGCCCGCCTCGGGGCGCGACCGCCGCCGCGTCGGCGATGAACACGTAGATTCGGTCGCCGACGATGGCGAAGGCGTCGTCCACCTCGGTGGTGCGGGCGTCGTCGATGGCGACGGTCAGCATCTCCCGGGCGTCCAGCGGCCGGACGGGCATCGGAGGCGACGCGGCGGTCCGCGCGGCCTCGTCGAGCACGTCCTGGGGGAAGCGCGTGCGAACGGCCGCGGCACGCACGAAGAGGTTCTCGTCCTCGTCGAACTCGCCGATCTTCACGAGCAGCTCGAAGGCGCGTCGCGGCGGGTCCCCGGTGCGCTTGACCTGCAAGGCCTCCATCATCTGCATGGCCTTGCGGGCCGCGGGCGAGTCCTTGCCCTCGACCGCGAAGTCCACCAGCGCGCGGATAAACCCAGCCTCGGCCGCCTCGCCGTCCGGATCGTCGGTCGGTCGCGGCTCACCGCGCAGGCGTGCGGCCAGCCGGGCGGTGGCGAAGGTCAGCTCGTCGGCCTCGCGCGCCTCGGCGAGCAGCCGGTGTCGCGCCGCGTCCACAGCCTCGCGGCCCGTCGGCACGATCTCGCCGCGCTTCACCTTGAAGTAGACGGGATCGGCGAAAATCGCCTGGATGAGGGCGTCGACCTCGGCCGAGCCGCGACCGCCCACGACCAGCGCGGCCAGCTCTTCGGCGCTGCTGGGGTCGAAGGCGTCGGAATCGGCCAGCAATTCCCAAGCGCCGAGCAGATCCACGCCGGCCGCAAGCTCACGCACCTTCGCCGCGTAGGGCGCCAGGTCCTCTACCCGCGCCACGCGCTGGTCACCAACCCAGTAGAGCCGGTCCGCCGACACGATGCGCTCGACCCCATCGGTCGCCCGCGTCCGGAAACGCTTGCCCTCGAGCGCGCTGACCTGCGCCGCGAGCAGCTCGCCCCCCACCGCCAGCCAGACCACCTGCCCCACCGTGGCCTCACGCTCTCCACGCCCGTCACTCAAACCCTCACCTCGCTCACTGCCGCCTGCGGGTTCGCCAATCGCTCCGCCAAGAGCGTGTTGCGCGCAGCGACGTCGCTGTTGCGCACCGCGATGCTCATGGCGCGCGGCGTCCCGACCACCACGACCAGCCTGCGCCCCCGCGTCATCCCAGTATAGACTAGGTTGCGCTGGAGCATCTTGAAGTGATGGGTGGTCACCGGCATCACCACGGCCGGGTACTCGCTGCCCTGGGACTTGTGGATCGAGATCGCATACGCCAGCACCAAGTCCTCGAGGGTATCCTTCTCATAGATGACCGGCTTCTCGTCGACCAGCACGATCAGGCGGCGCTGCGAGGCGTGCACCTCGGTGATGAAGCCCATGTCGCCATTGAAGACGCCGCGATCGTAGTCGTTGCGGATCTGCATGACCCGGTCGCCCTTCCGAAAGTTCGTGGAGCCCACGCGCAGCGTCTCGCCGGTCGGGTTGAGCAGGGCCTGCAGGCGCAGGTTGAGGTTGTCGACGCCGACGGTCCCGGCGCGCATGGGCGACAGCACCTGGACGTCGCGCATGGGGTCCATGTCGAAGCCCTGGGGGATCCGCGTGCCCACGATCTCTTCGATGGTAGCTAGGATTTCGTCCGCCTCGGTCCGGTGGACGAAGTAGAAGTCCTGGCGCGGGGTGCCGGGCGGCGTGACCTCGGGGACCGCGCCCTGGTTGATGCGGTGGGCGTTCTCGATGATGGCGGAGCCCTGGCCCTGCCGGAAAATGCGGGTGAGGCGGGCAACGGCGATACGGCCCGAGCGGATGAGGTCGGTGAGCGGCGAGCCGGGGCCGACGGGCGGGAGCTGATCGACGTCGCCCACGAGGACGAGGCGGGCGCCGGGCGGCACGGCGCGCACCAGCGAGTCGAAGAGCGGCAGATCGGCCATGGAGGCCTCGTCGATGATGACGAGGCTGGCCTCGAGCGGGGTGTGTTCGTCGCGGGCGAACTGGCCGTCTTTGGGCGAGAACTCGAGCAGCCGGTGGATGGTGCGCGCCTCGTGGCCGGTGGCCTCGGCCATGCGCTTGGCGGCGCGGCCGGTGGGGGCGGCCAGCTCGATGGCGTGCGGGGCGAGGCCGGAGGCGACGAGCAGGGTGCGGATGATGGTGGTCTTGCCGGTGCCGGGGCCGCCGGTGATGACGACGACGCCCTCGGTGAGCGCGAGCATCACCGCCGAGGCCTGCTCGTCGGCGAGGTCGATGCCCAGCGCTGTGGACGCGGCGCCCACGCGGTCGAGCAGGTCGGGGACGGGCGGGATGCGGACGGCGAGCAGCTCGGCGAGGTGCTCGGCGGTGCGGCACTCGGCGGTGTGCAGGGCCACCGGGAACACGGCCAAGTCGTTCGGGTCACCCGTGGCGCCGCTCAGCGGGTCGAGCACCACCTTATGATCGTCGACCAGCGCGTCGATGGCTGGATCGACGATGAGATCGTCGACCTCGGTCAGGATGCCGGTCCTGGCGACCAGCTCGCGCCTGGGGAGATAGCAGTGGCCCTCGCCGCGGGCCTCGCGCAGCACGTGCAGGGCGCCGGCGCGCAGGCGGGCCGGGTGGTCGCGCTCGATGGCGAGCCCGCGGGCGACCTGATCGGCCTTGTGAAAGCCGATGCCGTGGACCTCCTCGCTGACGGCGTAGGGGTTCCGGCGCACGGTCTGGACGGTCTCGTCGCGATAGCGGTTGTAGATCTTGCCCGCGAGGCCGGGGGTGATCCCCAACCCGTAGAGGAACACGAGCGCCTCTTGGGGTCCGTGACGCTCGCGGACCGCCGACGCGACGCTCTCCGCGCGCTTGGCGCCCAGACCTGGGACCTCGCGGAGGCGCTCCGGGTCGCGCCGGATGATGTCGAGCACGTCGGTGCCGAAGCGGTCGACGAGGCGCTCGGCCATGCGCGGGCCGATCCCGTCGATGAAGCCCGAGGCGAGATACGCCGACAGCCCCTCGCGGGTCGCCGGGATGCGCTCAACGCAGCGGCTGGCCCGTAGCTGCCTGCCAAATCGCGGATCGTCGGCCCACTCGCCCTCCACCCGAACCGGCATCCCCTCGCTGATGCCGGGGATGACGCCGACCACGGTCACAGGCGCGCCCTGGCCGTCCGGGCGCACGGAGATCACGGTCCAGTGGCTCTCCTCGTTGACGAAGCGGATGCGCTCGACCGTGCCTTCCAGCGTCTCGGACATGGCCGGACCTTCGCACGCACGCGAGCGGTCGGACAAGGCACCAAAGTCCCCGCGCGAAAGGGCGGAAGAGTCGGCCGCGTCAATGCGTTGACCCGGGGCCGGCCCCCCCTCATAATCCGGCCGCTCGCCGCTCGGACTGCGCGATGCCGCCAGTGGCGGAAGGCCCCGGGCGCGACCGCTTCGCCTGACGAGGACCTTCGATGCACGTGGCCAGCCGCCTCATTGCCTGCCTCACCGCCGCGCTGCTCGCGGCGATGCTCTTCCAGACCGCATGCTCGAGCTGCGACAAGGAGGGCGCGCCGACCGAGGAGGGAGCGGCGGCCGAGGGTGCCGAGGAGGCGGACGGTGAGCCATCGAAGGCCTCGCCGGACACCGAGAGCGCGAAGGCGGCGAAGGGTGAAGCGCCGGCCGCGGGCGACGAGGAGAACGCTGAGGACCCGCGGGCCAAGGCCGCGGCCGAGCGGGCGAGGGCGGCGGAGGGCGCGGGCGAGGCGTCGGTCGACAGCCTGGACCCCGAGGAGCAGCGGCGCATCGACAGGGAGCGACGCATCGCGGAGCTGAAGCGGCGCAACGAGGAGCGACGCAAAGAGCTGGTCGCGCGCGCGTCGGCGGGCGCGGAAGAGGGCGGTGCCCCCGCGGACGACGGCGAGGCGGCGGCGGGCGCGGGCGAGGCGGCGGCGGGCGCGGGCGAGGCGGCGGCAGACCAGGCGGGAGCGGGCCAAGGCGAGGCTGCGGACGCGCCGACGGCCGATGGCGAGGCCGCGTTGGCGGTTCGCGCGTCCGTCACCGCGGAGGAGGCAGCGCCGCGCGCGGAGGTGGCGCCCACGCCGCAGCCCGCGGCGGGGCCGGTGGGGCTGGACATCAGCCGCTACCTCAATATCAACGACGTGCGCCGCATCACCGGCGACCGCACCCTGACCCCCAACGGCACGCTGTCCGGGATCCCGCCCAGCGAGACCTACAACTCCGTGTACTTCGCGCCGCCGGTGCGGGCGAACTTCGGCGTCTCGCTGCAGATCTGGGTCGAGCGTACCCGCCGCGACGCCAACGACCGGTTTCGCAGGATGCGCCGAGACTTCTCGAACGCCGAGGACACGTCGGCCGCGGGCCCCAAGGCGTTCTTCTCGTACTGGAACGACATCCTGACCGTGAGCTTCAGCGACCTGACCAAGCGGATCGTGGTGAGCGTGAGCTGCAACGCCTCAATCTGTAAGCCCGAGCAGCTGCTCGGGCTGGCCAACGCGGTCCGCGAGCGGCTGTAGGACGATCGACCCGCGGACGTGTCTCGGTCGGGGTGGACCCGGCTCACCTGTGTTGCCGGCCGGTTAGGCGCTTTCCCTTCAGGAACTGTGGCCTCGGACCGAATTGACAACCTCCCAGGGCGTGGCGGAAGCTCGCTCGGCTCGTGGTCAATGTGAGGGCAAGCGTGGGTATGGCTAGGACATCGATCCTCATCGTCGACAAGGACCCCCGCACCCGGACGCTGGTCGAGGCTGCGGTGGACTCGAGTCGCGTGTCGATCGAGGTGGTCAGCGACGTGCGCGCGGGCTGGGAGTCTGCGAAGCGCTCGCTGCCCGGGCTCATCGTGGTCGACGCCGACCTGCCCAAAGGTTGGAACCTCTGCACGGAGCTGAAGCGGAAGAGCAAGCGGCTGCGGCAGGTTCCGCTGATCCTGCTGAGCGCCAAGGCCGACGACGACATCTTTCACAACCACCAGTCGCTGCCGTCGCGCGCGGACGCGTACCTGAGCAAGCCGCTGGACGAGACGCGCTTCAAGACCTCCGTGGACCTGCTGCTGGAGTACCCGTCAGGCGCTGACGAAGATGAGGCCGAGGACGACGCGGCCGCGGAGGAAGAGGATCTCGAGCTGGAGTTCGAGATCGACATGGACGAGCTGATGAGCGACGACGACGCGGACGCGGGGCTTCGGCCTGCGGGTGGCGCCGGCTCGTCGGACACGCCGGTGCCGTCGGTGCTGGACGCCGCGGCGACGGCGGAGCTCGACCGGATGCGGAAGCGGCTCGCGGAGCTGGAGCTTGAGCTCGCGGAGCAGCGGCGGAGCGAGACCGATCGGATGCGCGAGCAGGCGCGCGAGGGGTTTCAGCGGCTGCAGGCGCTCCGCGACGAGCTGGAGGCGGCCAAGCGGGACGCTGATGAGCTGCGAAAGCCTGAGGAGGCCAAGCCGGACGACGGCGTGGTGGCCGAGCTGAGGGCACGAAACGCGGCGCTGGAGGCTGAGCTGGCGACGTCGCGGACGGCCGGGAAGGGTCTCGAGGAGTCGAGCACGGCGGCGGCGCGCGAGTTGGAGGGGCTGCGACGTCAGGTTGAGGCGCTTCAAGCCGAGCGCGACGCCATGGCCGACCGCTCGCGGGCCGACGGGGCGCAGGCTGCGGATGCCGAGGCGCTGCAGGCGAAGGTGGACGAGGCGGAGGAGGCGCGCGGGCGTTTGGCCGAGGCGCTGGAGGTCGTGACCGAGCGGTTGAGCGCCGCGGAGAAGGCGGCGGAGGCGGCCGAGGCGGCGCGCGGGGCGGCGGCGAAGAAGGCAGGGGAGCTCGAGAAGCAGCTCGCCGAGGTCGAGAAGAAGGCCGACGCGGACAAGGAGAAGCTCGCGGGCGCCGAGAAGGAAGCGGACAAGGCGGAGCAGCTGGCTGCCGACGCGGACAAGAAGCTGGCCGACGCTGAGAAGAAGGCGGGCGAGGCCGAGAAGAAGGCGGGCGAGGCCGAGAAGAAGGCCGGCGAGGCCGAGAAGAAGCTGGCGGACGCAGAGAAAAAGGCTGCCGACGCAGAGAAGAAGCTGGCGGACGCAGAGAAAAAGGCTGCCGACGCAGAGAAGAAGCTCGCCGACGCCGAGTCGGCACGGCAGAGCGCGAACGAGCGGGCGGAGAAGGCTGAGAGAGAGGCCGCTGCGAGGGCGGAAGAGCAGGCGGAGGTCTTGGAGAGCGCGGGCGCGCACGAGGCGGCGCTCGCCGAGATGACGGCGGAGCGTGACCTCGCGATGGCGCGGGCCGAGGCGTCGGACGAGGCGCTGACGAAGGCCACCGACGCGTTGAAGGCGGCTGAACGGGCGAGCGCGGCGCTGGCTGACGAGCTGGTCACGGTGCGCGAGCGGGTCGCCGAGCTGACGCAGCTCCACGAGGCGGCCAGGGCGGAGAAAGAGGCGCTGGCTGAGAAGTTGGAGGACGCCGAGGAGACGGCCGGTGAGCTGCTCGCGGGCCGAGACGCCGCTGTGGACCGCGCTGAGGCGGCGGGGGCGGCGGAGGCGCAGGCGAAAGAAGCGCTAGCGGCCGCCGAGGCGAAGGCTGGCGAATTGGAGGCGGCGCTTGGGGCGCAGGCGAAGGCCGGCGCGGAGCTTGAGCAGCAGCTCGCGGACGCGGTGGCTCGCGGAAAGGCGTTGCGCGACTACGCGACGGAGTTGGAGGAGCTGCACAAGGCCGCCGACGAGCGAAACAGCAGCGAGCAAGCGCTGGCCGCCCAGGTGGACGCCCAGCTTCGTGAGGCGCTGACGGCGGCCACGGAGCGGGCTGAGGCCGCCGAGCGTGAGGCGACGACCAGCACCGAGGCGGCCCGCACGGCGCTGGGCGGCGTCCGTAAGCTCGCGAAGGCGCTGACGAACCTGGCGGCGGACGCGACCAAGCTTGGCGAGATCGAGCCGGCCGAGCGCCCCCCGACCAAGGCGGCGAAAGCACCGACGCCGCCTGCACCGCCGACCTACGCGCCGGCGCCGCCGCTGCCCGAGGCGCCGAAGCTCTCGGTGATCGTGGGCGCGCCGCCGGTGCCGTCGGCCACCATGGCGGCCAGCACGAAGCGGCTCGACAACGCCAAGGGGCGCGGGGCGAACGCGAAGGACGAGCCCGGTGACGCGCCCGAGCCGCTGCTCGGGCTGGATGGCGAGCCGCTCGAGGACGAGGAGGAGATCGGCTCGCAGACGATGGTGTTCGAGATGCCTCCGAGCAGCTTCGACCAGATTGAAGCTCAGGTGCATCAGCCGCCGCCGCTGCCGCCGAGCCTGCCACCGGAGGCGATGGACGACGCGCTCGCAGAGCTCGACTCCCTCGACCCTCGCGCGGATCTCGGCACACCCAAGCGAAAGAAGTCCACGCCGCCGCCAGAGCGCATCACGGACGTCGACGACTGGGAAAACCTGGACCTCCCCGAGTAGTCACGTCCTCGCTTGGGCCACCAGTCGCAGGCGTCTCACGCCCAAAACTGCCACAGACCGCGCGCTTAGCCTGCCCCGCCCTGCCCTCGCCGGTCTGCGCGTAGACGTCGCGCGGGCGCCTCTCTCAGCTGCTCTCGCGCTTGTCGATGAGCGCTTTCGCCGACCGCGTCACGTGGCTCGGCACGTCCTTGGCCCGCGCCAGCATCGCGAGATCGCGCCGGCGCAGGTTTCGGATGAAGGTGATGGTCTGCTGAGGTGGCGTCTTCGGGTTGTAAACGAGGCTGTGCATGATCGAGTAGTTCTTCGTCCACTCGCGATTTCGCGAGATCATCCGGATGACCTCGCCGTCGACGGCCTTGTCCAAAGCGAAGTTCGAGATCTCTTTCTCGGTGAGCTTCGGGCTGCGCAGCACCGACATCGCGACCAGCTTCTTGTTGTCGCGGATCAGCAGCTTCCGCGCCGCCGCGTCACCCATGAGCGCGAGCCGAACCTTCTGCGGCAAGGTCATGTCCTCGACCATCTTCCACATCGGGACCTTGTTCTCGCGGGCGCCGTCGCCTCCCTCGCCGCGGAGAAGCGCCTCGAGCTCAGCGTCGTCGATACCGAGGGGCTCGTGCTCGTCGACCTCCTCGGAGACCTCCTCGGGGACCTCCTCGTCGTCCTCCACCTCGTCGAAGTCGTCCTCGCCGCGCTCCGTAAGGTTCTGCGCCTGCGCGAGGTCGGCGAAGAAGGCCTCGGCGAGGGGCTTGAACCCGGGGATCCGGGAGGTGTCGATCTCGGCGCGCAGCGCGGTCTCAATGACGCGGGCCAACAGCGGCGTGGAAGACGCGGGGTTGGCGATGAGCGCGCCGATGATCGGGGCCGAACGGACCAAGCGGACTTGGTTGGAGCCGATGGCGTCCAGAATCGGACCGCGCAGGGTGCGCGCCATCCAGCGGACGGTCTCGTCGAGCACGGAGGTGTTGTTGAGCAACGCCTGCAGCGTCGGGTTGTCGTCGCGAAAGACGTGAGCGTAGACGTCCAGGATCGGGCCCGGCATGGACGACGCGGCGAGCTGCTTGCGCACCTCGATGGGCAGCTCGACCAGCGACGCGGCGGCGGCCTCAGCGACCTCGGCGACCGTGTCGCGCGCCAGGATGCCGAGCGCCACACCGAGCTGGTCCGGCGGCATCGGCAGCAAGGCCTTCGCCGTGAGCAAGCGTGCGCGTTCGGGCGCGTCGGGCCCGATGCGGGGCAGCAGCTCCGCCGGGATGGCGGGTACCGGGACGACGGAACCGGATGCGTACTCGTGGACAGCCATGGATGCGCTCGGCGAGCTTCAGTTGAAGCTGTGCTGGTGACTACGGCGCGGAGTTTCCGGCCGCTTTCTGGGTATCACGGTGACGCTCGTAAATCAGGCGCAGCCCCTCCAAGGTCAGGAAGGGCTCGACGCTGTCGATGTGGTGGGTCTCGCTCGAGATCAGCGCGGCCAAGCCGCCAGTGGCGACGACGCGGACGTGTTTCTCCGGCATCTCCTCGCGGATGCGCTCGACCAACCCGTCCACGAGTCCAACATAGCCGAACACGATGCCGGCCTGCATCGAATCGACGGTTCGCGTCCCGATGACCTTCGCCGGACGGGCGATGTTGACCCGCGGCAGCTTCGACGCGCGCAAGAACAGCGCGTCCAGGCTGATGCCGATGCCCGGCGCGATGACGCCGCCGCGGTACACGCCGTCGCCGCCGATGACGTCGAAGGTGGTGGCGGTCCCGAAGTCGACGACGACACAAGCGCTCTGCCACCGGGCGTAGGCGGCGACGGCGTTGACGATGCGGTCGGCGCCGACTTCGCGCGGGTTGTCGTAGGCGATGGGCATCCCGCTGTCCACGTCCGAACCGACGAAGAGGGGCTGCACGTCGAAGTAGCGCTCACAGGCGCGGGTCAGCGAGTGCACGGCCGGCGGGACCACGCACGCGACGATGACCGCCGTGATCTCCTCGGTCGGGATACGGCGCGCCGCGAACAGGCTCATGTAGAGCACGCCAAGCTCGTCGGTGGTCGACTGCGCGTTGGTCGCCACGCGCCAGTGCTCGATCAGCTCGCTGCCGTCGTACACACCCAGCACGGTGTTGGTGTTGCCGACGTCGATGACCATGAGGAGGGAGCGACTCACGTGGGGGACTCCTCGGAGGGGCCGAGCAGGGTGACGGCGCCTGTGCGGATGCTCTGGATGTCGGTCCATCCCGGGAAGCTCACGCCGAGCGCCCCGTCGGCCATGACGCGCCGAATGACCGCCTCGCCGCCCTGCGCTATCCGGACGCGCCAGCCGACGAAGGGGAACCGTCGGTCGTAGGCGGCGAGGTCGGGGCCTCCCGCGGCCTCGTAGCCCGCCAACTTCTCGACGATGCGGCGGCCGATGAGCATCGCCAATTCCCGAGGCGACACCTTGGGATTTGCGCCCTCGTTGAGGCTGGTGGCCAGCTCGGCCAGCTCGGGCGGGAAGTCGCCCGGAGCCACGTCCACGTTGACGCCCACCCCCACGACGACCACGGGCGCGCCGCCCGGCGACAGGTCGGTGTGCAGCTCAGTGAGGATGCCGCCGACCTTTCGGCCACGCAGCAGCAGGTCGTTCGGCCATTTGAGCGCGGGAAAACACCCCGCGAGGTCCTCGATGGCGGTGGCGGCGGCGACGGCCACGTCGAGGGTGAGGCCGGAGAGCTGGGCGGCGGTGAGGGCCGAGCGATGGATGACCGAGAGGTAGACGTTGCGGTCGGGCGGTGAGAACCACTCGGCGCCCTGCCGGCCCCGGCCGGCGGTCTGCGCGCGGGCGATGACCAAGGTGCCGCTGGGGGCTCCGCGGGCGGCCAGGTCGCGGGCGAGGTCGTTCGTCGACGTGGCCTCGCGCACCTCGTGGACGGCCCTCACGCGGTGATCCGCAGCGAGAGATCCGCCGCCGGCGCTGAGTGCGTCAGCGCGCCGACCGAGAGCAGGTCCACGCCAAGCTCGGCCACGCGGCGCACACGGTCGAGGCTGAGGTTTCCGCTCGCCTCGACCAGCGTCCGGCCCGGCGCCGCGCGAACCCGCTGCACGCACTCCGACGTGAGCGCGTCGTCCATGTTGTCGAGCAGCACGATGTCCACGCCCGCGGCGAGTGCCTCGTCCAGCTCGGCGAGGGTGGTGACCTCGACCTCGATGCGGAGGCCGTGCGGGCTCTCAGCGCGCGCGCGCTCGACCGTGCGGGTCAGCCCGCCGCACGCCGCGATGTGGTTCTCTTTGATAAGGATGCCGGAGTCGAGGCCGAAGCGGTGGTTTGACCCGCCGCCCATCCGCACCGCGTGCTTCTCCATCGCGCGCATCCCCGGCCCGGTCTTGCGCGTATCGCACACCCGCGCGCCGGTCCCCGCCACCGCGTCGGCGTACCGGCGGGTCAGCGTCGCGATGCCGCTGAGGCGTTGGAGGATGTTCAGCCCCGTGCGCTCCGCGGCCAGCAACGTCCGCGCGTTGCCGTCGAGCCGCAGCACCACCTCGCCCGGCCGCGCGACCTGCCCCTCCGCCACCGTCTGCTCGACCGCGACGCTGGCCTCGCCTTCCCCGCACAACGCGAAGCTGCGCGCGAACCACGGGCCGCCGGCCATGACCAGCTCGGACTTCGCGACGACGACCGCCGAAGCCCGCGCGGATTCGGGGATCGTCGCCAACGTGGTCCGGTCGCCAGTCCCGATGTCCTCGGCGAGCGCGAGGCGAATCAGCGCATCCGTCAGAGCCGTGTGCATGCCGCGGATCTACCCTCGCACGGGGGGCGGCGCAAGCAGCCATCTCGCAGCGCGCCGCCCCCCAAATCGCCGGGCGCGCCTTGACAGCGATCGGTCGCTGACGTGCGATGCCGTCATGACGACGAAGAACTTCATCCTCGATACCAACGTCCTGCTCCACGATCCCGAGGCGATCTATCGCTTCGAGGAAAACACGGTGTGCATCCCCATCGTGGTCATCGAGGAGGTCGACACCTTCAAGAAGGACCCGACCGAGCTGGGGCGCAACGCGCGCGAGGTGGCGCGCCGCATCGACGCCATGCGCACCGCCGGTAGCCTGACCGACGGCGTCCCGCTGCCACAGGGGACCGGGCTGCTGCGCGTGGTGGTGTCCGACCGCGACCTGCCGCGCGGCCACCGGATCAGCCACCAGGCCGACAACCTGATCATGGCGACGGCGCTGCACATCAAGGAGACCGAGCCCGACCGCCCGGCGATCTTCGTTTCCCTAGACACCAACTTGCGAATTCGCGCGAACGCGCTGGGCATCGAGGCGGTCGACTACGACACCGAGCGCATCTCCATCGACGAGCTCTACCCGGGCACGGGCGAGCTGGACGTGGCGCCGGAGGTCATCGACGCCCTCTTCGAGGCCGGCACGGTCGCGCTGCCCACGCCGCCCAACGGCGAGCGCTGGTACGAGAACGAGTATCTGATGGTGCGCGATGGCCGGCGGACGGCCCTGGCCCGCGCGCGTGTGGCGGCCGGCACCCTCGACCTGACCTACGGCCTCAAAGAGCCCATCTGGGGGATTCGCCCGCGAAATCGCGAGCAGCACTACGCCATCGACGCGTGCCTGCGGCAGGACATCAAGCTGGTGACGCTGGTCGGCAAGGCCGGCACGGGCAAGACCCTCGTCGCCATCGCCGCGGGCTTGCAGATGGTCACCGAGGAGCACGCCTACCAGAAGGTCGTCGTCGGCCGGCCGGTGATGCCGCTGGGACGCGACCTCGGCTTCTTGCCGGGCGACGTCGATGAGAAGCTGAAGCCCTGGATGCAGCCGATCCACGACAACGTCGAGTACCTGCTGGGCCTGGGCGGAAAGCGCGACAAGCGGCGCAGCCAAGGGACCAACGACCTCGTCGAGATGGGCGTGATGGAGATCGAGCCGCTCACGTACATCCGCGGGCGCTCGCTACCGCACCAGTTCATGATCATCGACGAGGCGCAGAACCTGACGCCCCACGAGGTGAAGACGATCCTGACGCGGGCCGGCGACGGCACGAAGATCGTGCTCACCGGCGACCCCTATCAGATCGACAACCCCTACGTGGACAGCGTCTCGAACGGCCTGACCTACCTGATCGAGCACTTCAAGGGTCAGGCGCTGGCCGCCACGGTGACGCTCAAGAAGGGCGAGCGGTCCGAGCTAGCTGAGCTGGCGTCGAACCTGCTCTAGCCTTCGATTTCTCAGTCTTCGTCTGGCGAATCGGGGCTGTCGCCGAGACAGATGCCGATGTCGCGGGCGAGCTGGACCAGGGGATCGGTGTCCGGGTCGACGAGGTGGGGCTCGGTGGCGTCGTCGAGGCGCACGGCCACGGGGCCCTCGAAGGTCCACGCCGCCATGTGGCCGAAGAGGCCGCGCACGACCATGTCGACGGCGAAGCTGCCGCAGGCGGTGGCGATGATGCGGTCGTCGGCGAGCGGAGTCCCGCCTCGCTGGATGTGGCCGAGGACCACGACGCGTATCTCGGGCGCCTCAGGAGGGTTGCCCTTCTCGGCGAGCACACGCTGCCGCTCTTCCTCGGTCAGCGCCTCGAGCTCGGCGCGCAGCCGCGGCCCAGCACCGCCCAGCACGGGCAGCCCCGCCGGATGCGCCCGCTCCTCGGCGACCGCGTAGTCCCCACCCACGGGGCGCGCGCCCTCGGAGATCACGACCAGGCTGAACTTGCGCTGGCGTCGGAATCGGTTGGTCACCCGCTCCCAGACGGCGCGCGGGTCATAGGGCAGCTCGGGGAGCAAGATCGCGTGCGCCCCGCCCGCGAGGCCGGCGTGCAGCGCGATCCAGCCCGCGTATCGACCCATCAGCTCGAGCACCAAGACCCGGTCGTGGCTGTCGGCGGTGGTGCGCAGGCGGTCCAGCGCCTCAGACGCCACCTGGACCGCCGTCTTGAACCCGAAGGTGGCCTCGGTCCCCGACAGGTCGAAGTCGATGGTCTTGGGCACGCCCACCACCGGCACTCCGAACTTCTCGTAGAACTCCCGCGCCATCGCCAGCGTGCCGTCGCCGCCGATGCAGAGCAGGCCGCCGATCCCCAGGTCTTTGAGCCGCGAGACCGCCTCCGCAGAGCGGTCCACGGTGGTCGCCTTGCCGTCCGGGCCCAGCACCGGGTGCCCGTCGTCGTCGCGCACGACCATCCGGAAGGGGTTGCCGCGGTTGGCCGTGCCCAAGATGGTGCCGCCGATGGCCTCGATCCCCTGGACGTCGTCGACGCTGAGTGCGCGCGCGCCGTTCTCCGGGTCGAAGAGGCCGTTGAAGCCGTCGACGAACCCGATGACCTCCATCCCGTACTTGCGGATGGCCGTCAGGGTCGCCGCGCGGATGGCCGCGTTGAGCCCGGGCGAGTCGCCGCCGCCGGTGAGCACGCCGATGCGCTTCGGTATCGCGTCGGGGTTCTGGGTGCAGCGGCTCTGCTGATTGTCGAGCAACCCCAAGGGCGCCTCCGTCGGGCCAGGTCAGACGCGCCGCGGACGTCGCGCGGCGCAGCGGTCAGAACTACCACCCCCGCCGCGCGAAGTGAACGACCGCTACGGCGCGAAGTGAACCACCCCGACCGCGTCCAGATCGAAGCCCGCCGACGGGGCCTCGCCGCCCTCGCTGAGGTCGCGCACGCGGACGAATCGCGCGATTCCCAAGCCCACGTCTGCCAAATCGAAGGCGTCCGCCCCGGTCACGGCCGGGTCCAGTGGCAGCGCGGCCGTGTCGAAGGGGCGCGCCGGGGTCCAGCCTGCGCAGCCGGCGCCAGCGAGGTCGCCGTCCTGCGCGCAGGGGAAGGTGTGCCAGGTCGCGCCGTCTTCGGAGACCGACACCTCGCCGGCCTCGGCGAACACCAGCGTGGGGTCGCCGCCGATGAAGAACGCGTTCTCGAAGACCACGAAGTCGGGGCCCGGCCCGTCGGCGATGGCGCGCCCGCCGAAACCAAGGACGATCTCGCCGCCCTGGCCCAGGCTCAGGACGTCGGGCGACCCCTGGGCCGACGAGAGCACCACGGGCGCGCCCAGGACCACCCCGGGCAGCTTGGACTGGCCGTAGCCGGCGCCGGGCCCCGGGCTGAACGTCACGACCTCCGTCGCGTAGGTCGAGGGCGGCGCCTCCACCGCGTCGCACGCGCCCCAAGACGCGGCCACCGACAGCCAAAACAGCGAGGCGGCAGCTACCGAATTGGGGCGCGCGCGCCTCACTTGGCGGCCGTCATGCGCGTCCACGCGAAGCCGGCGCAGCCCCCGACCTCGGGGTCGCTCGCGTCGGCCGCTGTGCGGTCAAAGGCCTGCGCGTCGGCCTGGGTCGCCAGCCCGTAGCCCGCGAAGCAGTAGTAGAACTTGCCGCCGGCCGGCTCGGTCCAGACCAGCACGCTGAACTTGCCGGGGTCGAAGGCCGCGTCTGCCGCGTTCTGGGTGATCGCCCAGTTGTCGGCGTTGTCCCAGCTCACGACCGCCGCGCCGGCCCAATCCGAGGCGCTGATCACCTCCGTCGAGTCGAACTGCGTCGTCCAGCTGCCCACGACCTCCAGGCCGCCGCCACCGCCGCCGTCGTCATCACATCCGGCCCACATCACGAGCGCCGCGGCCACCGCCATCCCTACCCCGAGACGCGCGATGCCAAGCTTCCTCTTCATTTCCGCTCTCCATTGTCGCTCGGGCGACAGGGGCGAGCGGAACGCAGGTGGAACCTCCACGAGCGCCACGCTCGCCTTCCACCCGAAGTCGATGCGATCGCGGCGCCACGTTCAGTATCCTGGCTTCCGGTTCGTCCTCCCCCGAGCCTTCCCAGTGCGAGCACCAGTGGCGTGATCGGGTTCGTCCCCGGATACAGTTGCGGGGGCAGCGTCGGCCTTGCACCGACTTCCTGCTCGTGGCCCCGTCGAGTTGTCGTCGGCGACCTAGCATCGGCGATGGAACACGGTCAAGGCGGACTTGCACGCGTTGACAGTCCACGCCCAGTGCGCGAGAACGCCTTGACGGATCGACCTCGCTGGCGGCCTCGCTGGCGGCCCCGCTCTCGAGCCGCGGGGCGCCCAAACGCGAGGCCCTGCGGTCTCACAACCGCAGTCCCGGCCGGGTGGACCGCGTCGGAGGTCCATGCAGCCAACGCCCCCCGGTTCGAGCGCGCTCGAGAGCACGGTGTCCGTGCGCGAGTTGACCTTCGCGCTCAAGCGGATGATCGAGGGCGAGTTCGGCGCGGTCGCGGTCGAGGGCGAGGCCTCCAACGTGAAGCGGGCCTCGTCGGGGCACGTGTATTTCACGCTGAAAGACGCCGACGCGCAGATCTCGTGCGTGATGTGGCGATCGACGGCGCAGCGGGCGAGCGTGCAGCTCCAGGACGGCATGCAGGTGGTCGCGTTCGGCGACGTGCAGGTCTACGCGCCCCAAGGCAAGTACCAGCTGATCGTGTCGCGGCTTCGCGAGTCGGGCCTGGGTACGCTGCTGGTGCGCTTGGAAGAGTTGAAGCGGCGCCTGCACGACGAGGGGCTCTTCGACCTCGCCAAGAAACGCGCCCTGCCCTTTCTGCCGCGGCGAATCGGGGTGGTCACCGCGCCGACTGGGGCCGCGATTCGCGACATCCTCACGACGCTGCATCGACGCTATCCCGCACAGGTGCTGCTCTATCCGTGCAAGGTCCAGGGGCCGGGGTCCGCCGAGGCCATCGCCCGGGGCATCGAGGTGCTCGGCGCGCTCTCGGATATCGACGTGCTCATCGTCGGCCGCGGTGGCGGGAGCATCGAGGATCTCTGGGCCTTCAACGAGGAGATCGTCGTTCGGGCTGTCGCGGCCTGCCCGAAACCGGTGGTCAGCGCGGTGGGCCACGAGGTGGACACGCTGCTGTCGGATTGGGCCGCGGACGCGCGGGCGGCCACGCCGACGGCGGCCGCTGAGTTGGTGGTACCTGACCTCGAGGGGCTGCGGACCGCCATCTCGGACCTGGAGGACCGACTTGAGCGCGCGGCGCGGCGGGCCATCGAGCGCGCTCGGGCCGAGCTGTCCGCCCGCCGGGCGCGCCTCGCCGACCCGCGCCGAGTGGTCGCCGAGCGCCAGCAGCGCCTCGACGAGCTCGCCGGGCGCCTCGAGGCCGCGCTGCGCCGCCGCACCTCGCGCGCTCGTGAGCGCCACGCGAAGCTGGGCGGCCGCCTCCACAACCTGCACCCGCGTCTGCGCCTGCGCGCCGCTCGCGCCGACCACACGGCCCTCATCCGCCGCCTGCGGGCCGCCCTTCGCCAGCGCCTCATCGCGGAGCGCCGCCGCGTGGCCGAGCTGGACCACTCCCTGCGGCTGCTGAGCCCGACGCACAGCCTCGAGCGCGGCTACGCCATCGTCCGCGACGCCTCCGGTGGGGTCCTGCGCGCCAGCCAGGACGCCGCGGTCGGCCAGCCGCTGTCTATTTTGCTGCACCGCGGCGCGCTCGACGCCGTGGTGGAGCGCGTCGTCCCGCGCCACGCGTGGGAAGCGGAGCCTTCGGACCCATGAGCTCAACCCCGCGCATCCTCGTCGTCGACGACGAACCGAACATGCGAACGATCCTGCGCGGATTGCTGCAACGCGAAGGGTACGAGGTCGTGGAGGCACAGGACGGCCGCGACGCCATTCGCACGCTCGAACGCAGCGGCGGCGACGTGCACGTGGTCATCACCGACCTGCGCATGCCTGGCGTGGATGGGATGGCGCTGCTGGCGCACGTCACGGAGCGATATCCCGGGCGGCCCGTGGTGATGATCACGGCGCACGGCTCGGTGGACACCGCGGTCGAGGCGATGAAGTCGGGGGCCTTCGACTTCGTGACCAAGCCTTTCGACGCCGGCGATCTGCGCGCGGTGGTCCGCAAGGCCGTCAACACCGCGATGGCCCAGCTGGACTCGGTCGAGGAGGCCGGCGCGGACGGCGAGCTCGGCGAGGACGGGCGGTTCGGGATGGTCGGCGTGTCCAAAGCGATGCGCGACGTCTACGCCGTGCTCGCCAAGGTGGCGGACACCCCGACGACCGTGCTGATCTCGGGCGAGAGCGGCACCGGCAAGGAGTTGGTGGCCAGCGCGCTACACCATCACTCGTCGCGCGCGCGGCGGCCCTTTATCCGCGTGAGCTGCGCCGCCATCCCGCAGACGCTCATCGAGAGCGAGCTCTTCGGCCACGAGAAGGGCGCGTTCACCGGCGCCATCGCGTCGAAGCCCGGCCGCTTTGAGTTGGCGGACCAGGGCACCCTCTTCCTCGACGAGATCGGGGAGGTGCCGACCGAGATGCAGGTGAAGCTGCTTCGGGTGCTGCAGGAGGGCAGCTTCGAGCGCGTGGGCGGCCTGAAGACGCTCGAGGTGGACGTCCGACTTGTGGCGGCGACGAACCGCAACCTGGCCGTCGAGGTCGAGTCGGGGCGCTTCCGCGAGGATCTCTTCTACCGGCTCAACGTGATCCCGCTGCACCTGCCTGCGCTGCGCGACCGTCGAGAGGACATCCCGCTGCTGGTGCGCCACATGCTGGAGCGCTTCAACGAGCGCCTCGGCCGCGCCGTCGAAGGCCTGACCCCCGAAGCCGAGGAGGCCTTCGTCGGGTACGGGTGGCCGGGCAATGTGCGCGAGATGGAGAACGTGCTGGAGCGCCTCGTCCTCTTCTCGGAGGGCGAGCGCATCCCGCTGGACCTGCTGCCTGACGAGATGAAGTCGACCAGCTCGCGGCCCGAGGTCGAGTCGGCGCTACGGCTGGACCGCGGCCTCAGCGGGCGCGTCTCGTTGAAAGAGCTGGTCCGCGAGACCACGGCGCAGGTCGAGCGCGAGCTGATTTGCCAAGCCCTCGAGCAGACCGAGCGCAACGTCACCCACGCCGCCCAACTCCTGATGATCTCCCGCAAGTCGTTGCAGAACAAGATGAAGGAGTTCAACCTGCGGGACGAGGAGTGAACCGCATGCAATCCACTTCGAAGGCCTTGTGGAGACTGGGCGCCACCGCGTTGGCGCTGGCCTTCGCCGCGCCCGGCGCCCACGCAGCGCGCGTCACCGACGTCATCGACAGCTTCGAGCGCGAGCAGGAAGAGCCCATCGACGTCGTCATCGACCTCGAGTACGGCTACAGCGCGCGTCGAGGGGCGATTCTGCGCGAGTTCCGCTGCCTCGCACACGACCAGGCCGTGGTCGGCCAGTTCTGCACCGACGGCAGCCGCATCGAGGACGCCCGCGAGCTGGACGTCGTGCGCATCCGGCAGACCCTGGACCTGACCCTGCGCCTGGGCATCTGGCGCAGCGCCGAGTTCTGGCTGGCCGTCCCCATCGTCATCTCGGACCAGACCAAGCTGAGCTACGCGGACGGCGTGACCGCCCAAAGCAGCACGGTAGATCCTCAGGGAACGGAGCCACCGCCCAGCCTCTTCGCCGTGCCGTCGGACGGTCCCGACCGCTCGGGGGTCGGCGACCCGCAGTTCGGCGTGCGCCTCACGCCCCTGTCTTGGGCCCGAGACCCCGCGCGCGCCACCTGGGCCCTCGACCTCGCGCTCACCATCCCGGCCCGCGCCAAGAGCGGCGTCAAGCAAGCCAACAACGCCTCGGTGGGCGAAGGCCTCTGGGTCGTCGACCTCGCCACCGCGGTCTCGGCCCGACCCATCCCCCAGGTCGAGCCCTACGCGGGCGTCGGCGGCACCCTGCGCATGCCCCACACCAACTCGCTCTTCGACGACTACGGGGCGACGCAGACGCTGGTCTCGCCCGGCCACGGCATCCACACGCTCATCGGCGTGGAGTTTCACCCCTACGAGGACCGCGACCGCGAGGCCTCCTTCACCATCGACGTCGGCGGGCGCCTCGACTACAGCTTCGAGGGCCGCAACTACACCGATCTCTTCGACGCCCTCGGCGGTTCCGCCTGCGACGGCCGCGACTCCGCCTCGCCTTGCAGCCTGACGACCTTCGACCGAGGCGACATCGACCCCGACACCGGCCGGCCGCGCAAGACCGACGGCATCACCGACGTCGAGCAGTTCGGCACGCTCTCTGCGTGGGTCGGCGTGCGCTACCAGCCCGTCCGCTGGGTCTCCCTGGGCGCCCGCTTCGATTTCGCCTACGAGCTGCCGCACTTCCTGACCTTCGCCGACGCGGGCAAAGACCTCGACGGCATCAACCAGGTGCAGGCGTCGAATCAGTCGGGCCAGAACGAGTTCAACCCGGTCTACAACAGCCACATCGACAGCCTGGGCTCGCGCTTCCGCACCGGCGGCATCCGCACCATGGGCTTCACGCTGTCGCTGAACGGCAAGTTCTAGAGACCTCTCTGTCGGGTCTCTTGGCTCGGCGGGGCGGCCCAGCGGGGCGACTGGCCGACAGCAGCCAGCCACCCCTGGTGCCGAACCGCTAGCGCAGCTTCGCGACCGTCGCCGCCATGCGCTCGAGGCCCTTCTGGATGTCCTCGATGGAGCAGGCGTAGCTCATGCGGAAGAAGCCCGGCGCGCCGAAGGGCGTGCCCGGCACGCAGGCGACCAGCGCGTCGTCGAGGAAGACCTCGCAGAGGTCCATGTCGTCGGTGATGACCTTGTCGCCGAGGCGCTTGCCGTTGAGGCCGCGCGCGTCGGGGAAGACGTAGAAGGCGCCGCCCGGCATGGCGCAGTGAATGCCCGGGATGGCGTTCAAGCCGTCCACGATGGCCTTGCGGCGCGAGTCATAGGCCGCCAGCCAGTCCTTGAGGAAGCTGTGGTCGCCCTCGATGGCCGCCAGCGCGCCGAACTGCGCGAAGGTGGTCGCGCCCGAGGTCGCCTGCCCCTGAATCACGGCCATCTGGTCGATGACCTTCTTCGGCGCGCCGGTGAAGCCGATTCGCCAGCCGGTCATGCCGTAGGTCTTGCTGGCCCCGTGCACCACGAAGATGCGCTCCTTCAGGTCCGGCCGCTCGCGCAGCACGTTCTCGAAGACGCCCTCGCCGTAGCGGATGAAGCTGTAGATGTCGTCGGTGATGATCCACAGGTCGCGCCGCTCGGCGACCTCGGCGATGGCGCGCAGGTCGGCCGCCGATTGCACCGCGCCCGTCGGGTTGTTCGGGCTGTTCAGCACGATGCCGATGGTCTTGTCGGTGATGGCCGCCTCGACCGCCTCCGCCGTCAGCCGGAAGCCCTCGTCGGGCAGGCAGTCCACGAAGACCGGCACGCCCTCGGCGAGCAGCACCTGGTCGGGGTAGCTCACCCAGTAGGGCGCGGGGATGATGACCTCGTCACCCGGGTCCACCAGCACCTGAAAGATGTTGTAGAGGCTGTGCTTTCCGCCAGTCGACACCAGGATCTCCGAGGCGTCGAAGGGCACCCCGTAGATCTCGGTGAACTGCTTGGCCACGGCCGCGCGCAGCTTCGGGATGCCGTTGACGGCTGCGTAGCGCGTCTCGCCCCGCTGCGCCGCCGCCACCATCGCCTGGGTGATGTGCGCGGGCGTGTCGAAGTCCGGCTCACCGGCGCCAAAGCTGACGATGTCCTTGCCCTCGGCGGTCAGCGTCTTGGCGCGGTTGGTCATCGCGAGGGTCGCGGACGGCTTCACAGCACTCATGCGTTTGGCGAACTTCATCGAACTCTCCTGAAAGTCAGTGTTTGAGGCGGCGGGCCAGCGCGGCGGCCACCGGGGGCGGGACGAGGGCGTCAACGTCGCCGCCCAGCGACGCGACCTCTTTGACCAAGGACGACGAGACGTAGGAACCGATGGCGTCGGCCGCCAAGAAGACGGTCTCGAGCTCAGGCGTCAGGTGATGGTTCATCTGCGCCATCTGCAGCTCGTACTCAAAATCGCTAGGCGCGCGCAGGCCCTTCACCAGAGCGATGGCGCCGCGCTGATTGGCGTAGGTGGCGAGCAACCCGTCCAGGGACTCGATCACGACGCGCGACTCGTCCGGAAAGCACGCTCGGATCAGGTCCATTCGCTCGTCGAGCGTGAACATGGGCCGCTTGGACACGTTGACCGTGACCGCGATGATGACGCGATCGAAGAGGCGCAGCGCGCGTTCGATGATGTCGATGTGGCCGTTGGTCGGCGGGTCGAAGGACCCAGGGCAGACGGCGAGTTTCTCGGACACGATCAACCTCTCGACCCAGCGTCTATCGGAATCGCCCACACTTGGCTAGGGCTTAGAGGGTGTCGCCATACTCTCCCATCGCGTGGCTGGCTCATGTCTCTTCAGGAACTTCCGCGCGTCGGTTTCTTGCGCGCGGCAAGCGCCCTCCGCTTGTAAGCCCCTGAAAAGACGTCGCTGACGGCCCGCTCGGTCCGGATATGGCAACCCCCTCTTAGGGCGTGACCATCACGATGCCGCTGTCCCCGTATCGCCGCTGGTCCACGACGCGGAGCCCACGCTCGCGCCACGTCGCCGCGTTGCCCTCCTGCCCGTAGCGCTCTTCGACGACGATGAGCCCGCCCTCCGCGAGCCGCCCGATAGCCACGATGCGCTCGGCGATAGGCGCGCCCAGGTCGCGTCCCCAAGGTGGGTCGATGAAGACGAGGTTCCAGGGGGTGCCGGCCACCAGCGACCCCGGCAGCTCGCCGCCGTGCAGGCTGTACTCCGCCTTCAACCCCAGGGCCTTCAGGTTGCTCGTCAGCGCCGCCCGCGCAGGCCGCGCCGACTCGAACGCGTCCACGTGCTCCGCCCCGCGACTCAGCGCCTCGATGCCGATGGCCCCGGTCCCCGCAAAGAGATCCGCGACCCGAGCGCCCTCGACCCGCCCCGCCAGGATGCTGAAGACGGACTCCCGCACCCGCGCGATCATCGGCCGCGTCGCCAACCCTTTAGGCGCTTGCAGCACGCGCCCACGAAACTTCCCGGCGATGATTCGCAACGCGCTACTTCCAGCGCGAGGCCGGATGAACGGCGTGAAACATCACGGTGACCACGGCGCCGTTCTGCAGCTTGAGGTCGAAGTCCCAGCGCCCGAACGACTGAATGGCCCCAACCAGCAGCTGGCCGTCGCGCAACACGCAGCGCACCACCTGCGCCGACTCGACCAGCTCGATGAGCGCCGCGTCTTCCGGCCGCACGCGCGAGGCCCGATCCGCCGTCCCCCCGAGCTTCTCCTGGCCGACGCTGGGCTCGACCTCGCTGGCAGCGTCGACACCCGCCACCTGATCCGGCTGCGCGACCAGCTTCACGTCGTGCTTCTGAACGGTCACCGGGCCGCCGTCCGTGGCGCCCTCCACCCGCACATCGAACTCGTACGTCCGCGCCTCGCTGATCAGCCCGACCACCCACGGGTGCTCGAAGGTCTGGAACGCGATAGGCGTCTTGCCCGCCTCAGCCAGCTTCAGCGCGTCCCGGTCGATGCGATGGGGCCGATGCTTCCGGATGCGCTGCACCAGAATCGCCCGCTCGCGGCTGAGATGTCCGCTGGCCACCTGCCCGGCGAGCCCCGGATCCAGGCCGTCCTTCTCGACGAGCCGCTGCGCCCGCTCCTTGCGCATCAGCGCCTTGAGCACGTCGTTCAGCGTGATCTCGCCTCGCAGGACCCGCAGCGCGTGTACCTGCGGGATCCCCTTCTCCGTGGCCAGCGCCTTGGCGCGCTCCTGCTCTTCCGCGTCGCCGCTGACCGGCCGCGCGTCCTTGCCGCCCTTGCCGGCGCCCTTCCCGCCCGCGCCCGCTTTCGCCGGCGCTCCCGGCCCCTTGCGCGGCTTTCCGCTCGGCGGCGGCGCCGAGATCGAGCGCCCGCCGCTGGGGTCGAACACGCGACGCCCCGCGGGACGCTTCGCTGCGCCCGCCCCCGGCAGAGTCGCCACGCGGTCAGGCCGCGCGGTCGCCAGCGGCGTCCGAACCTCCTTGGTCGGCTCAGACGGCCCCGGAGCCTCCGTGGTCGCATCCACCTCGCCACGCTTGCGCTCGCCCGCGCGGCGACGGATCGGCCCGCCAGAATCACGTCCATTCATCGCAGCGACTCCTCACCCTCTGCCCGGTACGACACACATGTCGCGCACGGACACTCACCGCGCAAATAGGTCCACGAGTAGATGCCCTCGCGATGCCCGTCCCCCCAGCGAAACGCGACGGCATAGTGGCCCATCGGCTCCACCCCGTCGATCACGATCTGACGATGCGCCCCTTCGACCTGCTTCGCGCTCAGCACATTGAACGCCTTTGGCGGCCCTCCGTGGGTCCCCTTGCAGTCGGCGCAGGGACAGATGCTTCGCAGCAGCGCCGGCGTGTAGACGGACGTGTGCCCGTCCGACCAGACGATGCGAGCAGCGCCCGCCTCAGTCCACGCCAAGTCCTTGGGTTCAATATCCTGGAAGCGGCTACGCACGCGTCCTCCTGAGAGCGCGACAATCACGGCCGTCGGCCTCTCGTAGGGTGCTCAACGCCCGGGGCTCCCGCTCGCCCCGCTCACCGTGAGATCGAAATTAGCAGAAAGCTGCCTTGCTGCCCATTGCACGTGACACTGGCGTCATAGCTCAAGTTCTCCGGAGGCGCGACCGTGGAGTGGGAAGGACGCCGGCCCAGGGCGGGTTGTCCTACTACGAGCGGTCGAGTCGCCGTGCACGCGGGTGAGCGACGACGTGACCCAGGCCCTCCCGAGGGGCACCCTTGATAGGCTGAATCTGGTGCGCATCTTGCACCGACCTCGTGGTGAGGTCTGTCGCAGATGCCTGCCTCGGAACGAACCGCGCGCCCCGACGACGGAGGGCACCATGTCCGACAAAGAACGAAAGAACGGCCTCCCCGACGAGGCCATCTTCGACAGCGAAGTGGACGACACGCACCGCACGGGTGGCGCGCTCGACCATGTGCTGCCGGTGTTGCCGCTGCGCAACTCGGTGCTCTACCCCGGCGCGCTCATGCCGCTGGCGGTCGGGCGGCCGAAGACGTTACGGCTGCTCAACGCCATCGGCACGGGCGGCGTCATCGCCATCGTGTCGCAGCGCGACAAAGACATCGACGAGCCGGATCCCGAGGACCTCTACTGGATCGGCACGTCCGCGCGCATCTTGAAGGTGCTGCCGGAGGACGAGAACACGCTGCACGTCGTGGTGCAGGGGCTCGAGCGCATTCAGTGCCGCGAGTTCGTCCAGACCGAGCCCTACATCATCGCCCGGGTCGAAGAGGGCCCGGTCGAAGACGACGAGTCCATCGAGGTCGCCGCGCTGATGCGGTCGCTCAAGCAGATGGCCAGCGAGGTCATCGAGCTCATCCCGGAGCTGCCCAGCGGCGCCACCGAGCTGCTCAACCACATCGACTCGCCGTCGCGCCTCGCCTACATGATCATGACCCACCTCGCGGTCCCGGTGGAGGAGAAGCAGGAGGTGCTCCAGGAGGAGGACCTGCGTCTGCTCCTGCGCCGCACCCTGAAGGTGCTCTCGGGCCAGCTCGAGGTCCTGCGCGTCTCCCAGCGGATCAACTCCGAGGTCAAGGGGGAGATGAACAAGAACCAGCGCGAGTTCTTCTTGCGCCAGCAGCTCAAGGCCATCCGGAAGGAGCTGGGCGACGACGAGGACGAAGAAGACTTCGTCGAGCAGTTGCGCGGACGCTTGCTGGAGGCCGATCTGCCCGAAGACGTGCAGAAGGTCGCCAACAAGGAGCTGAACCGTCTGCGGACGATCCAGCCGACCTCGCCGGAGTACACGGTCGCGCGCACCTACCTGGAGTGGCTGGCGGACCTCCCGTGGAAGAAGCTGTCCTCGGACAACCACGACATCGAGCACGCGCGGGCGACGCTGGACCGGGACCACCACGGCCTCGAGAAGGTGAAGAAGCGCATCCTCGAGTTCCTCGCCGTCAACGCCCTGCGCACCGACGGCCGCAGCCCCATCCTGTGCCTCATCGGACCGCCCGGCGTCGGCAAGACCTCGCTGGGACGCTCGGTCGCTGAGGCCCTGGGCCGCAACTACCAGCGCATCAGCCTGGGCGGCGTGCGCGACGAGGCCGAGATCCGCGGTCACCGCCGCACCTACATCGGCGCGATGCCCGGCAAGCTGATCCAGAGCATGAAGCGCGCCGGCAGCCGCAACCCGGTGATGATCCTCGACGAGATCGACAAGGTCGGCCGGGACTGGCGGGGCGACCCGACCAGCGCGCTGCTGGAGGTCCTGGATCCCGAGCAGAACAACACCTTCATGGACCACTACCTCGACGTGCCCTTCGACCTGTCGCGGGCGATGTTTATCGCCACGGCCAACGGCGTCGACGGCATCCCGCGGCCGCTGCTGGACCGCATGGAGGTCATCGAGGTCCCCGGCTACACCATGCAGGAGAAGATCGCGATCGCCCGCAAGCACTTGCTGCCCAAGCAGCTCGGCGAGCACGGCCTGCGCGAGGACCAGATGACCATGAGCGACGCGTCGCTGGAGATGCTCGCGGTCAACTACACGCGGGAGGCGGGCGTCCGTAACCTCGAGCGCAGCATCGCCGCGGTCTGCCGTGGCGTGGCCGTCGGGTTGGTCGAGAAGCGCTGGACCGAGAAGGACGTGACGCCCGAGGCGGTCGCGGAGTTCCTCGGGCCGGAGATCTTCATCCCGGAGGCCGCCGAGCGCACCGAGCTGCCCGGCATCGCGACCGGCATGGCGTGGACGGCCGCGGGCGGCGACATCCTCTTCATCGAGGCGACCATGATGCCCGGCAGCGGCAAGCTCCGCCTGACCGGCAGCCTGGGCGACGTGATGAAAGAGTCGGTCGAGCTGGCGATGAGCTATCTGCGGAGCAAGGCCTCGCAGTTCGGTCTGGACCAGGCGATCTTCAAGGATAACGACTTCCATGTGCACGTGCCCCAGGGCGCCATCCCCAAGGATGGCCCGTCGGCGGGCGTCACGATGCTGTCGGCGCTGGCGAGTCTGCTGACGAACATCCGCATCCGCGGGGACGTCGCGATGACCGGCGAGATGACGCTGCGCGGGATGGTGCTGCCGGTCGGCGGCGTCAAGGAGAAGGTCCTCGCCGCGCACCGGTCGGGCATCCGGCGGGTGATCCTGCCGGAGCGCAACCGCAAGGATTATCCGGAGTTGCCGGAGTCCGTGCGCGACGACCTCGACATCCACTTCGCCTCGCGCATGGACGAGGTCTTGAAGCTGGCGCTCGAGACCTGGCCGCCGCCGAACACGGTGCTGGCCGCGCCTAGCGTCGGCATCGCGTAGGCGACACAGCGGTAGCGCACACAGCACGGCCGGGGAGAAATGCCCCGGCCGTTGCTTTTTGACCCACGCGCGACGCCAGCCGACCCGCTGGCGAGCTCAGCGCAGGATGCCGTAGGTGGCCTCGGCGCCCAGCTCCTCCTCGATGCGTAGGAGCTGGTTGTACTTGGCGATTCGCTCGGACCGCGAGGCCGACCCGGTCTTGATCTGACCCGCGTTCACCGCGACAGCGAGGTCGGCGATGGTCGTGTCCTCGCTCTCGCCGGAGCGGTGGCTGATGACCGTGGTGTAGCCCGCGCGATGGGCCATCTGAATGGCGGCCAGCGTCTCGGTCAGCGTCCCGATCTGGTTGACCTTGATGAGGATCGAGTTGGCGATCCCTTCGCGAATGCCGCGCGCGAGGCGGTCGGTGTTGGTCACGAAGAGGTCGTCGCCGACGAGCTGAACGCGGTCGCCGATGGCGCGGGTGAGACCTGCCCAGCCGTCCCAGTCGTCTTCCGCGAGGCCGTCTTCGATGCTGATGATGGGGAAGCGGTCCGCAAGATCTGCGAGGTAGGCGACCATCGCCGCCGGCTCCAGCGCCCGCCCCTCGCCCTTGAGGTTGTAGCGCTGGGCCTTGCCATCCCAGAACTCCGACGCCGCCACATCGAGCGCCAGCCCGACCTGGGTACCTGGCTCGAAGCCCGCGTCACGAATCGCACCCACTAAAAAGGTCAGCGCGTCCTCATTCCGGCCCAGATCCGGCGCGAAGCCGCCCTCGTCGCCCACGCTGGTCGAGCGCCCGTCCGCGTGGAGGCGCTTCTTTAGATGATGGAAGACCTCGGTCCCCCAGCGCAGCCCCTCTCGGAAGTTCGGTGCGCCCAGGGGCACCACCATGAACTCCTGGATATCCAGGGAGTTATCCGCGTGACTGCCACCGTTGACGAGGTTCATCAGCGGGGCCGGCAGACGCGAGGCCTGGGTGCCGCCAATCCAGCGATACAGCGGGACTCCGGCGTGCTGAGCGGCCGCGCGCGCCACCGCCAGGCTGATACCCAGGATCGCGTTGGCGCCGAGGCGACCCTTGTTCGGCGTGCCATCGGCGGCGATAAGCGCGGCGTCGACAGCCCGCTGCGCCCGCGCGTCCATGCCGATCACGACCTCGCTGAGCTCGCCGCGCACGTTCTCGACGGCCTGCAGCACGCCCTTGCCGAGGTAGCGCGCCTTGTCCCCGTCGCGCAGCTCGACCGCCTCGTGAGCGCCGGTCGACGCGCCCGAGGGCACGATGGCCAGCCCGATGGCGCCGCCCTCAAGGTGAACTTCGACCTCGACCGTCGGGTTCCCGCGCGAATCCAGCACTTCGCGCGCCTTTACCTGCTCGATTGTCGTCACGGCGACTCCTGGGTCTCGGGCGCGCTTCGGCGCGGGGAGCCCAGCACTTAGCCCCGCAGGCGAGTGACCGTCAACCACGGTATGACCGCGCCGGATGGACCTGCATCGACGGGCGAATGCCGGGACGCGCCGTGGACCCAGCGCCTGATAACCCTCTGTTTGACAGCGCCGGCCGGCCAGCGGAACATGCCCCGACGCTGGCGGGTTGACGCCCCAGCGAGCGAGCCGCTCGGGGCAGCGGCCCTCGCAGGGAGCCGGTCGTCTCGGCCGACGACGAACTCACGACGGCGCATCGAAGACGCCGCACACGAGGTTGAACGATGATTGAGCGAGTTCGCAGCATGGTCTTCGCCGGCGCGTTGGTGCTGGCCACGGGCGCGCTGGTGGTTGGCTGCAAGAAGTCTGACGAGCCGGCGAAGCCTGTCGCGGCGGTGAGCGGGGAGAAGGCCCCCGCGGCCGAGGGCGCAAAGCCCGCAGAGGGCGACAAGCCTGTCGCGGCCGAGGGTGACAAGCCGGCCGCCGAGGGTGACAAGCCGGCCGCTGAGGGCAACAAGCCCGCCGCGGGTGAGGGTGGCGACAAGGCCGAGATCGGCAAGACCTACATCGAGGTCTACTGCGCGCAGAAGGCGGGCGAGACCGAGAAGCTCTTCGACATCTACGCGGCGCACGGCTTCACCGACCCCGCGACGTGGACGAAGGTCTGGACTGAGGCGGCCAAGGACAAGCCGTGGGTCGCGCGGGTCACGCAGGACGCCCTCCGCGCCTGCCCCTGAGGGCTGACGGGCCCTCTGGAGAGGCCAGTAGCGCCCCGACCTGGGGCGTTACGCCCTCCGGCGGCCTCGACCGCCCCGCGTGAGCGCCGCCGCAGCGCGCCGCAGGATCGCTGGCCCGTGAAGGCAGCACCGCGCCTGCTGGCCGTGGCTCGAGGCATGGGCCGCTAGCCCGCGAGGGGTGTCGCGGCCTCAGTCGCCACGTGCGAGAGCCGGTGCGAAGGGCGCCGCGTCTCGGCCGAGCCGAACCCCGATCTGCACCGGGGTGTCGCTCGTCCCACGCGTCTCGCGCCCTGCGTCACCCATTCGTGTTGAGTCAAGCTGCTGAAGAGGGAGGCATCCGCGGGGGGCGACTAGCGCACCCCCGCGAACTTTCTGGCGGGACTCGGCAGGTTTTGGGGCCTGCGGAGCTATTGGAAGGAGATAAGGGAGGGAAGGAGGAGGGAGTTTGACCACACGCCCTGGTAACCAAGCAAGGAGCGTGCCAATTCCCGAACCCCGTGTTCATTGGCTTTCACGGGATGCACCGGTCTCAAATTGAGAACACGCGGGTGGGCGGCCGAGGTCGGCACCGCTCGAAAGCCCGCTACTACTGGGTTTCATCGCTGATTCTCACTCTCCTGTGGCGCGGGCGCGGATGGTCTCATTTTGAGACTCGCGAAGCTGCCGCCCGGGAGGGGACGAGAGGCGTGGACCCCCGCGCGGGCGGTGGGGTAGCCTCTGGCGCATGAAGCAACTGACCTGTGCCGTCATCCAGCTGCGCTCCACCGAGGACATCGAGGCGAACCTCGCGGCCGCAGAAGGGTTCGTCCGCGAGGCCGCCGCTGCGGGGGCCGAGTTCTGCGCGCTGCCGGAGAACACGCCCTTCATGCGGACCTCCCCTGCCGCGCCCGCCCCGTCTCAGCCCCTCGACGGCCCGATCGTGACGCGGCTCCGCAGCCTCGCGGGCGAGCTGGGGATCTGGCTGCTGGTCGGGAGCTACCAGGAGGCCGTCCCCGGCGGCGCCCGCTACCACAACACCAGCGTCGTCATCGACGGAACCAGCGAGGGCGCGCCCGTCACCGCCGCCTACCGAAAACTGCACCTCTTCGACATCGACGTGCCCGGCAGCGAGACGCAGAAAGAGTCGGACTGGATCGTCGCCGGCGATGAGTGCGTCGTCACGCCGATTCGGGGCGTCCCGACGGGGCTGTCCATCTGCTACGACCTGCGATTTCCGCGCTTGTACCAGCGCCTCGTCGACGCCGGAGCGCGCGTGCTGACCGTGCCCGCGGCGTTCACCGAGTACACCGGCAAGGACCATTGGCTGCCGCTGCTGCGGGCCCGCGCCATCGAGACCCAGTGCTACGTCATCGCCCCGGGCCAGTACGGCTTTCACGGCGGAAAGCGCCGCAGCTACGGCAAGAGCACCATCATCGACCCGTGGGGGACGCCGCTGTGCATCGCGGCAGACCGCCCGGGATTCGCGCTCGCGCGCCTTGATTTCGAATACCAGGACGAGGTGCGTCAGAACCTCCCGTGTCTGTCGCACCGCCACCCCCGAGTTTGAACGGCGGGCCTGGCGGGCCGCCCCGAAACGCTGCTGAGGTCCCCATGCGTCACTCGATTCGCCTCCCCCTCCCGGTTCTCCTCGCCGCGGCGTCGCTCGCGCTGACCGCCGTCGGGTGCAAGAGCGAGCGGCAGGTCAACGTCATCTGGGAGACCGACACAGCCGCGGAGAAGGCTGCCGCCGTCGCCACCGCCGAGGAGTCCGCGCGCGAGCAGTACGAGGCGCGCATGAAGGCCAGGGAGAACCAGCCCGAACCGGTGCTGGACCCCAACGAGCCCCGCGAGCAGTACGACCTGGTTTGGCGAATGGGCAAGGACCGGCTGGGCTCGATCTACGCTGAGCGCGCCGAGATGATCGAGATGCTCAAGCGCATAAAGCTAGAGGAGAAGGCGGAGGCCGACGCGGTCGAGCCGTGGATAGGCAAGCTCACGGAGTTCGGCATCGGCAGGGAGCCGGCGTCAATGGAGAAGGCGCCGGCCGAGATCTGCAAGCTGATCGAGGCGGTGCGGGAGCCGGCCGAGAAGATGATCACCGAAGGGCTGGCCGAGATCGCGAAGGTCGATGAGCAGACGGTCGCGCTGGACGCGAAGGTCGACGGCGGCGGCACGGTCTACCAGAAGGAGTGGGACGCGGTGGAGAAGGCGCGCCTGCGCTGGTCTGCGCCGGTGAAGGCGGGCAAGCAGCTGCTGCTGGTGGTGAAGTCCGTGCTCGAAGAGGCCGAGGTGCTTGCAGACCTGGGCCCGCGCCGGGCGCAGCTGGCGCTTCGGGACTGCTTGACGCCCATCGCCGCCAAGCCGCTGGGGCTCGACCTGGCGCAGGAGCAGCTCGACAAGACCCTGGCGCGCGCGAAGTGGTACCGGGACATGCGCTAGCCCGAGGGCGCGGGGGAGTGTGACGGGATGGCGCCGAACCGACTCGCGGCCGAGACCTCGCCCTACCTGCGCCAGCACGCGGACAACCCGGTGGACTGGTGGCCTTGGTGCGACGAGGCCTTGGCGCTGGCGCGGCGCGAGAACCGGTTGATCCTGCTCTCGGTGGGCTACTCGGCGTGTCACTGGTGCCATGTGATGGCCCACGAGTGCTTCGAGTCCGCATCCATCGCCGCGCTGATGAACGCGCGCTACGTGTGCGTCAAGGTCGACCGCGAGGAGCGGCCGGACGTCGACCAAATCTACCAGACCGCCGTGCAGTTGCTGCGGCAGGGACGCGGCGGGTGGCCACTCACGGTGTTCCTGACGCCGGACTTGGAGCCGGTGTGGGGCGCGACCTACCTGCCGCCGACGCCGCGGCACGGGCTGCCCTCGCTGCCTGAGGTGATGCGGGTGCTCGCCGACACGTGGGCCGCGCGCGAGGGGGACTTGCGCGAGCAGGCCGCTGGCCTCCTGGCGCAGGTCGAGGCGGTCAGCCGCCCGGCGACGGCGCCCGGCGACCTGCCCGACGGCGCCGAGCTCGTCGGCATGGCGCGGGCGCTGCTCGGGCGAATCGACCCGGTCCACGGCGGGTTCGGCAGCGCGCCGAAGTTCCCCAACGCGTCGGCGCTGACGCTGCTGCTGCGAGGCCACGCGCGGTCGGGAGCGCCTGCGCTGCTGGGGCCCGTCCTCCAAGCGCTGGACGCGATGGCGGCGGGCGGCATCCACGACCAGCTCGGCGGCGGTTTCCACCGCTACAGCACCGACGATCGTTGGCTGGTGCCGCACTTCGAGAAGATGCTCTACGACAACGCCTCCCTCCTCGAGGCCTACGGCGCGGCGTGGCAGCTCACCCGCGCCCCGCGGTACGCCGAGGTGGCGGAAGGCATCGTGCGCTGGCTGCTGCGCGAGATGGAGGCGCCCGAGGGCGGCTTCTACACGGCGCAGGACGCGGACAGCGAAGGGCATGAGGGGCGGTTTTTCGGCTGGACCAAGGCCCAGTTCGGCGCGGTGGTCGGGGCGTCCGACGCCAAATTAGCGAGTGAATTGCTTGGCGTTTCGGGCCCGCCATCCTTCGAGGACGGCTACGTGCTCTGGCGCGCGCGCGAGCTGGACTCGGTCGCGCAGCAGTTCGGTCTCGCGCCCGCGGACGCGGCGGCGAGGCTGGACGCGGCCCGCGCCGCGCTCTTCGCCGCGAGAGAATCGCGCGTTCGCCCCGGTCTCGATGACAAGCTGCTCACAGCCTGGAACGGCCAGATGCTCGGCGCGCTGGCCGAGGCGTCGGTGATCTTCGATCGCGCGGACTGGCTCGCGGCCGCCCAGCGCGCCGCTCGCCGCTTCATCAGTACGGCGGTCGACGCCGAGGGCCGCTGCCTCCGCCAGCTCGCCCCGTCCGGCCACGCGCCGCACGGAACCCTCGACGACTCGGCGTGGCTGGCCCTGGGCCTCGTGCGCCTGTACGAGGCGGACGGATCTCCCGATTCGCTCGATACCGCCTTGCGAATCGCAGATCGGATGATCGCCGACTTTCATGACCCAGCGACGGGCGGTTGGTTCGTGACCGCGGCCGACTCGGACCTCCGGGTGCGCCTCCACTCCGGCTGGGACGGAGCGATGCCGGCCGGGGCATCTGCGGCCGCCGAGCTGCTCGAGCGCCTGGGCGTGCTGACCGGCCGCACCGAACTGCGCGACCTCGCACGCGGCACCATCCGCTCCCAGCTCGCCGCCCTGCGCGAGAATCCGCTGGGCTTCGCCCACCTGCTGCTCGCCGCTGACCTCCTCGCAGGTCCAACGACTGAGCTCGTACTCGGCGGCCCCGCGCCCGCCATCCGCGCGCTGCGCGACCACGCCCGACGGGCCTACGCCCCGCGCGTCATCGTCGCTCACCTCGGCGCCGCAGCCCTCGACCCTGCGCTGGTCGCCGGCCGCACGCCGCCCGAAACCGGCGCCCGCGCCTGGGTCTGCCACGCGCACACCTGCGCCGCACCGACCTCCGACCCCGCTACCCTCGCCGCCCAACTGCTCAGCGAGTAAAGCTCCAGACGAAGAAGATGAGGAGCGCGGCGCCGCCCATCCAGGCGAGCACCGTCAGAAAGCTCACGTCCTTCTTGCGTCCGCCCGACGCGGGCTGCCCCATCGCCTTGCGCACACCGCTCCGCAGATTCATCAGCGAGCCGCCGCCGCCCTTCGTACTGGGCTTACTCTTGCCTTGCTTGCCGCCCATCAGTCGTCCTTTCCTTGCGGGTGCATCCGCTTATCCTCGACGACGCGACCGCCCAGGATGTGTTCGTGGAAGATCCGGTCCACGTCTTCGACCGTGACGGCCGCGTACCAGACCGCCTCGGGGTAGACCACGACTGCCACGCCTTGCTCGCACATGTCCAGGCAGCCGGCTTCGTTCGCCCGCACTCGACCGGTCAAGCCGTGCTCTGCGACCAGCGTCTTGAACCGCGCACGCACGGCCGCGCTGCCCTTGGCCAGGCAGCACCCGCGTGAGTGTTCAGGCCGTCGCTCGTTCATGCAGACGAAGATGTGCTTGTCGAAGCCCACGCGATCGCTCACGGACACGCCTCCGTGGCGCCACGTCGGCACGCTTCTTCCAGCGCCGCGGTCGCATCCGCCTCGCGCCCGAGACGCTGCATCAGCGCGGCCGCCGTCAAGACCGGCCCCGGGTCATCGGGGCGCAGCTCGGCCATCCGTTGGAAGGTGCTCACGGCGTCGGCCTGCTCCCCGGCCTCGACCTGCGCCTTCCCAAGGTTTTGCAGGACGTCCAGGTTGCCGGGTTGCTCACGCGCCAAGAGCCCGAACGTCTTGGCGGCGGACTTGTTGCGACCGTCCTCCAGCTGCAGCACGCCCAACTCGAAACGCACCGCCGACTGGCCGGGGCCCTTGAGCAGCGAGTCCTCCAACAGCGCGATCGCCTGGTCTCGCCGGCCACGGGCCGCCTCGAGTCGCCCAAGCAGGTAAGGAAGTTCGGCGTCGTCGGGCGCCGCGCGCATCGCTCGCGCATAGGCGTTCGCCGCAGCGTCGGTCCGCCCGGCCTTCTCTTCCGCCATCGCGTAATTCTTCAACATCCCCGGAGACGCAGCCTCGCCCGCGGCCTCGATGGCGCGCGCGTAGGTCTCGGCAGCCTGCTTGAAGTACCCCGCCCGATACGCTGCGAAGGCCGCCAGCTCGAGATCCCCGGCGCCAGTCCCGGGCGCCGCCTCCGCTCCCTCACTCGCCCCGAGCGCGGCGAGGGCCTTGAGCGGGTCGCCCGACACCGCGTCCAAGCGCGCAGTGACACGCTTCGCCTGGGCGTTGTCCGGATCGATCTCGAGCACTTTCGCGAAGATGCGAGCGGACTCCTCGCCCTTGCCCAGGTTGCTGAGCGCCAGCGCCAGCGGCACTAGGCTGTCGACGTCGTCGGCCTGACGCTCCAACGCGGACCGCAGCGACGCGACGGCGTCCGCATTTTTGCCAAGCACCAGCTCGCAGTTTCCGATGAGCTTGAAGATCTCGGCCGAATCGAGACCTCGGGCGCGCGCCTCGGCGAAGATCGGCAGCGCCGCGTCGCACCGCTCGGCGCGCGCCAACGCGAAGCCGGCCGCCAGACGCCCCGCGGTCGCCGACGGCCCGTCGGCCTCATCCGCCGCCAACCACGCCTCCACGGCCTGGTCCAGCTTGCCCTGCTGCTCCAGCGACTGCGCGAGCAACAGCATCAGCGCCGGGTCGCCCTTGCCGCCCTGCTCGATGCCCAACCGGACCTGCGTCTCCGCGAGACGAGCCTTGCCGTCGGAGAGCAGCGCGGTGGCCTTCTCCTTGCTCTGCTCGATCGGATCGTCAGACGCGGGCTCGGCGAGCGGGACGTTGGGGTCGAGAACGCCTTCGACACCGGCCGCCGCCGACACCACCGCCCCGCCGGCCCCGGCGCTGCGCGCGCTGTCCGTCGCCCCCGCGCTCCACTGGTCGCTGAAGAGCCCGTAGACGATCACGGCGCCGCCGATGACCATCGCCCCGAGCAGCCACATCGCGGCCGAGCTCGCCGAACGCTCCCTCGTCTCGCCGCGGCCCATCGGCTCGGTCATCAGTTCAACGGCGAGCTCCGCGGGGATCCCGCTGCTCACCTTCACCGCGCCCTGCTTGGCGCCGCGCTTGGCGTCCGCGGCGACCTCGACCTCCGCGCCCCGCTTCGGTTTGGCCTTCGCGCCCTTCCGCTTCTTGGTCTTGACCGGCTCGGCGGCCGCGCCCGTCGCCGCGGGGAGGGGTTCGGCGCCGAAGACCTGCGGCACGCGCTGAAACGCAGCGCCCAGGGAGGCACGCACGTCGTGAATCAGGAACTCCTTGAGGAGCGCCCCGGTCCGGTCGCGCACCGCGCCGGCGTCGATCGGCCGCTGATCCGGTCGGGTCGCCAGCATCTCGCGAATCAACTCGCGGAACGCGTCCGGGAGGTCGTCGGCGCCGGTCGGATCCGGTGCCGAACGGCGAGCTTGGACGTGGGCCAGCACCTCCGCACCGCTGGCGAAGGGCGCGGTGCCGCTGAGCATCTCAAACGCGATCGCACCGAGGGAGAACACGTCGCCTTGGACGGAGGGCGGCCGGTGAAGCAGGCCTTCGGGAGCGACGTATTGCGGCTGCTCGAAGATCTCGACGAGATCGATGTTGGCGCCTCCGCCATCGGCGAACGCGACCCGCGCGAGGACGTCGAAACCGCCGATGACGACGCGGCCCGTGCGCTCGATGAAGATCCGCTCGGGGCTGAGCTGACCGTGCGCGATGTGGCGCGTGTGGGCGTGGGCGAGGGCCGACGAGACCTCGTGGATGATCATCGCGGCCTGTCGCCACGGCAGCTTCCGCACGCCCGCGATCAACCCACGGAGCAGCGTGCCCTCGGCGAACTCCGTGGCGTACCAAGCCTCGTGGCCGGCGGGCGACGCGAACTCCGTCGGCAACAGCAAGAGCGGGTTCCGCATCCCGGAGAGCCGCCGCATCGCCTCGATGAAGTGCGGATAGCCACGGCCGGCAAGGCCTGGCCCGTCGGGAGCGAGCTTCGGCACCAGCGTGAGCAGCACGCGCTGGTTGAGGCGCGTGTCCCATGCGACGTGCACGTCCCCAGCGAGCCCGCTGCGGCGGAGCTCCATGAGGCGAAAAGGGCCGACCATCCTGTCGTTCATCGTCGGGAAGGCTAACTCACCGCCCCAGAACCGGCCAGCAACCCTCACGCAATTCGGCGCAACGGCGCGGCGGGCCGGTGCGCGGCGCGATGCGGACCGAGCGGGGCGCGATACAACCCGTCGCGCACCGTCGTTGATTGGGCCGAGCCGGGGGGCGTAGTATCGGCGCATGCGCTGGGAAGAAGCTGCAGCGACGGTGTTATCGAGGGACGGAGCGATGCTGGACGTCGCCCCGGAGGCGCTGCACTCGCTCGCGCGGCTGCTGGCCGACCCGCACTCGCGCAGCTTTCTCGCAGGCGAGGGGCTGGACTGCGAGCGCGATGACGATCGGCTGCGGGCCGGGATTGGCGACCTGCGTCGCGTCGTGAGCCGCGTGGTCGCGCACCTGGATTGTGTGCCGCCGGAGCTGAGGGACGCGCCGGCCTTTGCTGGGTCGGGGCCGCGGGTGTTGCTCGCGCAGCTGACGACGCTGGCGAGCGTGGCCGGAGACGGGCACGTGGTCGTCACCGTGCCTGGGGGCGAGACGGTGCTGCGGCTGGTGGAGCGGGGGCCCGACCCGCGGGCTGTGCTTGCGTCGATGGACGAGGTCCCCCTGGCGCGCGCGGCGGAGCTGCTGAGGGCGCTGGACGGGATGGCCGACGAGATCGCGCTGTCGCCGGAGCTGCTAGAGCGGGCGTTGGTACCGCTGCTCAGCAACGAGCTGACCTGCGGGCCGGCGGCGCGACTCTTGGGTCGCATGCAGGTGGCCGCGGCGGCGCCCGAGCTTGAGCGGTCGCTGGCGCGCTCCCACAGCATCGACAACCGCATCGAGCTGCTCGGCGCCCTGTTTCGCCTCGGCCACCGCGCGCTGGCGCTCAGGACGCTGCGGACCATCATCGTTCACGGCACCGAGGTCGCGCGCGAGCGGGCGGTCGCGACTCTCAGTGAGCTCGCCGGCACCGACGAACTCGGCGCTGTCCACGAGACGATGCGGCTCGCCCATGACGCCGAGCGCTTCGGGCTCGCCGCGCTGCTCTACCGACTCGGCGATCTCAGGGCGTTCAGCGTGCTGACGCGAGGCATCTCGCGACTCGACGAGACGAGCGCGTCGCGCACCTGCCTCGCGGCGCTGAGCGCGGCGGCCGCGACCGGGAGCCAGCGCTTCCTCCCCGCGGTCGAAGCTTACGCCGCGCGGGAGACGCGGCCGTGGGAGCGCGCGCGGGCGCGGGCGGTCGTGACGTGGTTGCGCCGGCGCGGACTTCGCGAGGCGAGCCCGGCCGTCCTGGTGGAGCTGGCCGAAGCCTCGTGGTTTTCTGGAGGCCGCGACGAGGCGATGGAGCATCTGGCCGAGCTGCTCGCGCTCGAGCCGGGTCACGCGCAGGGACTCTACCTGCGCGCGAGCTGCCTGAAAGACGAGGGGCGCGCGCGGGAGGCGCTGGAGTCGGCAAGCCTCGCCATCGCGAGCGAGCCAGCCAACTGGCGCCTCCACCGACTGCGGGGCTCGCTGTTGTGGGACCAGGGCGACCACGACGGCGCCATCGAGGCATACGAGCGCGCCCTGAGCCTGAACCCGACCGATGCCTACACCTGGTATTATAAGGGCTACGTGCTCTACCGGCTGCAGCGCTACGACGAAGCCCTGCCCTGCATCGACCGCGCGCTCAGTCTGAAGTCGGACTCGCCCTACATCTGGAACCAGAAGGCCTTCTGCCTGGAGCGGCTGGAGCGCTATGATGACGCGGTGGCCTGCTATCGGCGCGGCCTGAGGCTCCAGCCGGGCGACGTCTTCGCTCGCGAGTACATGGGGCAGGCGCTACAGGCGGCGGGCCGGCTCGACGAGGCCCTGACCTGCTTCGAGGCCGTCTTGAGCACCCACCCCGACCGAGAGGAGTCCCTCTACCGCCGGGCCGACGTCCTCTTCGACCTCGCCCAGTGGGAGTCCAGCGCGGCCGCCTTCGAGCGGTTCCTCGCAGTGCGCGCCGACAACTACAACGCGTGGTTCAACCGCGGCCTCTGCCTGCGCTTCCTCGACCGATTCGAGGAGGCGAGCGAGTGCTTCCGCCAAGCCCTCATCATCCGCCCGACAAACACGAACGCCCAGCGGCACTACGAGTATTGTCTAAGTCGTTAATTCGGCGCGGTCCGCGCACGCCCGCCACCGACGACGAGAACCCACGACCCATGAGTTGCCGGGAGCGGGAGTCGAACCCGCAAGACCTTGCGGCCGAGGGATTTTAAGTCCCCTGCGTCTACCAGTTTCGCCATCCCGGCGGCGTTGCTTTTCCGCTGACCGCACGCGTCCTGGGCCCGCGGGCTGGCACTTGTTCCAGGCTGGCCCGCGGCTCGGCTCGCTGCACCGCACACAACGCCCAATGCCGTTCGGCTAGTGGCTTTGAGACCGCAGCGACCAGGCCGCGGGCCCCAAACTAATTAACGGCAAGAATAATACCGTTAATGCCAGTCCTAGCTCGTGTACCCAGACGCTGACGCGATGGCCGGCTTATGACGCGAGTTTGACACATCGCGTCATAAATCTGTCATCACGGCGATGGTGCGCACGCCGACCCGGGTGCCGAAGCGCCTGGGCCAGCGCGTGACGTCAGCTATTCGCGAAGCATCCACGGGTCTTCAAGCCGATGGGGCACTTGAAGCAGGGCGAGTGACGGATGTTGAGCGAATTCGCGTTGACGTAGTCGTCAACGCACTCAACCGTCTTCACATCGCGATTGAGGAACTTGCAAAAGAACGCTTCGGGTAGCTTCTTCTTCGCAACGGGGTGGATACCCATCAGCTCTTCCTCTCATTGTGACGGTATGACGCGCACGCGCCGACCCACGGGCAAGGGGGAGCCTTGCCGAGGCACCTCGACGTCGCGCGCGCTTTAGCTGCGCGGCTTTCCTGAGCAGCGAATGATGCTGCAAACTAGTCGCCGCTCGCTTGGGCTGTCAAGGAGATTATTGGACCGAAACGCAGGCGTTTGCTCGATTCAGACGCGATGCTGCGCCGGCCTGCGAGGACCTCACCGAGGGCCCTGAACAGGCCACAGAAGCGGGACGACGACGCTGATTGGTGTAGGCTTTCGATGATGCAGTACACGCACATACTGACGTTGGTGATCGCGGGCGCCCTGCTCTGGGGGCCCGGCGGGCTGGCGTCGCAGGCGCAGGCGAGCCCGCCAGACGCGGCAGAAGTGCGACGCATCTTCGCCCCGCCGCCAGGCTCTCTCAGCGTCGGCGCCACGGGCGGCGGCCGGCTCGAGCGCGCGCACGAGATCCCCCTCAAGGGGCCCGGCTGGGCGTTCCTGCCGATAGTTCGTCCGCGCGGCACCAACTTCGGCACCGAGGAGATGGCCGGGCTGCTCCGCCGTGTCGCCGCGCGGGTCGCGGCCGACTTTCCGGGGGCTCGTCTCGGCGTCGGCAACGTCTCACTCGCCGAGGGTGGCCGCTCCCGATGGCACGCCTCGCACCAAGCCGGCCGGGACGTCGATATCCTAATGTTTTCTACCGACTCGCGCGGCCGCAGCGTGAACCCGACCCGGTTCTTCGGCTTCGGCGCGGACGGCAAGTCGCGGGACGGTCGCTTTCACTTCGACGCGAAGCGAAACCTCAGCCTCGTGGAGGCGCTGGTGACCGATCCGGAGGTGGGGATTCAGTGGATCTTCGTCTCCGACGAGCTCAAGGCGCGCCTCCTGGCCGCCGCCGCCGAGCGCGGTCGCCCCACCGAGACCATCGAGCGGCTCAGCCAGGTGCTGCACCAGCCCACCGACGCCCTTCCGCACGACGACCACTTCCATGTGCGGCTCTTCTGCTCGCCGGAGGACAGGCGCTACGGCTGCCTCGACTTCGGTCCGTTCTGGGCGTGGGTGGACCGTGGAGACGCCGCGTTCGAGGCGCGCGTAGCCGACCTCGTCCGCGTGATGGCGGTCAAGGACAACGCCACCCGCCTCAAGGCTATCCGAACCCTCGCCGACATCCGGGCCCGGAGCGCCGTTCCAGCCCTGTTGGCCAGCCTCGAGGACACCGACGACGGCATTCGCGACGGTAGCCTCCGAGCGCTGCGGACCATCGGTGACCCAGCCGCTCTGCCCGCCCTGCTCGCCCTGCTCGCGCGCACCCCCGACCCCGCCTTCGCGGCCAAGCTCTTCTCCGCCATGCTGGCGCTGCCCACCCAGGCCGTGCTCGACGTCGCTCGCGGCTACCTCTCCGCGCCGGGCCGCTATCTCCACCCCGGCCTCGCAGCCACCGACCCGCTCGAGTTCCGGACCGCGACGACACGAGTGCTCGCCCGCTACGGCCGCATCGAGGTCGTCCCGGAATTGCTCGCGCTCCTCGCCGCGCCGTCGGCGGACCTGCGCCGCGCTGCCCACGAGGCGCTGATTCGCGTCACGAACATCGTGCCCGACGCGCCCTCCCCGACGAGCAGCAGCCTGGCCGCGCGAACCCAAGCCGCCTGGCAGCAGCTGTGGAACAAGCACAAGGCCGAGCCGTGGAGCGCTTGGTTGCGCAGAGGATTCGACGCCGCGGGCTACCGATTGAAGCCGGATCTCTCCGATCCCGCCTCCATCGAGGTGCTCATCGAGGCCACGGGCGACTCCCGCCCCCACATCGCGCAGAACGCCGTACGTCTGCTCTCCGACCTCACAGGCCACGTCGTCGACCCGCGCAGCCGCCCCCCAGCCCGCCAGCGCCGCCACTGGCAGTACTGGTGGTCCCGGCACCTCAGCGGCGATTCCACCGATTGAACGCGGGCATCTTAGTCACCGGCTTCGGGCCGTTTCTCGGACGTGACGGCCAACGAATCGACCCGAATCCGTCGGGTGAAATCGCGCTGTCGCTGAACGGGACACGCCTCATCGGGCACCCCGTCACCGGCGTCGTCCTGCCCGTCATCTACGAGGGCGTGGCCGTCGAAGTGCCGGAGCTGCTGGCCCGGTGGAAGCCAGCGCTCGTCATCGCCCTGGGCGCCGGTCACGCGGGCGATGCCCGGCTCGAGCAGTTCGCCTCGGCCGCGGCGACCTCCGACCGACCCGACAACGCAGGTCAAGTCGCACGCCACGCCGCCCCGTCCCAGGACGCGCCCGCACGTCTCCGCGCGCCCATCGACGCGGCGGGGCTCGCAGCGCTTCTCGCCACGCCCGAGCTCCCCGTCCGCCCGTCACACGACGCCGGCGGCTACGTGTGCAACGCGGCCTACTACGCGCTGCTGACCGCGTGCCCGCCCGAGATCCCCGCCTGCTTTCTGCACCTCCCATGGGACCGACAGCCCAGCGCGATGCAGCCGCTGGTCACTCGCCTCGCCGCCGCCCTGCTCTCACCGTGAGGCCCCGCCCCTCCGCCCCACGGGCGCGCCGTCTTGGCACTACCCGGGAGTCCTGGCATGGTCCCGCACCATGCCCTTCGTAGCCGGAAACCACCTCGGCATCGCCAACGCGCTGCACGTCCTCGCCCTGACCCGGCGTCACCACGCGCTGGCCTCGGGCTACGCACGCGAAGACGCCCGCCTCCGGTCGGCCCTCCGCCAACCGCCCGCCCGCCTCGCACCCGACGACGCCCTCCGCAGCCCCGAGGACGCCCTCGCCGGCGCGCTCCCCACACTCGGCGACCAAGCCTGGTTCGCGACCCGGTGGGCTGCCGGCGAGTCCGAAGGCATGGCCGCGCACGCCGCCCGCCTCGCGGAAGAAGCCAACGCCCTGCCCCACGGCGGGCTCCTCCCCGCAGACGCCACGGTCCTCACGCTCGTCAGCCCCGCCCTCGGCCGCGCCCCCGTCTCAATCGCCTCCCCGTGGTGCGCCGTCGCGAGCCCGCGCGCGCCCGCAATCGCCCTCGTCCTCTCCGCCGTGGCAGCCGGACTCGCCCCCGCGCTCCCCCCACTCGACCTCGAGCCGCGGGAAGCCGCCCTCCTCCAAGCGATGCTCGCCGCCTCGGCCATCCACATCGCCCTCGCCACCGACGAAGCGCTCGACCCGTGGCTCCCCACCATCGCCGCCACCTGGCTCCCCGCCCCCTCCGACGTCGGCATCTTCATGGCCACCATCCACCGCATCGCCCGCCAAGCCCTCGATCAGCCCCCGGGTGAGGTCGACCGCATCGCGAGCGGTCTGGCCGTGCGCCGAATCTCCCGCCTCCAACGTGCGGTCCGCCGAGGGTTTTTCTCGCCTCGGGGGTTCGACCTCGAAGCGTGGGTGCGCGCCCGGCTCTAGCCCGCACTTCCGACCAGACCTTCGAGCGAGAGCAAGGAGATGTGGGTGATTTCGACGTGCGCGGACTGGAGGCGACCGAGGCGTGGTGTTGGCACGTCGCAGGGCGACGGAGGGAGCACGCGTCGAGCGCGCCTGCATAGCCGCCGCTCGCAGCCGCAGGTGGTGAGAAGCGCTGGCTAGCGACCGTCGGCGCCTCGTCCCACCCGCCCGGGCTACGCAGCGGCCACCGTTGCAGCGCTGCGCCCGGCGCCCGGCGCCAAATCGAAGTCGCTTCCCCCGACCGGGAGACCCGCAACTGGCCCGCCTTCCGAAGCGCAGGAGGCTTATTGCGGCTTCCCGATAAGCCTGTTATCGTTCCCGCGTCCCTGCCAAGGGACATTTTTTCAGTATTTTCAAGCTGTTCCGTCCCCCCAGGACCTGACTAGGAGAGCGGGTATGCATCGCTTCGCCGTGTCGCTTACGGCTATTGCAGCTGTGCTGGCGACCTTGTTGCCATCCACGAGCGCGACTGCGAACCCGAAGATCAACACCCAGATCTTCCGGCCCTCGTCCCACCCCGGTGACCTCTTCACTGTGCTCAGTTCTGGCGTTCCGGCGTCGAAGTACTGGTCGGTGTCCGGTCTTCTCGTTTACGGCAAGAACCCCCTCGTCTTCATCGACAAGACCGGCGGAGTCACCACGCGCGATGAGGTCATCCAAGACCAACTCACGCTGGACCTGACCGGCAGCTTCTCGATCGCGGGCTGGCTTGATCTCGGCGTCGGGATCCCGATCCACGTCATCAATAAGGGCGAGACGGGCGGCTTCGCGTCGCGCGCCGGCACCCCGGACGGGATCGACGCGGGCGCCATCAGCTCGACCGCCTTTGGCGACATCCGGATCTCGCCGAAGCTCCGCATCATCAACCGCAAGGAGGGTGAGGGCGGCTTCGGCTTGGCGATCGACTTGCTCACGGTGCTGCCGACCGGGAACAGCGATTCCATGGTCACCGACGGCTTTAGCTTTCAGCCGGGCCTGATCGCCGACGTGCTCGTCGGGCCGGTCCTCATCGCGGCGAACCTCGGTTGGCGCGTCCGCTCCAAGGAGAACGTCCCCTTCCTCGAGGTCGACGACGAGTTCTACTGGCGCCTCGGCGCCGGCGTGCGAATCCTCGGTGAGGACCACGCCGCCATCGAGAGCCACGACGTCGATCTGCAGGCCATCGCCGAGATGTACGGCGCGACCTCGGACTTCAGCGAGCGCAACAACCTCGGCTGGGAAGGCATCATCGGCGCTCGCGTCCGCCTGCTGAACTCCGGCGTCAACCTGAACGTCGGCGGCGGCTCCGGCTTCGCGAAGGGCTACGGCAACACGAAGGTCCGCTTCTTCGCCGGCCTCGGCTACGCCCCGCCGCTCGAGCGCGACCAGGACGGCGACGGCATCCTCGACAACGACGACGCCTGCCCGACCGTCCCCGAGGACTTCGACAACTTCGAAGACCAGGACGGCTGCCCCGAGCCCGACAACGACCAAGACGGCATCTTGGACGTCAACGACCAGTGCCCGAACGACCCCGAAGATCCCGACGGCTACGAAGACGCCGACGGCTGCCCCGACCCCGACAATGACGGCGACGGCATCCTCGACGTCAACGACAAGTGCCCGCTCCAGCCCGAGGACAAGGACGGCTGGGAGGACGAGGACGGCTGCCCCGACCCTGACAACGACGGCGACGGCATCCTCGACTTGGCCGACAAGTGCCCGAACGAGCCTGAGACGCGCAACGGCTATCAGGACGACGACGGCTGCCCGGACAAGTACCTGGTCGAGCTGAAGGACAACGCCATCAAGCTCTACGAGATGGTGTACTTCGACACGAACAAGGCGACCATCAAGGAAGTCAGCTGGCCGCTGCTCCGCGCCGTCGCCAGCATCATGACGCAGTACCCGGAGATCGAGAAAGTGCGCGTCGAGGGCCACACGGATGACGTGGGCTCCGACAAGTACAACCTCAAGCTCTCCGATCGCCGCGCGGCGTCGGTGCGCGAGTTCCTTATCAAGGAGGGCATCGCGGCCGAGCGCATGGAGTCTCAGGGCTTCGGTGAGGAGCGCCCGGCGGTTCCGGGGACCACGGCCGAGGCCCGCGCGACCAACCGTCGCGTGGAGATCATCGTGCTGAAGCAGCGCCCGATCATGCGCAAGATCGAGAAGTAGCCGACCCGTTCGGCGTGAGCTAGGCGCCGGGGAGCGGACTTCGCTCCCCGGCGTTTCATTTTCAACCCGGGTGAATCACCCGGCGACTCAGGGAGTGTGCCGATGGGTGCGCTGACGGGCGGAATCACCGCTACCGCCTACTACGTCGAGGGCGACTTGCCCTCCGACTTCCGCGACCGCTTCATGAAGGCGCTGGAATCCCGGCGGTTCCGCGACATCGAGGTGGAGAGCGACCAGGAAGAATCCCTCGGCTGGGTCGACATGCGCGACCCCTTCGAGACCGAGCTCGATCTCGAGCGGGTGTTGTGGGGAAACTACGTCCAGTTGGGGATGCGGCAGGACACGCTGCGCGTCCCGGGCGCGATCTTCAAGCTGCACCTGCAGCGGGCCGTCCGGCTCGAGCAGACCCGGCTTAGCCGCGAGCGGCTGAGCCGCGCGGAGGAGGACGAGGTCCGCGACCGACTCGAGAAAGAGCTGCGCCGACGCGTGCTGCCCTCGATTCGCAGCTACGACCTCGTCTGGAACATCGAGCGCGGCGAGGCGTGGTTCTTCACCTCGAACAAGCGCATGAACGAGATTTTTCAGGACTTCTTCACCGACACGTTCGAGATGGTGCTCATCCCGCGGAACGTCTACAGCCGCCTCGAGCGGGCCGGGATGACCGTGGACGAGCTTGAGCGAGCCGCCACCCTCGAACCGACCGTCTTCGCCATCCCGCCCGACATGCGACGCTGAGGAGCTGACACGTGGATCTCGTCAATCGCATCGCGAACACCCGCTTCCTCGGCCGTGAATTCCTGACCTGGCTCTGGTTTCGTTCAGAGCGCCAAGAGGGCCTCTTCCGCCTCGGCGAAGACCGCACCATCGAGGTGTGGTTCGACGCCCGGCTGACCCTCGAAGCCCTGGGCGACATCAAGGAACAGAACGTCATCAAGAGCGAGTCGCCCACGGAGACCGAAGAGGCTCGCGCCTCGCTCCAGACCGGCAAACAGGTCAAAGAGGCCCGGCTGCGCGTCGTCTTCGACCAAAAGCAGTGGACGGCGACCATCAAGGCCGACGACCTCTCGCTACACGGCCTGAAGATCCCCGCCGTCCTCTCCCGCGAGGAAGACGACCAGATCTACGAGCGCTTCGACCTCCTCGAAGAGATCGAGGACCTCATGGACGAGCTCTTCGCCAGCTTCCGCCTCATCCGCCTGGACGACGACGCCTGGCGGCCCGAGGTCGCCTCAATCCGCGAGTGGGTACGCCCCGAGTAGCGGTTCCCCGGTAGCACCGCGACACAGCAGTGTATCCGTCCGGTCGCCCCATAGTGGTCGCGGGCCTCGGCGCTGAGCATCGTCTTCTCCTCGAGGTGACCCGTGCGCTCGAACGAGGTCCATCAGGCGGTGGCGGCGACAGTTCGGTGTTCGTATGGGCGGCCGCGGACGCTTTGATGGACAGCGACCTGTCACTGAGCCCCCTTTCCGCGTCATTTCAGCATCAGTCTGCAACGGTTAGGTCGGTGGTGTGTAGCTTCTCCCTGAACCGGACTTTGCGGATTGTATGGGATTGGCATCCACGACAGAGGGGGCGATGCTTCCTCGCAGCGGAGGTGATGGATGTCAGGGAAGCGGCAGTATCGGCGGTTTACGGTGGAGGAGAAGCTGGCCATCTTGAAGGAGGCGGACCAGCCGGGGGTCACGGCGGCGGCGGTGTGTCGGAAGCACGCGCTCTCACCCAACCTGCTCTACGGGTGGCGGGCGGTGGCTCAGAAGGCGACCGAAACCGCGCTGAAGGGGCCGGACAAGCCGGACGAGCAGGTGGAGCGCCTTCGGGCGGAGCTGACCCGACTGCGGGCGGTTGTGAGCGAGGTCACCGCGGAGAACCTGGAGCTAAAAAAAAAGATCTGAAGCTTGGTTCAGGAGGTCGCGTACCGGCGGCGGTGAAGGAGGCCGTGTTGGAGTTAGTGGCGAAGACGCGGGAGCGCTCAGGCTGGCCGGTGGAGCGTACGTTGAGCGCTCTCGGGGTGACACGGAGCGTGTACTTCGAGTGGCTCCAACGTCGGGCCGCGGGTCGGCTCGAGGACGCGCCACCTGTGCCGCCGCGGCTGGACCGGTTGCTGGCCGACGAAGAAGAGCTCATCCGGGCGTTCGCGCTGGCACACCCGCGCGTGGGCTATCGAAAGCTGACGTGGATGATGGTCGACCGCGGGGTCGCGTACGCCAGCGAGAGCGCGGTGTACCGAGTGTTGCGCGAGGCGGAGCTGATGTCGCGCTGGAAGAAGTCGACGCGCTCGCCTGGCGAGTACCGATTCAGGCCGACAGGACCGAACCAGCAGTGGCACACCGACGTGATGTACGTCTGGGTGGCGGGTCGGCACTACTTCCTACTGTCGTTCGTGGACGCGTTCAGCCGGTACATCGTGCACCACAAGCTGCTGATAGACCTCAACGGCAAGGCCGTCGCCACCGAGCTGCTGGCGGCGTTGGAGGCGTTGCCGGCTGGGCAGAGGCCGCGAATCGTGCACGACCACGGCTCCGAGTTCTGCAACAAGGAACTGCAGGCCGTCGTGAAGGCGCATGACCTCATCGACATCGCCACGCGACCGCGGCATCCCGAGTCCAACGGGATCGCGGAGCGATTCAACGGCACCGTGCGCGACGAATCCGAGGACGTGTACGGGTCGAACTACCTCGAGGCGGAAAGGCGCATCGAGCGGATTGTCCGCGAGTACTGTGACGAGCGACTACACGCAGCGCTCGGCTACATCGAGCCCAAGGAGGTCCACTTCGGCGACCCCGAGCGACGCAAGCAGCTGCGGGCCGACAAGCTCGCGCTCGGACGAGAGATTCGCCGCCAGCGCAACCGGCTGCGCTCAGCAGACCAAAAGGCGGCATGACGATGACCCGGATGACCAATCACCAGCAGGCCAAAACGTCCGGATTGACGAGAAGCGCAACACCTTCGCCGCTGAAGGTCCAGCCCCAATGCCGACCGGGGCGGGGTTGAAAGAAGCACCGAGGAGATTGGCATCAGGTGAGGCGACCTCTTCCAACAGCCTCAGCCCACCGCCGCGCGAGGCAGCTCGCCCAAGCCTGCACGAACTCCGGCCGGCCCGACCAGCTTGGAAAGCACGGCAGCCCGCCCACGAGCTCGGCGCCGACAGCGTCCCCGACCGCCCGAAGCACGGGCCCACCATCGCGACGCATCGACCTGCCGGTCGCGCGCCGCGGCCAGCGCCTAACATACCGATGAAGCTGATTGGCACGGGCTTGCAGGGCTCCTTCGCCGCCTGGCAAGCCCGCGCCAACAGCCTATCGGAACGTTGGGGTGACCCCACCGCGAACGTCGTGGCGCATGTCGCCCTGCGCTGCTCCGCTCCAAGCGGGTCGACCGGCTCCGCGGCCCCCAACACAGGCTACCATCGACGCAGACCGGCCACTCGAGAGACCCGCAGCAAGTGCGCGGCAGGCCTCGCGACGCAACCCCGGAGGATAGCCAGCGTGAACCCAAGCCTGCACGACCTGGACGAAGCAGCTGCGTTGGCGTTGTCAGAGCGCATTGCCGTTGTTCAAGGTGACATCGTGACACTGTGCGTTGATGTCATCGTAAACGCAGCGAATTCTGCGCTGTCCGGAGGTGGCGGAGTTGACGGCGCGATTCACCGCGCGGCAGGCCCAGCACTCCTCGCCGAGTGTCGAGCGCATGGCAGGTGCCCGATTGGGAGCGCCGTCTCGACCGCAGCATACAATCTCGACGCTCGCTACGTCGTCCACGCTGTAGGCCCGGCTTGGGATGGTGGCGACCATGGCGAGCGGAACCTCCTTGAATCGTGCTATCGCGAGACTCTACGCCTCGCTGCGAGTGTCGGCGCGACGAGCATTGCATTCCCGGCCATCGGTTGTGGAGCCTACAAGTTTCCACTCGCTGAAGCGGCGCGAATCGCTGTCCGCGAGGTCGCATCATTCCTCCGGCACGCGAACGACCACCTGTCCGTTACGTTTGTCTGCTTCGACCGCAGGACCAAGGATGCATGGGAAGCACAGTTGCGCGCATTGCTGGCGCCTTCGCCTCACCACAAGCCCGTGTGAGCAGGGTTGTAGTAGCCGGACAACCTTGTGCCCGCGGACCCGCCGTGGCTACCTCATTCCAGCGTGGCTGCGGAGACCTGATCCTTGACTCCATGGGATGTGGCCCATATCGTCCGTCGCGATGACGACCCAAGTAGAAGGTGACTTTGAGTGGGACGAGGACAAGGCAGCCGCCAACCTCGCCAAGCACGGAGTGTCCTTCGAGGAAGCCGCCACCGTGTTCGCTGATCCTCTTTCGATCTACCTCGACGACGGGTCTGGCACGGATCGCGTTGTCGTCATCGGCCTCTCGCTGCGCCATCGGGTTCTCTACGTGGTTCACGTAGAGAGAGGCCAGCGCGACAGAATCATCAGTGCGCGCGCAGCTACCCGGGCAGAGCGCGACGTCTACGAAATCGGGGGTGCAAGATGAGTCAACATGCGCATCAAAATGGACCGCCGGAGGCCGAGCCTGTACGTGTGCTTGGGCGAGGGCTTGGGGCGAAACGGGGCGTTCGCCTGACTCTCCGAAGCGTTCGGAATGCGGTCGGAAGGTCGCAAGTCGACGTCGCTCGGGAGTCCCGAATCGACCAGGCAGACATTTCTCGTCTCGAAAGTCGACCAGACTTCGATGACTGCCACGTCGCGACGCTCCGACGCTATGTCGAGGCCCTCGGTGGCGAACTTGAAGTAGTCGCCAAGTTCGACGACAAGCGTATCGTACTCGTCGGAGCACAAGCCGCGAGCTCCGTCGAGGGCACCCCAACATCCCGATGAAGCTGATTGGCACGGCCTTGCACGCGGCGATGCGCCGCGGGGCAAGGCCGCGCGAACAGCTTATCGCAACGTTGGGCAGAACAACCCATGTCCTGCTTCAAGAGTCTCTTGGATTGGATGTTCGGCCGGCGCGGCGCAGATTCCAGCGCATCGCCGGTCGCGGGGGCGTGGCATGTCACGTACATCTCGGTGCCTCACCCATTCGGTCGATATGTAATCGACCTCCGGGCTAACGGGTCGCTCGAATGGGCGGCCGTTGTTCCGACGACCGATGCCGGGGAACACCTGGTGATGGGAAGCGGAACGTGGCGCACCGACGGCGACAGGCTTCACTACACATCGGGCGCGAATGGCGGCATCGTGCAGTTTTCGCTGACTGACGACGATCTGATTCTGGATGGCCTACCGGCCACGAAGGTCGGTCCGGGCGTACGCTGCGTCCTCAAGAGGGGTCAGCCGCTAGCTTCGGGTCGCTGATTCGCGCCCACGGCTGCCCAACCGGCCGTTGCTGCGGACGTGGTCCTCGCTTAGGCTCGGAACCACGCCGCTGAACGGCAGTATCGTTCGGCGGAGCGAAGTCAGGCGTCGTCGTCCTGGACGGGCTCCGTCGCGTAGCTCCGAGGCATCGCTCCCGGCTCCCTGGTCCGCACGACCGCGCTGCGTCACGAACCAAGTCTGCATTCAAGCGCCGGGCGTCGTGCGCGATCGCGAGCCGCAACCGCCAACGGACGGTCGCGTCGCAACGCATGCACCCGCTTGACCAGTTTCCAGGCGGCTCCCGGCGGAGTCGCCGTTCTCTGTGTTCCTTCACGGTGACCTCGTGGTGGACACGCGCCGCGACTATGCATACAACTGTACACGGATGTGCGAGGGAGGTCGCTCGATGGACGTCGGATTTCTCTGGGACCAGGACAAGTACGAACTCGTCCGCCGACAGCACGACGTCGCGTTTCACGAAGTCGTGAGTTGCTTCGACGACGATCGCGTCATCGAGGTCGACGACCCCCAAGGTCACCCAGACCGATTCATGCTCGTCGCCCAGACCACGGCTCAACGTGTGTTGCAGATCGTCGTCTCCGAGCGTGACCTCCCGGTCTATCGCATCATAACCGCCTTTGACGCAGCCAAAGCGTGGCTGGACGAGTACCAGAATGGCTGAGGACTTCGACTACAAGCAGTATAGCGAGACGCATGCGCCGGATTCGGCGACGGTGAGGCGTGGCCGTGCAGCGCGTGAGGAACGGCGCCGACCGACCAAGGAGCGCATCACGATTCGACTCGACCCGGACATCCTGGACGCGTTCAAGGAGCTCGCCCCGGATGGCCGCGGCTACCAGGCTCTGATCAACAGGGCACTGCGCGAGTGGCTGTCGGCGCGGGACGTCAAGGAGCTCATTCGAGGTGACCTGCGCGAAATGGTCCGCACGGCGTTCGAAGAGGGCAGCGCACGACCTGTCGAGCGCCACTGACTCCACCACGGATCCCGGCTGGCTCGCCGATGGGGGTCTCAGACCCCCGCAGTACGCACTTGAGATGAACGTTGGGCTGGCAGCATCCAACGGGCGGGCGAGGAGAGGAGCACCAGGATCCCCTCCCGGGGTTCAGCCAAAGGGCTGGCCATGGGACCACGGGCCGGCGGCAGGCCAACCCCAGCGAGGCATTTTTGCGGGCGCGCGGCGCGGGCGTCAGATGTCATCGCGGGGATCTTTCCGCGGAGAGATCCGACGCCCTCGGGAGGCTCGCGGCATCCGGGTGTGGTCGAGAGAAATCCCTCTCGACCAGGTTCCCCGAGAATCCCCTCCCGAGGCTCGGCGAAAAGACCGCGTCGGCAAGGAGTTGGGCGCTGACGCGGTCCGAAAGCTGCTCTTCCTGTTTACGAACACCCCAGCCGAGGACGCGCTGTTCAAGCGCCACGAGGGCGCGAGTCGGGCGTGAGTGCGCGGTGGCTGCGCTCGACGCGCGGTCGCCGCAATGCGCGCCGGCCCGTTTGAACCGGTGCCGCGTTGGCCTACCATTCGCTCAGCGGCGCCCGTGCTGCCGCCGGGCCGGCTGCGAACCGCCGGTGACGTGCTCGCCGGACCAATTGCGCTCGAGCGAGCTCCAAGGGGAGGAGTGATGATTCACGACGAAATCATGGCCTCGGTGCGCCAAGCCCGCGCGGAGTTGGCTGCGGAGGCTGGCCACGACCTCGACAAGCTCGCCGAGAAGCTGCGCAAGAGCGCGGAAGACGGAGACCATCAGGTCGTGACGCGCCCGCCCAAGCGCCCGGCGGATTGGAAGCAGCCAGCCGCGTGACCGGGAGAACACGGTCCCTGGGCCCCGCACTAGAGCGGTGACCGCTCAGGTTGACGCAGTCGGACTTGGTCGCGACGCCGCTGGACTGCGTTGGAAATTCTCACCGATGCTGGGCATCGCCTCCGGTTTCCGCCTTGCCAGCGACGCCGCGCCCGGCGTCCTTTGACCATCAACTTGAGCGGTCATCGCTATACGCACTTGCACTTGTAGTTGTCGGATTTGCGGCGGGCTACGACTTGGAGTCTGCTTGGGGCCGGCCGGCTTCGAGGCCCCCGAAAGGGACGTCCCTAGCTGGTCACCGCACCGCAATGCGCTTACCGTTGGCGAACTTCCCGGGCCGACCGACCGATGGAGGTATCCGTGGCCACCCAGCACATCGAGTTCGACCAAGCCGTAGGCCAGCTCGAGGAGCTCATCGAGAAGGCGAGCCGTGGCGAGGAGATCGTCATCACGCGTGATCACCGTCCCGTCGTCCGGCTGGTTCCGTCTGCGCCGCCCACCCGCCGCCAGTTCGGCAGCGGCCGTGGGCGCCTGACGGTGCCTGGCGACTTCGACGAGCCACTCGACGACTTCACCGACTACGCATAGTGCGGGATCTCCTCGACACCCGCAGTCTGCTCTGGTTCATGGCGGGCGACGAACACCTCAGTCCGCGGGCTCGCGCAGTCATGGAAGACCTCGAGAACGAGCTTCTACCCAGCAGCGCCAGCCTCTGGGAGATGGCGATCAAGGTCTGACTCGGCAAGCTTCCCCTCAACGAACCCTACGAGACCCTGATCCCGCGACAGCTTGCCGAACTCGGCATCCAAGTCGTTGAGCCGGATATCCACGACTACGTTGCCGTGACCGTCCTGCCATTCCACCACCGCGACCCGTTCGACAGGATGATCGTCGCACAAGCACTCCGACGGAACCTGCCCATCATCGGCCGTGACGCGAGTTTCGGCGCATATGGCGTCCAGATGGAGTGGTAGAGGATGGTGCGGCGTCAGACCCCCGCAGTACGCACTGATAATCGAGTCACGAGCGCGTCAGCCCGCGCCCTGCGAGGCTCAGTTGGCTCGCGTGGACAGGGCCCGCAGGTCGGCGATGGTCTGGGCGAACTCCGCCGACAGCGGGCCGGGGAGCCGCGTCGCGAAGACCTCGACGAGGCAGCCGTAGTACCAGTGCTGCCCGGCCTCGCCGGTGCTGAACCGCTCCCAGACGGCCGCGCCCACCGCGGGGTCGGTGAGGTCGCGGAGGGTCGCCTGGGCGTTCGCCAGCTTGTCGGCGCAGCTCACGAGCAGCGCGGAGGTCGAGGCCTCGTCTCGCAGGTGCGCGATGTACGCGTCCTTTCGCTGCTGCCACGGCGCCTTTTGCGTCGCGTCGGTGGCGAACGAGTCGGAGCAGGCCGCGACGATGGCCGCCACCTCCTCGCCCAGCTCGCGCCGCAGCCGCTCGAGGGTCGCCAGCCCGCCGCCGTCTTCGACCGTGTCGTGGCACAGCGCCGCGGCCTGCTCGATCTCGCTGCCGCCGTGTCGCCGGACCGTCTCTTGCACCTCGATGGGGTGCGTGATGTAGGGGATATCGGTGCCCTTTCGCGTCTGGCCCTCGTGGACCTCGGTGGCGATGTCGATGGCACGCTTCAGGATGTTCGAGCTCATGTTCACTCTCTTCTGTCAGGCGGGGTAGCGCCCCGCCACGCCCAAGTCCGTTCGGGCGTAGTTCGTCCTATTGAGTTTATGAATGCCGGCACTATCGGCCGTCGCCGCGTCCGCGTCCAGCCCTAAGCGCGGCTCCCAACGCGCGCCGGCGGTCGGGGCTGACCTGTCGCCATGGCCCGCACGCCTTGGCCTCACGCGCGCTGCTTGCTCTCGTTCCAATCGGCCAAGAACGGGCGCAGCTTTCGGTACGGCTGTCGCTCGCGGTTGATGGCCGACCGGCGCCCGGAGATGTCCAGCAGGTTGGCTGTCACGACGCCCCCGACATAGACGAGCGCGCCGAGCCAAAAGACGGGGTCTCGCGGCACGCCGGCGTAGCGGGCGCCGAGCGCTAAGACGACCGCGGCCGCGAAGGAGCCGGCTCCGATGATGAGGGCGCGCCAGGCGGTCGCGAGCAGAACCCGCGCCACCGAGGTCTTCTCGAACGCGACGTCCGCGGCGCGATTCAGCTGCAGGTGCTTCTCCGCCGTGGCGAGCGCCGCCAAGGCCTCGTCATTGCCCTTGTAGTGCGCGCGGTAGGCGGCGGCGTCGGAGGCGAGCCTCGCGCGCAACATCCCCCGCGCTTCGACCTGACGCGCCCGCGCCCTGGCCGCAGCTCTGGCCGCCAGCCCGGTGACTGCGACGGCGATGAGGATGCCTGCGGCGAGAGTCATCAGTTCTCCGAGCGGGCTCGGCCAGCCTCGCGGCTTAGCGGCGACCTCTGGGCTTGGCGCGCCCGCCGGACGGGCCGGACGAGCGTTTGGGGCCTCCGCGGCGCGGGAAGGCGGCGTCTTTGAGGCCGGTGTGCTGCGTCGAGAACTTGGCGCCACCAGGAGCGCCAGCCCGAGATCGGGGGGTGTCACCGGGCGGCGGGATGAGCGCGCTGTCGTGGCGGCCGATGAGCTCGGGGCGGCCCATGCGCACCAGGGCCTGGCGCAGGAGCGGCCAGTTCTCCGGGTCGTGGTAGCGCAGAAACGCCTTGTGCAGCCGGCGGGTGTTGGCTCCCTTGGGGATGACCACGTCCTCGCTGGTGCGTGTCACTTTCGACAGGGGGTTCTTGCCTGAGTGGTACATCGCGGTGGCGGTCGCCATGGGCGAGGGCAGAAAGGCCTGGACCTGGTCGGCCTTGAAGCCGTTTCGTTTCAGCCAGAGTGCCAGCTCGAGCATATCCTCGTCGGTGGTGCCGGGGTGCGCGGCGATGAAGTAGGGGATGAGGTACTGCTTTTTGCCGGCCTCGGCGCTGAAGCGCTCGAAGAGGGCCTTGAAGCGGTCGTAGGCGCCCATGCCGGGCTTCATCATCTTCGACAGCGGGCCGTCTTGGAGGTGCTCCGGCGCGATCTTCAGGTAGCCGCCGACGTGGTGGGTGACCAGCTCTTTGACGTAGCGCGGGTCCTCCACGGCGAGGTCGTAGCGGACCCCGGACGCGATGAGGACCTTCTTGACGCCGGGGATGGCGCGGGCTTTGCGGTACAGGCTGATGAGCGACGAGTGGTCGGTGTTGAGGTTCTCGCAGACGCCCGGAAACACACAGGAGGGGCGGCGGCAGGAGGCCTCGATCTCGGGGTCTTTGCAGGCGATTCGGTACATGTTGGCGGTCGGGCCGCCGAGGTCGCTGATGACGCCGGTGAAGCCGGGCTGGACGTCGCGGACGCGCTCGACCTCGCGCAAAATCGAGGGCTCCGAGCGGTTCTGGATGATGCGGCCCTCGTGCTCGGTGATGGAGCAGAAGGTGCAGCCGCCGAAGCAGCCGCGCTGAATCGTGATGGAGAAGCGGATCATGTCGTAGGCGGGGACGCGGGCGTCGCCGTAGCGCGGGTGCGGGACGCGGGCGTAGGGCAGCTCGTAGACGGCGTCCATTTCGGGGGTGGTCAGCGGGATGGGCGGCGGGTTGAGCCAGAGCAGGCGGCCGGCGTGGCGCTGGGCGAGGGCGCGGGCGTTGTGGGGGTTGGCCTCGCGGTGGAAGACGCGGGAGGCGTGGGCGTACATCACCGGGTCGTCGACCACCGATTCGTAAGGCGGTAGCTCGATGAACGTGTGGTCGCGGGCGACGCGGGCGCGGCGCGGGACGAACTGGATGAGGGTGGGGGGCGGCTCGGCAACAAGGTCCGCGGCTGGGGCCTTCGCGCAGTCGCCGCCGGTCCCGCGCGCGGCCGTGACCTCGGCCTGGTACGGGTCCATGGGCGGCTCGACGGTCCCGGGCGTGTCGAGGTCGGTCGAGTCGATGCGCCCGTAGCCCGCCGGCGGCTCCGACCGCATCACGGCGGTCCCGCGCAGGTCGTCGATGTCCCCGATGGCCTCGCCCAGCGCCATCCGCCACGTCAGCTCGACCAGCGCCCGCTCGGCGTTGCCGAAGACCAGGACGTCCGCCTTCGCGTCCAGCAGGATCGAGCGCCGCGTCTTCTCCGACCAATAGTCGAAGTGCGCGATGCGCCGCAGGCTCGCCTCGATGCCGCCGATGACGATCGGCACGCCCTTGAACGCCTCGCGGCAGCGATTCGCGTAGACGATGACGCTGCGATCGGGCCGCTTGCCGCCCTCGCCGCCGGCCGTGTACGCGTCGTCCGAGCGGATCCGTCGCTCCGACGTGTAGCGGTTGACCATGGAGTCCATGTTCCCGCCGGTCACCCCGAAATACAGCGCCGGCCGCCCCAGCTCGGCAAAGGCCTCGGCGCTGTCCCACGCCGGCTGCGACAGAATCCCGACGCGAAACCCCTGCGCCTCGAGCAGCCGCCCCACCAGCGCCATCCCGAAGCTTGGGTGGTCGACGTACGCGTCGCCCGTCACCAGGATCACGTCGCAGACGTCCCAACCCAGCGCGTCCATCTCCGCCCGCGAGGTCGGCAAAAACGCAGCCGGCGCCAGCCCCTCCCGGTACCTCCCCCGAGAAAAAAGCCCCGCCGCCGTCTTCACCCGCGTCTGCATCGCCGCCGTAGTCATGCCCGGGCTGATAGCACCGCGAGGCGCCCGAGTCGATGAAGACGGCGGGCCCCCAGCGTCGGCCGGCGCGCCGCGTGCTCAGTCGGATGCCGGCGCCCGTCGGCGCTTCCGGGCCGTCCGCGCATCATTATATAGTCGCGCCACGTCACCGCCCGCCCGCGCCCGCCTGCCCAGCCCGCCTGCCGGTCGCCGCACCCCGGAGGTCCCCGCCCATGCAAGACCGCGCCAAACCCCAGACGTTCGACGACTACCTGGCCCCGCTGGTCCCCGAGAAGCGCGCCGCGCTCGAGGCCTTGCGCCAGCAGATCCGCGCCGCCGCACCCCACGCCACCGAGTGCATCAGCTACGGCCTCCCCGCCTTTCGCGACGACGGCTACAAGCTCGTCGCCATCGGCGCCGCCGCCAAGCACTGCGCGCTCTATCCCATGAGCGCCGCCTGCATCGACGACCACGCCGCCGAGCTCGCCGACTTCGACACCTCCAAAGGCACGATCCGCTTCCACCCGGATCGCCCGCTCCCGGCCGCGTTGGTCGCCAAGCTCGTCCACGCCCGCCTCGCCGAGAACGCCGTCGTGCTCGCCGCCCGCGCCTCGCGAAAGCGCCCCCCGCGCGCGCCCGCCAAGCCCTGACCCGCCCCGCCGCGCCCCGCCGCTCGCGCCCGCTTGTGGCCCGCAAAAACCAGCGTATTCTGCGCGCACAACCTCGCCCGCACGCCCCAGCGGGCCCCCTTGAGGCGGCCGCCCGGAGAGCCGGACCCGGCCCGCCCTCACAGGTCCTCGACGGGTGCTCGGAGTCGCAGATGAAGCGGTTCTTCGGCGCGTTCGCCCTGCTCTTGACCTTCCACGCCCCCGCCCCCGCCCTGGCCGCGGACGCCGGCGGCACCCCCCTCAGCGCCGCCCTCCGCGCCGCCGTCTACAGCGGCCTCTGCGACGCCCTCCACGCCGCCGAGGTCGACTGCGCCGCCGCCCCCGCCAAGTGCTTCCTCACGCGCGCCGACGGCACCGCCTTCGCCCCCGACTGGAACTGGTTCACCAACCTCGCCTGGCCCAGCGGCGTCTACGCCGCCCTCCAAACCCCCGCCGAGCAGTCCGGCAACCCCGAACCCGACGGCTGGGACCCGCTCACCCAAGCCTCCGGCCTCCCCGCGCCCCCCAACGACGACAACGACCTGGGCGTCCGCAAGCTCAGCGCCGCCCAAATCGCCTGGGTCCTCGAATACCTCGCCCCCCGCCCCGGCGACACCCTGTGCGGCGCGCCCGCCGAGCGGCTCTACGCCGAGCTCGCCAAACGCCCGACCGACGTCTACGCCCAGGCCTACCTCCACCTCGCGACCCGCGGCGCGTTCAAGGGCTTCGACAAGGAGGCCTACCTCGCCCAGATGTACGACCCCAAAGGCAAGTACACCAAGATGTGCGCCGCCTTCATCGGCAAGCACGCCGACCCGCAGGTGACCGTGTTCCGCAAGCAGGCGTGCCGCTTCTGGCTGCGCCGCGAGTTCGTCGGCCAGCGCGACCCCATCGTCCGCGGGTTCGCCGAGGCCCTCGGCCGCTTCGACGCCAAGCTCGCCAAGCGCCTGCTCGCCGCCGCTGACAAGTCCGTCGCCAAGCGTCTCTGACCCGCCCGCCCCGGAGCACGCCCTCGCGGCGCGACCACCGGGGAACTCTCGCGCCGTCGCGGTGTCGCACCCCCATCGCCCCCCTCGCCCCGCGAGCGCATCGCGGGAGGAGATTGCTTCGATGGCCCGACTCATCGCGATGGCTCTCTGCGTCTGGTGTCTGACACTGGGCATCCCGGCCCCCGTTTCCGCCGATTCCCCTGATGACGCCTCAGGATCTCGGGCGTTACTCATCGAAAAGCCCGAGGACATCTCGCGGGTTTTGCGCCTCGTCGGGGACCCGGCGCCCGATGTGACCGCGGCCCCCGACGCCCCCGAGATCGGGCCCATCGTCCCGGTCTTCACCAACCCGGGCGAGCTGCCGCGGCTCCGTATCGAGCACGACGGCGCCACCTACGAGCTGCCGCTACGCCACACCGACGTCGCCGCCGAGGTCATCGGCTTCGCCGCCGGCGTCACGGTGACCCAGCGCTACGCCAACCCCTTCGCCTTTCCCATCGAAGCCATCTACGTGTTTCCCCTGCCCGAGAACTCGGCCGTCGACGACATGCGCATCGTCATCGGCGAGCGGGTGATCCAGGGCGAGGTCCGCAAGCGCAAGGACGCGCGGCGCATCTACGAGAAGGCCAAGGCCGCCGGCCACACCGCAGCACTGCTCGAGGAGGAGCGCCCGAACATCTTCACCCAGTCGGTGGCCAATATCGCGCCGGGCACGGACATCGAGGTGGTGATTCACTATGTGCAGACGCTGACTTACGACGCCGGCTCCACCGAGTTCGTGTTCCCGATGGTGGTCGGGCCGCGCTTCATCCCGGGTTCGCCGCTCGGCAACGACGTCGGCGCCGGCCGCCTCGCAGACACCGACCAGGTCCCTGACGCCTCGCGCATCTCCCCGCCCATCGCCGGCCGCGGCATGCGCGCCGGCCAGGACATCGCGCTGCGCCTGACCCTGGACGCCGCCTTCGACGTGACCGACTTCGACGCGCCCACCCACCGCGTCGACACCGCCCAGCACGACGGCAGCCTGCGCGTGACCCTGGCCGAGCAGGACTCCATCCCCAACCGCGACTTCGTCTTCCGCTTCCGCACCGACGCGCCTGCGCCCCAAGCCGCGCTCATGGCCCACAAGGGCGCCCGCGGCGGCGGCACCTTCGCGTTGATGGTCCAGCCGCCCGAGCTCGACGTCGAGGCGCTGGTGGGCCGCCGCGAGATGGTCTTCGTGGTCGACAGCTCCGGCTCCATGTCGGGTGTGCCCCTCGCACTCGCCAAAGAGGCAGTCCGCGCCTCGCTAAATCGCCTGCGCCCCGTCGACACCTTCAACGTCATCACCTTCGCCGGGACCGCCGCCCGCGCCTTCCCGAGGTCACGCCCCGCCGACGACGCCAGCATCCGCCAGGCGCTGCGCTTCATCGAGGCGGCCCAGGCCGGCGGCGGGACGGTGCTGGCCAACGCCATCGACGTCGCGCTCGAGCCCACGGTCGAGGCGGGCCGAAACCGTGTGGTCCTCTTCCTCACCGACGGCTACGTCGGCAACGAGGAGGCGCTCTTCGGTCGCGCCGAGTCCCTGGTCGCCGCCATGCGCGAGCGCGGCCAGAAGGCCCGCGTGATGGCCCTGGGCACCGGCTCCTCGGTCAATCGCCACCTGCTCGACGGCCTCAGCCGCGCCGGGGACGGCACCACCGTCTACGTCACCGCGCGCGAGCAACCGACCGCCGCCGTCGACACCTTCTTCCGCCTCGTCGACCACCCGGTCATGACCGACATCACCATCGACTGGGGCGGCCTGGCCGTGACCGACGCCGAGCCCAGCCGCGTGCCGGACCTTTTTGCCAGTCGCCCCCTGACGATTTTGGGTCGTTACAAGCGCGGCGGCTCCGGCACGGTGGTCCTGCGCGGCACCGCCGACGGGCGCCCGGTCGAGGTCCGCGCCAAGGTCACCTTGCCAGCCCGCGCCGACGAGCACGCCATGCTGAACCCCCTGTGGGCCCGCGCCCGCATCGAGAGCCTCGAGCGCGACCTGTGGCACCAAGCCGACAAGGGCGCGGTCAGCGAGATCACGAAGCTGGGTCTGGACTTCAGCATCGTCACCCCCTGGACCAGCTTCGTGGCCGTGGACCGCTCGACCACCGTCAGCGGCCGCGCGCGGACCATCGTGCAGCCGGTCGACGCGCCCGAGGCCGTGGACCCGGTGATGGCCGGGCCCGAGCAGCTCGTCTCGGGCAGCGGGGGCGGCGGCAGCCGGAGCTACGGCTACGGCGTGGGCTCGGGGGGCCTCGTCGGGCGCGGCGCCAGCGGCTCTGGGTCCGGCACGGCCCGCGTCACGCGCGTGATGTCCGTCCGCGTCGGCGGTGCCTCAGCGGGAAGCGCTGGCGCGGGGAAGATCGTGACGCTGACCGCGAAGGAGGTGGCCCCGCCGAAGACCATCGAGCCCGGGTCGCCGACGGTGGAGCCCGCGTCCGACGACGGCAAGGACACCGCCGGCTACGCGCCCACCGACGCGATAAAGCGGGTCTTCCTCAAGCACGCGGCCGCCTTCCGCAAGGCCTATGTCGCCCGCGAGGCCGCCGTGCCGGGGCTGGCCGGCCGGGTGGTCCTCGAGTGGGTCATCGCCAAGGACGGCACCGTGGAGTCCGCGAAGGTCGTCGAGGACAGCGTCGGCGACCCGCAGCTCGCGGCGGACCTTGTGGCCATCGCCCTGAACATGCGCTTCGATGCCCCCGTGGGCCAGGTCCCCACCCGCGTCCGGATGCCGCTGCGCTTCTCAGCCGGCGGCAGCCCCTGACGTCTCGCTGAGCCCCCGGCGCGCCGAATAACGGCAGATCCTTTCGCCGCGCCGGGCGTCCCACCCCCTCATTCCGCGCGTCACCGCCTCAGTTCTGGAGGAACCCTCATGTCCAAGTCACCCGTCCACGTCGCCCTCGCCCTGCTGCTGGCCGCCTGCGCCCAGTCGGGCCCCGCGACCCCCGAGCCGTCCGGCCGCCAAGCCGGCGCCCTCGCTCAGCTCGCCCAGGCCCAGCCAGCCGACCCGCCCCCCATCCAGACCCCCGCCGACATCGCCCGCGTCCTCAAGCCGGCCGGCCACGACGCCCCCACCGGCATCCCCATCGCGCCCCCCGCCCTCATCGCCGCCGCCGCCCAGGTCCACACCGACCCCGGCGACATCCCGCGCCTCCGCATCGTCCACGAGGGCGTCGAGTACGACCTGCCCCTCAAGAAGACCGACGTCCGCGCCGACGTCTCCGGCTTCGGCGCCCGCGTCTCGGTCGTCCAGCGCTACGAGAACCCCTTCGCCTTCCCCATCGAGGCCGTCTACGTCTTCCCGCTGCCCGAAAACTCGGCCGTCGACGCCATGCGGATGGTCATCGGCGCCCGCATCATCGAGGCCGAGATCAAGACCCGCGACACCGCCCGCCGCATCTACGAGGACGCCAAGACCGCCGGCCACACCGCAGCGCTGCTGGAGCAAGAGCGCCCCAACGTCTTCACCCAGTCGGTCGCCAACATCGCCCCCGGCGCCGCCATCGAGGTCGAGCTGGCCTACGTCCAGACCCTCGCCTACGACGCCGGCAGCTACGAGTTCGTCTTCCCCATGGTCGTCGGCCCGCGCTTCATGCCCGGCGCGCCCATCGGCGACGAAAACACCGGCACCGGCACCGCCTCCGACACCGCCCAGGTCCCCGACGCCTCGCGCATCTCGCCGCCCATCGTCGGCCGCGGCCTGCGCACCGGCGCCGACATCGCCATCACCCTGACCCTCGACGCCGGCCTCCCCGTCATCGACTACGAGACCCCCACCCACGAGGTCGACATCGCCGAGAATGACGGCAGTCTCACGGTGACACTCGCCAAAGACGGCGAGATCCCCAACCGCGACTTCGTCTTCCGCTACGCCGTCGACGGCCCCGAGCTGCAAGCCGCCGTCATGGCCCACAAGGTCGGCAACGCCGGCACCTTCGCGATGATGCTGCAGCCCCCGCGCCTCGACATCGAAGCGCTGGTCGGCCGCCGCGAGATGATCTTCGTGGTCGACAGCTCCGGCTCCATGTCCGGCGAGCCCCTCGCGATGGCGAAAGAAGCAGTCCGCGCCTCGCTGCTTCGCCTGCGCCCGGTCGACACCTTCAACGTCATCACCTTCGCCGGCCACACCGCCCGCGCGTTTCGCCAGTCAGTACCTGCCGATCAGACGCGCATCACCGAGGCCCTGCGCTTCCTCGACGCAGCCCAGGCGGGCGGCGGCACCATGATGAGCGGGGGCGTCGACGAGGCCCTGTCGCCGGCGCTGGAGTCCGGCCGCCACCGCTACGTCTTCTTCGTCACCGACGGCTATATCGGCAACGAGACCGAGATCATGGGCCAAGCGTCCACCATGGTCGCCGCCATCGAGCGCGGCGGCCAGCGGGCGCGCGTGATGACCCTGGGCACGGGCTCCTCGGTCAATCGCTTCCTCATCGACGGCCTCGCCAAGGCCGGCAAGGGCACGGCCATCGTCGTGACCACCCGCGAGGAGCCGACCCGCGCCGTCGACCGCTTCTTCGCCATGGTCGACCACCCGGTGTTGACCGACATCAGCTTTGACTGGAAGGGCCTCGACGTCACCGACCTCGAGCCGGCCGAGCTGCCCGACCTCTTCGCCAGCCGCCCCCTCATCGTCCACGGCCGCTACGCCCAGGGCGGCAAAGCGTCGGTCACCGTGCGCGGAAAGGTCGACGGGCGCGAGGTCAGCTTCGACGTGCCCGTGTCGCTGCCGGCCGAGCAGGAGCGCAACGACTCGCTGGAGAGCCTGTGGGCGCGCGCCCGGGTGGCCAGCCTCGAGCAGGAGCTGTGGTACGAGCCGGGCGACGCGGAGACCGTTCAGTCCATCACCGATCTCGGGCTGGATTTCCACATCGTGACGGCGTGGACCAGCTTCGTGGCGGTGGACCGCTCGACCGTGGTCGAGGGCGACGCCAAGACCATCGTCCAGCCGAACGACGCTCCCGAGGGCGTGGATATGGAGAAGGCCGGCGGCGAGCTGGCGAATATCGCGCCCGCGGCGGCCATGCCCCAGCCCATGGAGATCCCGGCGGGGCCCGGCGGCGGCTTCGTCCAGGGCCACGGCGCGGGCGGCATGGGGATGGCTGGCACCGGCAGCGGTGGCGGCGGCGGCTACGGGGCCATCGGCGGACTGGGTCGGGTCGACACCGGCGGCGGGCGCGGCAGCGCGGCGAAGAAGCTGGCCGAGTTCAGGGCGCTCGACAGCGAGCCCGCGCAGCGGTCGCTGAACAAGCCCGACGACGGCAAGGACGGCGGGCTGGTGATGATGAGGCCGAAGACGGCCGCGCTCGAGGAGGCGGACGGCGCGGCGCGGGCGCCAGAGCCTGAGAAATCCTCGGCGGAGGTGGAGGCGCCTCCCCTCCAGGCGCGCGTGGAGATCGCGTCCAAGCTGGTCGGCGGCGCCGTGGCGCCGGCCCACATGAAGGCCTACCTGGGTGCTCCCAAGGCGCGGATCGTGACGCTGCGCGCGGCCTACGCCTCTCGCCTCGCCAAGAACCCAGCGCTCAGCGGGCGAATCGAGTTCGAGCTGAGCGTCGGCGCGGACGGAATCACGAGCGCGGTGCGGGTCGTCGCCGACGAGGCCGGTGACGCCGAGCTGGCCCGGCTTCTCGCGCGAATCCTGCGGCGCATCCACTTCCCGCTGTCAGCCGACGGGAAGCCGGTGACGATGCGCGTCACCTTGGACCTCGCCGTGTAAGGCGGCGGTCCGCGGAGTCGACACGCCCGGCGGTGCCTTCGCGGCCCGCCGGGCGTTGTCGTTTCACCGATCTCACCAGGGCGAACGCTGCCGCGCGGGCTGGAAACCGGCCAGCTCCGGCACGGTGGTCGGGTCGTCGGGCAGGTCGTAGCGGCGGTTCCAGCGCTCGACCAGCCAGGGCGTGCCGATGACGATGGCGACCGCCAGCACAGCCCCCGCGACCAGGTCGATGACGTAGTGGTAGCGCAGGTACACCGTGCTGAAGATCAACGCCGACACCACCGGCAGCGCCACCCAGAAGACCTTGCGCTGCTGCCGAAACGCCATCAGCAGCACGACCAGCGAGACGGCGGTGTGCCCCGAGGGGAAGCAGTCGTGCTTGATGCGCTCCATCTCGTGGATGGAGGCGCGGATGCGGTCGGTCAGCAGCAGGCCCTGCAGCTCCTCCTTGTACGTGATGAGGTACTTGCCCTCGGGCGTCTCGGCGAAGATGTAGGGGCTGGTCGCCGGCACGATGATGTAGGTCAGATACGACAGGTAGAAAGCCAGCCCGACCGCCGTCCAGAACACCTCGGCGTCCTTGTTGCGCCCGTTCATCAGCAGCGGCACGCCGACGGCAATGGGGATCAGGTAAAAGCAGGCGTAAACGACCTGCAGGACCTCGGTCAGGACCGGGTGGTAGTGCTGCTCCATCCACTCCTGCGGGTTGACGCCGAAGATGCGGGTGTCGATGCGGATGAGGTTCGCCTCCATCTCGATAGGGTTGAGGTAGGGGACGACGCCCGCGAGCTGCATGAAGGCGACGGGGACCATCACGGCGGCGAAGGCCATGCGCAGGTGAAGCTGGAGCTGGGCGGGCAGGCGCTGCGACCAGATGAGGAGGCCGGCGACGAAGGTGAGGTAGCCGACGTGGACGGCGAGGACGCGGCGGCCTTCGGGGAGGGTCTGGAAGAAGAGCAGGATGACGAAGCTGACGACCAGCCAGTAGCCGATGGTGATGGCTTCGCTGAGGTAGAACGGGCGGCGTTGTTGTAGGTTCAGCATAGGCGGGCTCCGGCGCCGGCGAGGCCGTGGGGTGCGTGGGCGCGGGCGGGTGATGTGGGGAAGGGCGGGATTATGGCGCTGGGGGATCTCGGGCTCAAGTCCCGGGGGGCGGGTGGCGCGCGGCGCTGCCGGGAGGACGGAGATGCGTAGCGCGGCGAAGTGGCTGGTGGGGTTCGCGGTCGCGGTGGTGGGCTGCGGTGGCGGCGGGCACGTGGACTCCGGTGGCGACGTGGTGGCGGACGCGGGCGAGGTGGCCGAGGCCGACGGCAGCGGGCCGGACGACCCGACGATGCGCTTTCCGGAAGGATTCACGTTCGGGGTGGCCATCGCGGGCTTTCAGGCGGACATGGGCTGCCCGACGATGGCGCCGGACCTGTGCGAGGACCGCGGATCGGACTGGTATCAGTGGATCACCAGCGAGGAGATCATCGCCGACAAGGCGACGCACACGGCCGGCGACCCGCCCGGCGCGGGGCCGGGGTTTTGGGAGCTCTACGAGCAGGATATTGAGCGAGCGGCCGATCTCGGGCTGAAGGGCTTCCGGTTCAGCTTCGAGTGGAGCCGGATCTTCCCGACGGCGACGGACGGAAACGGCACTGACGCGCTGATGGACTTGGCTGCGGACCCGCTGGCGGTCGCGCGCTATCACGCGATGCTGGCGGCGATGGCGAAGCGCGGGCTGAAGCCGCTGGCGACCGTGAATCACTATACGTTGCCTGCGTGGATTCACGACGGGGTGGCGTGTCACAAGGACCTTGAGAGCTGCCGGGACCGCGGGTGGGTCGACGCCGAGCGGACGGTGCGGGAGATCGCGAAGTACGCGGCGTTCCTCGGGCGGGAGTTCGGGGGCGAGGTGGACGTGTGGGCGACCGAGAATGAGCCTTTTGCCGTGGTGTTGCCGGGCTACATCTTGCCGACGGCGGACCGGGTGAACCCGCCGGGGCTGTCGCTGTCGAGTGCGGCGGCGAAGACGGTGTTCAACGCGCTCATCGAGGCCCACGCGCGGATGTACGACGCGCTGAAGGCCGCGGACACGAAGGACGCGGACGGCGACGGGGAGGCGGCGGAGGTCGGCATCGTCTACGCGATGACGCCCTTTCGGCCGGCGAACCCCGACGAGCCGCTGGACGTGAAGGCGGCGGAGAACGCGTATTACCTGTGGAATATCGCGTTCTTGGACGCCGTGGCCAAGGGGATTGAGGACCCTGACCTCGACGGCGTGGGTGTGCTGCGGGAGAGCCTCGCGAACCGGATGGACTACATCGGCGTGAACTACTACACGCGGGTGACCATCGAGGGCACCGACGACCCGCTGCTGCCGGACCTGTCGCCGCTGACGACCTTCAACCCGTTCACGCTGGTGGTGTGGGAGGACTACCCGCGGGGCATTTACGAGATGGCGATGGCGGTGCGCGAACGCTACGATTTGCCAGTCATCATCACGGAAAACGGCCTCGAGATCCCCCAGGACAACGAGGCGGTGGCGTCGCGCTTCTTCGCCCGCCACCTGACCTGGGTCTGGCGCGCCATCCGCGACGGCGTGGACCTGCGCGGCTACTACGCGTGGACCTTGGTCGATAACTACGAGTGGAACCACGGCATGGACCTGCGCTTCGGCCTCTTCGCGGTCGAGCCCGACGACAAGATCAAGGCCCGGCGGGCGCGCCCGCACGCGGCGGTCTACGGGGACATCGCCACGCGGCGAGGGCTGTCGCCGGAGATCCAGGCCCAGTACCCCGAGCCCGAACCCGCGCCGTGACGGTCGAAATCGCCCGTCCGCGCCTGATCCTTTTCGACTTCGTCGGCACCTTGGCCGAGGTGCGCGGCGGGGTCGGGGCGGCCTACGCGCGGTATGCCCGCGGCCAGGGTGCTGAGGTGGATGCGGGCCTGCTGGAGCAAGGCTTCCGCGCCGCGTTCAAGGCGATCTATCTCGCCGAGGCCAGCCTCCCAGCCGACTCGGCCGCAGCCCGCGACGCCTGGCACCGCATCATCGCCGCGACCTTCGCCCACGCGGGCGCGCCCGACCTCGGCCCCCGGCTCGCGAGCGGCCTCTACGCCTGGTTCGCCACCGCCGAGCCCTGGCACGTCTACCCCGAGGTCCCCGCCGCCCTCGGAGCGCTGAACGACGCCGGCATCCCGTTGGCGATCCTCTCGAACTTCGACGACCGCCTCCCAGGTCTCCTCGAGGCCCTCGACCTGGCCAAACACTTCGACAGCATCACCATCCCCGAACACGCCGGCGCCCCCAAACCCGCCCCGGCCATCTTCCGCCACGCCCTCGCCCGCCACGACGTCGCCCCCACCGAAGCCTGGATGGTCGGCGACAGCGAGCCCGAGGACATCCACCCCGCCCAGACCCTCGGCCTCCAAACCTTCCAAATAGTCAGGCACGGCCACGCAAAACCCACGCCCGCGCAGACCTACCCAACCCTCGCCGAGGTCGTCCGCCTCGCCACCGAGCCCCCGCCCCGTAGCCCCGGCGCGCGCTAAGAACTCGCGTCTGCCCCCGCGCCGGTCTCGCACTCCGAAACCACGCATGGGTGCCGGCCGCCTCCTAGCAAGGCTTGCGTCCTGCACCGACCCCCAAGCACGACGGCCGCTACTACCGATGAATCCGAGACAGGAGAATCGGAATGTAGCCCGCTCCACCCCTACCTCGTGTTCGACGTCTATGTGATTCGGGCACGCCAGCAACCTCGGTCAAATGCTACTTCGACTTCATAGCCTGCATGGACTCCCGAGATCGAGAACACGTCGATGTCATCGAGGGTTCCGTTGTAATACGCGAGTGCTGTGACCCCAACCGCGACTCGTTCGAGCATGCCGTGGTCTTGGACGATCTCGGCCGTTCGGCCCTGCTCCGACTCCTGCGCAAAGACGGGGACGCCGGCAAGCCGGGCAACAGCTCTCTCAATAGGGGCTCGTGCGGCGCCGGCGGCTGATAAGCTCACTACGAAGAAGTGAAGCCTATCAACGCCTTGGCTAGCCTCGACCCGGACGCGGCAAAACTGAACGAATGAGCCCGGCTCGATCTCCGGGACGGTGATGAACTCCCAGTCGCGACCTCCGATCGCGAGCGGGCTGCGCTTGGTGCCCGTCCCCGCAGAATTCGGAACGAAGAAACCCCACCCGATCTCGTGCGATACTACTTCCATGCCGAGTGGACCGCCTCACAGTGTCAGGGAAACTAGGCGCCGGACTAGGTGTCAAACGCTCAGACTGAACATTTTCCGAGTCATCGCCGAGTCCCCGAATCTCCGGGTCGCGCCGGAACGTGAGGCGGCTAGCGCGGCGCTCATCCCCGCCCTACCAGCACGTCTGCGGAGATGCCGAGGCCGTCGCGCAGGCGCCGCACCATCGCGAGACTCAGTGGGCGCTTGCGGTTGAGGATCTCCGAGACTCGGGCGCGGCTGCCCACCAAGGGTTCGAGGTCCTTCCGAGTCAGCCCCTCCTGGTCCATGCGGAACTCGATAGCCGCGATGGCGTCTGGCGGCTCGATGGCGTGGTGCGCGCTCTCGTAGACGTCGACGAGGGTGACGAGCACTTCGAACTCATCCGCCGCGGCGCTGCCGGCCTCCGCACCCCAGAGCTGGTCGATGCGAGCCAACGCCTTGGCATGGTCGGCGTCATTGCGAATCGGTCGGATTTCCATGGTCTCTCCTCCTGAACCTGGGGGCCCTACAGCGACCCCACATCGATGCGGTCGTACTCCGCGTGGGTACCGATGAACTTGATGTACACCGTCTGCGACGGGAACCAGACCTTCACGACAAGACGGAACTTGTTGCCGCCAAGGCTGAAGACCACCCGCTCGGCGTCGATGACGCTCGCCTGCGGAAACCGGGTCTTGATGTCCGCCATCGAGGTCCAAGTCGCCCGTCCAACCTCCGCGAACCACGCTCGCGCCGGCGCCTCAGCCACCGCGTGTCCGGCCTGCCAGAACTGCTGCAATGTTCGTCGGGCGATAATCCGCACACCAGTGACCTCGGCGCCAATCTACTTTGGTCCCGGTTTGGGAGCAAGGCGGCGTCCCGAACTCCGTTTCTCGTCCCGCGCCTGCACGGAGCGTCGAGCCGCAGACCTTCCGCGTCTGACGAACTGGAACTCTGTGCGAATTCGCCCATACCAGACACAATCGCGCCATAAACACCTCTTTCGCGCCATAATGGTGGCGCGATTTGGTTATCGCGCCATATCTTCGTGGCGCGCGGCGAGGATGTGGCGCGATTCGCGAACGTGGAGGGGGACTCATCATGCCGAAGGTGCTGCCGCAGCGGGAGCTGGAGTCGATCGCCGGTCTGGTGGCTGAGCATCTTGGCGGTCTCAGCCTCAACGAGCTCCACGCCGTCCTGGGCGCCGAAGTGCCGCGACGGACGCTTCAGCGGCGCATCGCGGCGCTGGTGGCTTCCGGCCGCGTGGTGGTGGACGGGCGCGGTCGAGCGACCCGCTACCATGTGTCCGCGCCACAGGCCGGACCGGCGTCGGAGGCGGACGCGCCGACATTCGACCCAACCCCTCGCGAACACGACATCGAGCCAGCATCCGCTGAAGCCCGAGATCTGCGCGTCCTCGTCCGTCGACCGCTATCGCAGCGAACGCCGATCGGCTACCGCCGAGCGTTTCTCGACGCGTACGAGCCGAACGTCACCTCCTGGCTACCAGAAGCGAGCCGAGAACACCTGCGCGCCGTCGGCCGCGCCGGTCCCGCAGGCCGGCCGGCCGGAACCTACGCCCGCGATATCCTCGGTCGCCTCCTAATCGATCTCTCCTGGGCATCCAGCAAGCTCGAGGGCAACACCTACACCCGACTCGACACCCAGAACCTGATCGAGCAGGGGCAGCTCGCGCCCGGCAAAGACCAACGCGACGCTCAGATGATCCTGAACCACAAGGCTGCCATTGAGATGCTCGTGGACAACGCCGCGAGCATCGCCATCGATCGCCACACGTTTCAGAACCTCCACGCACTGTTGTCGGAGAACCTGCTCTTTGACCCGACGGCCTCGGGCCGCCTTCGAGTGCTACCGGTGGAGATATCGGGCAGCGTCTTCATCCCCCTCGCTGTCCCGCAGCAGCTTGAGGAGTGCTTCGACTTGCTGCTCGCCAAGGCGCAGGCGATCCGCGATCCCTTCGAACAGGCCCTCTTCGTGATGGTCCAACTCCCGTATCTTCAGCCCTTCCTTGACGGGAACAAGCGCGTCTCGCGGCTCGGCGCCAACATCCCCTTCATCCGAGACAACCTCTCGCCGCTCTCGTTCGTGGACGTACCGGAGCGCAGCTACATCGACGGACTGCTCGCGGTCTACGAGCTGGGGCGAGTCGAGCTACTCCGCGACACCTTCATCTGGGCGTATGAGCGCTCCGCACTTCGCTATGCGGCCGTCACGGAGAGCCTTCCCGACCCCGACCCGCTCCGGATGCGCCATCGCGAAGCGCTCATCGAGCTCGTCGGGGACGTCGTGCGCGCCGGCGCCTCCATCGACCTCGCCGATCTGCGCACCCGCGCGGCCTCGCTGGTGCCTCCCGACGACGTGGATCAACTCGCCGCCATGGCCTTCAGCGACCTCCACCACCTCCACCAGGGCAACGTCGCCCGCTACCGTCTGCGTCTCTCGGAGCTTGTCCGCTGGCAGTCGGCCCGCGAAGTCCGCAGCGTCTGACGCGCAGACTCTGGAGTTCCTAGGTAGCCCTCCAGATCCATCCGGAACTCGATATCCGCGAAGTCATCGGGCGGCTCGCCGGCCTGATGCGCGCGATGGATTCGGGGAAGAACCATGAGACTGCGGTGCACGCGGCCTGCGCCTTCTTCCCGTCCGGCATTGCACGCGGCGGCTGCGGACCGACGGCCGTTGGGTTGGAAGCCCGGCGCCGTCGGACTAGAATCTGTGGGCGTTGGGTGGTGGCCTTCTTGGCTTCAACGCTTCGATTTCACGGCGAAAACCTCGATGCGCGCTTGGGCCTGTGGGAATTTCGGGCGCAGACGACGAGAGAGAGGAATCCGATGGGCGACGGCAGTTTGGTGGGCAGAGTCGTTTCGCGGTGCGGGCTGGCGGTGGTCTTGGCGCTGCTGGTGCTGCTGCCGGGCGTCGCGGGCGCGGCGGACTTGGTCGTGATGACGCTCGAGGATGAAGGCCCGACCGCGGAGGCTCCTGAGTGCGCGGCGGATTGCACGTTGCGTGACGCGCTGCGGGTGGCGGCGGAGGCGACGGAGCCGAGCGTCATCACGTTCAACGCTGGGCTCGCCGGCGAGATCGTCTTGGAGCGCACGCTGGAGCTTCGCGGCGAGGTGACCATCGTCGGGCCGGGGGCTGACTTGCTCGCGCTGACGATTGTCGGCAGCACGAGCTTTGACCACCGGGTGTTTGGCGCCTTTCCGGGCAGCGTCGTGGTCATCCGCGGGCTGACGATGCAGCGGGTCGGCGACGGCAACGGTGGCGGGTTGTCCATCGGCGGAGACGTCACGGTCGAGGATTGCGTGATTCGCGACAGCGCGCCCAATTCCCCCGGCGGCGCCTTCTCGGTGGGGGTTGGGCACCTGACGCTGCGAAACACGACGCTGACCAACAACCGCGCGCTCAAGGGCGGGGCGATCTATCTGGCTGGCGGCACCGTGGTGATGGTCGACAGCACCATCTCCGGGAGCCGCGTGTCCAGCGTCGCGAGTGAGGGCTCGGCCATCCTCAACGAAGGCGGCGTGCTCGAGATCTCAGGCGGCGCGGTGGACGGCTCCGACGACGGGCCCGCCATCGCCACCATGGACGGCGGGGAGACCACCGTCACGGGCGCAAGCTTCAGCGGGAACAAGCGCGGGACCTTCTATGTGTACGGCGCCGAATCGACCCTTGATGTCGCCGACGCCACGTTTACGGGCAACCGGCGCGCCATCACCAACGGGGCAAACGGCGAGGAAAAATCTGGCGGAAAGGTGACGGTCCGAGGCTCGACCTTCGCCGAAAACACGGCGAGCGGCGGCGGGGCCATCTTGAATCAGTCGGACGGCGAGGTGCTGGTCGAGGAGAGCACGCTGCGCGGCAACCGCGTGGACGACGGCAGCGGTGGGGCCATCGCGAACAGTAGCCGGGGCGTGTTCACGCTGCGGCGCTCCACGGTGGTCGGCAACAGCGCGGTCGACAAGGCCGACGCAGCCGGCGGCATCTTCAACGAGCGCGGCGGCGTGTTCACGATCGAGGCCAGCACGATCAGCGGCAATCGGGCGGACAACCTGGTGGACGACGCGACCAACGACTTCGATTCGTGCGGTGGCATCTCGAATAACGGCACCAACAGCAAGACCGAGGCTCCCGCGACGCTGAACATCGTCAACAGCACCATCAGCGGCAACGTGGCGCTGCGGGCCGGCGGCGGCCTGTGCACCGTCAGCTACAGCGGGCCGGGGACGGCGGTGACGACGATTCGCTGGAGCACCATCGCCTTCAACCGGGTCAGCGACCCGGACCCGGACGAGGGCGGCGGCGGGATCTTCGTGCGAGACGCCGAGCTCACGCTGGAGGGGGTCATCCTGGCGTCAAACACGACCGGCGCGGGCGGGACGCTCGACAACGTCGGGCTGCACACCGACCAACCGGGAGCGGTGATCTCGGGCGGGCTTAATCTCAGCGACACGGAGGTGCCCGGGTTCGGCGCCGACGACCTGCCGCGCGGTGGGCCTGGGCTGAACCCGCTGGCCGACAACGGCGGGCCGACCCAGACTCACGCGCTGCAAATCGGCAGCCCGGCGCTGGATGCGGGCGGTGCCGCGGGCTGTCCCGACGTGGACCAGCGCGGGCAGGCGCGGCCCTTCGACGGGGGCGCGGCCGGCGGCGCCGCGTGTGACGTGGGCGCCTTCGAGGTCGGCGCCGAGGGGCCGCAGGAGGTCATGGTCGCGCCGCCCATCCCCGACGAGCCGAGCGCGGCGGACGTGGGAGACCCGGCGGGCGCCGACGCCGGCGCCGAGATCGTCGAGGGTGCCGAGGTCGCGACGGGCGGCAGTGGCGCGGGCTGCGGCGGCTGCGGCGGCGCCGGCGCGGGCGGGCAGGGCGGGACGGCGCTCATCGCGCTGCTGACCCTCTGGGCGCTGATGTGGCGGCGTCGACAGAGCCGCTGGCTGCGGCACTGACACAGCGCGGACTCGCCGCCGGACCGCCCGCAACCCCAGAGCCCAGCGACCCCGCCCCCCGCCTCGCCCTGCGAATCAGCTCCGCCGGCTCGCCCCGCGCCGCCGCCGTCGCCGCGTGAGGTCGGCCGCGATGCGGGCGAAAATGCGCCCGTCCACTCTCCCCGCCATCACCAGTCCGACGCCGCGCGGCCAGTCGGGGTTCAGGCTCTCGTAGCGGCGCCAGAAGCTGCCCTGGCGCGCGGGCGGCGGCGGCGGCTCTGGGACCGTCGGCATGGGCACGGTGCCTCGTTTCGGGTCGCTGCCGGGTCCGCCGTGGCGGGCGAGGACGGTCTCGAGCACCGCGCGGGCGTCGTCGGGGAGGTCGGGGTCCGCCAGGCTCCACAGAGGTTTCAGCAGCCGCGCGCCCGCCCGCATGCTCTTCGGGTAGCCGATGCCGGCCATCCACATGGGTCGCCCCCGCGCCGCGAGCATCGCCCGCGCTAAAATCGGCAGCCCGCCGAGGATCAACGCGGGGTCCCCGCGGAACTCAGGCTCGAAGAACCCGTACTCGGGCACGAAGACCAGCCCGCCCTTTCCAGGCAGGCGCTCCCAGGCGAAGCACAGCATCCCGCGCAGCGCGCCGTCGCGACAACGCAGCAGCAGCACGCGCTGGCAGCCCCCGACGAAGGCGTCGAACTTCGCGCGGTCGTCGGCGGGGTCCTTCGTCGGCTGAAGCGCGAAGATGCGCGATCGCAGCGCGTACATCTCGTCGAGCCGCGCCCGATCGAGGCTCTCCCCCGCGTGTCGGCTCGGCACGAGGCGCAAAGGCACGCGGAGCAAGCGCTCGCGGATTCGCGGGGTCGAAATCAAGGCGTTCTCGCGTGTGGAGGGCGGTGGCGAGAGAGTGCGGCGATTTCGCCCGCGGCATCAACCCCGATCTCGTATTCGTCATCGACTTGGCGACGCGCGCTGACTTGCCGGCCCCAGCGGCGAGATCGCGCCACACCCACCGCCGGCGACCTGCAGCACAGAGCAAGCCCCAGCGCTTGCGAGGCCCCGTGTCCGCCGTAGGATGCGGCTCGGGCGTCGGCGGAGTCGAGGAGGCGGCGATGGGGCGGGGGCAGCTGGAGCTTGGGTTCGGCAACGCGGACGCAGACCAGGTTGGGGCTCGGGCAGAGCTTGGGGCCGGCGCGGTGTGGCTGCGCGGGCTGGCACTCTCGAATGACGAGGAGTTGCTTGGGGACTTGATGGCTGTGGCACATCGGGCGCCGTTTCGGCACATGGTGACGCCGGGCGGGTTTACGATGTCGGTGGCGATGACGAACTGCGGGCCGCTGGGGTGGGTGACCGACGCGACGGGGTACCGCTACTCGCCCATGGACCCGGAGTCCGGCTCGCCTTGGCCGGAGATGCCGCGTTCCTTTCGCGCGCTGGCCCAGGCGGCGGCTCAGGGCGCGGGGTACGCGGGCTTTGAGCCTGACGCTTGCCTCGTCAATCGCTACGCGCCCACGGCCCGGATGTCGCTTCACCAGGACCGCAACGAGCGGGACTTCTCGGCGCCGATTGTGTCGGTGTCCCTCGGGTTGCCGGCGACTTTCCGCTTCGGCGGGGCGAACCGCTCGGACCCGGCCCAGCGCGTGCCGCTAACCCACGGCGACGTCGTCGTCTGGGGCGGGCCGTCGCGGCTGTGGTTTCACGGGGTCGCCCCGCTCCGCGACGGTCACCACGCGCTGACAGGCCCCTTCCGCTACAACCTGACCTTCCGCAAGGCCGCCTGACCTCGCCGCGCGCGCGCCCGGGCCCCCTACTCGAAGACCTCGGCCAGCTTGCCGTCGCTCGCACCCAGCTCGCGCCCCACCAGCGCCCGGTACATCACCGCCAGCGCGACGGCCTCTACGCTGATGGCGACCACGTAAATCAGCGACAACACGACGATCGCCACCACCCCGTCCGTACGCACGCCGGCGCCGTAGACCGCGGTCGTCGGAAAGCCCGTCGCGACGAGCACGATGCCCCCGAAGAAGAGCGCCCCCACCAGACGATTGCCCTTCAGCAGCACGCCCGCCCGCACCAACGCCGGCCGCAGCCGCAGCCCCTCCGCCGTCATCAGCGCGAACGCGGTGGTCAGCGAGAGCAGGGTCCGCACCACCGGCACCAGCATGACGACGCCGACCCCGTACATGACCGGCATCATGGTCTCCGGCGTCGTCCTTCCAAGTGCCGCGCCCGCGACGGCGAACAGAATACCCGCGGGGATCGCGAGCCCAAAAATGCTGAGAAATCCTGCGAGATTGAGGCTCAGCACCCCGCCCCAGCGCCTGAGGCTGGCGCCCACGGCGGCCTGCGGGTTCAGGGCCCTCAGCACCACATGCAGCGCCGCCCCCACCCCGAAGCTCAGCCCGGCCACGCCGATGAGCGCCACGCTGACGGTCGCCCACCACTCCCCCGAGCCCACGGTCATCTTGGCCGCCGTCTCCGCCGTGGGCAACGAGCCCGTCGCCGTCAGCAGCACGTTGACCGCGACGACCGGCGCGTAGCAGATGCCGACCACCGTGAGCACCTCGCGTCGATGCGCGGCGAGCGCGTCGCCCAAGTCACGAAGCAGAGCGCCCACGGAGAGGGACGGCCGAGCAGGTGTTGTTTCCATAGCCGGGCATGTTGCCACGAACCGCGCCGTCTCACACGCGGTCCAAGCAAAATCCGCACGCATCACGACAGGTCGTGTTCCTCCCACGCGCGGAGCCAACCCTCCAGCAGGTCGCCGGCGCCGTGGCGGCGTAGGCGGTGCAAGATGCCCTCGAGCTGGCGTGGTCGCATCTGAAGGTGAGCGGCGATCTCCTTTCGGCTCAGCGTTGTGTGCCGCGCCAGCATCCACGCGGCGAACCTTCGTGGTGGGTTGGCGCCAGGGCCGCGCACGGTGACAGCGAGTTGCGGCTTGGAGGCGCCGGTCACCGCGCAGACCCGGTCGAGGACAGCAAGTCTCTCCAGCAGCGCGGGCGTCCTCCTGTCCGGCGCCGGGTTGCGGTTAAATCTGCGCCCCACCCCATCCAGGTCCTCAAACCAGCCGGACTCCAGGTCGAGCTCACTGGGCCAGCGCGCAGACCCCGATTGCAGGTCTCGAACCCACGCCCCGAGCTGTTCCGGTGATCCAATCTGCTGCCGCACCATCCGGGTCGAGAGCCAAGTCGGAGCGATCGCCAGCCCCATGTGAGCTCGATGACTCGTGTCTAGTCCCTCGTCGATTCGTCTGGTCACCCCGGCGCGCACGGCACTCAGGTGCAAGAACGCCACTAAGTAGCGGAGCCTCGATTCATCTGTCACGGCTTGGCTGGCGAACCGGGCGCGGAACGCTGGCCCGTCCCAGTCTTCGAACGCGTTCAGCCGACGCGTGTAGAGGCTGCCCAGGAGCTGCATGCACTGCGACAAGTTCCCGCGCACGCTCCGCACGATGAGGTGGAACCGGTCCGGCACGAGCGCCCACGCGTGGACCTCCCAGCCGTGCTTGGCGGCGACCTCCCCGAGCACTTCGAGGAAGAGCGCGCGGTGCTCCTCCCGCTGGAACACGCTCCTGTGCCGCGCGCACCGATTCCCGACGTGGTGCCAGGCGCCGCGCGCGTCCATCCGTTGCTTTCTCGGCATGCCGAGAGAATGACATCCCGGCCCATAAGTGTGCAAGGCGAAATGCCGCGCGACGTCAGCGACCAAATCGTTCCGTACAGCGCCATCAGCGCTTTTTGAGTGTGTTGGTGTCTGAGGATATGACGGAGGAAATGGCATATTTACGTGCAAATGAGTCTGACCATTTCTACGCAATTCCTGCCTCGTCGCAGAGGTCGGCGCGACGAGATTCGCACTAGCCGCAATCGCCTGATGGCGCCGAGCCGATCGGCCCGCCCCTCAGGCCCAAACCTCGCGGTGCGGTTCGCTATTTGCGTAGACGGCGCCATGGGCCTAACTGCTTAATTACGTTGACCTTTTTGGCTTCACGTCCTATCCTGTCGCCTCTTGGCACGCATTCCAGCGGGCGGCGTCACCCCGCCCCCCCGCAGTCGCGAATGCGCTCCGCACTCGCGGAGCGTCAACCCCCTTGTCCGTAAACCGCAGCCCTTGCTGAACCCCACCTAGGAGCCCCCATGCGAGCATTGACCATCGCCTTCAGCGTGATCGCCCTCTCCCTCGCCGCCGTCGGATGTGACGACGGCGGCAGCGGATCCGCCGACACGAAGTCAGACACCTCCAGCGCCAGCGCGAACAACTGCAACTCGAACAGCGATTGCGGCAGCGGTCAGGTGTGTAGCGGCGGTGCCGCGAAGGCCGACGGCTTCGACTGCAAGGGCGAGTGCGCTCAGGCCTGTGCCACGCCCGGTGCTCCTGCAGACTGTGCATCAGCGTGCGATGCCGCCTGTGTGCAGGCATGCGTGAACGACTGCGATTTCGACTGCTCCGACGCTGCGGACCCGGCCGCGTGCGTGTCCGCCTGCACCTCGGCCTGCGGCGGCGGCGGCGGCGTGGTGGTCACCCCTCCCGGTGGGGCGGACGCGACGAACGGCAACAGCTTCTCAGGCAAGTGCGTCGCCTCGACGGTGAAGCCGCCGGTGGACGTGACCTGGGCCGGCACCTGGACGATGAAGGCCACCTACACCGCCAAGTGCAAGTCCTTCAGCAACAACCAGTCCAAGACCTACACGGACGAGATCTTCATCATCAAGCTCAGCGGCGCCAACGGTGACCTCAAGGCGGAGTCGGGCCAAGGCACCGCCCTCGAGATGACCGGCGCGGGCAACAACACGATGCTGAACCTCACCGGACCCTTCGCCATGAAGGACGCCCGCGGCGAGACGGCCGAGTTCCTCCAGCGAAAGGACAACAACACCACCATCTCGGTCACCTCGGTCACCGACGCGAACAACGCCTCGGGCACGCTGAAGTCCACTTGGCGTGCGCCCGCCGCGTGGGATTGCACGGTCGAGGGCGGAACGTTCACCTTGGCTAGGTAAGCTCCGGGGCCCCCTGCGCCGCCTCCCCGGGCTGCGCAGGGGGCCCGCTACCCACGGGTCAGCCGGGATCGCTTGTCCGCGCCCTGCTGGCCTGTCCGCTCCTGACCAGCGCGGAACCGGAGACGGCCCTCAGCCCGCCTTACGACGCACTCGTATCTTGACCATTCGCTACCATTGGCTTGCGCCGGGAGGGGTGTGGAGCTCGGAACTCACGGGGTCGCTTAGTAAGACCGATGAGAAGCTGGAGCCCACACCCCTCTACGGTCGCGCCATACGTTCGAACGGTTGCCGGAGCCTGGTGGTCCAGAGCTCGCATACACGAGTAGGAATCGGGGCGCGACCTCCGACGCGGTCTCATCTTATCCCAAAGGAGATGCGCGTGAATACGGACAAGGCCTTCGTCGGGATCGATGTCGCCAAAGCCGACGTCGAGTACTTCATTCGGCCCGCGGGCATGTCGGGCAAGGTGCCGCGGACGCCGGAGGGCCTGAAGAGGCTCTCCGAACTTCTCGGTCAGTTCGATGTCGAGGTCGTCGTCGTGGAACCGACGGGGGGCTACGAGCGCGTGGTGCTCGAGGAGATGTTCGCGGCCGAGCTGCCGGTCAAGCTCGTGCCCGCCGACCGGGTTCGGAACTACGCGCGCAGCCTTGGACGTCGCGCGAAGACCGATGCCATCGACGCCGCGACGCTGGCCCAGATGGCCGAAACCTCGGTCGGGCACGTCCACCCTTGGTCGCCGCCACCCTCGGAGGTTCAGCTTGCGCGGGAACTCCTGCATCGCCGCGCCGTGCTGGTCGAGGTCATCGGCGCCGAGCGCAAACGGGCCAGCGCCGCCCGCAACCCGCTCATCGCGAAGTCGACCGAACGACTGCTCCGCGCGCTCGCCGAGGAAAAGGCACGAGTCGAGAAGCAAGTGGAGGAACTGCTGCCGACGGCGCCCGACCTGGCTCGCCGTGCCGAGGTCATTCAGAGCGTCAAAGGCGTCGGTCGCATCGTGGCTCTCACGATGCTGACCGAGGTGCCGGAACTCGGCTCGCTGAGCAGGTCCGAAGCCGCGGCGCTGGTCGGCGTCGCACCGTACAATGCAGACAGCGGCAAAAAACAGGGCAAGCGATTTATCCGAGGTGGCCGCGCTCGTGCCAGGACCGCACTGTTCATGGCAGCCATTGTCGGCATCCGACACAACCCCGTCATCAAGCAGCAGTACACGGGGCTCCGCTCGCGCGGAAAGGACGGCAAGGTCGCGTTGGTCGCGTGCATGCGCAAACTCTTGGTACACGTGAATTCGCTGCTGAGAGACCATGCCATCAACAGCCCGACAGCCACGGGCTGAAAAACTACGTCAATACGGTTGCTTCCCATGCGAAGCGCATCACGAGCCGGCCCGACGCCACTCCCTACCCGCGCTGCAGCGGCTTGGTCATCAGCACCCGCGTCGACGTCTCCAACCCGGCGCTCTGGTACAGGCGCACCGCGGGCTCGTTCTCGGGCCGCACGGCCAGATGCAGCGCGCGGGCGCCTCGCTCGACCGCCAGCGCCTCGATCATCGCGATGACCTCGCGCCCCAGCCCCCGCCCGCGCGCCTCGGGCAGCAGGTAAAGCTCGGTCAGGAACGCGTCGCGGCCGTACCACTCCAGGTCGTAGCCCCAGGTGACCACGAAGTACCCGCGCAGGGTGTCGCCCTCGAGCACCAAGCCGACGACGCCGATCTGCGGCGAGACCAGCAGCTTCTCCAGCGGCGGCCGGGCGGCCTCGCGGGTCCACGGGATCTGCTCGATATCATTGAACTGCGCCATCATCTCGAGCAGCGTCTCGACGTCGGCGAACTTGGCGATTTGGGTGCGCGGGGTGCTCATGGTCATCGAGCCTGTCGTGGGTTTCGGGCGGTTTGGTGCGGGGAGGTCGCCGTCGGCGCGGGTCGCGGCCGGCAGCGCGCGCTCAGATTCCGGGGCGGCAGGGCTGAATCTCGCAGGCCGCGTCCCGGGCGACAAAGTAGGCGATGAGGCCCGTGCGCGGCGACTCCGTCCGGTTTGGGCGCGACGCGTGGAGGGTCCCCGCGGCCCAGAACGCGGCGTCGCCGGCCTCCAATTCCACTGATATTCCCTGCTCCACTGGAGGGATCTCGGGCGGTGGTGCCTCGAGGTGACTGCCGGGGATGAGACGCAGGCCCCCGCGCTCCTCGGGCGCGCCGTCGAGCGACAGCCAGGCGACGACGAGGCTCTCGGGCTGGCTTTTGATGTAGGCGCCGTCGTGGTGGTAGCTGAAGCCGACCGGGCTGCCAGGGTTTTTGAGCATGAGCACCGACTGCACGGCGCGGACCGGGCCGCCGGTCAGGTTCGCCGCGACCTCGGCGAGACGCCCGCCCGAGATCAGCCGCTCAAACCATGGGTCGGCGGCGTGCAGGGCGTGGCCGAGGCGGGCGACGTGGCGCAGGCGTTGGTCCGGCGTGCTCTGGAAGGGGTCGCCGAGGGCGGGCTCCCAGAAGGGGACGGCGCGGTCTTTGGAGAGCAGGTAGCGGCCCATCATGTCGGTGGGCCAGCCCGGTGCGGCGCGCTCCTCCTCGCTGACGGCGGCGACCAGGGCGGCGACGCGGGCGAGGGCCTCGGCGCAGTCGGCGAGGTCGACGAGGCCGCGGCGGACGAGCCAACCCTCACGGGAGTAGCGTTCTCGCGCTTCGGAGCCGAGCTCGGCCGGGGTTGGGCTGACCACGGGGTGAGCATGGCACCGGCGAGCGAGACGGGGCAAGCCAGCCCTGGGGGGGCCGGTCGAATCGCCGCAAGCGCCCAGATTCCTTGGCAGTCGGGCGGATCCAGCGTGATATAGTCGCCGAGCCGGATGGTCCGGCACATCTCCGAGGGTGCAGAGATGGTCAGACCGCTTTTTTGCGGCATAGGCTTGTGCCTGCTCGCCGTGGTCGGTGCGTGTGGTGACTCCGCGGGCAGCGGGTCCGTGATCAGCGTCGGCGAGGACGCGTCGCGGCCTGATCTGTCGGGTGGAGGCGATGGTGCGGTCGCCGATGACGGCGCTGCGGCGGAGGTGGACTCGGCGGGTTCGGATTCGACAGATGCGTCGGGGGCCGAGGTCGCCGACGACGCGGCCGGGGCGCCGGACGAGGGCGCTGAGCTAGCGGACGGCGCAGCGGGTGACTCCGGCGAGGCCGACGCGCCCGACTCGACCGACGCGCCCGACGCGCCCGACGCCGCAGAGGTGCTGGTCATCCCGTGCGAATCGGGCTGTCCGGCCGGCGCGACCTGCGTCGACGAGCACTGCGCGTGCGAGGCCGGCCTCGCGCTGTGCCCCGGCGGCTGCGTGGACCTGGCGCTGGACCAGTCGAACTGCCACGCGTGCGGGAAGGCGGCGGCCGGCGAGACGTGCAACGGCCTGGACGATGACTGCGATGGCAGCACCGACGAGAACTTCCGCGACGACGAGACGGGCCTCTTCTACCTGGACAACGCGTGCGGCGGCTGCGGCACGAACTGCCAGGAGATCTATGACGTCCCGAACGCGTACGGGGTGTGCGACACCAGCAGCGGCGCGGCGGTCTGCCAGATGATCTGCTGTGATGTGGGGCAGTTCTCGGGGCCCTGCAACGGCTACCAGTGGGTCGACACCAACGGGGACGCGGCCAACGGGTGCGAGACGCCGGTCATCGCTGACTGCGGCGTGCACGGGGACTGCGGCGAAGGGCAGTTCTGCGACGCCGGGACCTGCAAGCCCAACGACGTGGGCGGGCCGTGCGACACCGACGCCAACTGCAAGGGCAACGACGTCTGCGTCGGCGGGCTGTGCGGCTGCACGGGCGAGGCGTACGACTCGACGAACGTGCCGCCGAACGTGCTGATCGTGCTGGATCGGTCGGGCAGCATGAACGATTCCCAGGGTGGCGGGCAGACGAAGTGGACCATCGCAAAGAGCGCGATCAGCCAGCTGACGGCGTCCTTTGAGGATCAGGCGCGCTTCGGGTTGATGCTGTACCCGGGCACCAACCAGAAGGGGAACCAAGGCAGCAACTGCGGGGCGGGCGTGGTGTTCGTGCACCCGGCGCTGGGCAACGCGTCCGCGGTGACCACGTTCTTGGCGGGCGCGGGGACGACGAGCTACGGGACGCCGACGGCCGAGGCGCTGAAGGCGCTGGCGACCCACGCGGACATCGCCGACCCCACGCGGGCCAACGTGGTGGTGCTGATCACCGACGGTCAGTCGTCGTGCGCCAACCCGGTGCCGGCGGTGAAGGCGCTGCTGGAGAAGACGCCGTCGGTGCGGACCTTCGTCATCGGCTTCGGCAGCGGCGTGGACGCGGGCGAGCTCAACGCGATGGCGAAGGCGGGCGGGACCGCGCTGCCGGGGAACACGTCGTACTACCAAGCCAGCAACGCCAGCTCGTTGGGCACCGCGCTCAGCGCCATCGCGGGCAGCGTGCTGGGCTGCACCTTCGCGCTGGAGAAGGCGCCGCCGAGCATCGATGCGTTCCACGCCTACCTCGACGGGGTCGAGAGCGCGCGCGACGCCAGCCAGACCGAGGGCTGGGACTACGACGCCGCCCAGACGCAGGTGACCTTCTACGGAAGCGCCTGCGAGGCGTTGAAGGCCGGCGACGTGAAAAAGCTAGTGTTCATCTACGGATGTGACGATGGCAACGTCATCGGCGGCGGCTGACGGCTGCCGCCGATGACGCCCGCGAGCGCGCCCGCCTGAGCTCGACGGAACTATCCATTGCGCGCCCCGAGCGCGGTGCTAATCTCCTGCACCGCACGGATGGCTGGAGGATCGCGTGACCGCGAGAATCGGGTTCGGGTTGCTGGTGCTGGTCAGCCTTGTCGGGGCCATGGGCTCCCTCAAGCTGGCGAGCGCGCAGGCGCCGAACGACCGAGTCGCTGTCGAAGCGGCCCTCGAGTTCGATCCCGACGCGGTCGAGTGCGCCGACGTCACCGACACCTCCGGGAGATCGTCCCCGGACGCGCGCGGGGCGCTCGCTGGCGGCGAGTTCACCGCCATCGTCGTCGAGCCGCGCTCCGCCCCGGTCAGCACGCCCGACCGCGCGCGCGCGCAACGCGTCGTCTTCATCTCGGCCGAGCCCCGCGCGCTCGCCACGGGCACGCGCGACAGCCAGAACCACCACCCCATGTGGCACACGCCCGGCGTCCTCCGCGCGGGCGGCGCCAACGCCGACGACCCCGACTCAACCATCGCTTGATCCATCCTCTCTGTCTCCGAACGACATCAATTCACATCAGTTCGAACGAGGATCTTGCGATGGAAATCCTACTCATCGGTGGCGCGGTCACCGGCGCTGTCATTCTGTTCTTCTACATCCGTGGCCTCAACCAGGCGAAGCGCTTCAACGAGCTGGCCAGCTCGGACCGACGCTGAGCGACCACCCCCGCCGCGCGTCGCAACCCGGCGCGCGGCGGGACTCAGTGCCCGGTTGACGCTCAGCCCTGTCACGGGTGGCCGCCTTGACCCCAAGGCGGGGCACACCCAGACTTGGGCTTCAATCCCGTCCACCGAGGCCAGCATGTCGACCGTCCGAACCTTAGCCGGGGCGGTGCTTTGCGTGCTGTTCGCCGCGTCTAGCGCCTGCGACGAGGCCCGCACGCCCTTTGTCATCCCGGACGGTGGGTCCAACGCCTCGCCGCTGTGCGTACCCGGCGCGACGCAAGCCTGTCTGTGCGCCGCTGGCGCGTCGAGCGTCCAGTCTTGCAACCAGTCTGGCTCTGGGTGGTCGCCCTGCGAGTGCCTCGCCCCAACGCCGGACGTGGTCGTCGACACGACGCCGACTCCCGACGCGGTGGTCGACACGACGCCGACTCCCGACGCGGTGGTCGACACGACGCCGACTCCCGACGCGGTGGTCGACACGTCGCCGACTCCCGACGCGGCCGTGTGGAACCCGACTGTCGTGGGCTCCGCGTGTACCGGCGACCATGATTGCGGCGGCTACACCTGCATGACTTCGGAGTTGTTGGTCGCGTTCGGTGCCTCAGACTTGAAGGTGCCGGGTGGGATGTGCACGGAACTGCTTTGCGACGCGAGTTCCTGTGGCGATGGCGCGAGCTGCGTGGATCTCGAGGTCATGTTCGGCGCGTCCGTGCGCATCTGCCTGAAGAACTGCGTCGGTGCCGCTGACTGCCGACACGACGAGGACTACGCCTGCGCGCCGGTCTTCGAAACTGGCGCGCAGAAGTACTGCCTCCCCGCGAGCTTCATCGCCGAACTCGACTGACTACGGCATCTGCCACCGCATCGTCGATGTCGACTTGCGCAAGAGCGAAGGCCTGGGGGAGAATGCCAGCTCCCACCGAAACCGAGGTTGTGATGCGATTGAGTCGATTCGCTGTGCTGGCCGTGCTGTGTGCGTTCTTCGTCGGCTGCGACTCGCCGGGCGAAGAGTCTGTGACCCTCAGCCCCGACGGCTTCGTCCAGCGCTTCTGCGTGCCCGGCGCTACTCAGACCTGCCTCTGTGTCGGTGCCGTGGGCGGTGCCCAGGTCTGCGACGACAGCGGAACCAAGTGGCTGTCTTGCGAGTGCGCCACTCCAACGCCCGACGTGGTGGTCGACACGACACCGACCCCGGACGCGGCGGTCGACACGACGCCGACGCCCGACGCGGTGGTCGACACGACGCCGACCCCGGACGCGGTCGTCCCGGTCACGTATCATGCGGTGTTTATCCAGGACCACTGGGACGGGATCAACTGCGGAAGCATCAACCCGGCGAAGATGTCTCCCGGCGCCGATATCGACGCGGTCGAGTTGCTCAGCGGCACCACGATTCTCGGTTACTTCGACGTCGTCCGTGGCGAGACCAATCCGACGCAAAACGCCAAGTGCGACAACGGATTCAACGACCCGAACGCGGCGAAGGGTGCGCCAGACGCCACGAAGAACTACGAGAACTACTTCTCACTCTATGGCGGCTGGCTGATCGGCGAGTTCGCGGGCGCGGCCGAGATCCAGCCAGGCGACACCATCAAGGTCTACGAGCTTGGGCAGAGCCACCCGCTCTCCACCGAGGGCGCAGACGAGCCGTATGAAGTGTGGATCGCCACGGGGCTCGACTGTGTGGAAGACCCTGAACCTCAGGCGAATTGCATGGTGCAGCTGTCCACGGAGGTGCTGGGGACCGCGACGCTGTCGGTGCCGGCGTTCTGAGCTTGCTACTGCGGGCCCCGCGATGCGCGAGCCGGTCCTCAGTGGTGCTCGCTATCAAGCCAGCTCGCGGTGCTCCCCCTCTTGCCCTGCCTGCCTTGACCGATCGTGGTGGCGCACCGAGACTCAAGCCTCAATTCCATCCGCCGAGGCCCGCGTGAAGACCTTCCGCATTTCGTTCTGGGCCGCACTTTGCGTGCTCTTCATCTTGCCGAGCGCCTGCGACGAGGCTCGCACGCCCTTTGTCATCCCGGACGGCGTGTCCGACGTCTCTCCGCAGTGTTCGCCCGGCGCGACGCAAGCCTGCCTGTGCGGCTCTGGCTCCTCCGGTGTTCAATCCTGCAATCAGTCGGGTTCCGGTTGGCTGAACTGCGAGTGCATCGAGACAACGCCGGACGCGGTGGTCGACACGACGCCCACGCCGGACGCGGTCGTCGACACGACGCCGACGCCGGACGCCACCGTGGATGCGGTCCCGGACGTGGTCGTCGCGCCCAGGTACCATGCGGTGTACATCGAGGACCACTGGGACGGGATCGGCTGTGGAAGCGCCATCCAGACGAGAATGTCACCTGGGGCCGATATCGACGCGGTCGAGCTACTCGATGGGGACACCATCCTGGGCACCTTTGACGTCGTGCGGGGGCAGCCCAACCCGACCGGGGACACCGAGTGCGAGAACGGCTTCAGCGACCCGAGCGCCGCGAAGGGGCCGCCCGACGCCACTCAGAACTTCGAGAACTACTTCTCGCTCCATGGTGGCTGGCTGATCGGCGAGTTCGCCAACGCGCTCGAGGTTACGCCGGGCGACACCGTCAAAGTCTACGAGCTTGGGACGAGCCACCCGCTCTCCACCGAGGGCGCAGACGAGCCTTACGAGGTGTGGATCGCCACAGGGCTCGAGTGCGTCGACGACCCGGACCCTCAGGCGAACTGCATGGTGCAGCTGTCCGCGGAGGTGGTGGGGACCGGGACGGTGGCGGTGCCGGCGTTCTGAGGGCCTTCGACGCGGGAGCGCGGGGTGGCGGCTACTCGGTGAAGCCGACGGCGAGGTAGGCCGCGGGGTTGGAGTCGAAGCCGATGTCGAAGGTGTAGCCGCCGGCGACGTGCCAGATGCGGCGGTCGGTCTTGATGGACACGCCCGCGGTCGCGGTGAGGCCGGGGCGGCGCCAGAGGCCTGGGACCACGCCGAAGTGGCCCGCGGTGTCGAGGCTGACCTTCTCGGCGACCTGCACGCTGATGTTCATGCCGCCGGCCAACAGCGCCTGGCCGAGGACCGGTGAACCGCCCATTTCGGCAGACAGCGACAGGGCAAAAGGCGATCCCTCGTCCGGCCCGATGAGGCCGACCTTCATCGCGGCGCCGAGGGTGAAGGTCGGCAGGCTGAAGAGGCCCTGGAACTCGACCTGACCGCCGACCCCGCGGCGGTACCAGCCCAGGACGTGCGCCAGGGGCTTGAGGTAGAGGTCGGTCTGGTCATCCTGGGTGTCGCCGTCGGGCTTCGCGTAGGTGCCCTTCCTCGTCGGCATCGAGACCGCGACGCCGAAGCCGGGGGCACCCTCGCCCTTGGGCATGATGCGCGCGTCCTGCAGCAGCGCCAGGGGCGTGCAGGCGCTCGTCGCGACGCCCATCGCGACGATCAGGGCGAGGGAGGCGGCGAGCGCGAGGGCGAGCGGCGTGCGGGCGGGTGATGACACCGCTGGTCCATACCCTCGGCAGGGCTGGACGACAAAGAAAGGCCCGCTCGCGCAAGGTCGGGAGTCGGTTTCGGGTCCGCGCTTGCAGTCGGGCGGCAAGGGTGGTCTGAATCCTTGCCTATGAAGATACGAACTCTCGCCGGAGTGCTTGTCATGCTGGTTACCGCGGGCGCCGGGTGTCCGGCTGGGCCGGAGAAGTCTGGGAACACAGCCGCGCCGACGCCGGCGCAGCCGACCGCGGCTGCGGCCACAGCGCCCGCGGGTGAGGTGCCTGCGGCGCCGGGCACGCCCCCCGCGACGGTGGCCGCCTCCCCGCCGGCTGCACCGCCCGCCGCACCTGAATTCGTCTGGCAGACCGAGCAGTTCGGCGACATCCGCATCCTGCGCTACCAGATCCCCGGGTTCGCCGAGCTGCCCCTTCAGACCAAGAAGCTGCTCTATTTCCTCGCCGAGGCGGGCCTCTCCGGGCGCGACATCATCTGGGACCAGAACGGCCGCTACAACCTGCTGGTTCGGCACACCCTCGAGGCGATCTTCGAGACTTACTCGGGCGAGCGCAGCGGCGCCGACTGGGACAGCTTCGTGGTCTACGCGAAGCGGGTCTTCTTCTCGGGCGGCATCCACCACCACTACTCGACGAAGAAGCTGCCGCCCGGGTTTCCGGAGGCCTACGTCAAGACGCTGGTCACGGGCTCGTCAGCCGAGAAGCTGCCGCTGGCCGAGGGCGAGACCGCCGAGCAGCTGGCGGCGCGCCTGACCAGCATCCTGTTTGACCCGGCCATCGTCCCGCAGCGGGTCGCTCAGGACGAGGGCAGCGACGTGGTGCTCGATTCGGCCAACAACTACTACGATCCCGACGTGCGCCAGAAGGAGGTCGAGGCCTTCTACGCAGCGCGCGTCGACAAGAAAGACACGCGGCCGGTCTCGTGGGGCCTGAACTCGAAGCTGGTGCGGGGTGCCGACGGCAAGCTCGAGGAGCGCGTCTGGAAGGTCGACGGCATGTACGGCGAGGCGATCGAGCCCATCGTGAGCTGGCTCGAGAAGGCCATCCCGGTCGCCGAGTCCGACGCGCAGCGAAAGGCGCTCGAGCTGCTCGTGAAGTTCTATCGCTCCGGCGATCTCGCGGACTTCGACGCGTACAGCATCGCGTGGGTCGCGGACACCGACAGCTCGGTGGACGTCGTCAACGGCTTCATCGAGAGCTACGGCGACGCCCTGGGATACCGCGGCGCCTTCGAGTCCATCGTCAGCATCCGCGACGACATCGCGTCCCGCCGAATCGCGGCCATCTCGGCGGAGGCGTCGTGGTTCGAGGCGCACATGCCCTACATCGAGGCGCACAAGAAGCCCGACGTGAAGGGGATCTCGGCGCGGGTCATCAACGTGGTGACCAGCGCGGGCGACTCGTCGCCGGGGCTGCCCATCGGCGTGAACCTGCCGAACAGCGAGTGGATCCGCGAGCAGCACGGGTCGAAGTCCGTGAACCTCGGCAACATCGTCGACGCCTACGAGCAGGCCGGGAAGAGCAGCGGCCTGCTCGAGGAGTTCGCCGGGTCGGCCGAGGTCATCGCGCGGGCCAAGAAGTACGGGACCCTGCCGGACAACCTGCACACGGACATGCACGAGGTCATCGGCCACGCGTCGGGGCGGCTGGAGCCGGGGGTCGGGCAGCCGGGCGAGACGCTGAAGGCCTATGCCAGCGCGCTTGAAGAGGCGCGCGCCGACCTGGTGGCGCTGTATTTCCTGATGGATCCGAAGCTGGTGGAGCTCGGCGTGATGGAATCGCTCGAGGTCGGCAAGTCCGCCTACGACGACTACATCCGCAATGGGCTGCTGGTTCAGCTCGCGCGCATCGAGCCGGGGCACAACCTGGAAGAGGCGCACATGCGAAATCGCCAGCTCGTGGCGCTCTGGGCGTACGAGAAGGGCAAGGAGAAGAACGTCGTCGAGCGGGTCGAGACCGACGGCAAGACGGCGTTTCTGGTGCGCGACTACGAGGCGCTGCGCGCGCTGTGGGGCGAGCTGCTGCGGGAGATTCAGCGCATCAAGTCCACCGGCGACTACGCGGCCGCCAAGGCGCTCTTTGAGGGCTGGGGCATCAAGGTCGACCAGAAGCTCAACGCCGAGGTCCGCGAGCGCTACGCGCGCCTGAAGATCTCGCCCTACGCGGGCTTCTTGAACCCGCGGCTGATCCCGATGCTCAAGGGCGGCGAGATCGTCGACGTGTCGGTCATCTACCCCGACGATTTCCTCACCCAGATGCTCGAATACGGCAAGCTCTACGGGTACTTGCCGGTCGCGACGGGCCCGGCGGCGTCAGAGGCGCCACAGCCGTAAGCTGCGGTCGTCGCTGATGCTGTAGACGGTGCGGCCGTCGGGGCTGAAGGCCAGGGCGGTGACGGGGTCGGTGTGCCCGACCAGCGTGGCTTCGAGGCTGTTGCGGCCGGGGGATTGCGGGTCGACGCGCCACACGCGGATCGCGCGGTCCTCGCCGGCGGTGGCGGCGCGCTTGCCGTCCGGAGACCACGCGACGGCCAGGACGCTGCCGGCGTGGCCCATCAGCCCGGCCTCGGTCGCGCGGCTGTCCATGTCGCGCAGGCGCACCAGCCCGCGCGTGCCGCCGCTGAGCAGCGTGTGGCCGTCCGGTGCCAGGGCCACGGCCAGGACGCGCTCGCGGGGGTCGTCGGAGGGCAGCTCTTTCACGACGACGCCGTCCTCGCTCCGCCACATCCGCCGCGCGCCCGACCAGGTCCCTGCCACGACGCGCGCGCCGTCCGCGGGCAGGTCCAGCGCGGTCACCACGTCGCCGGTCGCGATGGAGCGGACGGTGAAGCGCTCGGCCACGTTCCACACGCGCAGCATGCCGTCGATGGAGGCGCTGGCCGCGGTGTTCCCGTCGGCGGACCACGCGATCGCCTCGATCTCGGCCTCGTGGCGGCCCAGGGGCTCCGGCTCGAATTCGCCAGTCTCCGTCGAGGCGAAGCGAAGCCAGCCCGTGCGCGCGCCCAGCAGCAGCCGCCGCCCGTCGCCGGAGAGCGCCATCGCCTCCACGCGGTCGGGTCCGAGGGCGAGGGTCGAGCGTGGGGCGCCGGTGGCCGGGTCGTGGAGGCTGACGCGGTCGCTGTGGAAGCCCAGGGCGAGCGTGCGCCCGTCGCGCGCGAGGGCCATGCGCGTCGGGGCCTGCTCGAAGCTGGCGATGGCCGCCTGGCGCGCGTCGATGCGGGTGGCCAGGCGCGGGACGCCGCCGTCGGCGCGGACGAGCAGCCGCTTGCCGTCTGGGGAGGGGCTCAGCTCGGCCAGGGGCGCGGTGTGCAGCGCGAGGCGACCGCGGGGGCGGCCGTCGGCGCCGGCGAAGAGCGAGACCATGCCCTGGTCGTCGGCCAGGGCCGCGTCGCCGTCGGGCAGCCAGGCCACCGCGGACACGTAGCGCGCGCCGGGCAGGGCGAAGCCGACCAGCTCGCGCGTGCCGTCGTCCGCTACGATGCCGCCGCGCGCCGCCGACGCCGGGCCGCTGCCGCCCCAGAGCAGCGCGCCGTCCGCCGACACCGCGAGGTGGGTGATGCTCCCGAGGGCCTCGAGGAAGCGGCCGCGCTCGGCGCCGCCGGCGACGTTCCAGACCACCAGCCCGGCGGGGCCGAGGGCTCCGAACAGTGAGTCGCCGCCTCGCGAAAAGACGAGGCTCTCGACCGGACGGCCGGGGCTGGCTTCGAAGCGCAGCTCGCCGCTCGCCCGGTCGAAGACGCGCACGGTGCGCCCAGAGCCGACGGCGGCGACCAGCGCCGAGTCCGCCGACAGCGCCAGCGCCGACACCCCGCCCGCGACGCGCCCCACGACGCCGCCGACGCGCAGGGGCGAGACGTCGACGCGCAGAATCGTGCCGTCGGAGCCGGCGACCACCAGGGCCCGCCCGTCCGCGCCGAACGCCATCGCGGTGATGCCGCCCGTGCGCGTGTCGACGCTGCCGGCCGCAGCACCCCGGCTGTCGAAGAGGCGCACGACCCCGTCCGCGCCGCCCGTGGCGTAGCGCTCGGCGGTTGGCGAGGCGACCGCACAGCGCGCCTGCCCCGCCTTCTCGAGCACGACCCCCGCGCGCGCCCGCCGCTCCGAATCGCGGATCTCCTGCGTCGAGATCGCCGGCGCCTCGACCACCGCCGCCGGCGCGTTGCCCCGAGGGGGTGCCGCCGCGACGGCCTGCGCACCGAAGAAAACCAAGAGTGGGAGCAGCGTCCCCACGCGCACCGCGAGCCCCTTCACACGACCCCCCGTGACGGTCATCGGCGAGCAGCCTAGCACAGCCCCGCCCGCCGCAACGCCCCCCCGCCACGCGACGGACACCGCACGCGCAAACAGGCTTCCGGAGCCGATTCGCGCGCTGGGCCCCGCCCCTGCTGTGTCAAGCCAGCTCGACCGTCTCGAGCGCGTACTTTCTCTCAAGTATGGGGTGGCCGGGACCGATGTTTACCCCGACGACAACGCTGCGAATGCGGGGGAGCACACATGGACAGTCGCGCGGGGCTCTCGGCTCAGATCCTCAATCCCAACTACGGAAACGGCCGGCACACCATCGCCGAGACCGACGGCGTCATGGTCGCCCAGCTCGACCTGGACCGCCGCATCCGCGAGACCTTCTCGTCGCCCAGCTACCGCCCGCCGGTCCTGCCCGCTGTCGCGCTGGACCTCATGCAGGTCGCGAACAGCCCCGACGTCACGGTCCCGGCGGTCGTCGCCATGCTGGAGAAGGACCCCGTCCTCGCCAGCGGCGTGCTCAAGCTGTGCAAGTCGCCGCTGCACGGTGGCCGCGGCCAGGTCCGCTCGCTCAAAGAGGCGGTCGTGCGCCTGGGCCTCAAGCTGGTGCGCGACGTCGCCCTCGAGGTGGCGATGAACGCCCGCGTCTTCCGTGCCGACGCGTACGGCGAGCTGATGGCGGACCTGTCGTCCCACAGCCGCGCCACCGCCCACGTCGCGCGCATCGTCTGCCGCTACGCCACCTGGGACGCCGAGTACGCGTTCCTGGCCGGCCTCATCCACGACATCGGCATCGTGACCTCGCTGCTGGTCCTCAACGAGCTGCCGCGCAACATCGAGCGCCCGCCCCTCGACATCGTCATCCCGTCCATCGCCCACGAACACGAGCAGCGCGCCGAGATCGTCGCCCGCGCCTGGGGCATGCCCGACGAGGTGATCTGGGTCATCGGCCACCACCACCAGATCCGCTCCGGCTCGACCGTGCACCCGATGAGCGCGATCATCGCGATCTCCGACTACATGGCGACGCGCCTGGGCTTCGGCCCCTTCCAGCGCACGCCCGCCGAGACCTGCGGCCGCGAGATGGCGCCGGGCATGGGGCACGACGAGACCCCCCTCGACCAGATGAAGCTGGCCGTCGAGACCCTGTCGCTGTCGAAGCAGGCGCTGGACCTCATCATGAAGGACGCCCACAAAGCGCTCGCCGCGTACTGAACGAGCGCTGGTCTGGGCGCGGGCGATCGGCTAGCGTCCGCGGCGATGCAGGACCACGTCGAAGCGCTCGCCACGGTGCTGAGCAAGGTGCGGCTGGGGCTGGAGGCGACGGCCGACGGCTTCGTCGTGACCTACGAAAAAGAGCGCCACGCCCTGGCTGATCTGCCGATCCTCGGGCTGACCGAGGCCGACGCGCGCGGCGAGCTGATGGCCGTCGCGGCGGGGCTCGAGGCGGCCATCAAGTACCCGGGACGCGCGGCCAACGAGGACTTCGCGACCGGGGCGACGACGCTGCTGCCCAAGGTCGAGAGCCGGCGCTTCGTCGACGCCTACGCGGCCGTGCTGGCGGGGCGGGGCGCGCCCGAGAGCGAGCAGCTGATGTCTCGCGATTTCGGCGCCGGCCTCGTCGTGCTCTACGTCCGCGACGAGGGCTGGAAGTTCAGCCACATCACCAAGGGCCAGCACGCGCGCTGGGCCGTGACGCCGGGGACCGTGGACGCCGGGGCCCGCTCGCACCTGTATCACCGCGCCGAGCTCGACTGGCACGACCCGATGGTCGCGCTGGGCGATGGCTACGACGCGGCGCGCGCGGTCATCGTCGGCGACGTCTTCTACCACTTGGGCCAGGACGGCGGCGTGCCGGTGGCCATCCCCGACCGCGACCACCTGCTGGTCGGCCCAGCCGCCGACGCCAGCGCGACCGCCGAGCTGTACGCGGCGTCGCGCTACCCCATCTGCCCGCACCCGCTCGTCTTTCGGGGCGACCGGGTCGAGCGGCGCTGACGGCCCTTGGCGGCCCGGGAAGGACGCGTGAATCGCAAGACGAGCGACCAGGGCACGATCCGCGTGCGCGGCGCGCGGCAGAACAATCTGACCGGCGTGGACGTGAGCTTTCCGCGCGGCAAGGTCACCGTCGTCACCGGCGTCAGCGGGTCGGGCAAGTCGTCGCTGGCCTTCGACACGCTGTACGCCGAGGGGCAGCGCCGCTACGTCGAGAGCTTCTCGACCTACGCGCGGCAGTTCCTCGAGCGCATGGACCGCCCGGACGTGGACAGCATCGACGGGCTGCTCCCCGCGGTGGCCATCGAGCAGCGCAACACCATCCGCTCGGCGCGCTCGACCCTGGGGACCCTCACCGAGCTGAACGACTACCTCAAGGTGCTGATGGCGCGGCGGGCCGAGCTGACCTGCCGGGTCTGCGGCGAGGTCGTGCGTCCGGACCTGCCCGGCGCGGTCGTCGACGGTCTGCTGGCGCGCGCGCCCGGGCAGCGGGTGGTCATCACCTTCCCATTCCGCGCGGGCGAGGGCGACGACGCGAAGGTGGCGTTGGCCTGGCTCGCCCGCGAGGGCTACCGGCGCGTCTTCGAGGCCGGCAAGTCCGTCGACATCGAGGCCCTGGCTGAGCGCGCCGCGGTCGGCAAGATCGAGGTGGTGGCTGACCGCACGGTCATCGAGCCGCAGGAGCGCCAGCGCCTCGTCGAGAGCGTGGAGAGCGCCTACCGGCAGAGCGACGGCGAGGCGACGCTGTGGGTCGAGGACGCCGCGGGCAGGCTAAACGCCCAGGTGGTGACTCAGGATTTGAGGTGTTGCGGGATCCGCTACCCGACGCCGAACCCGGGGATGTTCAGCTTCTCGAGCCCCATCGGCGCCTGCGCGACCTGCAACGGCTTCGGGCGCGTCATGGACATCGACATGGACCGCGTCATCCCCGACCGCCGCGACACCCTGGCCCGCGGCGCGATCCGGCCGTGGGCGCAGAAGGCCCGCAGCGACGAGCGACGCTGGCTGCGCGCCTTCGCCGCCGAGCACGGCATCGACCTCCAGACGCCCTGGGAGGACCTGCCGGCAGCCCACCGCGCGCTCATCATGGACGGCGACCCGGCGGCCGCCGGCACGCGCGACGCCATGAGCGTCCGCGGCTGGTTTCGCTGGCTGGAGCGCAAGACCTACAAGATGCACGTGCGCATCCTGCTGGCGCGCTACCGGGCCTACCTCGAGTGCCCGGACTGCGCCGGTACGCGCTTCAACAGCGACACCCTGCTCTTTCGCGTGGGCGGGCTCACCGTCGCCGAGGTGATGGCGCTCTCGGTCAGCGGCGCCCGCGACTGGCTGGCCGCGCTGCCCGCAGCCTCCGACGACGAGGGCCTCGCCCCCGTGCTGGACCAGCTCCACCACCGCCTCAGCTACCTCGAGCGCGTCGGCATCGGCTACCTCACCCTCGACCGCCACGGCCGCACGCTCTCCGGCGGCGAGGTGCAGCGCGCGAACCTGACCAGCGCCCTCGGCAGCGGCCTGGTCAACACCCTCTTCGTCCTCGACGAGCCCACCATCGGCCTGCACCCGCGGGACACGGACCGCCTGGCCGACCTCCTGGCCGAGCTGACCGAGCGCCAGAACACCGTGGTCCTGGTCGAGCACGACCCCGACGTCCTGCGCGTCGCCGACCACCTCATCGACATGGGCCCGGGGCCCGGGCGTCACGGCGGGCGCGTGGTCTACGAGGGCGCGCCGGCCGGCGTTATGGAGTCAGCCGACTCGGCCACCGCCGCGGCCCTGAAGCGCCATGCTGCATCGCGGCAGGCGTCGAGCGTCGACGTCAGCGGCGGCCCCTCCCTGGTCGTCCGGGGCGCGCGAGCTTGGAACCTCAAGAACATCGACGTCGCCGTCCCGATCGGCAAGCTCACCGTGCTGACCGGCGTGTCCGGCTCGGGCAAGTCCACCCTGGTCGACGACGTGCTGCACCGCGGGATTCTGCGCCGCCGCGGCGAGGTGACCGACCCGCCCGGCGCCTGCGACGGCATCGACGGCCTCGAGGGCATCAGCGAGGTCGTCTGGATCGACCAGGCCCCGCCCCAGGCCAGCTCGCGCGCCAACCCGGCGACCTACGTGAAGGCCTGGGACGGCATCCGCGGCCTCTTCGCCCGCCAACCCCTCGCCAAAGAGCGCGGCTACGGCCCCGGCACCTTCTCGTTCAACACCGCGGGCGGCCGCTGCCCGGCCTGCGAGGGCGCCGGCTACGAGCGCGTCGAGATGCAGTTCCTCTCCGACGTCTTCCTGACCTGCCAGCTCTGCGAGGGCAAACGCTTCGTCCCCGAGGTGCTCGAGGTCACCTGGGAGGGCCGCAGCATCGCCGACATGCTGGCGCTGACCGTCGACGAGGCCGCGCAGCTGCTGCCCGCGCGCTCCAGACCCAAGCGCCAGCTCGAGATCCTGCGCGAGGTGGGCTTGGGCTACCTGAGCCTGGGCCAGCCCCTGGCGACCCTGTCGGGCGGCGAGTCCCAGCGCCTCAAGGTCGCGCAGCATCTTGGCGTGGCCCCGATCTCGGGCGGGCTTTTCTTGCTCGACGAGCCGACCAGCGGCCTGCACCTGGCTGACGTCGAGCGGCTCATCGAGAACCTGCGCACCCTGGTGAAGGCCCGCAACACGGTGCTGGTCATCGAGCACCACCTGGACGTCATCGCGGCGGCCCAGCACGTCATCGAGCTTGGGCCCGACGGCGGCGACCGGGGCGGCGAGGTGGTCTTCACCGGCCCGCCCGCGCGGCTGGCGACGTCGGCGACGCCCACCGGCGAGCACCTGGCGCGCTGGCTGGCCGGGGTGCAGCCCCTGGACGCGCGCCCGGCCGAGTTCGAGGGCGTCCGCGAGGCAGGGATCTCCTACGATTCCGAGGCCAGCCGGCCGGCAGAGCCCGACGCCATCGAGATCCAGGGCGCCCGCGTCCACAACCTGAAGAACATCTCGGTCACCCTGCCGCGCACCGGCCGCACGGTGGTCAGCGGGGTCTCCGGCTCAGGCAAATCCTCGCTGGCCTTCGACATCGTCTTCGCCGAGGGGCAGCGCCGCTTCCTCGATTGCCTGTCGCCCTACGCGCGGCAGTACATCACCCAGCTCGGCCGGCCTGACGCCGACCGCATCGCCGGCATCCCGCCGACGGTGGCCATCGAGCAGCGGACGACGCGCGGCGGGGCGCGGTCGATCGTCGCCAACGTAACCGAGATGGAGCCGTTCTTGCGGCTGCTCTTCGCGCGGCTCGGCGACGGGAGCGAGACGGGGCACGGCCGGCGGACGGCGGCGGCGCTGGCGCGCGAGCTGGCGGAGCGCCACGGCGAGGGCGAGATTCGCGTGCTGGCGCCGGTGGTGCGGTCGCGGAAGGGCTTTCACAAGCCGGTGCTGGCGAAGGCGGCGAAGCTGGGCCTCGCCGAGATCCTGGTCGACGGCGAGCTGCGGCCGCCCAGGCCGCGGCCGAAGTTGGGGCGGCACAACCTGCACAGCATCGACTACGTGCTGGCGCGGGTGCCGGCCTCCGTACCGACCCTGGCCGGGCATCTGGAGGCCGCCGCCGAGATGGCCGAGGGCGTCGTGCGGCTGATGATCGGCGACGTGGTCAGCGGGCCCTGGGAGATCGGGGCGGAGGGGGCGGCGCCGACCAAGCGCGCGCAGCTCGACCCGCGCCTCTTCTCGCCTCACACCGAGGTCGGCGCCTGCCCGGAGTGCAAGGGCCGCGGCGTGGTCGACGGCGACGAGGACGAGCCCGGCGACGCCGTCTGCCCGGTCTGCGAGGGCGAGCGCCTCGGGACCGCAGGCCGCACCGTGCGATTCGCGGGTCACCGCCTGCCCGAGCTGCTGGCCAAGACCGCGCCTGAGCTGACGGCCGCCCTGCGCGCGCTGCACCTGGATGCCCGCGACGCCCTGGTGGCCGAGGGGCCGGTGCGCTCGCTCATCGAGCGCTCGGATTTCCTGGTCGAGGTCGGGCTGGACTATCTCGGCCTCGACCGCCCGGTGCGCAGCCTGTCCGGCGGCGAGGCCCAGCGCATCCGGCTGGCGGCGCAGCTTGGCGCGCATCTGTCGGGCGTTCTCTACGTGTTGGACGAGCCGACCATCGGCCTGCACCCCACCGACACCGAGGTGCTGCTGGGCGCGCTGGACCGGCTGCAGGCGCGCGGAAACGGCGTGCTGATGGTCGAGCACGACGAGGCGACCCTGCGCACCGCCGACATGCTCGTCGACATGGGCCCCGGCGCGGGCAGCGAGGGCGGCGAGGTCCTGGTCTCGGGCCCGCTCGAGCACGTGCTGGCCGACGAGCGCTCGGTCACCGGGGCCTGTCTGCGCGCGCCGCGGCCGCGGGTTCGGGCCGAGCCGCGCCCGGTCGAAGGCGCCCCGGCCATCGTGCTCAAGGGCGTGGAGCACCACAACCTGCACGGCGTGGGCGTGCGTGTTCCCCGCGAGCGGCTGACCGTGGTCACCGGCGTCTCTGGCTCCGGAAAGTCGTCGCTGGTCCACGACGTGCTGGCCCACGCGGTCGACCCGACCCGCGGCGCCGGCGTCATCAAGCGCGTCACCGGCACCGAGGGCCTCACCCGCGTCGTCCGCGTCGACGACAAGCCCATCGGCAAGAACCCCCGGTCGATCCCGGCCACCTACGTCGGGGCCTGGGACGAGATCCGCAAGCTCTACGCGCGCTTGCCCGAGGCGCAGTTGCGCGGCTACGGCCCCGGCCGCTTCAGCTTCAACGTCAAAGGCGGCCGCTGCGAGGCCTGCCAGGGCGCCGGCGAGATCAAGCTCGAGATGAGCTTCCTGCCCGACGCCTCGGTCGCCTGCGACGTCTGCGCCGGCAAGCGCTACGCCAGCCAGACCCTGCACGTCACGTACAACGGCAAGAGCATCTGGGACGTGCTGGAGATGTCGGCGCGCGAGGCCCTGGAGTTCTTCGACCCCATCCCCAAGATTCGCCGGCCGATGCAGCTCCTGGTCGACGTCGGCCTGGGCTATCTGCGCCTGGGCCAGCCCTCGCCGACGCTGTCGGGTGGCGAGGCCCAGCGCATCAAATTAGTCAGTGAATTGCTGGTGAAAAGCCGCCACGACACCCTGCTGGTGCTGGACGAGCCGACCATCGGCCTGCACATGGCCGACGTCCCGCGCCTGGTCGCCGTCATCCACCGGCTGGTCGACGCCGGCGCGACGGTGGTGGTCATCGAGCACAACCCGGACGTGATGCGCGAGGCGGATTGGATCATCGACCTCGGCCCGGGCGGCGGCCCCGCAGGCGGGCGGGTGCTCTACGAGGGCCCGTACGTCGGGCTGGCTGGCTCAGAGGCCTCGCGCACCGCCGACTGGCTGCGGCGAAATCCCTGAGAATGCGGCGTCGGGGGCGGCCCCTCCGCGGCGGGCCGTCCGGGTGGGGCGAGCCATGAGGAGGCGCCTGGCAGTTCGGATGCGCCCGACGGTTGCTGCCCGCGGTGTCGGGACCACCGCGCGTTCTGGTTGATCTCGCGCGCTGGAGCCTCTTCAATCGCGGGCCTTGGTCGCTCCGCGGCCGGCACGATGCACCAGCCCTGCGCGGGCGCCGCACGCGAGACGACCATCAGAGGCTTCTTTCGAAGGATCTCACGACCTCCCAGCGCCGTCACCGTGCTGCGCGCCCCGGCCGAGATGGGCCCTTGGGTCGCCGCGCTCGAGGCGCTGGCCGACGGGGCAGCCGAGCCGAACGTGTTCCACGAGCACTGGTTCATGCGCGCCGCTTGGGAGACGCTGGGCGACGCGACGGTGAGCCTGGTGCTGGTCCAAGCCGCGGGCGCGAGCGGCCCGAGTCACCCGCTGTGGGCGGCGTTCCCGGTCGACGTCATCCGGGCCCACCCCGCGATCCCCGCGCCGGCCGTCCGGATCTGGGAGCACCGCTACGCGTTCTTGTCGACACCGCTGGTTCGCCCGGGGTACGCGCACGCCGCGCTGAAGGCGCTCTGCGACTGGATCCGCGCGGAGGTCGGCCCCCGCGCGGCGCTTCGCCTGGACACGATCTCGGGCGGTGGCGCCATCCACGGCGCGGTGGAGGCCCTGAGTCAGCCGCGCTGGCTCGCGGGAGGCTACTCGCGGCCGATGTACCGCCGCGCGCCGGTGCCGGTTGAGCCGGGGCTCGGCCGCCTCGTGTCGCGGGGCCGGCGCCACGAGCTGCGTCGCCAACGCCGGCGCCTCGGCGAGCGCGGCGAGCTGACGGTGACGCACCTGTCCGCCGCCTGCGACGCCGCGGCCTTCGCCGAGGAGTTCCTGGCGCTCGAGGCTTCGGGCTGGAAAGGCCGAAGCGGGACCGCCATGGCCAGCGACCCGGCCAGCGCTCGGTTTTTTCGCACGGTCGCCGTTGCCGCGCACGCGCGCGGGCGCCTGCGCGGAACGTCGATGCGTCTGGACGGCCGGGCCATCGCCCAGAGCGTCGATTTCCTCACCCGAGACGGCGGCTTCGCCTTCAAGACCGCCTACGACGAGGCGTGGCGAAAGTACTCGACCGGCGTCCTGCTCGAGGTCGAGGGTCTGCTGGACATGCAAGCGCGGCCCGAGATCGCGTGGATGGACTCCTGCGCCACGCCCGACCACCCGATGATCGGGCAGCTCTGGGCCGGCCGCCGCCCCATCGCGCACATGCTGGTGGGCACCGGCGCGCCCGCGAGCAATTGGCTGGTGTCCAGTATGCCGGCGCTGCGCTGGGTCAAGCACAGACTGCGCCGCTGACCCCCTCCCGTCCCAGCCGGTCGGCGCCGCCATACGGGTCTCGGCCGCTCGGCAATTTCGGGCATTTCGAATTGACCGTCCCGCTCCGACTGCCTACCTTTTCAAGCGGGTACAGGATGCTAGCGCGCGGGCCTTCGGCCGACGTGGCAGTTCCAGGTCGTCAGTCTGCGCGGTCATTTGCCCGTGCCGGGTCTTCAAGGGGGGGGAATTGACGGTCGAGGCACTCCGATCGCCTCCGCGACGCGCCGCGTTCTGGGTGTGGTTGGCGCTGGCCGCGCTGGCCGCGGGCTGCGCCGGCGGCGGCTCGGCGGCGGACCCGGGCGGCGGGGGTGAGGTCGAGGCGGGCGCGGCGGGCGATGCCGGGGCCGATGCCGACGCCGATTCCGGAGCCGATGCCGATGCCAGGGCCGATGCCGATGCCAGGGTCGAGGCTGACTCCGGGGCCGATGCCGACGCCGACGCCGACGCCGACTCGGCCGCCGACTCGGCCGCCGACTCCGACTCCGACGCCGACGCCGACGCCGATGGCGACTCCGGGGCCGACGCCGACGCGGCCGCGGACTCCGACCCCGGCCCCGATCTCATCGACCCGCCGTTCACTGAGGACTGCGCGCCTCCGACCGAGCTGCGGCCGGTCAGTGTCGACGTTCGCAGCGGCACCAAGATCGTCGCCAGCCTCGCCACGTGGGCGCGGGTCGTGCGTCGGGAGCGGCGGCTGCTGGGGCTCTTCGGCTTGTTCGCGCACCGCGTCGAGGTGGTCACGGATGAAGGGGTCCGCTACTTCGTGACCTCGACGGCGGCGCTCCCGCTCGAGCCGGGCGCGCGCTACTGGCTGGTGGCGACGTCGCCGCTGGTCGGCGGCAAGCCGGCCTTCGGCCTGCTGGGCGTCTGGGACGAGGCCGACCGCGTCGTCCTGTTTCGACAAAGCGGGGCTCCCACGGCGGGCGTGGCCGCGGATTGTGGTCACGTGCCCTGCCCGACCGTCGAGCAGCTCGCCCAGACGGAGTGCACCGCTGCTGGCGCGCAGGCGTCCTTTGTGTGCGAGGCCTCCGACGGGGCCATCAGCCTGAACGTGCCCTTTGAGGCGCCGCCGGTGCGTGTGGTCGTGGATGGGCAGCCGCTCTTGGTCGACGCCTCGGGGGAGGTCGAGCTGCCCGGTGGCGGCTGGCTTCAGAGCCACGACAGCCGTCGCCACGTCCCCGACGACCCGGAGTGCGCGGGGCAGGTCTTCAGCACGCCGGCCGTGGCGGCCGTCCAGGTGGTCTACATGCGCGAGCGCGTCGACGACGGGCGCTGTACCGAGTGCGGGTTCGACTCGGTGTGCCCGGCCGGGAGCTACTGCGACTCGCTGGCTCGCACCTGCGTCGATGACGGCTGCGCCGGCGCGAGCTGCCCGGCCGGCGAGGTCTGCGCGCCGTGGACGGGGGACTGCGTCGCCAGCGTGCCGTGCGACACGACCACGGGCAAAGGCTGCGAGGGCCTGGCCGGGTCTTACTGCGAGGCCTACTCGGCGCAGTGCGCCGTCATCCAGTGCAACTTCGACCCGACCTGCACCGTGGGGATCTGTAGCCTGCTGTCGGGCTGCGTCGCCTGCATCAACGACTGCAACTGCGAGCTCGGTAAGACCTGCCTGGCCAGCCAGTGCGTCTGGGACTGCGGCCTGGCCGAGGCTGGCTTCACCTCGGACAACGAGGCGGGATATGACAGTTTTCAGGTGTGCGTGCCCAAGGACGCGGCCTCGGCGCCGTCGATCCTGGCCGAGGCCTCCACGGTGGGCCCGGTGGTCTGCGGGTTCGGCGGGACCTACGCGCCCTGCGACGGCGCCACCCAGACCGCGTGCATCGGCCTGCTCGAGCGCGACGACACGGGCGCCCTGACCGAGGCGTCCCTGCGCACGCTCTGCGACATCAAGGCCTTCGGGTTCGTCACCGGCCTGGTCGGGGGAAACTATGAGTGATCGCCTCGCGCCATGGCGGCACCTGGTCGCCGTCGCCGCGCTCCTGCTCGCGTCGGCCGCGTGCGGCGGTGGCGGCGGGCCGGGAGCGGCGCCCGACGGCGCGCTGGCCCCGGACACGCCCGGCCTGGACTCCGGAGGCGACCTGGGGCTCGCCGACGCCGCGCCCGACGCCGCCGACCCCGACTCCGCCGCGCCCGACGCCGCCGACCCCGACGCCGCCGACCCCGACGCCGCGGACGAGGACGCGCCACCGCCCGAGGTCGTCCCCTCCGGCTGCCCCCCCGACCAGTGCGACATCGACGGGGTCTGCCACCCCAACGAGGCCGCCGACCCCGACAACGCCTGCGTCGTCTGCCTCGTGGTCGTCGACCCGACCGGCTGGACCCCCAAAGACGGCGCCATCTGCGGCGAGACCGACGACGCCTGCACGATCGCCGCCTGCGTCGACGGCGAGTGCGTCATCACCGACGCCCGCTGCGACGACGGCGACCCATGCACCCACGACACATGCCAGCCCGAGATCGGCTGCGTCAGCGTGTCTCACACCGGCCCCTGCGACGACGGCGACGCCTGCACCGTGGGCTCCACGTGCGCCACGGGCGCTTGCGCGGGCGGTGAGGCCATCGCCTGCCCGCCTGCGGCCGGCCCCTGCGCCGTCAGCGGCTGCGACCCCGGCCTGGGCTGCGTGGCCGTCCCCGTCGACGGGCAGTGCGACGACGGCGACCCCTGCACCACCGACGACCACTGCGCCGGCGGCCTCTGCGTTGGCGCGCCGAGGTTCTGCGGCGACTTCGACGCCTGCACGGCGGACTATTGCGACGCCGCGGGCGCGTGCCAGCACGTCGACGTCGGCCACCTCTGCGCCGACCAGAACCCCTGCACCGACGACGCCTGCGACCGCTTCAAGGGCTGCGTCTACCCGCCCAACAACGCCGCCTGCGACGACCAGAACGCCTGCACCACCGGCGACGTCTGCGTGGCCGGGCTGTGCCGTGGCACGCCGCCGGCCGGTCTCGACGACGGCAACCCATGCACCACCGATCTCTGCGACCCCGCGGGCGGCGTCCAGCACGTCCCGAACACGCTGCCCTGCGAGGACGGGACGGCCTGCACGGTCGGCGACGTCTGCGCTGCCGGCGTCTGCGTGCCCGGCGCGGTCCTCAACTGCGGCGACAGCAACCCCTGCACCGACGACGCCTGCGACCCCGCCGTCGGCTGCGTGAACGCCCCCAACGACGCGCCGTGCACCGACAAGGACCCGTGCACCAAGGACGAGGTGTGTGCGGGCGGCGCGTGCTCGTCCAAGCCCGTGTCCTGCAACGACGGCGACCCCTGCACGACGGACTACTGCAAGCCCGGCGTCGGCTGTAAGTACGAGCTGACCCCGACCGCCGCCTGCCGCCCGGCCATCGAGGTGCTCGAGCCCGCCCGCGCCGCGACCCTCCAGTCGGCGACGCCCTCGGTGCGCGTGCGCGGCAGCGTCAGCAGCGGCGCCGGTGAGATCACCGGGTTCACGCTCAACGGCGCGCCCGTCCCCCTGAGCCCGTCGGGCGCCTTCGACCTCATGGTGGACGCAGAGGTCGGCGGCAACGCGCTGGTCTTCGTGGCGACCGACGCGGCGGGCCAAGTGCACAAGCGCGTCCAGAGCTTCACCTGGTCGACCACCTACTACAAGCCGGCGGCCAACGCCCCGCTCGCCTCCGTGCTGCCCGCCGGCATCGGCGTGTTTTACGGGCAGCAGGCCGCCGACGACGGCGTGCGCGACGTGCCGCCCGACGACCTCGGGACCATCGCGGAGCTCATCTTCCGGCAGATCAACCCGGCCGACCTCGAGCCCGGCCCCATCACGCTGCTCGACGGCTTGTACGAGGCGGTCGCCACCCGCATCGACTTCGACATCGAGTCCATCAGCGTGGACGCCAACGCGGACGGCCTGGTCTTCCTCGCGGCGGTCAAAAACCTCAGGGCCGACCTGGAGATTCGCGGCCTCTGCGTCGTGTGCCCGACCGTCACGGGCGAGCTGAGCTTCGACACGCTGGACGTCGACGCGCCGACCCAGCTGTACGTCGACTACCCCGACCTGCCCGATGGCTCGGGGCCCGACACCTCGGCCGACAAGGTCATCCGCGCCTCGCTGTCCGGCACCACCGTGACCTTGTCGGAGGCCAAGATCCAGCTCGACGGCGACGTGCTCGACTTCCTGCTGGGCGACCTCCTCACGCTCTTGGCCAACGCGTTCCGCGGGTCCATCGAGGGCGGCCTCGCCGGCAGCTTCACCCCCACCCTGGTCACCCTGCTCAGCAGCGCGCTGAGGGCGTTTCGGCTGAACTTCGACTTCAACGTCCCGAGCCTCGCTGGCGGCCCGCCCATGCGCGCGATGGTGCGCACGCGCCCGACGGAGCTGACGCACGCCAGCGACGGGATCGACTTCCACTTCGACACGGGCGTGGCGCCCAAGTCCAAGGTCATCGACTACGACAACCTCGGCGTGCCGCGGCGCGTGGACTGCGACACCAGCGCGCTGTCGGACGCCGGCATGACGCTGCTCGAGAGCGCGCCCATCGAGTTCGGCCTCAAAGACGACGTGCTCAACGCGGTGTTTTACTCGCTTTGGATGGGCGGGCTCTTGGAGTTCGAGTTGCCGGACGCGCTCTACGCCGGCGTGGACATGGCCAACCAGGGCGTGACGGATCTCGTCATCCGCGTCAGCGGGATGAGCGCGCCGACTCTGGACGACTGCGACGGCGTGCGCCTGGCCATCGGCGACCTGCGCTTCACCATCTCGATGAGCCTGCTCGGCCAGCCGGCGACCTTGGTCGTGTACGTGTCGCTCGAGGCTGACCTCGACGCCGTCATCACCGACGACGGCCTCATCCAGATCGGCCTGAGCGCCGTGACCAAGGTCGACGCGGAGGTCGAGGTGGTCGACGAAGCGCTCTTGGGCCTCACGGACACCATCGACGCGCTGGTCTCCGACACGCTGATCCCGAGCCTCATCGTGTTCCTGGCCGGCGAGCCGCTCGCGGAGTTCCCGCTGCCGGCGCTGAACTTCAACCTGGGCGACGGCGTGCCCTCGAACTCCAAGCTGACGGTGACCGGCACGGAGGCGATCCGCAACGGCGGGACCTACGTGAAGGCCCTGATGGCGCCCGACCTCGCCTGCGACGGCGTCGAGGTGCCGTGCCCCGAGGGCCGGTATTGCCTCGAGGGCGCCTGCGTGTCGTGCACCGAGCACGCCCACTGCCAGGACCCCACTGGCGAGACGGACCAGTACTGCACCCAGGACACCAGCTTCTGGGGGCTGAGCCGCTGCGTCGACAAGCAGCCGTCGGGCGACTCCAGCCGCTGCGAGGACGCCGTCGAGTGCGTCCGGGACTATTGCATCGACGGCTTCTGCCGCGACTGCCTGAGCCACGCGGACTGCCAGGGGCTGACCTATTGCCTGGAGCATATGTGCGTGGCCCAGATCTTCGAGGGGCTGCCGTGCAAGGCGGGATATGAGTGCCAGAGTGGCCAGTGCGGTAGTTTCCCCGAGGAGTTCTGCTACACGCCGGACTCCAAGGGCTACGGGGTCGACTGCAAGGTGCAGGCGCAGTGCACGAGCGGACAATGCCTGGTCGGCGGCACCTGTGGCTGCGGCGGAGATCACAACGAGTGCGGGCCCACGCAGTACTGCGGCGTGACGGGGGCGTGCGGGGCCAAGCAGCCCAACGGCGTCCCGTGCCTGGGCGACGTGGAGTGCCTGTCCAACACCTGCGCGGGCGTGTGCCTGGACTGCGTGGACGCGGCGGACTGCGGCGAGAACCAGTTCTGCGAGCTCGGCGCGTGCAAGGGCGTGCTGCCGGACAACACCGCCTGCACGAGCGCGGCGCACTGCCAGAGCGGATACTGCAACCTGTACTGCTACACGCCGAGCTCGGTGAGCTACGGCGGCGAGTGCCGCGTGATGGCGCAGTGCAAGTCCGGGCAGTGTTTGGCGGACAACACGTGCGGGTGCAAGGGCAACGCGGCGAACTGCGGCGGGGGCCAGTGGTGCGACGCTCTGGGCTACTGCCATCCCAAGGCGAGCGACGGCACTTTGTGCGCCGGAAACACCGAGTGCCAGAGCGGAAAGTGCGGCCCCTTCGGCGAGAGCTTCTGCTACACGCCCGCCTCCAAGAGCTACGGCCAGGGCTGCAAGGTCCAGGCGGAGTGCCAGAGCGGCCAGTGCCTGGTCGGAGGGACCTGCGGCTGCAAGGGCAGCGACGCGAACTGCGGCAGCGGCAAGTGGTGCGACATCGTGGGGTCCTGTCACCCGAAGTCGCCTGACGGCGGCGCCTGCGCCGGCCCCACCGAGTGCCAGAGCGGCGCCTGCGGGCCCTTCGGCCAAGCCTTCTGCTACACCCCGGCGTCGAAGGACTACGACCAGGGCTGCAAGGTCGGCGCCGAGTGCAAGAGCGGCCAGTGCCTGGTCGGCGGGACCTGCGGCTGCGCGGGCAGCCACGCGAACTGCGCGGGGTCGAGCTGGTGTGACACGCTCGGCTCCTGCCAGCCGGCCGCCGCCTTCGGGACGCCGTGCCTGAACGGGTTCGAGTGCGCGTCGACCTACTGCGCCGTGACCTGTGTGGACTGCAAGACCCAGGCGCACTGCGGGGCCGGCAAGCTGTGTGCCGAGAGCGGCAAGTGCTACACCCCCAACTCCAAGACCTACGGGCAGCCCTGCGTGAAGGGCGACGAGTGCAAGAGCGGGCAATGCCTCATCGGAGGCACGTGCGGCTGCAATGGCAGCAACGGCAACTGCGCCGGCTCCGACTGGTGCGACGCGCTGGGGTCGTGTCAGGCCCCCCGGCCCAACGGCGGGGTGTGCACGCAGCACTATCAGTGCGAGAACTACTGCAAGGCGGGGTTCTGCCAGAACTGCGCGACCGACGCGCACTGCAGCTCCAGTCAGTTCTGCAACGGCGCCGGCAACTGCGAGGCCAAGCACGGCAACGGCTGGCCATGCGTCGAGGCGCGCGTGTGCAGCAGCGACTGCTGCGTGTCGGTGTGCGTGGCGGGGTGGGTGTGCGGGAAATGAGCGAGCGGATTCGCGCGGTGAGGCCGGGGCTGGCCCTGTGGATGCTGGCGTTGGCCGCGTGCGCGGGCGACGGGTCGGGCGTGGGCGCCGACCTGGGAATCGACGCGGGAATCGACGCGCTGACCGACGCGGCGGGGGAGACCTCGCTCGCCGACGGCGCGGCGGACGCCGAGGGCGCCGAGACCGTCGAAGATCCAGACGCCGTCGAGGTGTTTGACGTGCCCGACGCCGACGCGCCGCGCCCCGACGCCGCGCCCGACGCCGCCTGGCCGCCCACCTGCGACACCGACGCCGCCTGCGCCGACGGGCTCGACTGCACGACCGACCGCTGCGTCGCCGGCCACTGTGCCTGGGAGGTGGCCGAGGGCTTCTGCCTCGTCAACGCCCGGTGCCGCGAGGCCCAGACCTCCGCGCCGCAGGACGGCTGCCTGTTCTGCGACCCGTCCGCCGACCGCTTCGGGTGGTCCGTCCGAGGCGACGGCACGCTCTGCGACGACGACGACGCCTGCACGGCGCCCGGCACCTGCGCGGCCGGCGCCTGCGCCACCGTCCCCGTGGACTGCGACGACGGCGTCGCCTGCACCCTGGACACCTGCGACCCCCAGAGCGGCTGCCGCCATGGCCCCGCGGTCACGGGGGCGGCCTGCGACGACGCCGACCCCTGCACCACCGGCGACACCTGCCGCGCCGACGGCACCTGCGGCGGCACCCCCCTCGCGTGTGACGACGCCGACCCCTGCACCGACGACGTCTGCGAGGTCGCCGCCGGGCGGTCGCAGGGCGCCTGCGCCCACGTCTTCAACACCGCGCCTTGCGCCGACGCCGACGCCGACCTCTGCACCGTCGAGGGCGTCTGCCAAGACGGCGTCTGCCTAAACGGCGGCCCCGTCGACTGCGACGACGGTGACGCCTGCACCATCGACGTCTGCCAGCCCGAGCTCGGCTGCTACCACCTGCCCACCGAGAACCCCTGCTGCCTCGGCGCCACCTCGGTCTGCGACGACGGCGACCCCTGCACCCTGGACACCTGCGACCCCGTCACCCTCGGCTGCTCCTACGCGCCGTCCACGCTCTCCTGCGACGACGGCAACGCCTGCACCACCGGCGACGTGTGTACGGCCGGCCTGTGCGCGGGCGCGCCCTTGAGCTGCGACGACGGCGACCCATGCACCGCCGACTTCTGCGACGCCACCGCCGGCTGCCAGCACGTCGCCGACACCGGCAAGCCCTGCGATGACGGGCTCGCCTGCTCGACCGGCGACACCTGCGTGCAGGGGAGCTGCGTCGGCGACGAGTCCGCGTGCGTCTGCGCCCCGGTGTTCGCGCCCCTGGCCGTCCGCGTCACCTCCCTGACCATCGGCCCCACCGGTGGCCTCGGCGACGGCCTCAACGTCGACGGCGACAGCGCCACCTGCCAGCCCGACGGCGACTGCGAGGCCGGCATCGACAACGCCTTCGGCATCCTCGCGCCCCTGGTCAACGACGCCCTCAGCGGCGCGGTGGCCGGCGGCAGCTTCACCTTCGTCTTCGAGCTGGGCGCGCTCGCCAACGGGCCCGTCCTCGCCGCCGTCCACACCGCCACGCCCCAGCCCGGCTGCACGGGCGCCGCCGCGGCCTGCCCCTTCGTCCCCGACGCCGCGGGCCTGGACCCCCTGACCTGCGACCCGGTCTACACGGTCTCAGGCACCTGGACGCTCCCCACGTTCAGCGCCGGCGGCCCCGCGGCCACCATCCCCTTCTCGCTGCCACTCGGCCCCAACGCCTCCCTGGCGCTCACGCTGCGCAACGTCCGCATCGCCGCCACCGCCACCGTCGACGGCGCCACCCTGACCGGCCTGACCGGCGTGCTGGCCGGCGCCGTCGCCAAGGGCGACCTCCTCGACGCCATCGACGCCGCCCCCGACGGCGCGCTGCCCTTCTCCAAGGCCCAGATCAAGGGCGTCATCTCCGCCTTGGTTCCCAGCGACATCGACGGCGACGGCGACGGCGTCTACGAGTCCAGCTCCATCGGGATGCCGTTCTCGGCGGTCCCCGTCGTGCTGGTCGCGCCCTGATTGGCCCGCCGCGTGCGCCCGGCCCACGGCGCTGGTACACATCCGCCCATGACCTCCGAACGCTTCTTCGCCGACCTCCCCCCCTTTGACGGCTTCGTCGGCGCCGTCGAGCCGCGCAGCTACCACGACGTCCCCGACGACTGGTGCGTCGCGATCACCGACGTGGAGGGCTCGACCGCGGCGATCGCGGCGGGGCGCTACAAGGACGTCAACGTGGTCGGCGCCGCCAGCATCGTGTCGGTGAACAACGCCGCAAAAGACCTGCTGCTGCCTTACGTTTTTGGGGGTGACGGGACCACGCTGCTCTTCCCGGCGTCGCGGCGCGCGGCCATCGAGGTGGCGCTGCGGGGCGTGCGGCGCTTGGCGCGGGAGCGCTTCGATCTCGGGCTGCGGATCGGGGTCGTGCCGGTCGACGCGCTTCGCCGCGATGGGTTCGAGGTGCAGGTCGCGCGATTTCGGCTGTCGCCCTGGGTGTCGCTGGCGATGCTGGCGGGCAGCGGGATCGCCGAGGCGGAGCGGCGCATCAAGTCGCCCGAGCTCGGCGAGCGCTACTCGGTGGCCGATTCCAGCGCGGTGGCGCACGCGGATCTGGACGGCTTCGAGTGCCGCTTCGAGCCGATGAGGTCGCGCCACGGACACATCGTGAGCCTGCTGGTCGTGGCCAAGGGCACCAGCTCGGAGGAGCGCGCCGCCGTCTACCACCAGGTCCTCGACGCCATCAACGGCGCTCTCGACGACGTGTCCCAGGCGAACCCCGCGCGCCACGAGTCGATCAACATCGCCTCCGGTCTGCACCACTACCAGCAGGAGTCCCGGCTGCGCGGCGGCGCCGGAGGCCTCGCGCGCTTCATCTACGCGCTCACGGCCTGGGGGATCGGCGGCGTCGGGCGCTTCCTGCTCTGGACAGGCTGGCGAATTCCGGGCTTTGACGGCTCGAAGTACCGCGACGAGGTCATCGCGCACACGGATTTCCGCAAGTTCGACGAGATGCTGCGCATGGTCATCGACGTCACGCCCGCGCAGCTCGCGACCCTCGAGCAGGTGCTCGCGGAGCACCACACCGCGGGGCACATCGCCTACGGCCTGCACACGTCCACCTCGGCGATCATGACCTGCTTGATCCAGAACCACGAGCGCGAGCACGTCCACCTCGTCGACGGGGCGGACGGCGGATATGCCATGGCGTCGGTGCCACTCAAGAAGCAGCTCACGGCCGGCGTGGACGCGATTTAGCAGGCGGCGACTGGCTGTTTTCGGTTTCTACGGGCCGCGAGCAGGGCTGGACGGTGGCAGTCGCCGGGCAGTAGACGATCAGGGTGCGCGCAAATGCGCGGGCGGCCGGGCGGGGAACTGAGTACACTCCGCGGACCGCAAGCCACTCGGAGACCTCCATGAGCCTACGTTCCCTCGCCGCCGGTGCGGCGCTTTGCCTCGTGTTCGCCGCCTGTGGCGATGATCCGACCAGCGTTCAATCCGACGCCGACGTCGTCTCCGACACGGCCACCGACAGCACCGCCGACGCGACGCCTGACGCGACGCCCGACGCGACGCCCGACGCGGTGCCGGACGTCGTCGTGGCGCCCAACCAGCTGGTCTTCACCGCGGCGGGCTGCTCGGCGACCTGCGCCAGCACCGCCCCCTCCGGCACCGCGGTCGACATCACGGTGATGTACCGCAAGCCCACCGGCGAGCCGATCCCCAACGCGGCCGTGCGCTTCGCCACCGCGACCACCGCCGACGTCGCGCGCCTGTCGAGCTTCGGCGCGACCACCGGCGCCAACGGCCAGGCCACGGTCAGCTTGAGCCTGCTGGCGAACACCGCGGTCAGCGTGAAGGTCGACGTCTCGGTCGACAGCGACGCGGCCGCCGGGACCATCAGCCACACCGTCACCATCGAGCCGGTCGCGATCCCGCCGCTCGAGGTCAGCCTGACCTACGCCGGCGCCTCGGCGGCCGCGTCCTACGGGCTGCGCCTCTTCAAGCAGACCGCCGGCAAGCCGACCTGCGCCGAGCTGGACCCCGACCAAGCGGGCGGCCTGCCGACGGCGACGCTGGCGCTGGGCCCCTACTCGCTCATCGAGAAGGCCGTCGTCGGCGCGCTCCCCGACCTCGAGACCGAGGGCACCCAGACCTGGGCCATCCGCGTCATCGGGCCGCCGACCGGCACCACGCTGGTCAGCGGCTGCACCCAGGGGATCGAGGTGAAGCACGGCGAGACGAAGGCCATCAGCATCGCGCTGACCGACCTCCCGCTGCGTTGGGAGGGCGTGTACCTGCTGACCACCACCGCCGACATGCACACGGGGCTGTCGGGGACCGCCGGCGACATCGTGTCCTTCCTCATCGGGCTCTTCACCAAGCCCGGCGAGGTGGCCCTGCTCGCGGCGTGCAAGAGCCCGACCGGGCTGCTCGACACCATCTGCGACTTCCTGAAGTCCGGTGAGCAGCTCAGCTCCACCGGCCTCATCGCGGCGGACGCGGCCAACGTCGCGTTCTTCGAGCTGGCGGCCAAGGTCATCGGCGACGACGCGATCCTGACCGGCCAGTCCATCGCCAGCCTGCTCTCCGACCTGCGCCTGGGCTCGCGGCTGACCATCGCCGGCGAGCCGTCCATCGCCGACGAGAGCGACGGCAGCCTGTGGTTTCCCAAAGACACGGTCGGCGAGGTCTGGGAGACCGCGTCGTTCTCCTGGAAGTTCGGCCTGGACTGCGCGCCCAGCGACCTGAACTGCGGCCTGACCACCGTGAAGCTGGTCGACATCTACAAGAAGCTGCTGACCGCCAAGTTCGGCGCCTCGGTCGACGCCGCCGGCGCGGTGTGGATCGAGCCCCACACGGTGCCCGGCTTCGACTACGGCACGCTGCTGAACTACATCATCGAGCGCAAGGTGCTGACGCTGCTCTTCGGCGACGGCACCGTCGCGCACCCCGACGAGCCGGGTGAGCTGCTGCCGGCCGTGGACAGCTACGAGAAGGTCATCGCCAGCATCTTCGGCGACGAGCTCTGCCTCTATTACGACGACTGCTGCGAGTGGTTCGCGAACAAAGAGGGCGTGAAGAACAACGTCCCGCTTGATGAGGCGACGGTCATCCAGGCGTGCGAGCTGCTGATTCCGGCAGGCGCGGACTGGATCCGCGACCAGGTGGCGACCTTGAGCGGCTCGCTCGAGATCGGCTCGCCCGAAGGCAAGCGCTGCGCTGGCACGACGCTGCTGGGCAAGCGCAACACGGACGCCCTGGGCACCAAAGAGGCGCAGTGCGAGTGGGACGCCACCTTCGACCTGGGCGGCACGCCGTTCTCGCCGGCCGCGACGTGGTGGGGCGCGCGAAACTAGCCTCGGGGCAAGCTCAGGAGATCGAGTAGCCGCCGTCGACGGCCAAGGTCTGGCCGGTGACGAAGCCGGACTCGGCGGAGGCCAAGAAGACGGCGGCGCCGGCGATCTCCTCGGGCTGGGCCCAGCGCTTCTCCGCCGTGCGGCTGGTGAAGTGCTCGGCGATCTTGGGGTTGGAGGTCAGCGCGCTCGCGAACCGGGTCTCGACGAGGCCCGGGGCGATGGCGTTGACGCGGATCTGGGACGGTCCCAGCTCGATGGCCAGGGTCTGGGTCATGGAGATGACCGCGGCCTTGGTCATGCCGTACACGCCCTGAAGCGGCGCGGCGCCCATGCCCAGGATGCTGGCGACGTTGATGATGCTGCCGGGGGTCTCCGTGTCGAGCAGGCGGCGGCTGACCGCGCGCGCCATCTCGAAGTAGCCGCGCACGTTGACCGAGAAGGTCTTCTCCCAGGCCGCGTCGCCCACGCCCATCAGCGGGCCGAAGTAGGGGTTGGTCGCGGCGTTGTTGACCAGCACCGTCGGCGTCCCGAGCTTCTCCTCGGTGTAGGCGATGAGCGCCTGGACGTGCCCGGCGTCGCCCGTGTGGCAAGCGCGCGCGTAGACCGTGCCGCCAAGCTCGGCGACGATGGTGGCGCGCGTCTCGTCGAGGTCCTGCTGCTTTCGCGAGGCGATGACGACGCGGGCCCCCTCGGCCACGAAGGCGCGCGCGATGGCCTCGCCGATGCCGCGGCTGCCTCCGGTGACGATCGCGACGGTGTCCTTGAGGCGGTCGGCCATGGCTCCCTCCGGTGATGCTCGAGACGCGCGCGGCGCACGGCCCGCCACGCGCTCCGATCCATCGCTTGCGAGGCGGCCCCTTGTCCAGGCCCGCGGGGTGCTAATTAGTTTGACATCGAACGATTGAATATCAAATCATGTGGCGACACGAGCCACGGAGCTTCTCTGATGCCCGACACCGACCGCCGACCCGACCCCCCAGTCGCGCCTCTCTTCCCGGAGCGCTGGTCCCGCCGCGCCTTCGCCGACCGCCCGGTCGCGCCCGAGACCGTCCACCAGCTCTTCGAAGCCGCCCGCTGGGCTCCGTCCTGCTTCAACGAGCAGCCCTGGCTCTTCCTCTACGCTCGGACCGCCGCCGATCTCGAGCGGTTCCGTCCGCTCCTGGTCGACAAGAACCGCCTGTGGGCCGAGCGCGCGCCCGTGCTGGCCTTCGCCTTCGCCCGCCGGCACTTCGACAGAAACCAGAGCCCCAACCGCTGGGCTCACTTCGACACGGGCGCCGCCTGGATGTCCTTGGCGCTGCAGGCTCAGATGCTGGGGCTGTCGGCCCACGGGATGGGCGGTATCCACTTCGACCGCGTCCACGACGCCCTGGGGGTCCCGGCCGATCGCTTCGACGCCATCTGCGGGATCGCCATCGGCTACCCGGGCGACCCGGCGTCCCTGCCCGATGACCTCCGGGCGCGCGAGAACCCCTCGCCGCGCCGACCGCGGCAGACCTTCGCCCACGAGGGCCGCTTCCAACCTTCGACCGAGAGCGTTTGACCGACACCAGAGCAGAAAAGGAGGCCTCGATGATCACTCACTTCGCCGCCGACGGGCGCGGACAGTCGCGCCTGAGCTGGCTCGACTCCGCCCACACCTTCTCGTTTGCCGACTTCTACGACCCGGCGCGCATGGGCTTTCGGTCGCTGCGCGTCATCAACGACGACGTGGTGGCGCCCGGGGCGGGCTTCGGGACGCACCCGCACCGCGACATGGAGATCGTGACCTATGTGCTCTCGGGCGCGCTGGGACACCGCGACAGCATGGGCAACGGCTCGGCCATCACGGCCGGCGAGGTGCAGCGGATGAGCGCGGGGACGGGCGTGACCCACAGCGAGATGAACCACTCCAAGAGCGAGGCGGTGCACCTGCTGCAGATCTGGCTGCTGCCGGCCCAGCGCGGGCAGGCGCCGAGCTACGAGCAGCGGGCGTTCTCGCGCGAGGACAAGCTGGGGCGGCTTCGGGCGGTCGTGGCGCCGGACGGGGCGGACGGCGCGGTCAGCATTCACCAGGACGCGCGCGTCTTCGCGGCCATCTTGGAGGAGGGGGTCACCGTGACCCACGCCATCGCGCCGGGTCGCCACGCCTTTGTGCAGGTAGCGCGCGGCGAGGTGCGCTTGGGCGACCGGCTGCTCGGGCAGGGCGATGGCGTCGCGCTCTCCGACGAGGCCGCGCTGACCCTCACCGGCGCCGGTCCCGAGGCCGAGGTCTTGGTCTTCGACCTGGCCTGAGCGGGCCCGCCCGCTACTCGCCCGTGCCGAGCTTCTTGCAGAGGCGCTGGAACTCCGCGAGCTCGGCCGGGCTGAGGACCGCCATGGTCTCCCGGATGCGCTCGGCGTGCGCGGGGAAGAAGCCGGCGATTCGCTTTTCGCCTGATTCTGTCAGGTGAATCGAGACGAAGCGCCGGTCGACCTCGCTGCGCTCGCGCCGCACCAAGCCGTCCCGCACCAGGTTGTCGACCACGGTGGTCACGTTGCCGCCGCTGACCAGCAGCTTCTCGCTAAGCGCCCGCTGGCACATGGGCCCCAGGTGGTAGACGGCCTCCAGCACCCCGAGCTGGGTGGTCGTCAGCCCCGCGTCGGCAAGCCCCGCCTTCAGCGCCCGGTTCACCGTGTCCGACGCGCGCATCAGCTTGATGTACGCGTCGAGGGCGGCGCGGGTGGGCTCTGTGACTTTGGCGTGCGTTCCCATGGGCTCTCGCTCAAATAGTTCGATGTTAAACTATCAGGGACGCCGCCCTCACGTCAAGGCAGGGTCATGTAGCGGGTGCGCTGGACGTAGAGCGCGTTGCTGCCGGTGTACTCGACCCGGTGGTGCAGCACGTGAGGTCGGTCGAGGGTGTCCAGGTCGATGGCCGCGCTGCCGCCCGTGTTGGATTGGAAGTCGACGATCTCGTGTATCCACGTGTCGCCCACCAGCCGGCTCAGCTCGCCCCGTACCGAGGTCGTCCCGACCGCGTAGATCACCCAGGGCGCGCCGCTGCTGCTCAGCGTCAGCGCGTCGATGCTGCCGATGCGCGCGTCGTTTCGCAGGTGGGTGTACGTCCAGCCGGCCTCGTCGCGCCGCGCGTAGCCGAGCCCCTTCGTGTCGTCGTAGACCACGTGCACCACCCCATCGTCGCTCACCGCCAAGGCCACCCCGTGACGCGCGCTGACCGGCGCCACGGTCTCCATCATCCAGGCGCCGCCTGCGTTATTGGCGTAGATCACCGGCGCGTCGACCTCCCAGGGCAGGTTCGCCTCGTCGTTTCGGTAGACCACGTGGATGACGCCGAGGCTGTCGATGGCCATGTCGACGTATTTCAGCTCGTGGACCGGGGTCTCGAAGTCGTCGATGACCTGCTCCGACCAGGTCGTGCCTGCCTTCCAGGCGTGGCGCAGTGAAAATCGCCCGTAGACCACATGCGGCACCAGCCCGTCGTAGGTCGCGGCGACGGCGATTGGGAACTCGCTGCCGACCTTCTCGGCTCCCCAGCCCCCGCCCCCGCGCACGGCGAAGGAGGTCCCCTCGTCGGCGTCGGCGTAGGCGATGGCCGGAAAGCCCTGGGGATGAATGGCGAGCGCGGCGCTGATGCCTGCCACGCCGCCGGTGGGCAGGTCCTCGTAGCTCCAGGTCTGGGTCTTCACGCCGTAGCGGATCGTTCCCGGGTCGGCGTCGCGCCACAGGGCGTGGATCTTCCCGTTGCCATCGATGTGGAGGCCGTGGGGCTGGGCTCCGTTGGCGGTGGTCTCCAGCGTCGTCGTGACCCAGTCGCAGCACGCCAGCCCGTTGAGACAGGGCATCTTCCCGCCGCTGAGGCAGTCGTAGTCGCAGCCTGAGCCGTTACAGTAGGCGAGCGCCGAGGCCGGGGCCGTGCAGGTCTTGCAGCTGGGGCCGCAGGCGGCGACCGAGTCGTCGGGCTCGCAGGAATCGCCCCCGCACGCGTGGAAGCCGGGGTCGCAGTCCAGCCCGCAGGCGCCGCCCACGCAGCTGCCCACGCCGTGGCCCTTCGGGTCGTCCGGGCATAGTTTGCGGCGCCTCCGCACTTGATAGCCTCGCCTGCACGTGCCGCAGGCGACGCCGTTGCAGGTCGCGGTGGCGTCCGGGACGGCACCGGGCAGGCGTCGCAGCTCGAGCCGCAGTGGTCGACGGAGGCGTCGGTCACGCAGACGTCGTCGCAGATAGCCGTCGTCGCAGAGGCTGGTGCAGGCGGCGCCGTCGCAGATGGGGCTGCCGTGCGGGTCGTCCGGGCACAGCGCGCAGGCGCCGCCGCAGTCGAGGTGGTCGCCGTCGCAGACGTAGCCGCAGGCCGTGCCGTCGCATGTCGCCGCGCCTCCGGGGACCAGTGGGCACGGCGCGCAGCCGGTGCCGCAGGTCGCCACGTCGGCGTCGGCCGCGCACACGCCGCCGCACAGGTGATAGCCCGCCTCGCACACGGTCACGCAGGCCGCGCCGTCACACGCCGGGGCGCCGTGCGGGTCGGCCGCGCAGGCCGCGCAGACGCCCGCGCAGGCCAGAAATCCTGAGTCGCAGTCGATGTCGCAGGCGCCTTTCGCGCAGGTCGGCGCGCCGTGGGCCGGCGTGGGGCAGGGGTCGCAGCTCGAGCCGCAGGTCGCGGGCGAGGTGTCGTCGACGCACACGCCGCCGCACTCGTGGAATCCGGGCACGCAGGCGAATCCGCAGGCGCCGCCCTCGCAGGTCGCCTTGGCGTTTGGCGGCGCCGGGCAGGCCGTGCAGCTCTGCCCGCAGGTCGCCGGCGAGGTGTCGTCGGCGCACCCGCCACCGCAGGGGTGGTAGCCGGCGACGCAGTAATAGTCGCACGCACCGGCGTCGCAGAGCGGGATGCCGTGGGCTGGCGCGGCGCAGGGCTCGCACTTCGCGCCGCAGCTCGTGACCGCGCTGTCGTCGACGCAGGCGTCACCGCAGACGTGGAAGCCGTCGGCGCAGTGCAGCTCGCACACGCCGTCGAGGCAATAGCTGACGCCGTGTTCGGGCTGCGCGCACCCGACCTCGTCGGCCAGGACAGCCTGCAGCGCGGACTTCAGCGCCGGTCCGGTCTGGGCCGTCGAGAAGGTGCCGCCGCCTGCCAGCGCCACGGCGGCCAAGAGCTCGGCGTCGTAGCCGAAGCCCACGCCCACCGTGTGGACGATGGTGCCGCGGCTGCGCAGGGTGCGCGCGACGTCGGCGGCGGCGGACACGGCGTCGCAGGTCTCCGAGCCGTCGCTCAGCAGGATGACGACCTCGCCCTGGGTGGGGTCGCCGAAGTACGAGGCCAGGCCGGACAGCGCGGCAGCCAGCGGGGTGGACGAGGAGACGGCCGGGTCGACCAAGCCGGTCGCGAACACGCCCGCGTTGTCCAGCGCCATCCCGAAGGTGGTGCCCGCGTCGCAGCCCAGCTCGCCCGGGAAGGGCCGCAGCCCCAGCTTCACCTGGGCCTGCCACGCGTCGGTGACTTCGAGCAGCGTCGCGCGGGTGAACTTCCAGACCGGCCCCGCCATGCTCGACGAGCGGTCGACCACCAGCATGACCTCGGGGACCACGCAGGCGCCGCTGCACGCTCCGTCCGCGCAGGAGTTACCGAACTGGCAGGAGACAAAGAGGCTGGGCTGGGGGCAGCCGGTGGCCGGGGCGAGGCCGCAGACCTTGTAGCCCGTGGCGCCGCTGCAGGTCGACGACCAGAGCGGCGCGCAGGCGGGCGGGCCGCAGGGGTCGATGCAGTGGCCGGCCACGCACTCGAGCGCTGGGTCGCACGCACCGCACGCCAAGGTCGCGCCGCAGCCGTCGTCGGCCGCGCCGCACTCGAGGTCCTGGGCTGCGCAGGAGGTGGGCTGGCAGGCGTCGATCTCGGCCGCGGCGTCGGCGTCGGCGTCGGCGTCGGCCCCCGCGTCGGCGTCGATCTCGACCCCGGCGTCGGCGTCTCCCAGCACCTCGGCCGCGACGTCCGCGTCCGGCGCGACCTGCCCGTCGCCGTCGTTCGCCACGCCCGCGTCCGCGTCGCCGCCCGAGATCTCGCGGTCCGTGACGCCGTCGCTCGCGGCGTCCACCTCGCCCGCCACGTCAGGCGCACCCTCGACCGCATCGACGAAATCCAGCCCGAGATCTGCGCCCCCCGCCACATCGCCGCCGTGGTCCGGCGCCAACCCGTCGAGGCCGGGCGGCGCGTCCACCGCGACGAGGACGCCCGAGCTCCCGTCGCCAGGTCCCGCACAGGAGGCGGCCGTGATGGCAAAAACCACCAGCCGCGACCAGCGAAATCGCTGTGTCCCCATCGCTGCCTCCGCGCCTTCCACTATGTCGTGATTGCGCAGAGTCTATCGCGACCGGACGATGGCCGCGAACGGGATCGGCGCCCAAAATGCTGCAGCGCGCGCAACGGGCGCTGTCAGGCGGTTCGCGACGCCCGCGTGAAGACCCACTCGGTCGCCGTCGACTCCCGCGGCTGAAAGACGTAGTCCTCCTCGCGGAAATCCTTGATGGCCTCGGGGGTCTCGACGCGGTTCTGGACGATCCAGCGCGCCATCATCCCGCGCGAGCGCTTCGCCACGAAGCCGATGGTCTTGGACTCGTCGCCCTTGTTCTCGCGGAAGACCGGCGTGATCGAGCCCGCGCTGAGCAGCTCGGGCCGAATGCCGCGCCAGTACTCGACGGAGGCGCAGTTGATGACCGTGCGGTCGCGGTGATCGGCGGTCAGCTCGTTGGTGCGCGCGGCCAGCCGTTTCCCCCAGAAGGCGTATAGGTTTTTCCCGCGGCGGGTGCGGAGCTGGCTGCCCATCTCGAGGCGGTAGGGCTGGATCAGGTCCAGCGGGCGCAGGATGCCGTAGAGGCCCGACAGGATCGCGAGGTGGGACTGGGCCCACTCGAGATCGGCCGGCGCCAGGGTGGTCGCCTCGAGGCCCAGGTAGGTGTCGCCAGCAAAGGCGAGGGCGGCCTGCTTGCCGTTGTCCGGCGTGGTCGGGAAGCTCATTTCCTGAAAGCGCGCGCGGTTCAGCTCGGCCAGGGTGGTCGAGATGCTCATCAGCTTCTCGAGCTTCTTGGTCGTCAGCTTGCGCGTGGACTCCGCGAGGATCTCGGTCTCGGCCTCGAGCGCGGGCTGAGTCGCCGGCAGCCCGGGCGGGGAGGGTGAGAAATCGAGCTTCTTCGCGGGCGAGATGACGACCAGCACGGCGTGGCTCCGAGGTGGGAGGGCTGGCTCGCTTCTCGCCCGCTGACCCCGGCCCGTCAAGACGGACCTGGGTGCTCAGCGCAGCGGCGGCCCGCATTCAGCGTCCAGCCGGTCGACCTGGCCCGCGCACATCGTCCGCGTCTCGAACACGCCTGGGGCGCCGCGAGCCTGATGGCTGACGGCCAAGAGCTGACCGCGGGCAATCACTGACTCAGCCCGCCGCGTCGCACCAGCCTCCCAGCGATTGCCCTACAACGGCGGCGTGTCCAGCAGCGCGTAGGGGTCGAGGATCTCGGGCACTCCGGTGTCCAGCCAGGTCGCGAAGAAGTGGAGGAGCTGCTCGACGCTCTCGTAGCTCTTGGTCACGTTGTCGTGTGTCGCTTTTTCCACGGCCGCACCTGCGCTTTTGCGGATGCGGTCGTACTGAAAGACGCCCGCGGTCAGGGCGCCGGCGTCCAGGTTGCCGGAGAGCGGCAGGGCGATGTCGCGGGGGACGACGCCGACGGGCTGGCGCACCTCGCCCACCTGCGGCGTGCCCAGGGCGCGGGCGACTGAGCGGTTGGCGACGTTGGGGACCGTGTTGTCGTCGATGGCCATGGCGACCAGCACGTGGGGGGCAGGGCCCGCGGTGTCGAAGCGGTCGTGGAGCACGTAAGGGCCGAAGTTCGAGGCGTCGCCCCGCTCGAGCGCGGTCTGAAGCAGCGGGAAGAAGCGCCGCACCTCGCCCTTGGGCGTCCCCACGGGCGCCATCAGGGTCACGATGCCGCTGAAGAGCTCGGCGTCGCTGATGATCGACGAGACGCGACCGCCCGGGACCGACAGGACGCCGGCGCCGATATCGGGCGAGAGCGCGAGCAGCTCCGGGCCCATGATGCCGCCCAGGCTCGCGCCGAGGTAGGCGATGTGGTCCAGGTCCAGGTCGGGCGCGCCGTCGCCGTCGACGTCGGGGTGCTGCCGCATCAGCTCGATGAGCTGCAGCTTCTCCCAGGTGGACTGGCGCCAGTTGTCGCGCAGCACCAGCGCGTTCAGGCTCTGCCGCTCGATGTCGATGGCGAAGAAGCTCAAGACCGCCTCGATCTTCGAGCCCGCGCCGGAGGAATCGGGGTGATCGCCGTGGGCCACGGCGTCGATGGCGACCGTCGCCATGCCCTGGGGCGCGGCGAAGGGGGCCAGGGCGCCGGCTTGGCCGCGGTCGGACGCCAGCCCGTGGCCGAAGATGATCACGGGCGCAGCCGCGGGCAGTGGGGGCACGGCGACCTTGGCGCCGGCGCCGGGGTAGGGCAGCCAGAAGCGCACCGGCAGCGTCAGGTCGCGGGTGGCCGTCGTGCCGCGGACGACGCGGTCGGTGCGGTAGTCCTTGGCGCCGAAGGTGGCGTCGCACTCGCGGAACACGGCCTTGTCGGTGCAGACGGGGGCGTCCACCCAGTCGTAGGTGCGGCCGCGGATGTCGGCGGCGATGGCGCGGGTCTGCTCGACGATGCTCTGGGTCGTGAAGACCACGGCCGCGCTGACGTCGGCGGCGTCTACGTTGGCGGCTGCGAGCGCGTCGGCGTAGCGCGCGCCGAGCCCCGCCGGGCCGGGCGCGGGGACGCGGCCCTGCAGCAGCTCGCGCAAGGTCGGCGAGGGCGCGATGCAGGCGCCGGCTGCGTCGCGGATGGCGGTGGTCATCACGACCGCGTGGCGCGTGGCCGGGCGCAGCGGGACCATCGGCCACAGGATCAGCCCGTCGTCGTCGGTGAGCTCGGCCTCAAACGGGACGCGGCGGGCGCTGGCGCCTTGCAATTCCAGCAGCTGCAGCGCGTCGGAGCTCACCGACGCGACCTCGCCCGAGGGCACCTCGCCCAAAGGCCCGGTGAAGCGCAGCACGACGCCCGCGGTGGTCCCGAAGCCGTCGAGGGTGGCGATGGCCGCCATCACGTCCTGGCCGATGACCGGCAGGTCGGCCAGCCACGGCGCGCGCTCGGGGCTGATGTCGATGGCCAGCCCGGTGGGCGCGGCGGCGTCGGGGCGGGTCAGCCAGTCGTCGGGGAAGGTGGCCAGCACGGTGCCGCGGGGGTCGTACATGTAGGCGGTGGCGCCCTCGCAGAAGGCCGGGGCCACCGGCGGCGCGTCGGCGTCAGGGCCCGCGTCGGTCGCGCTGTCCGACTCGAGGTCGGCGGACGGCAGGTCGCCGGTGACGTCGGCGGTCGCGTCTGTGCCGGGTGAATCGCCGCCTGTGCCCCCGCAGCCCGCGCCCCCCAGGGCGAGCGCGGCCAGCAGGGCGCCAAAGGGGGCGAAAGCGCGGTAATTGTTCTGCATGTGGGCAGGATATATCGGGCGTTTCGCGGCTTCCACCCGGCGCAGCAGCGAGCGGCGGTTCTCGTGCTCGCGTCGGCCCGGCTCGTGTGCTACTGGCTGTGCCCCATGAGCGCCCGCCCCTGCCCCTCGCTGCAGTTCCACCACGTCGTCCTCGCCGCCATCGCCCTGATGGGCCTCGGCTTGGCCGCGCCCGGGTGCGGTGCTGAGCCTGATGAAGCCACCGCCGCGCCACCCGCAGCGCCCTCGGGCCCGCCGCCCGCGCTGGTCTCCGTCGCCGTGGTCCGCGACGGCGGCCTCGGTGATCATGTGCGCTTCCTCGGCCAGGTCGAGGCGGTCTCACGCGCCGATATCGCCGCGGGCACCGACGGGCGCATCGTCGCCATCGCGGGGCGAGAGGGCGACCGCGTCGAGCGCGGCCAGGCCGTCGTGACCCTGGACGAGGCGCTCATCCGCGCGGAGGACGAGGCCGCTCGCGCCGAAAAGTCTAGCGTCCGCGCACAGTTGACCCAGGCGCGGCGCCAGAACGAGCGCGTGAAGAAGCTCAGCTACCCCGTGGTCAGCGAGCCCGAGCAGGAGCGCTACGCCCTCGACGTCGCGACCCTGTCGGCTCAGCTCGCGGTGCTGACGGCGCGCTCCGAGCAGATCGCCGTGCGCCGCGAGCGGCACCAGGTCAAGGCGCCCTTTTCCGGCGTCATCACGCGCCGCATGGTGGACCCGGGCACCTGGATCGTCGCCGGGATGCCGCTGCTCTCGCTGGTCTCCGTCGACGACGTCGAGGTGCTGGTCGACGTCGCCGCGGGCCTGCGCGGTCAGCTCGAGGTCGGCGGCAGCGCGCGCGCCATGACCTCGCCGCCCGTCGACCTGCGCATCGCCGGCGTCGTGCCCGCGCTGGACCCCTCCACGCGGACCCTGCGCGTCCGCCTCGTGCCCGCCGCGAGCCCCGCCGCGCAGCCGCCCGCGCCCGCCGACGACGCCGCAGCCGCCGCCGCCGAGTCGGCCCCCGCACCCTCCAAAAACCCTGACGCCGCCTCACTCCTCGCGAAGCTGATCCCTGGCCTGGCCGTGGAGATCGAGTTCCCCCGCCGCCTCGAGGCCGCCGGCGTCGTCGTCACCCGCGACGCCCTGGTCGCCGGCCCCGTCGAGACGCGCGTGATGAAGGTCGTCGACGGCAAGGCCGTGCCCATCGCGGTCATCGTCCTGGGCACCTCCGGCGACGAGGCCCTGGTGTCCGGCGAGGGCCTCGCGGTCGGCGACACCCTCGTCACCCGCGGCAACGAGCGCCTGCGCCCCGGGCAGCCCGTCACGGTCACCGAATAGCGATGGTCGGCGGCGGCCCCATCGGCGTAGCCATCGAGCGCCCCACCGCGGTGGCCGTCGGCGTCATCCTGGTGCTGCTCTTCGGCGCGCTCTCGGTCTCGGACCTGCCGATTCAGCTCACCCCGGACGTCACGGTCCCCATCGTCGCGGTGCAGACCGAGTGGCCGGGCGCGACGCCGACCGAGGTCGAGTCCGACATCCTCGACGAGCAGGAGAAAGCCCTCAAGAGCCTCCCCGGCCTCGTCCGCATGACCTCGGAGGCCACCCGCGGCCGCGGCAACGTCACCCTCGAGCTGGAGGTCGGCGCCTCGCTGGAAGAGGCCCTCATCCGCGTCAACAACCTGCTCTCCCAGGTGCCCGACTACCCGCCAAACGTGCGCCAGCCCGTGATCTCCACCGCCGACGCCGGCGGCTCGCCCCTGGCCGTGCTGGTCATCCGCTCCAACCCGCGCGGCCGCTCGGTCGCCGAGTACCGCACCTGGCTCGAAGACACCGTCCTGCCCCGCTACGAGCGCATCCCCGGCGTCGCCAGCATCCGCCACATCGGCGGCCGGGACCACGAGATCCACGTCGACTTCGACCCCCAGCAGCTCGCCGCCCGCGGGCTCACCGTCGCCGACGTCACCCGCGCCGTCCAAGGCGAGCTGCGCGACATCTCGGGCGGCGACATGTCCATGGGCAAGCGCCGCTACCTCGTGCGCACCCAGGTCGCGCCGCCTTCTCCCGAGGCCTTGGCCGGCGTGGTCTTGGCCACCGGCCCCGACGGCACCCCGATTCACCTTGGCGACGTCGCGACGGTCGGCGCGGGCCTCCGGAAAGCGGACGCGGTCGGCATGGTCAACGGCTCGCCCTCCATGGCGCTGCTGATGCAACAGGAGTCCGGCACCAACGTGCTGGAGGTCACCCGCGAGATCCACGCGGTCACCGCCCAGGTCCAGGCCGAGCTGCTCGATCCCCAGGGCCTCGCCATCGAGGTGGTCGGCGACCAGGTCGGCTACATCAACGCCGCGCTCGACCTCGTGCAACAGAACATCCTCATCGGCGGCGCGCTGGCGGTCTTGGTCCTGCTGCTCTTCCTGCGCTCCATCGGCGCCTCGACCGTCGTCGCCGTCTCCATCCCGGTCAGCATCGTCGCGACCCTGCTGGGCCTGTCGCTGCTGGGCCGCTCCATCAACATCGTGTCCCTGGCCGGCATGGCCTTCGCCGTCGGCATGGTGGTCGACAACGCCATCGTGGTCCTCGAGAACATCGACACGTGGCGCCTGCGCGAGCGCTCGGTGAAGGTCGCGGCCTTCAAGGGCGCCAGCGAGGTCTGGGGCGCCATCCTGGCCTCGACCCTGACCACCGCGGCCGTCTTTTTGCCAATCATCACCTGGGAAGACGAGGTCGGCGAGCTGCTGCGCGACGTCGCCATGGCCGTCTCCATCGCGGTCTTCGCGTCGCTCATCGTCTCGGTGCTGGTCATCCCCAGCTTCTCCGCGCGCCTGCTCAAATCGCGCGAGGGCGTTCAGGGCGAGGCCGCCAGCGGCGAGTGGAGCGGCGCACGCGGCGCCATCGCCCGAGTCGTCCACCGGATCGCCCGCTCGAAGCCGCTGTCCTTGACCGTCGCCGGCCTGGGCCTCGGCCTGACCACCTTCGCCGGCGTCACCATGATGCCCCCGGTCGAGTACCTGCCCACCGGCAACCGCAACGTCGTCTTCGGCATCATCAACCCGCCGCCCGGCTACTCCGTCCCCGAGATGGAGGTCATCGCCAAGCGCTTCCAGGACCAGATGGTGCCGCACACGGGCGTCGAGAAGGACGGCTTCCCCGCCCTGCTGCGCTCGTTCTTCGTCGGCAGCCCCGACAGCGCGTTCATGGGCGCGGTCAGCGCCGACCCCGAGCGGGTCAGCGAGGTCGCCGACTTGGTCCGCAAGGCCCAGAAGACCATCCCCGGCGTCTTCTCGTTCGCCAGCCAGGCCAGCCTCTTCGGGCGCCGCCTCGGCAGCGGTCGCTCGGTCGAGCTGGACCTCTCCGGCCCGGACCTGGGCGAGCTCTTGGCCCTCGGCGGCCGCCTCTACGGCGCGCTCTCGCAGGCGCTGCCCGGCGCCCAGATCCGCCCCATCCCCGGCTTGGACCCCGGCGCGCCCGAGATCCGCGTCGAACCCCAGCGCACGCTGCTCGAAGCCCACGGGATGACCCCCGCCGATCTCGGGCTGGTGGTCGACGCCTACGTCGACGGCGCCATCGTCGGGAAGCTGGGCCGCGAGGGCGAGCCCAAGCGCGACGTGGTCGTGCGCGCCAGCGGCGTCAGCGCCGACACCCCGGAGGCCCTGGCCGCCGCGCCGGTCGCGCTCCCCGGCGGCGGGTTCGTGCCCTTGGGCCAGCTCGCCCGCGTCGAGGAGAAGCTGGGCCCGACCATCATCCAGCACATCGAGCGCCAGCGGGCCCTGACCCTGCAGGTCTCGCCGCCCGACTCCATGCCCTTTGAGGAGGCGCTCAAGCGCGTCAAGGAGGACGTGGTCGGCGGCATGATGCAGCGCGGCGAGATCCCGTCGCGGGTCGACATCGCCTACAGCGGCAGCGCCGGCAAGCTCGACGACGCCAAGACGCGCTTCGCCCAGGTCCTCGCGCTGGCCATTTTGATCAGCTTTTTGCTGCTCGCGGCGCTCTTCGAGGACTTCCTGGCCCCCGTCGCCATCCTGGTCACCGTGCCCCTGGCCGGCGCGGGCGGCGTGCTGGGGCTGCGCTGGGTGGACGCCACGCTCGGCCCGCAACCCCTGGATATGATGACCGCGTTGGGCTTCGTGATGCTCATCGGCATCGTGGTCAACAACGCCATCCTCGTGGTCGAGGGCGCGCTGACCCGCATGCGCAGCGGCATGGAGCTGAGCCTCTCGGTCGCCGAGTCCGTCCACGGCCGCGTCCGCCCCATCATGATGACGACGTGCACTTCCCTGGCGGGTCTGATGCCCCTGGTCCTCTTCCCGGGCAGCGGGTCGGAGCTCTATCGCGGCATCGGCGCCGTGGTCCTCGGCGGGTTGGCGCTGTCGACGGTGCTGACCATCTTCGTGGTGCCGGCGGTCTTCACGCTGCTGTGGCGCTTGCGGCGCCTGGTGAAGCCGCTGCAGCTTGACCCCGACGTCGCGGACTCCGACGCCGCCGAGCCGGCCAGCGCGCAATGAACCGTCGTTCAGTCCGTCCCTGAGCGGCCCCGCGCCGCCCCGCCGCGGGGCGTGACGCCCCAGCCCCGCGAGCGCGCGCGCGGCGAGTCGCCTCGGCCGCCCACCCGCACAGGCGCCCGGTTTGGAGTGCCCTGCGTGTGTTTTGCGCGCGGACGTCGCCGCTGGCACGCCCTCTGCAACACACATGGGCACACCGTCGTCCGCCGTGGCGGCCAAAAGCCCAGGGGGCACCTCATGAATTGGAAGACACCACTGACCATCGTCGCCTTCGCGGGCCTCGGAATCTTGGGCTGCCAGCGCGACAGCGGGCCCAGCGACCCGTGGACCCTGGTCGAGCTCGACGAACCCTCAGACAGCGCGTCCTCGCCCAGCGCCCATGCGGGGTTGAGCGGCCCGTCGGTCATCGAGACGCCTGCGCCGGTCATCGACAAGCGCGCCGAGGCGCTGGGCGTGGCGCTGCTGCCGGCGACGGACGGGAAGGTCAAGTCCGAGCGGACGCGCGCCATTGAAGAGGGCGCGTCGCGTCGCGGCACCATCGAGGCCGCCGCCATCATCGCCAGCCCGCCCGGCAGCGACGTCAACGGCAGCCTCGCCTTCGAGCAGACCGTCGGCGAAGACGCCGTCGCCATCGACGTGAAGCTGCGGGGCCTCACGCCTGGACCGCACGCGCTGTACCTCCATCGCGCCGACGACTGCGACAGCGTCCAGACCCTCGATCACGTCCGTGAGGCCAGCGAGGGCGACCAGCACCGCGGTGACGACGTCGCCCGGCTCGAGGTGGGCTCGGACGGCGCGGTCGAGGCGTCGGTCACCCTCGGCGGAAAGACACTGGCTGCCGGCCCCGACTCGCTGTTGGGCCAGGCCGTGGTGGTCGACGCCGCGCCGGGTGACGGTACGAGCCGCCGCGACGCCGTGGTGTGCGCGGTGATCTTGCCTTCGGGCACCGAAGTCCCGCGCCGATAGCCGCCGCGGAGGCGGCCCGCAGCGAGGAGATCCTTGCCTCGCTGCGCGCCGCCGCGGTAGTTGTCCCGCGCTGACTGCGCACGGGTTTGCGGTCGGCACCGGAGGACATCGTGCGTTCATGCTTCGTCGCGCTGCTCGCGCTCTCTTTGACCCTCGCCGCCGCCTGCGATGACGCCAAATCGGGCGCTGCCGACGCGACCCCCGACGCCGTCGCCGACGCGCAAGCCGACGGCGGCGCGGACGCGAGCCCCGACGCCGCCGCGGACGCGCAGCCCGAGGTCGGTCCCGACGCGACGGCGGACGCCGAGGTCGACGCGACGCCCGACGTCTACGTGCCCTCCTGCGTGGGCGACGTCTGCGCCGCCGACCCGACCCACGCGCCCGACCCCTCGACCTGGGGCCCCTACCCGGTCGGCGTGACGACCTTCGAGATCGACACGCTGGGATATGAGGAAAAGAAGCGGCACATGGTCGTCGAGGTCTGGTACCCGGCGACGAACGCGTACCTGGACGGGCCCTTCGAGGAGATCGATCTCGTCAAGCTCGCGCCGGCGGACGTGCTGGCCATCGTCGGGGACATCGTCGTGCCGCCGATCCCGATTCGCCAGGTGCGCGACGCCGCGATCCGCTCGGCGGACGGCCCCTACCCGATGGTCATCTTCTCGCACGGCGCCTACGGCATCCGCTTTCAGAGCGTGTTCTGGACGGCCTACTTGGCGAGTCACGGCTACATCGTCGCGGCCATGGACCACACCGACAACACGCTCTTCGACATGATCCGCCTCAATGGCTACAGCGCCGAGGGCATCGTGCTGAGCGCGCTCGACCGCCCCTACGACGTCCGGGGGACCGTCGACGCGATGCTGGCGCGCAACGCCGCCGAGGGTGACTTCTTCGAGGGGACCATCATCCCCGACATGCTGGGGATGTCCGGCCACTCGTTCGGCGGGCTGGCTAGCTTCATGGCCGGCCTCGAGGTCCCCGGGATGAAGGCCGTCGTCCCGATGGCCCCCGCCAGCCAGGTGCTGCCCGTCATGGGCTACGACATCCGCGACTTCAAGATCCCGGTGATGATCATGGCCGACGCCCTCGACAAGACCCTCGAGCCCGAAGTCGAGATGTACAAGGCTTACGACCGCCTGCCGGCCCCGCGCTATCTCTTCGACCTGCTGCAGGGCGGGCACTTCACCTACAGCGACATCTGCCTGCTCGAGCTCAAAGAGCTCGCCGGGCAGCTTGCGATCGAAGGCGCTGACAACGCGCTGGGCGACGGGTGCGGCGAGTCCAACATCCCGACCTCGGTCGCACACCCGCTGATTCGCCAGTTCGGGATCGGGTTTTTCAACCACATCCTGCGCGGGAGCGAGGGCTCGAAGGTCTACTACGAGGCCGCGGCGGCCGCGCCCCACACCGACGTGCTGCGCTACCTGATCGACGAGGGCACGCCAGAGGCTACGCCGTAGGCAGCGCCCGCCTCGGCGCCCCCCAAACGAGCAACGGCCCCAGCTCCCGCTGAGGCCGTTGTCCCGCGATTGTCGCCTCGGCTTGCTACTCGAAAGCGACAACCAGCGGCGCGGCGCCCACACCATTGTCGGCCGAGTCCATCTGCACATGGACCTTCGCCACGGCCGCCGCGGACATGTCAGTCACCGACGGGTCGAACTGCACGACCATCTCCAAATGCACAACGCACTCCTGGCTATCCGAGGAGGCGCAGTAGCCCACGGGGTGCAGCAGCGTGTGGAGCAGGCCCTGGGCGATGTGCGAGCGGCGCGACGTCTCCTTCTGCCAGGTCAGCTCGCCGGGCAGCAGCCGGACGGTGACCATGGGCGAGTTCAGCTCGGCGTCGTTGAGCCCGCCGACCACCTGCGGCGTGACGAGGTCAGCGTCGATGCGGATCACCGGCTCGCTCGCCCCGCCGGCCTTGCCCCAATCCGGGTTCGCGGCGCCGATGTCCCCCGCCTGTCCCGCGAGGTACGCGCGCAAGTACTCCGCGTCCAGCGTGAGCTGAATTGGCAAGTGGATCTCGGCCATGTCGCCGACCTTGTTGGCCGTGTTCAGGTCGATGGTCAGCGCGGCCTCGTTGGAGGTCCGGTCATCGGTGTCCCCGTCGCAGCCCACGGCCGGGAAAGCGAAGAGGGCGGCGACAGCGACGGTAAGTGTGCGCAGCATCATGGGGGCCTCCGGATGGCGAGTGGCAGATGCCGAACTACGGAGCATAATGCGTGCCAGCTCCTGGGGCTTATGATTACAGGCGGTTACGATCTCTGCGCTGTCCGATGTGGGACATGTGTCCCGTGACAGTCACACCCAAACGGGGCGCCCGACCGGCGCGCCCGTCGGGGGGACCGCAGCGGCCCGAGCCTCCCCGCCGATTTGCCGTGACCGGTCCGGCCCACCGGCTGTAGCTTCGCCCTTATCGAAGTCGTCTCTCTCTGGCGCGGCGGGTCGGCGTGCACGGTGCAGGACCTCATGACGTCGTCGTGTTCCTGCTGGGGCTCGCCGCCATCCTCGTGGCGGCCCGCCTCCTCGGCGAGCTCGCCCTGCGCCTCGGGCAGCCCGCCGTGCTCGGCGAGATCATCGCCGGCGTCCTGCTGGGCCCGACCGCGCTCGGCGCGGCACTCCCCGACCTCCACGCGGGTCTCTTCCCCGAAGAGGGCGCCGCGCGCATGCTGCTCGACGGCGTCCGCCTCCTCGCGGTCACCCTCTTCCTGCTAGTCGCCGGCCTCGAGGTCGACCTGCAGCGCGTGCTGCGCCAGGGCCGCGCCGCCACCGTCGTCAGCCTCTCGGGCATCATCGTGCCCTTCCTGGTCGGCGCCGGCCTCGCCTGGTTCGCGCCCGCGCTCATCGGCGGCCCGGGCGACGCCGACCCCGTGGTCCACGCGCTCTTCCTCGGCGCGGCGCTGTCGATCTCCGCCCTCCCCATCATCGCCAAGACCCTGCTGGACCTGCGCCTGTACCGCAGCGACATCGGCATGGTCGTCATGGCCTCGGCCATCGTCGACGACCTGGTCGGCTGGATCGTCTTCGCCGTCATCATCGCCATGGCCGGCGGCGAGACCAGCCACGACCTGTCCATCGGCGGCACCATCGGCGCGACCTTGGCCTTCGTCGCCTTCATGGTCACGGTCTTCCGCTGGCTGGCCCACCGCGCCCTGCCCTTGGTCCAGGCCTACACGAGCTGGCCCGGCGGCGTGCTCAGCCTGACCATCGCCGTCGCCCTCGCCTGCGCAGCCCTCACCGAGTGGATCGGCGTCCACGCCATCTTCGGCGCCTTCATGGCCGGCGTGGCCTTGGGCGACTCGCGCCACCTCCGGGTGACCACCCGCCGCACCATCGACCACTTCGTCAGCTCGGCCCTGGCCCCCATTTTCTTCGGGAGTATCGGCCTCTACGTCGACTTCGCGGCCGCCTTCGACCCCGGCCTCGTCCTGGTCGTCCTCGCCATCGCCACCGTCGGCAAGCTGGTGGGCTGCGGCGGCGGCGCCCGCCTCGCCGGCATGCCGCCGCGCCACGCCCTGGCCATCGGCTTCGCCATGAACGCCCGCGGCGCCATGGAGATCATCTTCGCCCTGCTCGCCCAGTCCCTCGGCATCATCGACGAGCCGCTCTTCGTCGCCCTCGTGGTCATGGCCCTGGTCACCAGCGCCTTCAGCGGCCCCGCCATGATGCGCGTGCTGCGCCAGCAGCGACCTCGCCAGCTCTCCGCCTTCCTCGCGCCGTCCGCCTTCGCCCCGCGCCTCACCGCTCCCGACCGCCCCGGCGCCATCGCCGAGCTCGCCGCCATCGCCGCCGAATCCGCCCGCCTCCCCGCCGCCACCATCGAGCTCGCCGTCTGGGCTCGCGAGCAGATGATGCCTACCGGAATCGGCGAATCCCTCGCCGTCCCCCACGCCGCCCTCGACACCCTCGACAGGCCCGTCGTCGCCGTCGGCCTGCACCACGAAGGCGTCGACTTCGACTGCCCCGACGGCACCCGCTGCCACGTCCTCTGCCTGCTGCTCACCCCGAGCGCTGAGCCCAACGTCCAGCTCGAGCTCATCGCCCACGCCGCCCAGTGCTTCGGCGGCGGCCGCGCGGTCGAGCTGCTCTCGAGCGTCACCAGCTACACCGAGCTGCTCGCCCACCTGCGCGCCGAGACCCACGACGACGGCCACGGCTGACCGCCCGAGGACTCAGCCCCGCACGGCTCCCAAAGCCTTCGCGTGGTGCGCCAGGTGGTCGCCGATGAAGGTCGCGATGAAGTAGTAGCTGTGGTCGTAGCCCGGCTGCACGCGCAGGGTCAGCGGGTGCCCCGCTTTTTTACAGGCCGCGTCGAGGCGTTCGGGCTGTAGTTGGGTCGCCAAGAAGTCGTCGGCCGAGCCCTGGTCCACCAGCAGCGGCAGCCGCTCCTCGGCGGTCGCCACCAGCTCGCAGGCGTCCCACTCCTTCCACGCCTCGCGGTCGTCGCCCAGGTAGGCGGCGAAGGCCTTCTCGCCCCACGGGACCTGCGTCGGCGCGACGATGGGCGCCAGCGCGGACACGCTCTGGTAGAGGCCCGGGTTTCGCAGCGCCAGCACCAGCGCGCCGTGCCCGCCCATGGAGTGTCCGCACACGCCTCGGCGCCCGTCGACCGGGAACTGGCCCTGCACCACCGCCGGCAGCTCCGCCGTGATGTAGTCCGCCATCCGGTAGTGCTGCGCCCAAGGCTCGCGCGTCGCGTTCAGGTAGAAGCCCGCGCCCTTGCCGATATCGTAGCCCTCGGCGTCGGCCACCGCGTCGCCGCGCGGGCTGGTGTCCGGCGCGACGATCACCAGCCCGAGATCGGCCGCGACCCGCTGTGCGCCCGCCTTGGTGATGAAGTTCTGCTCGGTGCAGGTCAGCCCGCTCAAGAAATACACGACCGGGCAGGGCCGGCGGGTCGCCTGGGGCGGCAGAAACACGCCGAAGCGCATCGTGCAGTCCAGGGCCTCCGAGGCGTGCTCCCAGACCTCTTGCCGCCCGCCGAAGCAGGCCCGCTCTTCGATGCGATTCATCAGCTACCACCTACCCAATCTGGCGGAGCCAGAACCAAATGGGTCGCGCCAAGACGCCAAGGCGCCAAGAGCGCGCGTCCTTGGCGTCTTGGCGCGAATCAAGGTGACTCCGCAAACGTGAGACAAGTCCCGCCAGTATCGAGCGGGATTTTGGATGGAAGGGACCAAGGGACTAGAAGTGAATGACCGTGCGGATGGACTTGCCATCGTGCATCAGGTCGAACGCCTCGTTGATGCGCTCGAGCGGCATCGTGTGGGTCACGAAGGGATCCAGCTGAATCTCGCCACGCATGGCCTGCTCGACCATGCCGGGGAGCTCGGTGCGCCCGCGCACGCCGCCGAAGGCCGAGCCGCGCCAGACCCGCCCGGTCACCAGCTGAAAGGGCCGCGTTCGGATCTCCTGACCGGCGCCCGCGACGCCGATGATGATGCTCTCGCCCCAGCCCTTGTGGCAGCACTCGAGCGCTGCCCGCATGAGGTCGACGTTGCCGACGCACTCGAAGCTGAAGTCCACGCCGCCGTCGGTCAGCTCGACGATGACCTCCTGAATCGGCTTGGCGTGGTCCTTCGGGTTCACGCAGTCGGTCGCGCCCATCTCCTTGGCCAGCGCGAACTTGCTGGGGTTGATGTCGATGCCGATGATGCGGCCGGCCTTGGCTTGGCGGGCGCCCTGGAGGACGGCGAGGCCGATGCCGCCGAGGCCGAAGACCGCCACGGAGTCGCCGGGCTGCACCTTCGCCGTGTTGTGCACCGCGCCGATGCCGGTCGTGACGCCGCAGCCCAGCAGGCAGACCTTCTCGGCGGGCGCGGCCGGGTTGATCTTGGCCAGCGAGATCTCGGGCACCACCGTGTACTCGCTGAAGGTGCTGCACCCCATGTAATGGAAGAGCGGCTTGCCCTGATACGAGAAGCGCGAGGTGCCGTCGGGCATCAGGCCCTTGCCCTGGGTGGCGCGCACGGCTTGGCAAAGATTGGTCTTGCCGGACTTGCAGAACTTACATTCGCGGCACTCGGCCGTGTAGAGCGGGATGACGTGGTCGCCGACCGCCACGCTGGTCACGCCCTCGCCAAGCTCGACGACGATGCCGGCGCCCTCGTGGCCCAGCACGGCCGGGAAGAGGCCCTCGGGGTCGTCGCCGCTGAGGGTGAAGGCGTCGGTGTGGCAGACGCCGGTGTGGGTGATGCGGACCAGGACCTCGCCGCGGCGGGGCGGGGCGACGTCGATCTCGACGACTTCCAGGGGTTTACCCACGGCAAATGCAACAGCGGCGCGGCTCTTCATCGATTCTCTCCGGTCGGTGGCGGGCTCGAATCTGGACCAGCGGGCACGCGATGACAAGGCGCGCGCCGCGGTCGCGCGGGTCACAGAAGGCGGACCACGGGCTCCTCTTTCATCAACACCCGCCTGGTTTTCAGGTCGCGCACCGTCGCGATGAGCCAGCGGTCTTCGTTGACCCCGAAGGCGAGCTCGAGGCGCGGGGTGCGGTCGCCCGGCGGGTGCGGCGGGCTCAGCGTGCCCAGGGTGGGGTTCGAGGCGTTCAGCGGGACGACTAAAGTCTTGTTGGTTGCGGCGCTGAGCCGGTGGAGGCGTCCGTCGGTGCCGTGGGCGACGCGGTCCTCGCCGGCCCAGGCGCGCCCGAGCTCGCAGATGACCAGCTTGAAGGTGGTCTCGGGCTCGCCGCGCAGGCACAGGGGCACGACGGTCTGCTTCCACTGGTCGGGGCGGGTCGGCGCGCGGGTGCCGCGGCCGATGATGACGTCGTAGCGCGGCTCGTGGGTGCCGCGGTCGAAGGTCATCAGCGCGTAGTCGTGGACGATGTGGTCGGACTGCGAGAAGCGGCCGGCGGCGAAGGTGGCGGCGCCCCAGGCCACGGCCTCGAAGGGTTTCCACGCGCGCACGCGGTCGCGGCCGAAGCGCGCCTCGACGCGCGGGTACACACCCGGCAAGAGCGTCGAGCCCCCGACCAACAAGACGTCGTCGATGGAATCGGGGGACAGGCCCTGCTCGGCGGCCTGGGCCAGCACCCCGTCGACGCAGGCCTCGAGCGCCTCGTCGAGGCCGCGCTCGGTCAGCAGCGCGATGACCTCGTCGCGGGTGACGGTCAGCTCGGTGGTGGCGCCGCGGACGACGGCCTCGAACCGCCTCAATTCCTCAGGCGGCGTCAGGTCGAAGGGCGCCTCCTCGTCGAAGAAGAGCGCCTCTTTCACGCGCCGCGCCTCGTCCAGCATCAGGCGGTACCAGAAGCGGCCCTCCTCGCTGCCGTCGTCTTCGCGCAGCGGGTAGTCCAGGCGCCGGCAGAAGTCCTCCAGCAGCCAGCGGTCGACGTCGTTTCCGCCGATGGGGCGGCCCTCTTTGGCCACCACGTCGCAGGTGCCCGCGAGGGTGCCCTTGGGGGTCAGGGTGACCAGCGCGACGTCGAGGGTGCCGGCGCCGAAATCGATGACCAGGACGCGGCGGACCGCGCGGGGGCCCAGGTCGTAGCCCAGGGCGGCCGCCACCGGCTCGTCGAGGAAGCGCAGCCGCCGCACGCCCAGCCGCTTCGCCACGCCCTGTAGCTCCGCGCGGTACGACTCGTAGGTGTCCACCGGCGTCGTGATGACCAGGTCGCGGATGCGCTCGCCGGTCTCGCGCCGCACCTCGACCAGCAGCTGCCGCAAGAACGCGTGGGCCACCTCGCGGGCGGTCCAGCTTTGCCCGCCAGCGCTTGCCATGACGTGCAGCGCGTCCCGGGCCAGCCAGCGCTTGAAGCTGGGCACGAAGGCCGGCCGCCGCTCGCCCTCGCTGCGCTCGAGCGCTGGCCGCCCGATGAGCGCGCCGTCGCCGCCCAGCACCAGCCGCCCCAGCACCCGCCCAGCGCTGAGCCGCGCCCACAGCCCCTTTCGCGCGACCAGCTCCGTCGCCGAGGGCACCAGCCGCGGCGCCTGCAGGTGGTCCTCGCCGCCGGGCTGCCGGCACACGCGGGGAAGCTCGACCAGCCGCGGCCGCTCCGCGTCGTCGTCCCACCGCGCGACGCCAGTGTTCGTCGTGCCCAGATCGATGGCCCATCCGCTCATCTCGCCCTTGTAGCGCACCCGCGCCGGCGCGCGCTACCATGCCCGCCCACGACCCGGAGCGCCTGTGCCCACCCCCGAATCCGAGACCGCCGCCCGCCACGCCGAGGCCGGCACCGTTGAGCCCTGGCGCGTGGCCATCAGCGGCGCCAGCGGCATGGTCGGGCAGGCGCTGGCTGGGTTTTTGCGCGCGGGCGGGCACACGGTGGTCCCGCTTGTGCGCGGCGGCGGCGAGGGCATCGCCTGGGATCCGCGGGCAGAAAAGCTCGATCCCGCCTCGCTCATCGGGGTCGACGCGGTGGTGCATCTGGCGGGCGAGCCTATCTCGGGGCGCTGGAGCGACGAGAAGAAGCGGCGCATCGTCGAGAGCCGCGAGCTGGGCACGCGCTTGGTGGCCTCGGCGATGGCGAAGGCCTTGCCCGGCGGCGGCCCGCGGGTGTTGGTGTCCGCCTCGGCCATCGGGTTCTACGGCGACCGCGGCGACGCGCCCGTGGACGAGGACTCGGCGGCGGGCGATGGGTTCTTGGCCGAGGTCTGCCAAGCCTGGGAGGACGCCACCGAGGCCGCCCAGCGCGCCGGCATCCGCACGGTCTGCGTGCGTATCGGCGTCGTGCTGGACCCGGCGGGCGGCGCGCTGGCGCAGATGCTGACGCCTTTCAAGGCCGGCGTCGGCGGGCCGGTGGGCGGCGGCGACCAGGTGATGAGCTGGATCGGCCTCGGCGACCTGGTGGCCATCCTCCACCGGGCCATCTGGGACGACGGACTCTCCGGCCCGGTCAACGCGGTCACGCCCCACGCGGTCACCAACCGCCAGTTCGCCAAGACCCTGGGCCGCGTCCTGCGCCGCCCCGCCTTCCTGCCGCTGCCGGCGGCCGTGGTGCGTGGCCTCTTCGGCGAGATGGGTCAGTCGCTGCTGCTCGACGGCGCCCGCGTCTTGCCGCGGCGGCTCGAGCAGCGCGGCCACCGCTTCGCCCACCCCGAGCTCGAGGGTGCGCTGCGGGACGCGCTAGGACGTGCTAGCAGCTAGCAGATCAGAGCCGACCACAAGCCGCCAGACCGCGCTGCACAAGGTCGCGCATCACCCGGTCCGCCACGACCACCGCGCCCTCCGGCGTCAGGTGAATGCCGTCGCTGCGGCGATATCGGACGCGCGCGCCCCGCTCGTCCTTGGTCCCCTTGAGCCAGTTCCCGTTGGCGTCGGAGCTCAGCGGGAACATGTCGATCCACTCGATGCCGTCGA
>JAWKRR010000005.1:0-195630 GCA_041389525.1 Myxococcota bacterium | reverse complement strand
CGGCACCACCGGCGGGCTACCCCAGCGGCCCGGTGCTGACGCTGCACGCCACCCGCGGCGCGCTGACCATCACCGGCGCCACCGTCGCCCCGGAGTCCACCGGCACACCCGTCGCCATGGCCAGCCTCACCAACGGCAACGACCCCAACCTCAAGCCGGGTGTGCTCTCGCTCATCCCCCACCGCCCGCTGGCCGCCGACACGACCTACCGCGTGCGAATCGAGGGCCGCGTGGACGACACCCCCTTCGCCGAGACGTGGACGTTCACCACCCGCGCCGACGGCTGCGACGCCATCGACCAGGACTGCGGCCCCGGCCAGGGCTGCTACGTGCTCTCCGGCGCGAGCACCTGCCTGTGGTCCGGCACCCGCCCCGTCGACAGCGCCTGCGAGTACGTCAACGACTGCGGCCCCGGCCTCACCTGCTTCGGCTCCCGCTGCCGCCCGCTCTGCGACAACGCGGGCGGCGGCTGCAAGTCCGACTGCGCCGACGGCGTCGGCCTCCTCGGCGCCCAGTCCCCCGTCGCGGTCTGCCTGCCGCCCTCCTGCATCACCGACGCCTCGGTCTGCCTCAGCAACGAAGGCTGCTACTGGGTCGGCGCCTTCACCTGCGACTGGGCCGGCACCCTGGACGACGGCGAGTCCTGCAAGTACTCCAACGACTGCCGCCCGGGCTACGGCTGCCTCGGCCTGGCCGGCGACTTCCGCTGCCGCGCCCTGTGCGACGGCCCGGGACAGCCCACCTGCCAGACCCGCTGCGCCGGCGGCTCCCAGCTGCTCGACGCGGGCCACGGTGTGCGGTTCTGTCAGTAACCTTCATGGCTTCTTTTTTTCCGACATCGGCATCGGCCGCCAGTCCCCCGCCGGGATGAAGGCCGCCCAGAAATAGGGGTGCGCCGTGGTCGGGTCCGACTGCATCTTTAGCTGCTCTTTTCGGAGCGCGGCGGAACGGCCGGTCCCAAGCAGCAGCTCGCGGTAAAAACCCACCATCAGGTCGCGGGTGGCCTCGTCGTCGACCTGCCAGAGGCTCAGGACCTGCGACTCGCTGCCGGCCACGACCAGGGCGCGCCGCAGCCCGTAGACCCCGTCGCCGCTGGTGGCCGCGCCGACACCGGTCTCGCACGCCGACAGCACGACCAGGCGGGTGCCCCACAGGTCCAGCCCGCTGGCCTCCAGCGCCGTCAGCACACCGTCCTCGGGCCCGCTCTCCAGCAGGTTCGCCCCGCTCAGCACCAGGCCCGATCGCAGCAGCGGGTTGTCGGCCCCGCCGGCCGCGCCGTCTTCACCCGCCAAGAAGAAGCCGTGGGTCGCCACATGCAGCAGCGGCGGGGCCTCGATGGACTTTAGCGCCGTCTCGGTGGCCTCCTCGCCCATCCGCACGGTGGCGCCGGTCAGCACGGCCGCCAGCGCGTTCGCCTCCTGCGCGGTGCCGGGGATGGGCCCCCAGTGGTGCTCGCCCAGGCTGCGCGAGAGGCGCCCGCGGGTGGGCGGCAGCGGCGCGGGGGCAGGCGTCTTTTCCCCAGTCGGCGCCTGTGTTTTTTGGCTGGCCCCGTCGAAGTCCGGCGCCGCGAAGATCAGCGGCCCGCCGTGGGGGTCGACGCTGACGCTGAGCCGCAGCAGATCTCGGCCCGAGGTCAGGTAGCTGATGGCGTAGTCGTCGATGAGGTGGTGGCCGTGCTCGTCGACCAGCGCCGCGAAGGGCACCAGGTTCAGGGCACCGTCGGGCGCGATGAGCACGCGCCGCGTCGTGCCCAAGGCCGCGCGGATCTTGGCCATGGTCAGGCGGTCCAGGTCGCGGCCCAGGCGCTTGACGTCGGTGCGCTCGGGGTCCGAGAGCGCCTCGCGAAAGCGCGCCACGGCCTGCTCGATGGGCTCGGCCGGACCGAGCTCGACGCGCACCGGGGCGCCAGCGCGGGACAAGATGAAGGCGGCAAAGCGCCGCTCTTCGGTGAGGGTCTTCGTGCTGCCCAGACGCGGATCGGCCCGACGGTAGCTGGTGATTTCGACCAGCGCCGCGTCCGCGGGGATCGCCGCGCGCACCGCCGCCACGCTGACCTCCGCCGCCTGCACGCGGTACTCCACGCTGCGCGCCGCCACCCGCACCTCCAGGCGCCGGATGACGTCGGAGAGCTCGAGCAGCTTCTGCTTGTGCAGGGCCTCCTCGCCGGCCGGCGGCGCCCCCTGGGTCACCAGCTTGGCCAACTGCGAGCGGGCGGCCCCGAGATCGTCGAGCGCCTGGCGATCCTCGGGCGCGAGCTTCTTGCGCAGGGTCCCCATGGTGCTGGCCATGGCGTCCAGCAGCCGCCCCTTGCGCCGCAGCACCAGCAAGAGCCCAAGCTCGGCCGCCTTCTCGGGCGCTTTGGCGTCGGCACCCAGCGAGACCGCGATGTCGAGCTGATACGCGTGCTGGCTCAGCACCGTGCGCCGGTCGTCCTCCGACCCCACCGAGAGCAGCGTGCGTAGCTGCGGCTCCACGCCGGCCTCCGCCCGCGCGACCAGGGCCACCGCGTCCGCGAGCCGCCCCCGCGCCCAACGAATCGAGCCCATCCGCATCCGGTTCGGCGCGATCAGCATGTTCTGCTCGCCGTATGCCGCCTCGTACCCGCGCAGCACCCGCTCCATCCGCCGCGCGGCCGCGTCCCACAGCCCCTCGCCCTCGTCGATGGTCACCAGCACCGCCTCGCTGCCGAGGCTGTGGGTCGGGCCCCAGACCTTCTGCTGCAAGGCCAGCAGCCCCTCGTAGCGCCGCCGCGCGTCGGGCCAGAGCCCCTCCTCCATGTCGAGCTGCGCCAGCGTGAGCTGCGTCGCCATGCTCGCCATCGCGCCCGCGCCGGCCTGGGCCTCCTCGACCTTGAGGATCCTGGTCAGCAGCGCGCGCGCCTCCGCCCGATTCCCGCGGCGCTGCACCTGCCCCGAGAGCAGCCTGAGCCCCGCCAGCACCATGGGCGAATCCGCGCCGTAGGTCTTCTCGGCGTACTCCAGGTTCGCCCGGTACTCCGCCTCCGAACGCGCCCACTGCGCGTCGGCGTCGGCCGGGCGGCCCGCCTGACGGTACAGCTCGGCCAAGACCCCCGAAAAGGCAGCGACCGACGTGTCATTCGGCCCCGCCTGCTTCGCGTAGATCCCGATGGCCCGGACAAACGCCGCCTCCGCCCGCGCCCAATCGCGCCGCGCTTGGTGCAGAAACCCAAGCGACACCAGCACCTGGGCGGTCTGGGGGCTCTCGGGGCCCGCGCCGCGCTCGTGAATCGCCAGCGCACGCTCATAGAGCGCCTCCGCCCGCGCGTACTGCGAGCGGGCCTGGAAAAACGCCGCCAGCGTGGTGAAACGGAGCGCCAGCATCGGCTCCTCGGGCGGCATCAGCGCCTCACGCAGGCTCAGCGCCGCCATCAGCGCGGTCTCGGCCCCCTCGTAGTCGCCGCGAATCCAGCGCTCGATGCCCACCATCTCCATGGCCTGCGCGGCGTTCTCAGACTTCGCGCCGTGTACCGCGGACGCCAGCGCGTGGAGCCGCACGTACAGCGTCTCCGCGGTCATGTAGTCGCCGACCGCGCTCGCCAGCCGCGCCGCGTCGTCCAGGGACTTCTCGATGCGCGGGTCCTCCTTGCCGAAGCGCCGCTCGTCGTGGCGCAAGAGCCGCGCGGCCACCAGCGACGCGCTGAGCAGCTTCCCGCCGACCTGCGCGTCCAGAAGCTCCTTCTTGAGCTTCGTGCTGGTGGCGTCTTCGGGCGCGGGCGTCGCCGGTTTGGCATACCAGGCGGGCATCTCCCACGCCCTCGCGGCCGGCCCGCTGAGCAGCAGCGCGACCAGCAGGCAGACGCCTCCAAACCTCATCCCGCGGTCGCCATCAGCTCGCGCAAGCTGGCGCCGTCGCGCCGCCAGACGTCCGCCAGCCCTGCCTCGTAGTCGGGATAACGCAGCCGCACGCCCAGCTCGGCGAGAGTCCAGGTGGGATCGAGGCGTTTTGACCCCGTGATCATCGCGAACACGTCACGGGTCATACGCACCCGCGCCTCCTCGAGCGGGATCGTCGGCGGCCGCGGCAGGCCGTAGCGCTCGACGATGTGGTCGACGACCTCGGCCTGGGTCGCGGGCCGCTGGTCGGTGCCCAGGTAGACCGCGCCGGCCTTTCCGCGGTCGATGGCCGCCTCGAGCAGCGAGGCTAGGTCGGCGACGTGGATGCGATTGGTCAGCGCGGAGCCGTCACCCACCAGCTTGTAGCGGCCCTCGGCCACCCGGTGCAGCTGCGAGCGCCCGGGCCCGTAAATCCCCGACGGACGCAGCACCATCCCGGGCAGGCCGCTGCCCAGCACCTTCGCCTCCGCGACGAGGCGCGCTTGGCCGCGCGGGCTGTCGGGCGTGACCTCGGTGGCCTCGGTGACCGTCGCGCCCTCCTGGTTGCCGTAGACGCTGGTGGCCGACACGTAGACGAACGCGCGCAGCCCGAAATCCGAGACGGCGTCGAGGATGGCGCGGGTCGAGTCCGTTACGGCGCCGTCGCGATCGATCTCGGGCGGTATGCAGTCGACCACCGCCCCGATTCGGCCGCGCAGCGCGCGCAGCGGCGTCACGTCCACACCGTCGAAGATCACGGCCTGGCTGCCCCGGCTGCGGATGATCGAGGTGTGCGCCTCGGTGCGGGTGGTGCCCCAGACGGGCCGGCCGGCGAACCCGAGGCGAGCCGCCAGGACCATGCCGGTGAAGCCGCAACCCACGATGAGGACGCCCGGAGGCGCGTTCGAGTCAGCGGTCATGGGGTGCCTCGGCGGGTGGGACGGGCTGCGTCTCGGGCGGCTGGGCGGCCGGGGCGGCGACGACCTCGACCGTCAGGCCTTCGATGGCCGCGGTCAGCGCGTCCCGGAGCACCGCCTGCGCGGCCGGATCGCCGCTGATGACCCGAATCTCGCTGGTCTGAATGGTGCCTTCGCGGCGGGGCGCGTACGCGAGATCGAGGAGCTGGTAGATGCTGCCGCTGGGTTCGACGACGAAGTGAGCGGAGTCGTTGGCGGCGGCGAGGCGGCGGATGGCCTCGGGCCCGCCCAAGCCGGGGCTCTCCTCGATTCGCAAGGTGCGCACTGCGCTCCGCGGGGTCTCGCCGAAGCAGAGCTGGGTCTCGGACTGCCCCTGCTTGCGGGCGCGGTCGCGGTTGGTCATGCACTGCACGCGCAGGTCCATGTCCGGCGGGTGGGCGATGAACGGCACCACCGCGAGCTGGCGGCCGCCGAAGTGGACGCGGCCCGCTCGGTACACGGCCGGCGAGGGCGCCGCGGCGCTCGTCGACGAGTCGGCCTGCGGCGCGGCGGGCGGCGGGGGCGCCGAACAGCCGAGGAGCGAGGCGGCGAAAAGCGAGGCAGCGCCTAGCGAGAGGGCGAGGTCACGAGCACGCAATGAGGCCTCCGGGACGCGGCTGAGCGACGCCCCGGATACCACAGACCAAGCCGCTACACAGCCACGCGGGCGCGCTCGGCCCGTGGCGGACTCGGCGCGGGCCCGGCGCGAGGCCCGGCGATCCCTAGCGCATGAAGCTGGTGAGGCGCTTGGCGACGCGCTCGATGCGCTCGTTGACCTCGACGGCCAGGGACTCCATGTCGTCTCGGGCGACCAGAGAGAACATCACGTCGGGCCGCAGGAAGTGGACGCGGCAGCGGTCGTCCTCGCGCTCCTCCACCACGACATTGCAGGGCAAGAGCGCGCCGATGGCGGGCTCGGCGACGATCGCGCGGTGGGCGAAGGGCGGGTTGCAGGCGCCCAGGATCGTGTAGGGGCGCATCTCCGCGTCCAGCTTCTTCTTCAGCGTGCCGGCCACGTTGATGGTCGAGAGGATGCCGAAGCCCTCGTCAGCCAAAAATGCCGTCACGCGCTCGACCGCGGCATCGTGCCCCAGGGGGACGTCGGCGGTGTAGGCGTAGGGGACAAGTTCCATTGCGACGCTCCTCACCGCGAGCGATGTGCGCTTTGTCACATCGAATCGGGTCAGTTCGCACAGGCGAACGGCGAATTGAGGCGCCGCCAGGGGTGGTCAGGCGCCGGTGAAAGGGAAGTGCACGTCTCGCGTCGTTCGACCTGCCACGCCGGCCAAGCCATGAACGCCACACCCAGGCTCGACCGATAACGCGAAGGATGCGCGGCGCAGCCGAACGACGCGAAGACGTGCTGTCTCTCCACGAGTCAGAGAGGTAGCAAGCGACGTGCCAGATGCCGGTCGCGGCAGGACATCGCAGCAACGCCGGGATATCCTGGATCGCGTCGCCCGGTCTTGGCGACGCGATCGGGCGATTCGGCACGTTCCTTGCGTGCGAGATCGTGTGGAATCCCCCATTCCAAGGAGGCGGTGATGTCTGAAGGATGGCGAGTGGCGCGCGTGGTGGTCCCGGTGGACCTGTCGGATCGCTCCATGGACGCGGTCGAGACCGCCCTGAAGTTGGCCCCCGCGAGCGGTGTGCACCTCATCTCGGTCCTCGAGCCCTTGACCGCGATCGAGCCGGGAGTCGTCTTCGGCACGGTCAATGACAAAGAGCGCAGCAAGGCGGTGCACGCGGCCATCGACCGCGCGCTAGCGAAGCGCCAGATCGAGGGCGTGCAGGTCGAGGTTCGCACCGGTCCGCCGGGGCTGACGATCTGCGACTACGCGGACGACGTGGACGCCGAGCTGATCGTGCTCTCATCCCACGGCAGGACTGGCTTGCGCCGCCTCCTCATCGGCTCCGTCGCCGAGGTGGTGGTGCGCCACGCCCGGGTCCCGGTCCTGGTGCTGCGGGCGCGCAAAACCGACAATTAGTCAGGCTACGTCTGACTGGAGGCAGCATCATGGACACCCGATGGATCGCCGCGCATGACTTCGCGGCCTGCTCGGACTCGGCGGTGCGCCAAGCCGCCCGGGACGCGGTCGTCGAGCGGGCCCACCTCGTGCTACTCCACGCGCTGGACCCGGAGATCATGGCCGCGCCGGTCGAGTGGGCCACGGGCGCTGTGGCCGGACCGCCGGTGGCCTACCTCGCCGAGGCCCGCGCGGCCGCGCGACAGCGCCTCGAGACCATCGCCGAGGCCCTGCGCGAGGCGAACCCCGGGCTCGTCACCAGCGTCGAGGTGCGCGACGGCCACCCGGTCGACGTCATCCTCGACGCCGCCGAGGCAGACGGCGCCTCGCGGATCATCGTGGGCACCCACGGCCGCCGAGGCCTGCGCCGCCTCTTCCTGGGCTCCGTCGCCGAGCGCGTCGTCCGCGCCTCGCCGGTCCCGGTGCTGGTGGTGCGCTCCTCCTGAACGGCGCAGGCCCTCCCCGCGGTCACCGCCCGGCCGAGGCAAGCCAGCCCGAGATCAGTGGCGTTCCGCGGCGCGGGCCGGCAGCAGGTCGTGCTTCTCCATGCGGTAGCGCAGCGCGTACCGGCTGATTCCAAGCAGACGCGCGGCCTTGCTCTGGTTGCCGTCGGTGCGCTCGATCGCCTGGGTCAGCAGGCTCAGCTCGACCTCGTCGAGCTGGACGCCTCCCTCCGGCAGCACAAAGGTCGCCCCCGCGACACCCGGCGCCGGCGCGCCTGGCCCGACCTGCCGCTTGATCTCGGCCGGCAGGTGGTCGCGCCGGATCACGGTCGCGTCGCGCTCGAGGATCAAGATGCGCTCGATGACGTTGCGAAGCTCGCGCACGTTTCCCGGCCACTCGTAGCGCTGCATCGCCAGCAGCGCCTCCTCGGAGATCCCCTCGATGGGACGGGTCATCCGGCGGTTGAAGTGGTGCAGGAAGTGGTCGACCAGCGGCGGCACGTCCATGGGCCGCTCACGCAGCGGCGGCACGTCGATGATGATGACGCCGAGGCGGAAATACAGGTCCTCGCGGAAGCGCCCCGCTTGGACGTCGGCCTTCAGGTCCCGGTTGGTCGCGGCGACGACCGACGCGTCCAGGGCGATGTCGACGAGGCCGCCGACCCGCTTGAAGCGCCGGTTCTCCAGGGCGCGCAGCAGCTTCGCCTGCATCCCTGGCGGCATCTCGCCGATCTCGTCGAGGAAGATGGTGCCGCCGCGGGCGACCTCGAAGAGGCCGCGCTTGGTCGTGCGCGCGTCGGTGAAGGCGCCCTTCTCGTGCCCGAAGAGGGTCGACTCGATGAGCTGCTCGGGGAGGCTGGCGCAGTCGACCTCCATGAAGGGGGCCTCCGCGCGCGGGCCCTGGCTGTGGATGGTCTGGGCGACGAGGTCCTTGCCGGTGCCCGATTCGCCCTGGATCAGCACGGTGGGCGCGTCGATGTCCTCGAGGCGGCTGAGGATGTCGAAGACGCGCAGGATGGGCGGCGAGACGCCGATGAGCTTGCCGTAGCCTTCGCGCTGGCGGTCGCGCAGGTGCCGCACTTCCTGGGTCAGCCGGTATTGGTCGATGGCGCGCTCGAGCTGCAGCGACACCTCGCGCAGGTCGAAGGGCTTCGAGATGTAGGCGGCCGCACCCAAGCGCGTGGCCTCGACGGCGCTGTCGACGGCGCCGTGGGCGGTGATGACGAGGACGGGCACGTTGACGTCGGCCTCGCGAATGCGCCGCAAGGCCTCGATACCATTGGTGCGCGGCATGTTCAGGTCCAGCAGCACGGCGTCCGGCGCGGAGGCGAGGACCTTCTCCACGCACTCCTCGCCGTCCTGCGCCTCGCTGACGAGGTAGCCCTCGGCGTCCAAGTGCTCGCGCAGCGACCAGCGAATCAACTCTTCGTCATCACAAACGAGCACGCGCAGGGCCATCGCAATCTCTCCTGAACTCGCGCGGCGTGACGGGCCGCCTGTGCGATATAACACACAACCCGAGCGTACGCGGGTCGAGCGTGTACGGTCTGCAGGGATCGTGCCGAGACGGACGCACCCATCGCTGACGTGGGTGATTGAACATTGAACCAACCGAGGCGGGCGGGCGTTGTCAGAGGACCCGCCGCGGCGGGACGACGGACCAGGAGAGGTCGATGAAGCCCAGCAAAATCAGCCGCCGCAGCTTCGTGGCCGGGCTGGCGGCGGCCGCGGGCGGCGGCGCAGGCTTGGTCGTCAGCCGCACGGCCACGCGCGACGATGACGGCCCGGCGAGGCCGGCGATCGACGAGGAGATCCCGATGGAGACGAGCCCGAAGCGCATGCCGGTGATCTTCGTCGGCCACGGCGCCCCGACCGTCGCGCTCGACGCGGACAAGGGCGCGCCCTTCGGTGCGTGGGTCCAGGCGCTGCCCACACCTCGGGCTGTGTTGGTCATCTCGGCCCACTGGACCGCGCCGCGAGCGACCTCAGGCGCCGTCGAGACCCTGCCGTTGATCTATGATTTCTACGGGTTTCCCGACGCGCTCTATCAGGTTCGCTGGCCCGCGCCGGGGGCTCCCGCGCTCGCCGCCCGCGTGCTCGAGCTGCTGGGCGATGAGGCCGCCGAGGCGCCTGGACGCGGCCTCGACCACGGGGTGTGGACGCCGCTCAAGTGGATGTTCCCCAAGGCCGACGTCCCGGTGCTGCAGCTCGCCATGCCGGCCGTGGCGACGTACCAGCAGCTGCTGGCCCTGGGCCGAAAGCTCGCCCCGCTGCGCGATGAGGGCGTGCTGATCGTCGGCAGCGGCAACGTGACCCACAACCTGCGGCGCGTGGACGGCCGCGACGGGGCGCCGCAGCCCGCCTGGGCCGGCGACTTCGACCGCTGGTGCGCCGACGTGCTGACGCGCTGGGACCTGGACGCGCTGGCCCACGCGCGGGAGCGGGCTCCCGAGTTTCAGACCGCCCACCCCACCGATGAGCACTTCCGCCCGCTGGTGATCGTCGCGGGGGCGGCGGGGGAAGAAACGCCCGAGATCCTGTTTCCGATCACGGGGTTTGAGTTCGGGAGCATCAGCCGCCGCGCGGTGCAGTTCGGCTGAGCCGGCGGCCCGGGCGCGCTGTGTGCGATCGGGCGCGGGGGCCCGACCGGGTGTGCGAAAACACACACATCGGCCGGATCCCCTGTGGGATCACCCAGCGCAGTCGGCGCAGACGTGTGTCTCCGGGATGATCGCGAGGCGTTTGGCGGGGATCGGGTCGCCGCACTCCACGCAGATCAGCGACTCGCCGGCGTGCAACCGAGCGAGGGCGGACCGGATCGCGGCGATCTCGTCGACGGTGTGCGGCAGGAGCGCCTCGACCACCTCGTCGTTCTGCCGCTGAATCGCGCGGTCGTCCCAGTCGCGCGAGACCTCGCGGCCGGCGTTGTGTTGGTGGGCGTCGATGCGCTCCAGGCGCGCTTCGAGGGTGGCGAGCTGCTCGACGAGCTGGGCCTCGACGCCACGCTCTTGGGGGGTGAGTTCGCGGGCGGTTGGCTGGGACATGCTTCCTCCAGACGATGGGGCGGGCCGTGTTGAGCCGCGCCAGCCCGAGATCAGAGCAACATCGATGCCAAACGGGTCATGGGGCGTGCCGATGATCGCTCGTCGCGCGGGGGCAGCGCCGTCTCAGAGGAGAAACACCAGGTAGTAGAGGATGCGCTTCATGACCTCGTCGGCTTGCTCGTCGTTGTGAAACGTCGTGAAGACCACGCGGCCGGACTGCGGGTTGGGGCGGTGCGAGACGACCAGCGGCTGCTTGTCGAGGGTGTAGCCGATGAAGGGGCCTTGCGGGATGTCGAGGGGGACGTCGCCGGAGACGTGGACGACCGAGACCGGGCCGGCGGCGTCGATGGCGACCAGCGGGCCGGGGCCGTAGAACGCGGTGAAGGCGGCGACGCCGGAGTAGTCGGCGAGGGCGCCGTCGACCACGGTGGCGGCGACCGGGACGCCGTTTGGGAACTTCTGGGTGTCGAAGCCGCAGAGCGAGCGGCCGCAGGCGTGGGCGACCTCGTTGGTGAGCTCTTTGGTGCCGTAGAAGTCGATGGCGTCGGGGAAGGCGGCCTCGATGTAGGCCCAGGCGCGGTCGGAGCCGTAGAGCGAGCCGCCGTCGAGGACGAACTTCTTCAGGTTGGATTTGATGTCGGGGTAGCGGTCCACGCAGTCGACGGGGGCGCTGCCGCAGTTGAAGAAGACGATGTCGTACTTGGCCAGGGCGACCGGGTCGCGCAGGAGGCCGAGGCCGGCGCTGGACTCGGGGTCGCCGTCGGGGCGGCAGTCGTCGGCGTCGAGGTTGAAGAAGTCGTAGAGCAGGCCGAGCTCGTCGAGGAGGCCGTGCATGTGGTCCCACTGGCCGGAGAGCACGGCGATGCGGACGCTGGAGGCCTTGAAGCAGAGCTTGAAGCCGCCGCCGGTGACGTCGCTGAGCGTGCCCGCCTCGACGTCGACCGTGTAGGTGGTGTGGAAGGAGCCGGCGGCGACGTCGATGGTGTGCTGGCCGCAGGGCAGGGCGTCGAAGGTGTAGAAGCCTTTTTGATCGGTGGTGGTTGTCGAAACGGAGGGTTGACCGTCGCAGCCGACGCCGGTGGCGGTGACCTTGGCTTGGGGGACGAAGACCTGCTGCGAGGGGGCGCAGACGAGGCCCTTGAGCGAGCCGGTGCCGCAGGGGGAGCAGGCGCCGGCGGCGTCGGGGGGCTTGGGGGTGTCGGTCGTGGTCGCGGTGTCGGGGGGCGTGGCGGTGTCGCCGGCGATCTCGGGCGCGGCGTCCGGCGCGGCGTCGGAGGCGACTTCGGCGTCGGGCGGTGCGGTGGCGTCGGTGTCCGCGAAGGGCGCCCCGTCGCGCGCGGTGTCAGCGCCCGCCGCGGTGTCGGCCCCCGTGCCGGCGCTCTGGTCGCTGCACGCCGCGATGAGCAGCAAGCCGCAGCAGCCGATAGCGGCCGCGATGGCCCACGCCGCGCGGCGCTTGGGCCCGGGGTGGGGGTTCTCACACAACGCGCGCGATCGCTGGTCCACTGCACGCTCCTCGCGCGACGGGTGGCGAGTCACGCGCCGCGGCTTCTGTGGTGTCGAGTGGCGCGATCGTCCGCTTCGCCGGCCCCGACGTCAACGGGCCGGGCCCGGCGTGAAACCGGCGCTGCGGTCGAGATACTCTAGGCCAGGACGCGCCAGCGGAGCAGGTCGGCCAGCATCCGCGCCTGCAGGTATCCCGACTGGAAGAAGTAGTCGGGGCGGTTGCCGAAGCTCTTGTGGCCCAGCACGAACAGGTCGGGCTCGGGGTGCATCAGCACCTCGGGGCCTGGCGGCGTGGGCGCGCGGGCGTGGGCGACGGCGCGCTTGGGGCCGGCCTCGTCCTCTTGGCGCAGAAGCTGGGCCAGCTTGCGCGGGCCGCGGGTGGCGTAGTCGAGGTGGACCTGCAGCCCCTCGAGCGAGGAGAAGTCGGGCGTGTAGCCGACCATGGCCAAGATCTCGTCGAAGACCATGCGCGCCCCGCCGGAGAGGGTCACGTCGAGCAACCCGTCGCGGGACGGGGTGATGCGCTCGACCCAGTTCTCGCGGTGCAGGCGAATCGGGCCGGTGGGGGCGACGGCGGCGTTGGCGCGGCGGGTGAGGTCGGCGCGGCCGGAGAGCGAGTCGTCCTCGACCTCCTCGATGGGGTCGGTCGCGGCGTGGCGGACCACCCACTCGACGCGGGTGGTCGGGGACTCGGCGACGAGCTCAGCGAGGAGGGCCGCCGCGGTGGCCGCAGAATAGCCAGCTCCCACCAGGAGAATTCGGCGACCGCGGAAGCGCTCGCGGGCCGCGCCGGCGAGGTCGGGCAGCCAGCCCTCGATGCGGGCAGCGTCGCGCAGGGCGGTCTCACCGGGGGCGGGGATGCCGCCGCGGCCGACCCAGGCGGCGCGTTGGGTGATGCCGGTGCAGTCGACGAGGACGTCGGCGTGGGCGACGCGCTCGCGGCCGCGGCCGTCCTGCAGCAGCAGGCGAAAGGGGCTCTCCGCGCGCTGCGGCATCCGCGGGTGGTCGGTGCGCAGGGCCCGCTCGCGGCCGGCGGCGATGAGGCGGTGGTCGAGGCGCAGGGTGGGCGCGATGCGCGGGTGCTGGGCCAAAGCGCCGAGGTACCGACTGATGAAATCGCCCACGGTGGGGCACTCGTCCCAATCCACCGGGCAGGGCCGGCCGGCCTCGGCGAGGTCCTGCAGCGCCCCGTCGGCCACGTTCATGCGCCAGGGGGTGAAGAGCTGGACGTGGGCGAAGCGCGCGAGGCCGCTGCCCACCGCGGAGCCGGCCTCGTAGACCAGCACGTCGAGGCCCAGCTCCGTCAGCGTCCGCGCGACCTCCAGCCCGGTCGGCCCGGCCCCGATGATGGCGACTTTGGGCCGCAGCCGCGACGGCGCGGCGTGGGGGTCAGCGTCGACGGGCGAGCCCGGCACTACTGGTCCCAGAGTCGGGTCGACATGTAGCGCTCGCCGATGTCGTTGACGAGGGTGACCACGACCGCCGGCCCCTCGACCCGCCCGGCGCGGAGGTCGGCCTGCACGGCGCGCGCGACGTCGCGGACGCCAGCCATGTACGCGCCCGACGACTGCCCGCCGAACACGCCGGCCTGGGCGAGGCGCTGGCTCATCTGCCAGGACACGTCGACGTCGCTGTCCCACATGCGGTCGATGACGCTCTTGTCGAGGATGGCCGGCACGATGTCCTCGGGATCTTTGAGCGGCTTGAGCCCCTCGACCCCGGGGAACGCGTCGGGCACGACGCAGTGGATCTGCACGGCCGGGTTCAGCTCTTTGAGGCGCTTTCCGACGCCGGTGATGGTCCCGCCCGTGCCGACGCCGGCCACGAAATGGGTCACCCGCCCGCCGGTCTGTTGCCAGATCTCCTCGGCCGTCGACTCGTAGTGGGCGCGCCAGTTGTACTCGTTGCCGTACTGGTCGCAGAAGAAGTAGCGGTCCGGCTCGGCCGTGGCTAGGCGCCGCACCTCGCGCAGGGCCTCGTCGTAGCCGTCCTGCGCCGACGTGTAATGGATCGCCGCCCCGTGCGCGACCATGCGCTTCTTGCGCTCGGCGGACGCGTTGTCCGGGATGACCAGCTTCACCGGGATGCCCAAGACGCGGCCGATCCACGCGTAGGCGATGCCGGCGTTGCCGCTGGAGCTGTCGATGATGGTGCGCGACGCGTCGAGGCGGCCATCCTCGAGCGCCTGCAGGACCATATAAAGGACCGGGCGATCCTTGAGCGAGCCGCCCGGGTTGCCGCTCTCGACCTTCGCGTACACCTCGACGTCGGGGCACTCCGCGCGCATCAGGTCGATCCGCACCAGCGGCGTATTGCCCACGAGGCCCAGCGCCGGGAAGCGCTCGGCGTACCGGCGCTGAAGCTCCTTCATCCGCATCGCGGCGACTCCATCCTCGAATCGGCGAAATCGAGCGTCGATCTATAGGGTTCGGGCGCTCGCTGGTCAATCGCGACCCCGACGGGCCCCCCGCGCGGCCCCGCCACCCCGGATTTCATGGCACCGAGTGCCGCAATGCTTGCATCGAGCGCGCGCTTCGGGGGAAATTGCGCGCGCCCGGGGAGACCACGCCGTCACGCGCCCCCGAATCCCGCCCCCAGCACGGAGATCGCTCCCATGCGCATGGTCCGACTCGTCGGCTTCCTGGCCACGCTCCTCGCCGCCCCCGTCGCACTCGCTTGGCCCAACGGCCCCGACGAACCCGCCTGCGCCGACCTGCCGAACGACCCGGGCTACCGCGGCGAGTGGAACCTCTGGTCCTTCGTCCCCGGCCCCCACGTCGACGCGAAGTGCACGGCCGACTGGGTGCGCAAGGACTGGACCGCGACGCCCGGATTCCGCGAGGAGGAGAAGGCCCTCGGCGCCGGCATCCACGCCGACCGCGCCTGGCAGCGCACCACCGGCGACCGCCGCGTCATCATCGCCGTGCTCGACTCCGGCGTGTACTGGGACAACCGCGACCTCGTAAACAAGTACTACCTCAACCGCGGCGAGCTCGCGGCGTGCAAGCCCGACAAGATGGCGACGCCGCCCGCCGGAGCCGACGACTTCGACGTCGACGGCTCGGGCTGGTTCGACATCCGCGACTATTACGCGGCCGCCGGCGACGAGAAGGCGATGCTCGCGACCTGGGACACCAACAAGAACGGCATGTTGGACCCGCAGGACCTGCTGCAGAAGTGCTCCGACGGCAAAGACGACGACGGCAACGGCTACACCGACGACATCTCGGGCTGGGACTTCTTCGCCGACGACAACGACGCCTACGACGACAACCGCTTCGGCCACGGCAACGGTGAGGCCCAGGACTCGTGCGCCGAGGGCAACAACGGCATCGGCGGCATCGGCGTGTGCCCGAACTGCACGGCGCTGATGGTGCGCGCGGGCGACAGCTTCGTGGCCGACGCCAACGACTTCGGTCAGGGCGTGGCCTTCGCGGTCGACTCGGGCGCCAGCGTCATCCAGGAGGCCCTGGGCGCCATCAACAACACGGCGTTCGCCCACCAGGCCATCAACTACGCCTACGACAACAACGTCGTCGTCATCGCGTCGGCGGCCGACGAGCTGAGCTTCCACCACAACTTCCCAGGCACCGGAAACCACACGGTCTACGTGCACGCGAACGTCTACGACGGGACCTCCGCGGACCAGTCGACGACCTTCATGAACTTCAATAACTGCACGAACTACGGGATGAACCTGCTGCTCTCGACGCCGGGCACGGGCTGCTCGTCGGAGGCCGTCGGCGTCACCTCGGGCCACGCCGGCATCATCTACTCGATGGCCCTGGCCGCCGGGACCAACCCGCCGCTATCGGCCGAGGAGATCAAGCAGCTGCTCAGCACCGAGGTCGACGACGTCAACGCGAACCCGCTCGACAACGACCCGACGAAGTACAAGTCGGGCCCCGGCTGGGACTGGCACTTCGGCTACGGGCGAAACAACGTCCGCAAGACGGTCGACGCCGTGGTCGAGGGGCGCATCCCGCCCGAGGTCGACATCGTCGAGCCCTACTGGTTCCAGGTCATCTACCCCGACCGCACCCCCAGCGTGGACATCGTCGGGCGCCTCAACCTGCGCCGTGACGGCCTCCCGTCGCGCTACGACTCGGTGGACTGGACCTTCGAGGTCGCCGTCGGCCCCGAACCGGCCGAGAAGGACTTCGTGCAGACCGCCAGCGGGACCACCGATGGCCTCGAGGGCATCATCACCGCCTGGGACGTGACCAAGGTGCCGCTGGACCTCAATAAGCGCATCGACGACGCCCACCAGAACGCCGTCACCGTGCGCCTGCGCGCGACCGCCACCCTTGCAGGCGGCGGCAAAGTGACCGGCGAGATGCGCAAGGGCTTCCTCTTCGCCCGCGACCCCGACCTGTGGCCCGCGTTCCCGATTCACCTGAAGACATCGGGCGAATCGTCGCCTGTCTTCGCCGACTTGGACGGCGACGGCGCCGAGGAGCTCGTCCTCCCGCTGGCCGACGGCTTCGTCCACGCCTACAAGCCCGACGGCACCGAGGCGGCAGGCTTCCCGGTCGGCCTCGACGTGCGCCGCGCCATGAACCCGTCCAACCCCACGAACGCCCGCGGCGGCTGCTCGTTCCGCGCCGACAAGGCCGCGTGCATCGCCAAGCACGGCGTCATCGACCCCGACGTGCGCGTCACGATGATGATGGCGCCCGCCGTCGGTGACCTGGACGGCGACGGCACCCTCGAGGTCATCGTGACCACCTGGGACGGCTGGATCTTCGTCCTCGAGCACGACGGCAGCACCCGCGAGGGCTGGCCGCGCTCGGTGGACTTCAGCATCGCCAAACCGAACCCGAACAACATCGTCGAGTCGGGCTTCTTCGCCGCGCCCGTGCTCTACGACATGGACGGCAAGGCCGGCCTCGAGATCATCGCGGCCGCCATGGACCAGCACATCTACATCTGGCACGCCGACGGCAAGCCCATGGCCCCGTACCCGGTCAAGGTCGGCTCCGACCCCAGCCAGGGCGCGCGCATCATCGCGACGCCCGCCATCGGCGACATCGACGGCGACGGAAAGCCCGAGATCGCGGTAGGCACCAGCGAGGTCTTCGGCGCCGAGGGCAGCCAGAACGAAGCCGCCGCCTACGTGCTGGAAGGCGAGAGCGGCGCCATCGCCCCCGGCTGGCCCGTCGCGCTCTACGGTCTGACCGTGGCGGTGCTGCCCGTGGTCGGTCGCGGCGTCGTCACCAACGCGATCCTCGCCGACCTCGACTACGACGGCACCCTCGAGATCAGCTTCGACACCATCTCGACGCAGGGCCTCTTCTTCAATCACGACGGCAGCAGCTACCGGAAGATGAACAACCAGGCCTTCGGTCCCGGCTCCAACACCAACGACAGCCCCGGCTACATCCTGATGAACAACGGCGCCATCGGGAACATGGACGGCGAGGGCGGCCTGGACTTCGTGAAGGGCACGGCCGGCTTCGACTTCGCCATCGCCTTCGCGGGCGGCGGCACGCGCAAGCCCTTCGACCACCACCTGTCGGGCTGGGACACCGACTCGGGCAAGATGCTGGAAGGCTTCCCGCGCAAGATCGACGACTGGATGTTCTTCAACACGCCGTCGATCGTCGACCTCGACAACGACGCGGACCCGGAGGCCATCATCGGCTCTGGCGGCTACCTGGTGCGCGCGTGGAACTGGAAGGGCGAGCAGCCCGACGGCTGGCCCAAGCAGACCGACGGCTGGATCATCGCGTCCGCCGCGATCGGCGACTTCGACGGCGACCGCAAGTTCGACGTGGCGCTGCCGACGCGCGACGGCTGGCTCTACGCGTGGAAGACGCCGGGCAAGGCGGGCGAGTCGATCTACGAGTGGAACGGGTTCGGTCACGACCCGCACAACACCAACAACTACGAGGAGCCGCCGACGCCCTACAAGACGTGGACGGGCGAGGTCGTGGTGCCGACCCCGGACGCGACGCCTGACGACGGCGGCGACACGGCGACGCCCGACGCGGCCGGCGACACGACGGCGCCGGACGCGGCCAGCGACACGGCGGGACCGGAGGTCAGCGCGGACGCGGTGGCCGAGCCGAGCGTGAAGCCCGCGTCGAGCGGCGGCGGTTGCGCGGCCGGAAGCGGCGGCTCGACTTGGCTGGTGCTGATGGCGCTGGCGCTCGTGGCGGTCCTCAGCCGAAGGCGGCGCGAGGCCCTCTGATGGCATGGCGCTGCGCCCTCTGGGTGTCGCTGCTGCTCGGCGCGAGCTGTGGCGGCGCCACGGACGCAGCGCCGGACGAGGGCGAGCGTGAGGGCGTGCTCTTCGACGTCGCGGCGTTCTCGGACCCGCCGGCGTCAGCGCGCCCGTGGCTGCGCTGGTGGTGGCCGGGCGACGACGTCGACCCCGCCGAGCTAGACCGCGAGCTTGCCGCGATGGCCCAAGCGGGCTTCGGCGGCGCCGAGATCCAAGCCTTCGACGCGGCCCTGGACCCAGGCGTGCCGGCCGAGACCCTCGCGCGCCGACACGCCGTCGACAGCGACGCGTTCTACGCTCACGTCACAGCCGCCGCAGCCGCCGCGGCCACCCACGGGGTCCGCCTGGACCTGACCCTGGGCTCGGGCTGGGCGACCGGCGGCCCCCACGTCTCAAGCGACGACGCCCTCAAGATGCTGGTCTGGTCCGAGCGCCGCCTCGACGGCCCCGGCCCCGTCAGCCTCACCCTGGACGGCCCCACCGAGCCGCCCTTCTACGCCCTGGTCGGCGGCATCGACGACGGCGGCCAGCCCCTGGTCACCTGGCTCCCCGCCGAGGCCCGCCGCGTCGCCGTCCTCGCCGCCCCCGTCCTCGGCGGCGCGCGCAGCGACGATCTCATCGACCTCACCGATCAGATCACCCTGGACCCCGCCGAGCTGCGCGACCTGACCTCCCTGGTCGCCCCCGACGGCACCCTCAGCTGGGAGGTCCCCGCCGGCCCCTGGCAGCTCGTCACCTTCTACGCGATGCCCGACGGCGAGCCGGTGAAGCTCCACGCCACCGGCGGCCCCGCCCGCGTCGTCGACCACCTCGACCAAGCCGCCGTCACCCGCACCCTGGACCACCTCCTCGGCGCCCGCACCGGCCTCGCCCCCCACTTCGGCGGCGCCATCCGCGGCGTCTTCGTCGACAGCTTCGAGTTCGTCGCCGAGCGCCTCTTTTCCCTCGATTTCGCCTACGAATTCGAAGCCCGCCGCGGCTACCCGCTGCTCCCCTGGCTGCCCGCCGTCGTCCCCCCCGGCGCCGACAACAACGTCTTCGACGGCGCCGGCCTCCCTACCGCGTCGCCCTTCCGCCTGTCCCCAGACGACGAGCGCATCCAGCACGACTACCGCCTCACCCTCTCCGAGCTCTTCGTCGAGCGCTTCGTCGCCACCGTCCGCGCCGACGCCGCCCACCGCGGCCTCTCCCTGCGCCTGCAGCCCCACGGCATCGACATCGACCTCATCGAGGCCGGCGGCGCCGCCGACATCCCCGAGACCGAACAGCTCTACGCCGGCGGCCCCGACCTGCTGCTGCGCCTGTCCTCCTCCGCCGCCCACCTCTTCGGCCGCGCGGGTGCTGGCGCCGAGGCCATGTCCTGGACCGGCCGCGACCACACCCTCACCCCGCTCCGCATGAAGGCCGCCGCCGATAAGCTGCTCGCCGCCGGCATCACCCACATCACCTTCCACGGCTTCCCCTACCGCCTCGAATCCGGCTACGGCGAACCCCGCTGGCACCCCTTCAGTTCGCCCTGGTCCGGGAACTCGACCTTCGGCTCCAACCTCGGTGAAACCAGCCCCTTCTGGGCCGACATGCCCAGGCTGACCGGCTACGTCGCCCGCCTCCAGCTCGCCATGCGCGCCGGCGCCCCCGAGGCCGACCTGCTGGTGTACACCCCCTGGTTCGGCTTCCCCGCGTCCTTCGCCCGCGACAACGACCGCGCCGAGCCCCTCTTCAACGGCCGCCTGGAACCCGACGAAGCCGCCGTCACCAACGCCCTGCTCGATCTGGTCACCCTGCTCCTCGGCGACCCCGAGCCCTCGGCCCGCGACCGCTGGTACACCGAGACCGGCGCGCTCCTCGACACCCTCACCGCCCGCGGCCACGGCTACGACTGGGTCAACGGCCCCCGCCTCCTCTCAGCGCGCGTCGAAAACGGCCGGATCGTCATCGGCGGGCTGGCTTACCAGTCGCTCGTCCTCGCTCATGTCGACGCCCTGCCCCCTGACCTCGCCGAGCACCTCGCCGCCCTCGCCCACGCCGGCGCCCGCATCGTCTTCGTCGGAGCCCCGCCCGCGCGCCAGCCCGGCTTCCTCGACGCCAGCGCCGGCGACGCCCGCGTCCACGCCGCCATGACCGCCACCGTCACCGCCGAGCGCGCCGTGCACCTCCCCGACGCCGCCGGCCTCACCGACGCGCTTGAGCGGGCCGGCATCCGCCCACACTTTCACCCCTTCGGCGAGCCCGCCGCCCTGCGCCAGTTCACCCGCCGCCTGGGCCCCACCCGCACGCTCACCTTCTTCTCAAACGCCCGCCGCGCCCTGCTCACCACCGCGCTCAGCCCCATCGAGGCCTGCGACAGCCCGGCCTGGCTCGACCCCTGGACCGGCCGCGCCACCGCCGCCGCCACCGCCCCCAACGGCACCATCAGCCTGTCGCTGCCCGCCTTCGCCTCCACGCTGCTGCTCTGCGGCCAAGCGCTCGAAGCCCCTGAGCCCGCCGGGTCACCCGATTCCGCAGGTGGCACCGACGCCACCGAACGATCCGAGTTCCCACCCGCCGCCACCCTCGCCGCGCTGGGCCCCATCACGCTGTCTGTCGCCGGCCCCGACGTCGAGGGCGGCTCGGTCTCACTGGCCGCCGACGATCTCGAGGACTGGCGCGATCTCGGGCCTCTGCGCTTCAGCGCCACCCCAGGCGAGTACACCGCCACCGTCACCCTGCCCGACCCCGCCCCCCGCGTGGTCAGCGTCGATCTCGGACGGGTCGACGGCGCCGCCGAGGTCGCCTGGAACGGCTCCCCGGTCGCCCGATTGCTGGTCCCGCCCTTCACCGCGACCGTCACCAGCGGCCTCAAGCCGGGCCCGAACACCCTCACGGTCACGCTGACCCCAGCCGCGCTCAACCGCTACGTCGGCTACGCCCAGACCGGCGACCCCGCCTACGCCCACCTCGCCAAGCGCAAGGACCGCCTCACCGCGGTCGGCGTGCGCGGCCCCATCGTCGTCCGCTACGGGCGCTGAGCCTTGAGAACCTAGATATCGACTAGGGAATCACGGCCGATTGACGCGCGCGAGCCCACGTCCGATCCTCCCCCTTCGCCCAATCTTCGTCGCCGGGGGCAGGCGTGCTCGACATCGTTTACGGCCAAGCACTGGACGAGGGCACCTCGTGGCGGCACCTGCTGCCCGAAGGCCGGGCGACCGCGGGCTTTGAAGCCGTCGGCACCGCGGGCCTGCTGCGCCGCTTGGCGACGACCTTCGGAGCCTCGTCTGCGCTCACCGAGTCAGGCCCGCGCATCGCCGCCTGGCTCGGCCGCATGGAAGCCTACGCCCCCCGCGCAAGGTCCTACGCCCGCTCGTTCAGCGTGGACCCCTGGGGCACCGCCGCGCACCTGCTGGCCCTGCGCGACCGCTTGGTCCTCAGCGGCTGGGACGGCCGCCCCCTGGACCTCAGCGCGCGCCTCGCCGACCTGACGGCCCTGACCGCGCTCGACGGCGCCCCCGCCTTGCCCGCCGGCCCGCCCGACCTCGCCCGCCTGGTCGCCCAGACCGTCGCGGCCTGCCGCGCGCTGCCAGAACCCATCCGCATCCGGCACGCCGAGCCCCTCGAAGCGCTGCCCCCGCTGCTGCGCAGCATCCTCGCCCGCCTCGGCGAGCTTGGCGCGACGATCGCCCCCTTCGAAGCACACGCCCCCTTCGAAGCACCCGCCCCCGAGCGCCCCGAGGCCCTCGCCACGTTGCTCGCCGCCCTGGCATCGCCGCCCGCCACGCACACGCCGCTGACCCCAGACGCGGGCGTCGTCGTCCTGGACGCCGAGACCCCGTGGGAGGCGGGCGAGCTTGTGGCCGCCTGGATCGCCGACCACCCCGTCGCGCGCCGCACCCTCGTCAACGCCGCCGGCACCCCCTGGCTCGAGGCCGCGCTGAGGCGACGCGGCCTGCCCGCCCTCGGCACCTCGGCCCCGTCGCCCTGGCGCCCCGCCCTGCAGGTCCTGCCGCTGCGCCTCTCCCTGGGCTTCGCCCCCCGCGACCCCCGATTCGCCTTGGAATTGCTGACGCTCCCCGAGTCACCAGTCCCCCGCCGGCTCGCGAGCCGCCTGCTCAAGGCGCTCATGGACAGCCCCGGAATCGGCGGCCCCGCCTGGCAGCGCGCGGTCGCCGACGCCGCAGCCGGCGCCCCAGAACCCCAAGCCATCACCGACGCGGTCGACCGCTGGTTCGGTGGGACCGCCCACGACCCCGACCTGGGCATGCCCGTCGCCGAGGTCACCCGCCTCTGCCACATCGTCCGCGATCACGCCCGCCGCCGCGCCCACGCCCAGGCCGGCGACGGCGGCACGGCGGACGACGTGCTGCTGCGCGCCACCGCCGTCGCCGATGAGCTAGCCCGCGCCACCGCCGCCCTCGGCTCAGACCGCGCGGTGTCGTGGATTCAGCTCTTGCAGATGCACGACGCCATCGCGGGCATGGGCACCTCCCGCGCCGACGCCGTGGCCGAGGCCGAGCGCCCGGCCCTCTGCGCCGACGCAGCCGCCGTCCTGCCAGGCGCTGACGAGGTGATCTGGTGGGGCTTCATCGGCGAGGCCGCCGGCGACGTGGGCACCGAGCCCTGGACCCCGCGGGAGACACGCGGCCTCGCCGAGGCCGGCCTCACCGTCCCAGAACCCGGCGAGCGACGGCGCGCCGAGGCCCGCGGATGGCGAAAGCCCTTCGAAGGCGCCTCGCAGAACGTCGTCCTGGTCCGCTGGCGCCTCGAGGGTGCGGCCGCCACCACCCCGCACCCCTTCGCCGACGAGCTCGCCGCACGCCTCGGCCCCGACGCCCTCTCGCGGGTGACCGTGCGCGCCGAGTCCCTGCTGACCGGCCGCCCCAGCCCGGCCGCCCCCGGATGGCAGCCCGAGATCCACGCCCGTCCCCCCGAGACGCCGCCCGCCCCGCGCCCCCTGTGGCGCCTGCCGCCAGAGACGCTGCGCCCGCGCCCGTCGCTGTCGCCCAGCGCGTTCGAGACGCTGTTCGGCTGCCCGCTCAAGTGGACGCTCCACCACGCCGCGAACCTTCGCTCCGGGGCCGCCGCCGGCCTGCCCGACGACAGCCGCGTCGTCGGCACCTTCGCCCACCGCCTGATCCAGTCGCTGCTGCTGGACCCGACCGCGACGCCGGACGCCGAGACGGCCTATCAGCGCGTGGCCGCCGACTTCGACAGCTCAGTCGAGGGCGAGGCCGCGACCCTCTTGCGCCCAGGCCGCGATCTCGAGCGCACCCGCGCCCGCGACGCCATCGCGTCGGCCGCCCGCGCCCTGGTCGAGTCTCTGGCCGAGTCCGGGCTGCGGCCGGTGGGCGCGGAGACCGAGACCGCCGGCGTCCTCGGGGGCCAGCCCTGGCGCGGGAGCGCCGACCTCGTCCTCGAAGGCCCCCGCGGCAAAGCCGTCCTGGACCTCAAACAGGGAGGCAGCGCCTACCGAAAAGACGCGCTGGCCAAGGGCGAGGCGCTGCAGCTCGCCCTCTACGCCCAGGGTCTGGCCGACTCGCCAAACGCCCTGCCGCCCGCGGGCTTCTTCATCGTCCGCGACCGCCGCTTGCTCACCGTGGACGGCGAGACCTTCACCACCGCCGAAGCGGTCGAGGGGCCCAGCCTCGGCGAGACCCTGGTCATGGCCGACCGCGCCTTCGCCTACTGGCGCCGCGTCATGGGCTCGGGGCTGGTCCGCGCCCGCGGCCTGGCCGACGAGGACGCCGTCGCCGCCTGCGATGCGTCCGCGGGCGGCGCGGCCCCCGAAGAAGGCCCCGGCGCGGTCAAGGCGCCGTGCCACTTCTGCGATTTCAGCGAGCTTTGCGACACGGCGGTGGGCCGCGACGACGTGGAGGCCCCATGAGCCAGATCGAGGTCATCGGCGCCAGCGCCGGCACCGGCAAGACCCACCGGCTGACCGAGCTGCTCTCCAAGGCCCTGCGCGGCGAGGGCGTCGCCGTGGTGCGCCCCGAGGCGGTCATGGCGATCACCTACATGCGCAAAGCCGCGCGCGAGCTGGAGAGCCGGCTGCGCACCGAGCTGATGCGCGACGGCCGCTACGACGACGCCGCGCGCATCCGCGACGGCTACCTGGGCACGATCCACGCGGTGTGCCAACGCCTGTGCCGCGAGCACGCCCTGGACGCGGGGCTGTCGCCGACCCTGGACCTGGTCCCGGACGGCGAGCAGCAGCGCTTACTCGCACAAGCGATCGCCGACGTGACCCACGAGGGTGACGGGGACCTCGACGCCATCGCGCGACGCCTCGGCCTCGACGACTGGCACGGCGTCTTGCGCGCGATCGTCAAGGCGGCGCGGGCCAACCGGCTCAGCGAGCAGGCCCTCGCCACCTCGGCGACCGACAGCATCGCCGGCCTCTCCGCCTACCTCCCGACGCCCCGCGGGACCGCTGGCGCCCGCGATCAGGCCCTGCTCGAGGCCTGCGACGCGATCCTGCCCGCGCTGCGCCTGGACACCGGCTCCAAGGCCGGACAGGGCCGCCTGGACAGCGTGCTGGCGCTCCGTCGCGCCCTGCGCTCGCCCGACGCCCCGCCCTGGAGCCTGCTGGCCGGAGTCCAGAGCGCCATCGGCGGCGTGAAGAAGATCGCCGCGCTACCGGAGGCCGCCGCGCTGCTGGAGGCTCTAGGCGACCACGAGTCCCACCCGCGCTTTCGCGAGGATCTCACGGCGGTGGTCGCCGGGATCTTCGACCTGGCCAGCCGCGCGCTCTCGGCGTTTCAGGCCCGCAAAGCCCGGGCCCGCGTGCTGGACTACGACGACATGCTGGCCGTGGCCTACGACCTGCTGGGCCAGCCCGAGGTCGCCGCCAGCCTCAGCGAGCGCCTCGAGCTGCTGGTCGTCGACGAGTTCCAAGACATCTCGCCGCTTCAGCTCGCCATCGTCGTCCGCCTCGCCAACCTCGCCGGCCGCGCGGTCTGGGTGGGCGATCCCAAGCAGGCCATCTTGGGCTTCCAGGGCTCCGACCCCGAGCTGATGCGCGCCGCACAACGCCACGTCCTCGGCGAGAGCACCCCCGAGATCCTCGATCGTTCCTGGCGATCTCGGCCGGCGCTGGTCGGGTTCACCAGCGAGCTCTTCGCCCGCGCGCTCAAGCGCCACGGATACAGCGACGCCGAGGTGCGCATCGAGGCCGCGCGCCCCGACCCGCCGGAGATGAGTGACGAGCCGTGGCTGGAGTGCTGGGCCCACACCAAGCGTCGGGCCGAGCCCGACCAGCCCAAACCCACCCGATTCCACGCGATCGCCGAGGGGGTCGCGCAGCTCTTGGCCGAGGGCGCCAAGGTCCGCCGCCGCCACCCGGGGCCGACGGAGGCCGCAGTCGGCCCAGCGCGGCCGCGCGACATCGCGGTCTTGGCCTACCGCCACACCGAATGCCGCGCCATCGCCGACGCGCTGCGCGAGCGAGGCATCGCCGCGGCCGTCTCGCTGGGCGGCCTGACCCAGACGCCCGAGGGCAAGCTCGCGCTCGCAGCCCTCGGCGTGCTCGCCGACCCCGAGGCGGGCATCGCGGCGGCCATGGTGAGCTGGCTGCGCGGCGCGGTCGGCGGCGACCCCGACGGCTGGCTGGCCGCGAGGCTCCACGAGGTCGCCGCCTGGCGCACCGCCTGCGACGCGGCCACCGAGGCCGGCGAGCCCCGGCCGGAGGCGCCCCAGCCCTTCGCCGACGATCCCGCCGTCTCCGCGCTCCGCGCGCTGCACCCGCTGTCGGACGCGCTGTCGCCGTCCGAGGTCCTGGACACCGCGCTCGAGGCGGCCGAGGTCCACGCGGTCTCCCTCGGCTGGCCCGACGCCGACGCGCGGCTGGCCAACTTGGAGGCGCTGCGTGCCGGCGCCCGGGCTTACGAGGAGCTCTGCCGCGCCGAGCGCACCGCGGCGACGGCGGTCGGGCTGCTGGCCTATTTCCGCGGGATGGAGCCCGACGATCCCTCAAACGCCCAGGCCGCACCTACGGATCCGAACGCCGTCCACGTCCTGACCTGGCACGCGTCGAAGGGCCTCGAGTGGCCCATCGTGGTGCTAAGCAGCCTCGACTCCGCCGCCCGCGCCTCGGTGACCGATCTCGAGATCGTGAGCGCCCAGGCCGGCTTCGACGCCACCGCACCGCTGGACGGGCGCGGGCTGCGCCTGTGGCCCTGGCCCTACGGCAGACGGCGGGCTGGCCTACCTCTGGCCGACCGCCTCGACGAGAGCCCGGAGGCCGAGCGGGTTCGGCGCCGCGAAGAGGCCGAGCGCGCGCGCCTGCTCTACGTCGGCTTCACCCGCCCCCGCGATCGCCTGGTGCTCTTCGCCGAGATTGGCTCGAAGGGCGCGGCCACCCAGTGGCTCGACACGCTGCTCCAGGCCGACGACGACACCGAGTCCGTGCTGCACCTGCCCTGGAGCACCGAGCCCTCGGCCGCCTCGCACGCGTCGGTCGAGACCACCGACAGCTCGGAGGGCTTCCCGGTGCGGACGCGCCACTTCGACGGGCTGCCGGCCGAGGCGCCCGCGTCCTCACGCCAGGCCCGCAGCGCGCTGGGACCCAGTCAGCGCGCGCCCGCAGCCGCGCGCGCCCCCGAGCGCCTCCGCCCATCCAACGCGGCGCTGGGCGCCGACGCCCTGTCCCTGGTCAGCGTCGGCGAGATCATCCCGCTGGGCCCGCCGCTGAGCCCGGCCGGCAACCCGCCGATGAACGATCTCGGCAACGCCGTCCACGCCTTCCTCGCCGGCGACCCGGGCTCGAGCGCGCCCCGAGCCGAGCGCGAAGCCCAAGCCCGCGACCACCTCGTGGCCTTCGGCGTCCCTGGCGCGCTCCAACCCGCGGACGTGGTCAGCGTGGCCGACCGCCTCGCCGCCGCCCTGGTCGCGCGCTGGCCCGGCGCGTCCCACCACCGCGAAAACCCAGTCCGCGCCTATCGAAACGGCCGACTCCTGGTCGGCGAGATCGACCTGCTGCTCGAGCTCGGCGACGGCCTGGTCATCATCGACCACAAGTCCGTCCCCTTCGCCGAGGCCTCGCGTTTCCCGGTCCTGGCCTCCAAACACGCCCCACAGCTTGCGCTCTACGCCGCCGCGGCCTCCTCGGCGCACCAGCGGCCCGTGGTGAGCACGTGGCTGCACCTCGCGCTCTCGGGCTGCCTCGTGGAGATACGGCTGCCGACTCCGGGCGCTTGGCCCCCGGAGCCGGACCCCGCGACCTACGCCGGCACCGCCAGCCCCGCGCCGATCCCGTAAGCCTGCGCGTGATCGACGAGCGCTGCCTGCAGGGTCTTTCGGGCGCGGAAGAGCCGCGACATCACCGTCCCGATCGGGCAGCCGACGATCTCAGCGATCTCGCGGTAGCTGAAGTCCTGTAGGTCCGCCAGGACCACCACGGTCCGAAAGTCAGGCCGTAGCGAGTCCAGCGCGTCGAGGACCCTCGGCGAGAGGTTGCGATCGGCGTAGCCCACCTCGGGATCGGCCCAGCGCGTGGCGGCGCTGACCGAAAAGAAGCGGTCCGCGAGCCGACCACCGCGCTCCGCCTCGAGGATCTCGCGCTCCTTGGTGCGACGGCGGTAGCCGTTGATGAAGGTGTTGGTCAGGATGCGAAAAAGCCACGCGCGACAATTCGTCCCTTCCTGAAACTGATGCCACTTCTTCCAGCCGCGCAGGATCGTCTCCTGGACTAGGTCTTCGGCGGCCTCGCGGTTGCGCGTGTAGCGCAGCGCCGTCCCGTACAGGGCGTCCAGGTGTACCAGGGCCTCGGTCCGGAAACTCTCGCGCATCCGTCGATCCTCGGCGGGCGTCCGGGTAGCGACCGTGGTGGGCTCAGTGGCGTCCTGCATGGCGTCGTCTCCTCTCATCAGGGCCCGGCACGGGCCCGTCGTGGGAGAACACATTCAACGATCGTGCCACCGCGCGATCTCCGTGATGGCGCGAGGTTTCGCCCCCCACCTGTCGCACCGGTGACACAGGGTGTGTCAGGGCGGCCACGCGAGGTGGGACAAGGGGCAGGCGTCGTCGTCGTGTGTTCACGAGAGACTGGGACGCCTGTAACACCAAAAGGTTTCGTGCGAAGGTGCGAACGGTCGGCGGATCCCACGGATTCCTCGGCAACCGAATAGTTGTCAGCGCGCGGCCCGGGAGCGCGACAATCTGGCACGACGGCTCGCGGCGAGGCACACTGCAAGGCGCGCCCGCCCGCGATGCCACCTTCGCTGGCCCCGGCCACCCCCTAAAATTCACAGAGCCCCCCGTTTCACTGAGGCTGCGCGCCAGACAGGGCGACTTGTCAGCGTTCAGGCGCATGTGCTAGGTCCGCGTGTGTTGCACTGGTGATGTCACGCGCCTTTGCGAGCCGTCACGGGGGGTCGCCCGCTACATCCCACTCGATGTCTCGAGAGGTTCATGTACAAGCTGCAGATCCGCGATGACGAAGGCCGAACCACTTCCGTTCCTCTGCTGAGGGATGAGGTGACCATCGGTCGCAAGGAAGGCAACACGATCCGCTTAACCGAGCGCAACGTGTCACGCCGCCATGCCCGCCTCATCAAGAAGAACGGCCAGATCGTCGTGGACGACCTCAGCCGGTACGGCACCCGCATCAACGGGCGGCGGATTACCGAACCCACGGTGCTTGAGGCCGGGGATTCGGTGGTCATCGGCGACTACTCGATCTCATTGGATCTCGAGGCTGTGGTCGAGGGCGAGGGCGCTGACGCTCCGGTCCGCGGGGACTCCACCTCGCTGGTCAACGCGGTCGGCGAGGGCGGCGGCGGACAGGCTTCCGGAGAGGTCGGCGAGGGCGAGCGCCCGCGCTTGGTCGCGCTGACCACCGATCTCGCGGGCACCGAGTTCGAGATCGACGACGATGACGTGGTGCTGGGTCGAACCGACGACAGCAACATCATCATCGACCATCGATCGATCAGCCGGCAGCACGCGCGGATCAGCCTCGAGAACGGCACCTGGATGCTGGCGGACGCAGGGTCGTCGAACGGCATCAAGGTCAACGGCGAGGAGTACAAGCAGACCGCGCTGCGCAAGGGCGACATCATCGAACTGGGCCACGTGAAGCTGCGCTTCGTGGCGCCCGGCGAGAAGTGGGCCTACGACGGGCCCCTCGCCGAGGCCGCAGTCGGCGGAAAGAGCCGGACGGGCCTGTGGATCTTGATCTTCATGCTGCTGGTGCTCGGCGGCATGGCGTGGGCTTGGACGCAGTACTTCAGCCAGCGGCTCGAGGACGCGCCCAAGGTGCGACTGGACTCGCCCGCGGCGGTCGTGCCACCGGCGACGCCTGACCCGGCCACGGCCGAGCCGGCGCCAGCCGAAGAAGTGCCAGCCGTCGCCGAAGAAGCGCCTGAGGAAGCGGCGGCCGTGGTGGAGGAGGCGGCCGTGGTCGCCGAGCCCGCAAAGGCGGTCGTGGACGTGGCCGGGATGCTGGCCGAGGCCGAGGGGCACGCGAAGGCCGAGCGATTCGACGAGGCTGAGCGCGTCTACAAGGAGCTCTTGGCGGCGGCGCCCGACGACAGCGCCGCGCAGAAGGGGCTCGCGAAGGTCGAGACCGAGCGAAAGGGCGCTGAGGCGTACAAGCGCGTCTCGGAGTTGGTCACGAAGGGCGAGATCGAGGAGGCGTGGGACGCCCGCGCCGCCCTGACCGAGGTCGCGGCGGAGAGCAGCTACAAGAGCCGCGCGACCGAGCTGCACGGCACGCTGCAGACGCTGTACGTGGCTGGGCTGCTGGACCGCGCGAACGCCGAGATGGAGCGGAAGCGCTTCCCCCAGGCGACTTCCCTGGTCAAGCAGGTCCTGTCCATCGACCCGCTCAATAAGCGCGCCGACGAGCTTGAGCAGAACATCAAGCGCCAGGAGAAGCGCGCCGAGCAGGCGGCCGAGATCAAGCCCGAGGCTGCAAAGCCCGAGCCCAAGCCCGAGCCCAAGCCCGAGGCGGCGAAGCCCGAGCCCAAGCCTGAAGCGGCCAAGGCCGGCGGCAGCGCTGAAGACCTCTACAAGAGGGCGCGCGAGGTGCACGGCTCCGACCCCGGCGAGGCGCTGAAGCTGTATCAGCAGGCCGCGACGAAGGGGTACTCGCGGGCGTGGCGTCAGATCGGCTCGCTGTACACGCAGCGCGGCGACAAGACGAGCGCCATCACCGCGTACAAGAAGTACCTGTCGCTGTCGCCCGGTGCGGCCGACGCCGAGGTGATCCGCAACACGATCATCCGCTTGGGCGGCACGCCCTGAGCGACGGCCGCCCGCCCGGTCGCCGGGCGCTTGAGGCGGCGGCCGCGCAGCTGGTCGTCGGCTTCGAGGGCGAGACGGTACCTGAGGATTTGCGCCGCTTCATCGCCGAAGCGGCGCCCAGCGGCGTGGTGCTCTTCGGCCGCAATATCGCCGGGATAGCCCAGACCGCGGCGCTGATCCGCGAGCTTCGCAGCCTCTGGCCGACGGGCGCCCCCACGCCCATCGTCGCGGTGGATCAAGAGGGCGGGCCGGTCCGCAGGCTCAAGGCGCCCCAATGCCCCGAGGTGCTGCAGCTGCCAGCCGCGGCTGAGCTAGCGGCCCTCGACGACCCCGCGCTGAGTGCTGAGGCCGGGCGCGTCGTGGGCGCCGAGCTGGCCGCGCTGGGGTTCAACCTCGACTTCGCGCCCGTGCTGGACGTCGACTCGAACCCCCAAAACCCCATCATCGGCCGGCGCGCCTTCGGAAAATCGCCCGAGATCGTGGCGCGGCACGCGCTGGCCTTCGCCCGCGGGCTCGCGGCCTCCGGCGTGCTCAGCTGCGGCAAGCACTTCCCGGGCCACGGCGACACCGCGGTGGACAGCCACCTCACGCTGCCCCGCCTCGCGCACGGCCTCCAGCGCCTCCGCTCGGTCGAGCTCGTCCCATTCGCCAGGGCCGTCGCCGCGGGGATTCCCTCGCTGATGACGGCCCACATCGTGTTCGAGGCGCTGGATCCTCAGCTGCCGGCGACCCTCTCGCCTCGGGTGATCCCGGAGCTTCTGCGCGGCGAGCTGGCCTTCGACGGTGTCGTCTTCTCCGACGATCTCGAGATGGCGGCCATCGCGGCCCATCACGACGCCGACGCCATCGCGACCCTCGGCCGCGCGGCCTCGGTGGACATCTTCTTGGCCTGCCGCGATCTCGGGCGGGCGACCGCGCTGCGCGACGCGTTGGCGCGCCTCGGGCCGTCGGCGGACGCCACACGCCGGATCGCCAAGCTGCGCGCCGCCGCGACCGATCACGCCGCGTCCGTCTCCCAGGGCCCCTTGCCCGAGCGGGCAGCCGCGCTGGCGCTGTCGCGGCGCCTCGGCCTCGACGCGCGCGCTTAGAACCTCCGATTCGCCAGGAAATATCTGGCGATTCGCAGATCAGCCGCGCAGCACCAGCCACGCCTCGGACGCCAGCAGCCAGAAGAGCGCCACGAGCACGACAGGCCACAGGCGCGTCCGCCGGCTGCTCGGGGCGTCGGCCGACATCGCCGGCGCGTCAGCCGCGGCCACCTTGGGCGCCACGCCCGCCCCGGGTCGACGCAGGATCTCGGCGACCTCGAGCAGGTCCGCCCGCTGCAGCGCGCTCTCGACCCGGTCCGCGTTCACCGCGAACACCGTCTCCGAGGCCCCGCTGGACCGTCGGCGCAGCGAATAGTGACCGACCACGTCGATGTCGCCGACCTCGAGCTTGGTCTCCGGGGCCGGGTCGGGCAGCGCCACCTGGGCGCCGTCCGGTCGGTCGAGCACCAGCCCGCCCTCTCCCGCCGGGACATCGACGATGACCGCCTCGCCGACCTGCTGGCTAGCACCCGACTCGCGCTCCAATTTCCCAGCCAGATACAGCGAAATCTGGTGCAGCAGCGGCAGGAAGCTCGAGCGAATGCACAGGTCCGAGCCGTCACGGTCCACGGTGGTCGTCAGCATCATCAGGCGGCCGCGACCATAGGGCACCTCGACCAGGGCCGGCTGCCCGCCCGTGAAGCTCGCGAGCACGCGCACGCCGTCGCGCTGGACCGTGTCGAGCAGCGCGTAGCTCCACGTGCGCGCCTTGAGCAGGCTCACCTCGTCGACCTCCGCGAACTCGCGCATGACCGGGTGCTCGCCGTCGATGTCGTCGAAGCGCAGCAGCGTCAGCTCGCTCGCCGGGTCGCCCGGGCGCCCGACCTGCTTGGACGCGCGGATCGGCAGCGGCAAGAGCGGCCCGTAGCTGAGCGAGGACTCGGCGGTGAGCTGGTCGCCCGCGGTGATGAGGAGGCCGCCGCCCTGCTGGACGAAGGTCTCGACGGCGATCGCCTGCGCGCGGGTCAGGCGCCCGACGTTGGCCAGGATGAGCGCGTCCATGTGCTCGATGCGGCCCGGCTCGAGGTCGTCGGGGGTCAGCCACATCGGGTGGATGCGCGCGACCGCACCGGTCGGCGCTTCCAGGGCGGCGCGGACGAAGAAGAGCTCGTCGAGGTAAGGCACGTTGCGCGGCGAGCCGTTGACGACGCCGACGGTGACCTCGCCGCCGAAGTCGACCGTGAAGTACCAGGTGTCATCGGCGGCCAGCGCGTCGGACTCCAGGCGCGCCGTGCCGCGCAGCCCAGCGGCAGGCCCGGGCAGGCGCATGGTCGAGACGAGGTGCTCGCGCTTCCCAGGCCCCACGGTGACTGACGAGGTCGCGACCACGCCCGCGAGATCGACCGTGATGGGCGTGGTGATCTCCGTGTCGCCGTGGTTGATGACCGTGACGTCCACGTGAACTTGGCCCGGCCCGACCTCGGGAGCAGGCCGCACCAGCACCTGGTCGATGGCCGCGTTCGGCGGAGGTGGCGCGTCGGGCGGACCGACGGCGACGAGATCGACCACGGGCGGGTCGGCCAGGGCCCAGGGCTCGCTGATGCCAGCCCAGGCGTGGGCGGCCTGGTCGGAGAGCACGATGACGCGGCGGCGCGGCTCGTGGCTCTGGGACAGGACGCGCTCAGCCTCGCGCAGCGCGCCGGCCATGTCGCCGCCGCGGGGTGTCGGGACCACGCGCTCCAGCGCGCGCTCGAGGGTGGGCCGGTCGAAGGTGAGGCCGGGCGTGAGCAGGCGCGCGGGGGTGCCGGCGGCGACGATGGCGAAGCTGGTGCTGGCGCCGCCCTTGGAGATGGCCTCGCGCGCAGCCTCGACGGCCGCCGCGACCAGGGACTCGCCGCCCGACGCGGGCACCGCCTGCATGGAGAGGGAGTCGTCGATGATCAGCACGATGGCGCCCGGCTCCGCGAGGTCCACGCCCGGCGGCGGGTCGCTCTCGAGGTAGGGCTTCGCCAGGGCGAACGGGATGGCGATCATCAGCAGCACGCGCAGCGCGAGCACCAAGAGCTGGCGCACCCGCAGCCGCCGCGCGAGGCGCTTGTCAGAGAGCAGGAGGAACTCGACGGCCGCGAAGGGTCGCACTTTCGCTCGGTGGCGATTGATCAAATGGATGATGACCGGGATCGCCGCGGCGAGCATGCCGGCCAAGAGCCAGGGGTTCTCAAAGCGCATCTCAGGTCCCCCCGGCGTGCTGGGAGCGGCCCCCCTCGGAGCCGGTGAGATAACGCAGCAGCAGGTTCTCCGGCGGCTCGCGGGTGTCGACCAGCACGTGGCGGACGCGGTCGGCGAGGCAACGCCGACGCAGGCCCTCGCGGAACGTGGTCATCCGCTCCAGGTAGGCCTCGCGCACCAGCTTGGGCTCGACCAGCAAGCGACGGCCGGTCTCCATCCCCTCGAAGACGGTCATCTCCTCAAAGGGAAACTCAAGCTCGTCGCCGTCCAGAACGTGAAAAGCCGTCACCTGATGGCCGCGGGTCACAAGCTGGCGCAGCAGCGCGAAGGCCGCGTCCTCGTCCCCGAAGAAGTCCGAGTAGACGTGGACGACCCCGCGCTTTCGCGCCTGCTCGACGACCCGGCGCAGCCCGAGATCGATGCGCGTCAGGCCCTTGGGTTGCGTGGCCTCGAGCTTCGCGCAGAAGTGACTCAGGTGGCTCACCCGCGCCCGCGCCGGGATCGCGGCCTCGACCTCACCGGCGAAGGCCACCAGCCCCAGCGCGTCCTGCTGCCGGAGCAGCAAGAACCCCAACGAGGCAGCCAGCACCGAGGCGTATTCCAGCTTCGTGAGGCGCCCCTCGGCCCCGTAGCCCATGGACGCGGAGACATCGAGCACGGCGTAGGCGCGCAGGTTGGTCTCCTGCTCGAACTTCTTCACATAGACCTTGTCGACCCGCGCGTAGGCCTTCCAGTCGATGTGCCGAATGTCGTCACCCGGCGTGTACTCCTTGTGCTCGGAGAACTCGATGGAGCTTCCGTGGTGCGGGCTCTTGTGGATGCCCTGCAACACGCCGTCGACCACCAGCCGCGAGCGCAGCAGGAGGCCCTTGATCCGAGCCAGCGCGCGCGGGTCGAGCAGGCTCGGCCGGTTCGGAGCCGCGACGCTCAACGCGACGACGACGCCGACCGCAGCACCTCGACGACCACGTCGTGGGCGGTGATGCGCTCGGCCTCAGCCTGGAAGTTCACCAGCACGCGATGGCCCAACACCGCAGGCGCCAGCGCGTGGATATCCTCGTGGGACACGTGCGTCCGACCCATCAGCGCCGCCCGCGCCTTGGCTCCCAAGATCAGGTACTGGCTGGCTCGCGGGCCCGCGCCCCAGGCCACGTAATCCTTGACCATGCTGGGCGCCGACGCCGTCACGGGCCGCGTGCGCGTGGCGACCTCCACCGCGTACCGCACCAGGTCGGGCGCGGCGTTGATGCCCAGCACCACGTCCTGAAAGCGCGCCAGCTCAGCGGCGCTCAGCACGGGCTTCAGCGCTTCCTGCGCCTGGCCGGTCGTGCGCGTCACGATGGCGACTTCCTCGTCAAAGCTCGGGTAGTCCACGGCGATCGAGAACATGAAGCGGTCGAGCTGCGCCTCGGGCAGGGGGTAGGTGCCCTCTTGCTCGATGGGGTTCTGCGTCGCGAACACCAGGAAGGGCGGCGGCAAGGTGTAGGTCGTCCCGCCCGCCGTCACGCGGTGCTCCTGCATGGCCTGCAGCAGCGCGGCCTGGGTCTTGGGCGGCGTGCGGTTGATCTCGTCGGCCAGCAGGATGTTGGTGAAGATCGGCCCCTCGATGAACTTGAAGGAGCGCTTGCCGGTGGCGTGGTCTTCCTCGAGCACGTCGGTGCCGGTGATGTCGCTGGGCATCAGGTCGGGCGTGAACTGGATGCGGTTGAAGCCCAGGCTGAGCGCGTCGGCGAGCGTCGAGATCAGCAGGGTCTTGGCCAGACCCGGCACGCCGATGAAGAGGCCGTGCCCGCGCGCAAAGAGCGCGATCAGCAGCAGCTCGATGACGTCATCCTGGCCGATGATGCGCTTTCGGAGCTCGCCGAGGACGCGCAGCCGAGCCTCGGCCATGGCCTCGACGTCGGCGGGGGTCACGGGCGCGGGGCCGGCGCCTTCGGGCGTAACGGGTGCGTTCATCAAATCTCCTGAGGGCTGTGTCTGGCGGTCGGGCGACGCCTGAATCGCGCGGGGAGCTGCCCCGGCGCGGCGTTCGCGGAATCGTAAGTTGTCTCGGCGCGACGTGGCGCCGCGAGGGCGCGCGGATGGGGGCGCGTAGGCATGGGTAGCGACGTCATCACGCTGCGAACCCTCAACGCCGACCTACCAATTGCTGAGCCTTGCGCTCGCGCTCCGCCTCGGCCTCACGTCCGAGACCGCTCAGCGCCTTCGCCAGGTACCCGTGCACGTCCGGGTCGAAGGGGTTGTTGAGAATGGCGGCTTCCAAGTGCTCGCGCGCCTGCTCGTAGCTGCCCTTACGCAGGTACGCCTCGCCAAGGTAGACGCGTAGTAGCATGTAGCTCGGGTACAGCGAAAGCGGGCGCTCCAGTTCGGCGATGGCCTCGTCGACCCGGTCCAACTGAAGCAGCGCGTAGCCCAGCTTCGACTGCACGAAGGGCGTCTCCGACCCCACCTCGACCGACGCCTTTTGGTACTCCTTGGCCGCCGCCTTCCAGCGCTCCATGAGCCGCATCCGGTCGCCCAGCCAGACGTGCTTGCGCGCGGTCTCGCCCTTGAGCGTGTCAAGCTCGCTCGCCTCAGTGTCCTGGCCCTTGAAGAGCAAGCGCTGGTCGAACATGTCGTCCATGCGCCGCAGCCCCGCCTGCTGCAGGTAGGCCTTCCACGCCGGCTCGAATCGCGCCCAGGGCAGCCCCGCGACCTCCGCCACGGCGTCGCGGTCGCTGCGCCCCGCGCCCATGGCCGCCACCAAGCGACTCGCCACGCTGGGCCCGGCCTGCCGCTTGAGAAACTCGATGACGGTGAACACCTCGGCGAAGGCCGTCGCGGTGGCCTCCTGGCTGGGTAGCTTCGCCATGGACGGGCTCATCTCGGCGAAGCTGATGAGCTTCCCGTCGGCCAGCGCCCGCGCCAGCAGGTCCTCGCTGCGCCGGTCCAGGGCCGCCACGTGTCCGCGCCGCCAATACCCCTCGAAGTACTTCGCCAACCCCTCGTGTATCCAGATGGGGACTGTGTTTTTGCTCTTCTGGGTGATGAGCAGGTGGATGAACTCGTGGGCAAGGGTGTCGGCCCAGCCGTAGCCGTAGACGAGGTCCCGCGGCGACGTGATCATCAGGCGGTTGTACTTGCACAGCGCGATGGTCCCCGAGGTCTTGATCTCCTCGACCGTCAGCGAGCTGACCGCCCCCAGCACCTCGACCCGCGGGTAAATCTCGACGCGCACCGGCGTCGGCGGCTGGTGCCCGAAGATCGGCGTGAGCTCGGTCCACGCGGCCTCCAGCACCTGCTCGGCGTAGGGCACCATGACCGCGTCGACCCCAGGCGCGTGCCGAATCAGAAAGCGCCCCGACGCCGTCAGGGTCTCCTCGTACTCGCGCATCTCGTCCGCGGTCGCCTTCGCCAGCGCCAGCAGCTGCTCAGCCCCCTCGCCCGCGCCCAGATGCACCGCCTGCTGCAGCTGCTCCACCGCGTCCGCGTACCGGCCGCCCATCAGCGAGGTGTGCCCAGCCGCCAACAGCGTCGCCGGGTCCGCCGGCGCCAACGCCACCGCCCGCGCCACCGCCGCGTCCGCGCCCGCCTGGTCCCACGCCCGGATCGCCTGCCCGGCCGCCTCCAGCTCCGCGTCCAGCCCGGCCCACGCCGGCAGCGCCGTCCCCAGCACCAGCGCGACCGCCACCCCTATCGAACGCAGCCGCGCCATCACTTCACCAGCTCCTCGTAGTAGCGCTCGATCGCCCCTTTGAACCGCTCGGGCGCCCGCTCTTTCATGGCCTTCAGCAGCTCCTGCCGAAACGCCTCCGGAGCGCGATGGTCCTCCGCGTCCGGGATCGCCACCTTCTTACGCGACTCGTCCATCCCGACGCCCTCCTGCTGGCCCCCGGGCTGGCTCTTCATCTTCTGCTGCAGCGTCTTCTGCGCCTGCTGGAGCCGGTCCAGCGCCTCCCGCTGATGCCGCCCCGCCTCGCCCGGCTCGTGGCTCTGCAGCTGCTCCGACGCGTGCCGCATCGACTGCCCCGCCCCCTCCAGCGCCGGGTCCAGCTCGTCGCCAATGCCCGGCGCGTCGCCCTCCATCGACTGAAGCTGCTCGCGCAACCCCTCGACCGCCCGCTCGAGATCGCTCTGTCGCTGCCCCAGCTTGCCCAACTGCTCGCCTTCCCCACCCGACGGCGGCCCGTTCATCTCTTGCTCGAGCGCCTCCAGCGCCTCCGCGATGCCCTCCGCGAGCTTCTCGCCCTGCCCGAGCTTCGCCACCGCGTCCTTCAACGCCTCCGACCGCTTCTCGTTGAGCTCCCGCGACTCGCTCTCGCCGACCTCGGAACCCAGCCCGTTGCACTGCCCCGCGACTTTCTTCGCCTGGTCCTTCGCCGACTCGATCTCCCGATTCTCAAGCGACTTCTTCAGCTCGCTCGCCTTCTGGCGCAGCTGCCGCAACGCCTCCTTGTCCGCCGCGTGCAGCTCGGACTCCGGCGTCTCCGCCAGCTTCTTCTCCAGCGCCGCCGCCTTGTCGGCCGCGTCCTTCATCACCTCGTCGAGCCGCTCCTGCATCTCCTGGCGCCTACGCTCCTCCATCGCCTTCTTGAGCGCGTCGGTCTCGTCGTGCACGCCCCGCTGCCCGTCGGCCACCTCCGCCATCTTCTGGTTGAGCTCCTGCATCTTCTTCTTCGCAGGCCCGGTCATGCCGCTGCCTTCGCCCATCTCCTCCTGCAGCCCCGCCATCATCTCCTGGGTCTGCCGGTTCAGCTCCTCGAGCTTCTTCATCGCCTCCTCGATCTTCCCCTCGCGCAGGAGCTTCCGAATCTCCTCCGCCTGGTCGTTGATCGAGTTCATGTCCTTCTGCGTATCGCTAGGATCCTGCTGCATGTTCTGGTTCTCGTAGGGGCTCTTCTCGCCCAACTTCCCGAGATCCTTCTGCATCTCCGCCAGCTTCTTCATCAGCTGGTCCAGCTTTCGCTCCGCGTCCTTGGTGAGGGCGTCGTTCGGCCCGTCCTTCATCTGCTCCAGCAGCTTCATCAGGTCGGCCTGGGCGTCCAAGAGGTCCCGCCCGCTCTCGAGCAAGCGGTCCTTCCGGCTCCGTTCCAGCCCCTCCTTGATCGTCCAGATGGCGTTCTCGAGCTCGGTCGTCCCCTCGCCGTTGAGCGCCACCAGCACCGCCAGCAGCTCCACGGGCCGCCGCGTCATCCCCTCGCCCGAGATCGCCTGCCGAAGCTGCGCCGCCTCCTGGTCGTAGTGGGTCGTCAGCCGCCCCAAGACCTGCGCCAGCGACTCGCGCAGCCCCTCGGCCGCCAGGACGTCGGTCGCCATCGCCTCCACGAGGATCCGAAAGCTCTCGAGCGCCTTCCCGACGACCGCCGACACCCCCTGCTGCGCCGCCACATAGCTCGGCACCTCCAGGGTGTTCTCCGCGTCGATGGGGCTCTCGAGCCGCTCCGCCAGCCCCGCCAGCAGCTCCTCGATGAGCCGCTCCATGTCGGCGAGGCGCTCCTCGTGCTCGGCCTCCGGGCTGTGCATCGTCAGCCGCCGCACCGCCGACTTCCCAATCCCCGGCCCGCTCACGGAGTTCCGGTCGCTGGCCTCAAACCACACGTCCACGCCGTCACCGGGCTCGAGGGCGAGCTGGCTTACCGCCAACACCTCGTTGCCCCGCGCGCTGCGCTCGCCCGCCGCCGCCCGCAAGAGCCGCCGCTCCGGCTCGCCCCCGTCCCGGCTCACGACCATCTCGATCCGCTCGAGCCCGTGGTCGTCGACCCCCTCATAAAGGAAGGAGACCTCCTCGTCGGGGTGCACCTCGAGGTCCGTCTCCGGCAGCAAGAGCCGAATATCCGGCGCCAGATCGGGCCGCGCCTCGATGGTCCGCCAGCGCGTCTCTCGCGAAATAAGCCCGTCGGCACCTGTCAAAAGGAAGCGGTAGCGGTCGGTGCTGCCCACCCGGAACAGCCCGCGAACCACCCCGCCCTCTTCCAGCTCGACGGGCCACCGCGACTCGGGGTCGCTCTCGAACTCCATCACCGCGGACGCCGCCGGGGTCAGCACCTTCCCTGAGAAGCGCACCTCGGTGCCGGCCACCGCGCTGAGGTCGCCGCTGGACCGCGCCACGTCGCGCGGCTGGAGGTCCAGATACGCCGGGTACACCAAGTGCAGCGCCAGATCGCCGACGGCGACCTCCACGTCCTGCACGCCCGGGTCGGCCGCCTGAGGCGGAGCCGCCACCAGCGCCCGCGCGCCGCCAGCGAAGAACTCCGGACTCAGCGCCACGGCCGCCAGCCCGCACACGCAGACCAACGCCGCCGCGCGCATCAGCCGCCGACGCCGGGAGGTGTCCACGAGGCTGTCCGTGTCCCCGGTCTCGAGCCGCCGCGCCGTCTCCGACGCGGTCGCCCGCGCCAAGCTCTCGGAGAACCCAGGCCACGCGCGCACGTCCCCGGTCCGCAGCGCCTGGCTGGCCTGCACCGACGTGATCAGCCCCGAGTTCAGCCCGCCGACCCGCGCCTCGACCCAGCGCGCCAGGGCCTCGTCGCTCGCGCGGCCGTCGCGCGGTCGCCGCCACAGCAACAGCGCGGCGCCCCCACCGGCCACGAGCCCCAGCCCGATGACCAACCAGCCCCAACGCCCGGGCCCCGCGCCCAGCAACGCCGCGAGCGCCACGCCGCCGATCACGGCCGTCCCGATGAAGGCCAACGCCGCCCAGCCAGCTTCGCTCGCACCGATCCCGTCAAGCCGGCGCCGCAGGCCGCTCAGATACTCGCTGATTCGCTCGATCGGGTCCTGGTTCACCGTGCTCTCGGGCCTGGGGAGGCGACATGATCCGAGCGCCGCGTCGCGGGGTCAACTGCGGAGCCGCCCGCTTCATTCATCCGGGCCCGCATCCGCGCCCGCCGCTGTTGCCGCCCTGTCGCCGCTGTGCTGGGATGTTCCTCGCGTTGGCGCCGCTCTCAAAGCCGCCGCGCGATTTTTGCAGCGCACACTACGAGCCAGTGAATATCGACCCGCGGGCTGCGTCAGGGCGCCCATGGTTGGAGAAACACATCTTGGGTCACGAAGATGATCGCGAGCTCGTCGAACGCATCGTCGCAGGCGACCACAAGGCCTTCCGGGTCCTGGTCGAGCGCTACCAGCGCCGAGTCTACGCCGTCGCGTTTGGCATCGTCAGAAACCCCGACACCGCGATGGACGTCACCCAAGACGCGTTCGTCAAAGTCTACAAACACCTGCCGAATTTCAAAGGCGACTCCGCGTTTTACACGTGGATGTACAGGATCGTTGTGAACCTCTGCATCGATAAGAAGCGCAAGGCCAAACGGGCCGCCGAAGTCGACTACGACGACGCGATGTCCCACGGCACCGACCGCTTCACCAACGGCCCCACCCTGGCCTCGATGCACATCGACTCGCCCCAGAAAGCCCTGCAACGCCAAGAGCTCCGCGAGCACATGGGCGAAGCCCTCGAGACGCTGAGCGAACCCCACCGAGAAATCCTGATTCTGCGCGAAGTGGACGGCCTCTCCTACGAGGAGCTGTCCGAGGTGCTCGAGATCCCAAAGGGCACTGTGATGAGCCGACTCTTCCACGCGCGGAAGAACTTTCAGTCGGCGCTTCAAGGGTATCTGTCGTCATGAACCGTAGCGCACAGGGTCCCAAGGCTCTGCTATCATCGAGGTGGTCATCATGAACTGCCAGGAAGTCCAGAAGGTCCTGCTCCCCTTTGCCGACGGCGAGTTGGGGGCTGACGAGGCCGCTCGAGTGCAGGCTGCGCTGGCGGATTGCCCTGACTGCGTGGCCGAGCTGGCCGAGATCGCGGCGGTGCGGTCGCTGGCTCGCGAGGCCTTCGAGGCGGACGTGGCCGACGTCGACCTGGGCGGCGTCTTTGACGGCGTGATGGCGCGCTTGGAGGGCGAGGGCGCCCTCCGCTCGGCGCCGGCGGCCGCCGCGGCGACTCCCAGCCCGTCGCAGGCCGGCGCCTTCGAGCGCTTCTCGACGTGGATGGGCGAGATCTTCCGCTTTGAGCGTCCCGTGGCTGCCTTCGCGATGGCCGCCGCCGTGGCCGCCGTGGTGGCTGGCGTCATGTTCACGCAGGGAGAGGGCCCGTCGGTGACCCCCGGGGCGACCCAGCAGGTCGCAGGCAGCCAGACCGCGCCGACGACGCACCCGCGCCGTGACATGGAGATCGAGGTGGTCGCTGGCCGCAACGCCGCGTCGGTGGAAGACTTCGAGGCTGCGGATGGCAAGGTGGTCATCGACCATCAGAACGACCCGGACACGCCGATGGTCGTGTGGCACATCGTCGACGAGGGTGCTACGACCACCCCTGAGAAGGGCCTGTAGGCCTCTGGAGGATCTGGACATGGGCATCACGCGTCGGACGTTCGTGCTTGGGGCAGCGCTGGTCATCGGCGGGCTCGGCGTCTCTGTGGGCGTGCCTGCGCGCGCTGACGGTGGCGGCACGGCGACCTTCGATGTGACGGTCATCCAGGCCAGCAAGGCGGAGGGCGCCTCGGACCCTGCGCTCGGCAAGCTTCAGACCTACTTGCAGAAGTCGTTTGCGGGCTACAAGAGCTTCAAGCGGCTCGACTCGCGCTCGCTTGCCATCGCCCAGGACGCGACCGGCAAGATGCCGCTCCCCGGCGGCAAAGAGCTCGAGCTGAGCTATCTCGGCGCCTCGAAGGGGTTTGTCCGCGTCCATCTGACCGTGGACGGGCTGAAGACCACCGTGAACGTCAAGGACGGCGGGCTTTTCTTCCAGGCCGGGCGCGTGCTCGACGGCGGCATTATGGTGCTGGCCATCGGCGCCCAGAGCGGCGCGACCGACTGATTCGGCGGCGCGCGGATCGCCTCGATTGCACCGATGGAATATGGCGCAACGACGCAGGGCTGAGCCGCGGCATTCGTTGACAGGGCTTGGGCCTGCGACTAAGGTCCGGGCTCGTCACTACCCTCGCGGGAGCCGTTCATGCCGACCGTTCTCCGCCTCGTTGCCCTAGCCGCCTTCCTCGCGGTGGCCGTGGCGCACACAGCGCCCGCCTACGCTGAGCCGACCGAAGAGGCCAAGCGCAAAGCTGCGGACTTCTACATGGAGGCCCAGCGCCTCTTCGATGCCGAGCTGTACTCAGCGGCTATCGAGAACTTCAAGAAGTCCCAAGAACTCTACCCAGCGTCCGCCACGCTCTACAACATCGCGAAGTCGTACGAGCGCTTGGCCGACTCGCAGAACTGCGTCGAGTACTACCAAGCGTACCTCGACGCGTTCTTGGGCGAGAACGGTACGCCGGCGCCCGACTCGGTCGACGTCCGCAACAGCATCACCAAGTGCCGACTGGGCGCAAAGGTCGAGGTGCGGGTCGACTCGAAGCCGTCCGGCGCCCAAGTGCGCATCGACGACGCGTCGAAGCTGCTGGGGCAGACACCCTACTCGACGCGGATGGACGCGGGCACCTACACGTTCTACCTGGATCTAGCTGGCTTTTCGCCCATCAAGCGCGAGGTCGTGGTGCGCCCGGGCGAGCCGCTGCAGCTCGTCTTCGAGATGGAGAAGTTCCGGCGGGTCGGGACCGTGCACATCGACTCGAACATCCGCGACGCGACGATCTTCATCGACGGCCGCAACATCGGCCTGACGCCCTACGGCGAGGAGATTCAGCTCGAGGAGGGGCTCCACCAGATCACGATGAGCAAAGAGGACTACAACAGCTACTCGACCGAGATCGCGGTGGTGGCGAACGAGTCCTACAAGGTGCGCGGCACGCTCTTCCTGCGCGAGCGTCAGAAGACTGCGAAGGGGCCGCTGGGCTGGACCTCGCTGGCCTTGGGCGCGGCGCTGACGGTCGGCGGTGTGCTGTCGGCCAAGCAGGCGGACACGAAGTTCGCCGGCACCAAAGAGTTCGATGATTGGGCGTTCCGGGAGAAGCTCGGATACGGCCTCGGCGGCGGCCTGGGAGCGCTCGGATTGGCGCTCGTCATCTGGGAGTACGCCGGCGGCAAGAAGGTCAAACCCAAGGACAAGCTGTCCGATGGCGGGCCGACGCCTGTGTTCACCCCCCTGGTCGGCGCGAATCCGAACGGCGGATTCGCCGGCGCTCGCGTGGATTTCTAAGCCGTGAAGGGTAATGCGATGCGACGCCTGATTCTGAACGCGATGTTCGCCTGTGGCGCCTCTGCTGTGGCGTTGAGTGGCTGCGCGGAGGGCATCGTCCCGCCCGAGCCCACCGAGATGGTCGAGATCAAGAGCGGCCTGACCTACATGTTCGGGCAGTCGGGTCCCTGCGTGCTCGAGGGCAAGGTCGACCCCTGCACCAGCTCGCGCGTGCCGGCGCTCTTCCCGCAGGCGCAGGTCACGTTGGCGGCCTTCGCGCTCGACAAGCACGAGGTCACCAACCTGCAGTACGAGTACTGCGTGGCGGCCGGCGCGTGCAGTGACCCGCCATTCGACAACGCGGTCGCGACCGAACAGCAGGACTACTACGGGCGTGCTCGCTTCGAGCAGTTCCCGGTGGTCAACGTCACCTGGCAGCAGGCGAAGGACTACTGCGCGTTCGTGGGCAAGCGACTGCCCACCGAGTTCGAGTGGGAGCGCGCCGCGAAGGGCAACCCCGACGAGGGCAAGAACCGCGTCTACCCGGCCGAGGGCGTCAACGTGCTGTCGGACTGCCGCAGCAGCGATTTCACGTCGAGCGCGTGCCGCAACGACCAGCTCATGGACCGCACCGACCAGCCCGGCAAGGACATCGTGATGGAGGGCGGCCAGGGCATCAATCACATGTTCGGCAACGCCTCGGAGTGGGTAGACACACAGTACGCGCCGAGCGTGACGACCTGCGCGAGCGACCTGCCCCCGCCGTGCATCCAGCGCGCGGACTGTGACTCGAAGCCGGCCGACGAGCAGCTTCAGTGCAAGCAAGACAGCAAGACCTGCGCGGCCTGCGTGCAGGACCCCGGCGGCGCCGGCACGCTGCCCTGCTTCTATATCTGCGAGGGCACAGCGCTGAGCACGCCCTTCTGCGTCGAGTACCCGGCGGGCATCTCGGTCTCGCTCGAGTCCCTGACCGCGCAGCTGGCCGACGGACCGCTGGGGCCGATGATCCGCGGCGGCAACGTGCAGATCAACGCGGAGAACGGCTGCCAGTTCCGCAGCGACTACCGCCTGAACTACGCGAACACCGACGACACCAAGTTCAACGTCGGGTTCCGCTGCGCCAAGTCGCTCTGAGTGCCGCGTCGGGCGCGGGCCTCGTGGCCGCGCCGACCAAGCACGCTCCCCCAGACGCTCCCCCAGACGCGGCCACCGGGGGCGCTTAGAAGGGCGCCTTCTTCGTGCCGCCTGAGCCGCCCGAGATCGGGGCCTTCTTGGTGTCGTTGACCTTGCCGGGGTTGAAGACGAAGGGCTTCTTCTCCTCGGCGGGCGGGGTCTCGGCCGTGACGGGCTTCTCGGCCGCGGGCTTCTTGACCGTGGGCTTGGCGGCCGGCTCATCGGGGATGGTGTCGACGGCGACCTTGACCTTGGGCGGCTCGAGCGAGGTCAGCTCGACGCGCTCGGTCTTGTCGTCCTTGAACTCGAAGGTGCGCTCGGCGTCCTTGTAGCCCTTGGCCTTGAAGACCAGCTTCTCCGGCGCGGCCAAGCGCACGCGCTTGAGCATGAACTCGCCGCCCAGGTCTTGTTTGACGCCATCTTTGTAGATCTCGGCGTCGCGCGGCACCACGCTGACGGCCACGGTGACCATCTGGACCACCGCGGACGGGACCTCGGCGACCTCGGCGACCGCCAGGGGGGCGAAGCCACGGTAGGACTCGGGCAGGGGCTCGAGGCTGGCGTAGACGCCGCCGGCCGCCGTGACCGTGACGAGCAGCAGCAGCACCATCGCCGCCAGGGCGAAGCGCCAGCGCTTGTCCGACGGCGAGCTCAGCTCGGCCATGGACGGCGCGATCTGCCCGGTGACGTTGCCGAGGGTGGGCACCATCTCGGGCGCGCTGTCGTTGAGGCGCGTGTTCTGGCGCGTGCGCGGGGTGGTCGCGATCTCGAGCCCGATGCGCGCCGCCTCGTCCGACGTCACGACGTTTCGGTAGATGTCGTCGAGTCCGTCGAGGATCTTCCCGATGTCGCGGATCAGCGCCTCAGCGCTCTGCGGGCGCATGTCGGGGCTCTTCGAGAGCAGGCGCTCCAACAGGATCTTCAGCTCTTCGGGGAAGACGAGGTCGGGGCGCATGTCCTCGACGGGCGTGGGCGGCTCCTGGATGTGCTTGATGAGCATTCCCAGGGAGTTGTCCGACGTGAAGGGCACGGTGCCCGCCACCATCTCGTAGAGCATGATGCCGATGGCGTAGAGGTCGGAGCGGGCGTCGATGGTCTTGCCGCCCGCCTGCTCGGGCGACATGTACTTGGGCGTGCCGAAGATGGTGCCGGTCTTGGTGACCGTGCCGCCGTCGTCGGAGCTCTCGCGCAGCTTGGCGACGCCGAAGTCCAGCACCTTGACGAAGTCGGGGTCCTCACCGACCGAGATCAGGAAGACGTTGTCGGGCTTGAGGTCGCGGTGGACGATGCCCTTGCCGTGGGCTTCCCGGAGGCTGCGGGCCATCTGCTCGGCGATGCGCAGCGAGCGCCGCACCGAGAGCACCCGCTCGCGCTTGAGCGCGTCGTGCAGCGAGACGCCCTCGAGGAACTCCATCGCGATGTAGAGCTGCTCGGTCTCCGTCTCTCCGAAATCGTAGATCTGGATGGTGTGCGGGCTCTTCAGCTTGGAGACGGCGAGGGCCTCGAGGTGAAAGCGCCGTACGATCGTGGGGTTATCGGCGACGCGGCCGAGCAGGACCTTGATGGCGACGTCGCGGTCCATGTTCTTTTGCCGAGCGCGGTACACCGCACCCATGCCGCCCTCGCCGATCTTGGCGACGACGTGAAATCGGCCGGCGATCTCGGCGCCCAGCAGCGGGTCGACGGCGGGCGCGTTGTCCGCCTCGCCGAGCCGCTTCATGATGCGGGCGTGCAGCGCGTCGTTGGCGTCGTGGTCGTCGGACTCGCCGCGCACGTTCGTCGAGCGCGCCTCGTCGGGCATCGTCGGGCTCTGCTCGACGACCGGCGACGGCGGGCCCAAGTCGGCGACGGTGCCGTCGTCGGCAGGTCCAGGGGGATTGGCGCGCTGGCCGTCGGTGCCGAGCATGTGGGTGGACTGGGCGGCTGACAGCTCACGCGCGACCTCAAGCGGGCTGCGCAGAGGCAGGTCGGTGTCCTGCTCGGCGGCGGCGGGCGTGCTGGGAGGCGTCGGCGTGTTGGGCTTATCGGACATGGGCTGCTTGCGCTCCGCGTGTCGATTGGCTGTCGCGCGGCTGTGCTCGGCCGTCGCGGAGGGGGTCGCGAAGGGGCGCTCCATGCCTTGGGACGGCCGAGCGGCCCGTTGGATCTGGGCGCGTGAGAACGCCGGTGATTGTTGATCCATTGCGGCCGTGTGCATAGCCTGACGCACAATGTGGTGCTTCACCAGGGTGTGGGTCGGGCTGGCGCTGCTCGTAGCGACCGTGAGCGCGTGCGCGGCGGACGGCGACGCGTCGTGCAGCGACGCGAGCTGCGGGGCCGCCGAGACCTGCCGCGAAGGGCGCTGCGAGCCCGTCGCCACGCCGCAGACCACCGGTGACCTCGGGCGCTACACGCGGGTCGCGGTGCGCCCGGACGGCCGCCTCGTGATCGCGACCTACGACTCGCGGTTCACCAATCTCGTGCTGCGCACCGAGGAGAGCGACGGCAGCTTCTCCGATCGCATCGTCGCGGGCTGGCGATTCGAGGATCACCGGTCCGTGGACGCAGACGCCGGGCGGTGGCCTTCGGTGGCGGTCGCGGCCGACGGCGCGGTGCACCTGACCTGGTACGACGCTTACGCCCACGCCCTGATGTGGGGTCGTAGCGACGTGAACGGGGGGCTACAGGTCGAGCTGGTCGACGGGGGCGGGGACACGGACCGGGGCACCCATTCGAGCATAGCGCTGGGCGAGGGCGGGCGCGTGCATGTGGCCTACCGGGACCACGCGCAGAAGCGCCTGCGCTACGCCGAGCGCGCGCCGGGGGGCGGCTGGGAGAGCTGGGCCATCGACGGCTGCCCGCTCGCCGAGGGCTGCGGCGACGTCACGACGGACCGCGGCGAGTGGGCGTCGCTGGGGTTGGTCGCGGGCGAGCCGCGCATCGCGTTTTACGACCGGGCGCGTGGCGACTTGGACATGGCGATTCGCGACGCGGCCGGCGAGTGGCGGGTCAGCGTCCTCGACGGGCGGGACCCCGCGACCGGCATGGACAGCGGCGACGTCGGGCGATTCGCGAGCCTGGCGCTGGACCCGAAGCGGCGGGTCGGCATCGCCTATTACGACGCGACGCGCGGGCAGCTGCGGTATCTGGCGCCGGATGGGGCGACCAGCGGGCCGGTCCGCGTCGACGATGGCGTGTACTCGGACGCCGTGACGGGCAGCCTGCGGCACAGCCCAGTCGGGCAGCACGTGACGCTTCGCTACAGCGATCAAGGCAGCGCGCATCTGATCTATTTGGACGCCGGGCGCTTGGTGATTCGGCACGCGACGGTGAGCGGCGTGGCCGTGACGTCGGTCGCGGACTTGGCGACCCTGGCGCCCGGGGGACACCTGGATTTTCAGGTGACGCCGGACAAGCGCATCCGCGGGGCCTACGGCGCGTGGGTCGTGGACGGGCCGCTGAAGACGGAGCTCGCGACCTTCGATCTGCCGCTGGCGGGCGCACCGTGAGCGGCGGTCAGCCGCGGCGGGCGCGGGCGCGGGCGTGGGTGAGCGCGGCGGCCTTGGGCGCGGTCGGGCTGACGGCCTGCGCCGCCGGGTTCTGGAGCCAGGGGCTGAGCTCCGAGGCGCCGACCAGCACGCCCGCGACCGCCAACGGGATGGTGGTGGTGCTGGGCGAGGCGGGCTGGCGCGTGGCGGCGCAGGCGATCGCGAAGGATCTCAGCCAGTCGCACCCCGGCGGGCTGGTCTTTGACGCGGGCGCTTCGGTGGCCACGGACCCGACGGCGCTCACCGTGGGCTTTGAAGGGGCCGCGCTGCACACGGGGCCGGTCGCCGTTGAGGTCGACCCGCTCGGGGTGATGCTCGAGATCGCGACGTCGCTGGAGCCCACGGAGATTACGCTCGAGATCGGGGGCCAGCCCTTCTGCGAGGTCGCGGTGGCCTTCCAGCAGGGGCTGCTGCGCGGCCGGCTCTCGCTGACGCGCAGCAAGCTGGGACGCGTCCACGCCGGCGTGCTGAGCGACGTGACCTTGGACGCGGCGGACGCCATCGTGGACCTCACCGATTGCGCGGAGCTGACGGCCGCAGCGGCGGGGGCGCAGTTCAAGGCGGGGGGCGACACCTACCTGAGCGAGGCGGTGCTGGACGCGCTGGGCGCTCAGGCCTTCGCGGCGCTGGGGCCCGCGCTGGCGGACGCGGTGCCGGACGCGCTTGGGCTCGACCTGGCCGCGGACGCGACGGCGCGGTTCGGAGATGGCGTCGGCGAGGGGTGGCTGCGCACGCGCGTCCGGGCGTCCGAGGCCGAGCAAGCCAACTGGTGGCAGCTCGCGGGCGGCCGCCTCCACGTCCCCTACGCTGTGGCGATGGAGGCGAAGGGCCACGCGTGCGCGGCGGGACCGGCGCAGACTCCGCCCGCAGCGCAGTCCATCCCGCCCGTGGTCGCGGACGCCGCGCTGCTGCTGGCCGACAACCTCATCGGGCACGCGGTCTGGGGCTGGTGGCGGGCCGGCGGGCTGTGCGGCGAGCGGATCGCTGGCGATTTGACCTGGCGCGCCGACGCGCTGCTGCCGGGCTGGCCGGCGCTGGCTGCGCTGCCGGCGGACTCGAACATCACGTTGCGCGTCTGGCCGGACGCCGCGCCGGAGGTGCTCATCGAGGATGGGGCCTCAGGCGAGGCGCCGAGCGTGCGGGTGGCGATCGCGCCGTGGACGCTCGAGATCTTCGCGGACATCGACGGGGCGAGCGTGCGCTTGGCGACGCTGCGCGCGGGGCTCGACATCCGCGCCGGGCTGCAGGTGCGCCCGGATCGATCGGTGTGGCTGGCGCCCGAGTCGGTGACGGTGACCGCGACGGGCGGATCGGCCGGCCTCCTCGACGCGCCGGAGGCCGCCGTGGTCGAGCGCATCGCGGGACCGCTGGCCAACGCCCTCGTCGCGGCGCGCCCGGTCTGGTGGCTCCCCGCCTTCCCGCTGGGCCCCCACGACGCGGTGTCTCACGAGGCTGGCTACCTGGTTTTTGCCTCGCGCCCGTCTGGGGGAAGCGATTGACACCGACGCGAGCCGCCCGTAAACCGAGGCAGGACCTGTCGGCCGCCGACGGTTGCGCGACCGGGATGAGCCGCATCCGTTCGTGGGTTCGACAGCCGGTGGTCCGGTGGCCGTGGGAGATGACGATGCGCGGATGGTTCGCGGCCTTCACAGGCGCTCTGGTGCTGACTGCTTCTGCGATGTGGGCCGGCGGCGGGGTCGCCGACGCGGCGGAAGCCACGGGCACGGTGGTCTACGAGGGCAAGCTCCAGGACGCCAAGCGAAACCCGGTGGGCGGCGTGTTCCCGCTGACCTTCTCGCTGCACCAGGGCCCCAAGGGCGGCAAGTCGTTGTGGACCGAGAGCCACTTCGTCGCCGTGGACAGCGGGCGCTACGTGACGCGGCTTGGCGAGAAGCGCCCGATCCCGCCGAACGTGGACATCGCGCAGATCTACTTGGCCGTGTCGATCACCGGCGGCGATGAGATCGTGCGCGAGCGCCTCGATCCCAGCGCGCGGACGGAGCCGGAGGCGGCCCATCCGCCGAGCCGGGGCGACTCGGGCGGCGCGGGCGGGCGCAAGGTCGTCGACTACGCCGAGACCGCGGGGCTGGCCTATGAGGCGGAGCACGCGAAGCTGGCGGATCGCATCGGTTCGCTGAGCGCGGCGGACATCGAGGAGAAGCTGAAGCAAGGCGGAGGGCGGGCGAGCCTCGGCTCGAAGACGCGCTTCACGGCCCGGGCGGGCGGTGAGGGCGGCGTGGCCTACGAGGTGAAGTGCCCCAAGGGCTACGTGGTCACCGGGATGCGCGGCGGCTCCGGCCTCTACTTGGATTCGGCTCAGCTCATCTGCAGCCCGCTGGAGTAGGCGGTGCCTCCGATCCAGGGTCGCACGGGAGCCGCGGTCTGCCGCTTGGGGTTGGCCCTCGCGCTGCTCATGACGGCGTCGCCGGCGCGGGCGCAGTCCGACCAGGAGAAGGCTGGCGTGCTGGTCGAGAAGGGCCTGGACAAGGCGCGCGACGGGAAGTTCGCCGAGGCGATGCCGCTCTTCGATCAGGCGTTCAAGCTCTTCCCGCACCCGGAGATCCTTCACAACCTGGCCCGCGCTCACGAGGAGCTGGGGCAGCTCCCGCTGGCGCTCGACGAGTTTCGGCGCGCCCTGGAGATGGACAAGGACTACACCTTCGCCAGCGACGCTCAGAAGCGGGTCGTGGACATCCCGAAGAGGCTGCGGGTCACGCACGGCTTGGTGCGGGTGACGTCGACGCCGGCGCAGGTGGAGCTGACGTTCAGCGTCGACGGGAAGCCCTTCGAAGGGCACCTCGTGGCGCCGGCGGAGCGCTGGGTGCCGGCGGGGCGGCTGCGGATCAGCGGCACGCGCCCCGGATACATCGATGGCGCCGAGGAGATCGACGTGGTCGCGGGCTCGGAGCCCAGCGTGGAGATCGTGCTGCCGCCGATCGCGCAGAAGGGCTTCATCGCCGTCGTGACCACCGTGGAAGGCGGGACCGTGCGGATCGACGGGGAGGCCGTCGGCACCACGCCGCTGGCGACGACGCCCATCGCGGCGGGGGTGCACACGGTGCGGGTCGAGGCCGACGGCCACGAACCCTTCGAGGAGCGCATCGTCGTGGAGCCGGACCGCGAGACCGTGGTGCGCGCGACGCTGCTGCGACCGGGCGAGATGATCGAGGGCGGCGGGAGCGCGGGCGCGGCGGGGCCGAAGCCGGGGCTTGGCGCGGCGCTGGTCGGTGGCGGTCTGGCGGTCGCGGTGGTGGGCGCCGTGCTGCACGGCCTGGCCTTCAAGGACGCCAAGGACGCCAGCGAGGTCGTCAACAACCCCCTCACGACCGAGGACGACGCCCGCTTCGATTCGCTGAAAGGGAAGGCCGAGACCAAGCAGACGGTGGCCTTCGTGTCGTACGGCGTCGGGGCTGCGTTGGCGGGCGTGGGCGTCTATTTCCTGGTAAGAAAGCCGCGTGCAAGTCAGAAGACCGAGGCGGCGGCGCCGCGGTTGACCCCCGTGCTCGCCCCCGAGCGCGGCGGATTCGGGCTGGGCGCGCGCCTCTCCTTCTGAACGGATCAGCCGTGCAGCGTTTTCGCAGTGCCATCATCGTCGGCGCCTCCTCGGGTATCGGCCGGGCCATCGCGCGGCGATTGGCGGCCGACGGGACCAAGGTCGCGCTGCTGGCGCGCCGGCAGGGTGAGCTGGCCGAAGCTCAGGCTGAGATCGCCAAAGCTGGCGGCCACGCCGTCGTGCGCGTCCACGACGTCTGCGACACCGACGCGGTCCCGGCCCTCTTCGACGGGCTGGTCGAGGAGCTCGGCGGCCTGGATCTGCTGGTCTACGCCGCCGGGATCATGCCCGCCGTGGCCGAGCACGAGTACGACTTCGAGCGCGACCGCCTCACCGTCGACGTGAACCTGCTTGGCGCGATGGCGTGGTTCAACCCGGCGGCGGCGTACATGGAGGGCGCGCGCGCGGGGACGCTCATGGGGATCTCGTCCATCGCCGGCGAGCGGGGACGACGCGCCAACCCGGCCTACTGCACGGCGAAGGCCGCGCTGACCGCCTACCTGGAGTCGCTGCGCAACCGCTGCTCCCGCTACGGCGTCGACGTGGTCACGGTGAAGCCGGGCTTCGTCGACACCGCGATGACCGCCGATCTGCCCGGCCATCCGCCAGGGCTCGCCCCCATCCCAGTCGACGACGCGGCGCGACAGTGCCTCGCGTTGGCCTCGGGCGGCAGCCGCAGCGGCTTCGTCCCCAAGCGCTGGTCTCTGGTCGCCTTCATCGTCCGCAGCATCCCGTCCTGGCTATTCCGCCGGACCAACGTGTGACGTGGTGAGGCGACGCCGCGGTGCCGCGCTGCCGCTGCCCAACGGGCCGCGCGCGGCCCTGGACGGATTCGGGCGCGCGGTGGGCTCGGCCTCGGTGCTGCACGCGCCGGAGACCACCGAGGCGCTGCGGGCGCTGATGACCCGCGCCGCCGCCGAGCGCATCCCCGTGGCATTTCGCGGCGCCGGCCGCAGCTACGGCGACGCCGCCCTCAACGGCGGCCACCTCATCATCGACACCCAGAAGCTCGACCGCGTGCTCGCCTGGGACCCCGAGTCCGGCGTCATCGACGTCGAGCCCGGCGCGACCATCGAGGCGCTGTGGCGCGCGACCATGGCGGACGGCTACTGGCCCTGGGTGGTGCCCGGGACGATGTTCCCCACCATCGGCGGCTGCGTCGCCATGAACATCCACGGGAAAAACCACTTCCGCGCCGGACCCTTCGGCGATCACGTCCTCGAGTTCGACCTGCTGACGCCCACCGGCGACCTCCTGCGCTGCTCGCGCGACGACAACGCGGACGTCTTTCACGCCGCGATCGGGGGCTTCGGGATGCTGGGCGCCTTCACCCGCATCCGCCTGAAGCTGCACCGCGTTCACTCGGGTAACCTGCGCGTCGAGGGGCTCGCCGTGCCGAACCTCGACGCGCTCTTCGACGCCTTCGAGGCGCGCCTGCCCCACGCCGACTACCTCGTGGCGTGGACGGACTGTTTCGGCCGCGGCAAGAGCCTCGGCCGCTCGGTCATCCACGCCGCCCGCCACCTCGCGCCCGGCGAAGATCCCGACAGCACCCGCACCCTCGACCCCAACGCCCAAGATCTGCCCGACCGCTTCTTCGGCGTCATCCCCCGCGGCCTGATGTGGCGGCTGCTGCGCCCGTGGATCAACGACCTCGGCGTGCGCATCGTCAACGCCGTGAAGTTCGCGTCGTCCCGCCTCCTCGATCGCGCCGGCCGCGAGTTCACCCAGTCCCACGTCGCCTTCGCGTTCCTGCTGGACTACGTCCCGCGGTGGCGCGACGCCTACGGCCTCGGCGGCTTCATCCAGGTCCAGCCCTTCATCCCCGCCGACCGCGCCCGCGAGGTCATGCGCCGCATCCTCGAGACCTGCCACGAGCACGGCGTCGTCCCCTACCTCGGCGTCTTCAAGCGCCACCGGCCCGACGGCTTCCTGCTCTCCCACGCCCTGGACGGCTACTCCATGGCCATGGACTTCCGCGTGACGCCGAAAAACCGTGATCGCGTCTGGAAGTTGGGCCAAGCCATCGGCGATCTCGTGGTCGAGAGCGGCGGCCGCTTCTACTTCGCCAAGGACGCCGTCGCGCGCCCCGATCAGGTCCTCGCCAGCTTCGGTTCCGAGCGCGTCGCGGCCTTCGCCGCCATCAAGCGCCGCCTCGATCCCGACGGCCTGCTCTCCAGCGAGCTGAGCCGCCGCGTCCTGCCCGACCTCCCGGCGCTCGACGGACCCACGTAACGCTGCGAATCGACTACTCTCTCGGCTTCGGCCTGTACCCGGCGCCGCGCAAGACGTCGCTGATCCCGCCCTCGTCGGCCAACCACTGCACTTCCTGCCGGGTCAGCCGCGCCACGTGCCGCACGCTCAGGTCGACGCGCTCCACCCGCACCGACCAGTGATCGCCGTCGGGCCGAACCTGCAACCGCAGCGTCCCCGCCCGCGCGCCGCCGCCGATCTCCTGCGCTAGAGCCCGCAAGTACCGCGACAACGAGAGCGCGGCGCGGTTGTCGGGCTCCTCGAAGAACTCGAAATTCCGGTTGCGGGAGAGCGCGATCCCCTCTTGCCGCAACGCCTCCAACCGCTCGATGGCCGACATCTTCTACGCCCCGCGCAAGCACCGTTTGCGTAGTCTAACCAATTGCGCGCGTTGTGTCGGCTCCGGCGCTCGTGTCACCCTCCGAACGTGCCACGTCTGTACTGCGCCATCGCCAGCCTGTGGGCCCTCGCCGCCTGCCAGGAGCTCAACCACCCCCCTTCGCTGGTGCTGGTGCCCGATCGCTTCGTGCTGGTCGGCGAGCGCCTCGAGATCCAGCTCATCGGCGCCGATCCTGACGGCGACACCTTGGAGTTTGCGGTCGAAGGCCTCCCCGAGAGCGCCACGATCACGCCCCAGAGCCCCGTCACGGCCACCCTGACCTGGAGCCCGACGATCACCGACACCGCGCCCGGTGGCACGGTGATCAGCGCGCGCGCCATCGTCCGCGACGGCCACGGCGGCGAGTCGAGTCAGGCCTTCTCCGTCAGCGTCTTCCCGATCTTCGGCACGCCGAGCTTCGATCTCCCCGCCGGCATCGCGCTGAACCTCGCGCGCGAAGAGACCCTCGAGCTCGCGGTTCGCGTCAAAGACGACGACTCCACCGCGGTCGCCCTGAGCCTCACCGAGGCCCCCGACGGCGCCGTCCTCTCAAAGAGCGGTCCAAAGTCCGCGATATTGTTCTGGCGCCCGACCGCAGCGCAGCGCGAGCAGACGGTCCACCGCATCATCTTCGGCGCCGACGACGCCGACAACGCCCCCGTCGCCCACACCTTGCTGGTCGTCTTGCTCAACGCCGAGGCGGGCGCGGGCTGCAGCGGCACACCGCCGCGGGTCGAGCACACGCCACCCGCCGATCACTTCTTCAGCGAGGGCGGGCTGGCTTTTGAGGCACGGGTGACCGACGTCGAGTCCTCGGTCGCCTCCGTCGAGGTCGGCTTCACCCTCGGCGACCCCGAGGCGGGGCTCGAGAGCCTCACGCTCACTCGGCAGCAGGAGAAAAGCCCGCTCTTCGGCGCTACGCTGAAGCTCGAGGCCCTGCCGCCCGGCGGCGCGTTGCTGCGTTATCGCGTCCTCGCCCGCGACAACGACGACCCGGTCGGCCTCGCCTGCGACCAGGCGACCCGCCTGCCCAAGACCGGCTGGTACTCCGTCGCCGTCTACCCCCCAGACGCCCCCGACGGCACCTGCCTGGACGACGACTCCGAGCCCGACGACACGCCGGCGGCCGCCACGGCGCTGAGCCCCGGCAGCTACCCCGACCGCCGCCTCTGCCCCGACAGTCCCGACACCGCGCTGATCTCGGTGGCCGCCGGCGAGCGGCTCGCGGTCGTCTTGACCCGCGCCGCCGCCCACGGCCTGCCGACCCTGACCCTGCGCGACTCCACCGGCACGCTCATCGCCGAGGCCACAGGCGACGGCCCCACCCTGCGCGTCGAGGACACCAGCGGCCTCGCCGGCTCCCGCGTGCTGCGCGTCACGCCGGCCCCGGGCGGCGCGGGCCTCAGCTACTCCCTGGACGTGGCCCTGACCTCGGTGCCCTGCGACGACGACAGCCTCGAGCCCAACGACACGCCCGCAGCCGCCGTCCCGCTCTCCCCCGGCCTCTGGGACACCGGGGTGCTCTGCGCCGGCGACGAGGACTGGTTTCGCTTTTCCCTCGCTGCGGGCGAGCGATTCGACGTGACGCTGGACCACGACGTGAAGCTGGGCGACCTGGATCTCGAGCTGCGCGACGCGGCCACCGGCGCGCTCTTGGACGCGGCCGCCACGCTGTCATCCCTCGAGATCCTGCGCTACACCGCCCCCGCCGCCACCACCGTGACCCTCGGCGTCCTCGGGTACCAGGGCGCCGGAAACGCCTACCGCCTGCAGACCGAGATCGCCGCCGCCGGCACCTCCTGCGACGACGACATCTTGGGCTACCACGCTGATCCCGCGCTTGCGGCCACCTTGATGAGCGGGCTCTACGAGAACCTCACCTGCTGCCCCGACGCGCCCGACTGGTTCTCCGTCGAGCTCAACGGGGGCGAGACGCTGACCGTGCTGGCGGAGACCGAGTCCGCGCCTATCGATTTGGCGATCTTCACCTCGCCCACCGCGGAGCCCGTGGCCACCGGCACCGCCGAGCCAGGCGGCCTCGGCGAGGCCAGCTTCGACACCACCGAACCCGGCCGCGTCTACTACCGCGTCAGCAGCGCCGCCCCGACGGCCTACGTCCTGCTCCAAGACATCGCCGACCCCGCGGGCCCCTGCGCGCCCGACCGCTTCGAGCCCAACGACACGGCCCAGACCGCCAAGGCGCTGCCCCCCGGCGTCCACACCCAGCTGCGCCTGTGCAACGGCGACGACACCGACGCCTTCACGGTCACCCTGGACGCCTTCGCCCTGCTCACCGTCCTGACCTCCCACGCGACGGGCGGCTACACCGACCTGCAGGTGCTCGACCCCGCCGGCAAGCCCTTGGAGGACGCGCTGGACCCCGGCCAGGGCGCCGAGCTGACGCTGCTCGCGCCGGTCTCCGGGGAATACACGCTGTTGGTGATGCCGTTCGAAGCCCAGGGACTCGCCTACGATCTGTCGGCGCTCGTGAACTGACAGGGCACCACCCGCTCGATCCCGCGCGGGCGCCCACGACGCGTCGTTGTATGGCCCCGGTGGCGATGCTAGGTTCCGCCCGACGTGGAGGAGACTTCGTTGAATCGCCGGCGCTTTCTGCAGGCATCGCTCGCCATGGGGGCGCTCGCCGCCGCGCCTAGCCGCGCGTTGGCGTTGGGCGCGGCCCAAGATCTGCGCGTGGCGCGCATCCGCTACGACGGCAACTGGAACGTCCACAGTGGCGCCGGGTCGACCTGGGCTGACGAGGTGCGCATGCGTACCTCGGTGAGCACGAATCCCCAGGAGGAGACTGTCGGTTTGGAGGACAAGCGCTTCGGCCAGCGGCCCTTCGCCATCCTGACCGGCGACCGCGACTTCGCGCTGCGCGAGGGCGAGCAGACGGCGCTGCGGCGCTGGCTCGAGCTGGGCGGGCTGCTCTTCATCGACAACTCAGGCCAATCCGAGCCGTCGGAGTCCTTCGACCGGGCCGTCCGCCGCGAGCTGGCCCGCCTCTTCCCCAAGGAGCCCCTGAGCCGGATCTCGCCGGAGCACGTGCTCTACCGCTCGTTTTACCGCCTGGACTACCCGGCGGGGCGCGCCATCCGGAAGCCGTGGGTCGAGGGCCTAGCCATCGGCCGGCGCTACGGCGTCATCCTCAGCCACAACGACGTGCTCGGCGCCCTGGCGCGCGACCCCAGCGGCCGCTTCGTGTCCACGCCCACCCCCGGCGGCGAGAGCCAGCGCGAGATGGCCATCCGATTCGCGGTCAACGTGGTGATGTACGGCCTCTGCCTCCACTACAAGGACGACCAGGTCCACCTCGACTACCTGCTCCACAACCGCAAGTGGAAGATCCGGCGGCCGGAGTAGCGCGTGCTAGCCATCGCCGACACGCCCGCGCCCGACGCGGTGCTCCCCGCCATTCAGCCCGCCATGCAGACGGTGCGCGAGCTGGTGCTGCTTGGCGCGTGGAGCCCGTGGGTGCAGGTGCTGGTGGGTGCGCTCGCCCTCGGCATCCTCGGGCTGACCGTCTACAACTACCGCGGGCTGCTGCCGCGCTGGCGCCGGGTGCTGCTGGTCGCGCTGCGTGCCGCCATCGTGGTGATGCTGCTGGCGATGTTCTACCAGCCAGCGATCCTCGAAGAGAACACCGCCCGCGGTCGGAACCTGGTGCCGGTCCTCGTCGACCTGTCGGAGTCCATGGGGCTGCCCCACGGCGAGTCGACGCGCCTTGAGCTGGCGCGCGAGTTCGTGCGGGACCACGACGCGCTGTGGGACGAGCTGCGCGAGGGCAACGACCTCGTCTTTCACGGGTTCGGGCAGGAGCTGTCGGAGCTGCCGAACCTGGTGAGCGACGGCGACGCCCTGGCCGGCCTCAACTCCGACGCGCGCCAGACCCGCGTGATGGAGGCGCTGGCGCAGCTGCGGGCGCGCTACCGAAACCAGGATCTGGGCGCGGTGGTCCTGCTGACCGACGCGATCGACACCACGGCCGCGTCGCGGCGGGCGCGGCTGGACCCGGCGGGCGAGGGGCTCATCCGCGAGCTGGACGCGCCCATCGTGACCTTCGCGCTGCCTGACGACGGCCACCTCAAGGACATCTCGGTCGCCGAGATCGTCGCCAACGGCTTCGCCTTCGTGATGAACGCGACGACCCTGGACGCCATCGTGCGCGTCCACGGCTACAGCGAGGGCGAGCTGGTGGCGCGGCTGCTGGAGAACGGCCGCGAGGTCTCGCGCCAAGCCATCCCGCTGGTGACCGGCCAGACCGAGTACACGGTGACCTTCGATTTCGTGCCGCGGAAGCTCGGAAAGCAGGTCTACGGCGTCTCGGTCGAGCACATGCCCGACGAGATCTACGGCCAGAACAACAGCCGCCAGGCCATCGTGAAGGTCATCCGCGACAAGGTCCGCATCCTGCAGATCGTCGGGCAGCCGAGCTGGGACGAGCGCTTTCTGCGCAACCACCTCAAAGAAGACCCGAACATCGACCTCATCAGCTTCTTCATCATGGTGAGCCAGGACAACTACCGACCGGTTTCCTCAGGCGAGACCTCGCTGATCCCGTTCCCGGCGCAGGAGCTCTTCGAGGAGGAGCTGGGCGGCTTCGACCTGGCGATCTTCCAGAACTTCAACTACGGCCCCTTCAAGACGCGCGAGTACCTGCCGGCCATCGCCCAGTTCGTGCGGGACGGCGGGGCCTTCTTGATGATCGGCGGGCCGAAGTCCTTCAGCGCCGGCGGCTACTACGGCACGCCCATCACCGACGTGCTGCCGGTGGAGATCCCGCCGCGCTTCGGCGACGAGCGGCGCGAGGACGAGGCCAGCTTCCGCGCGCGGCTGACCGACGCCGGCACCCATCACCCCATCACGCGGCTGATGCTGGACCCGGCGACCAACCAAAACGTGTGGGAAAACCTTGAGGAATTGCAGGGCGTGAACCTGGTGACGCGGGCGCGGGCCGACGCGGTGGTGCTGGCGGAGCACCCGACGCTCAAAGACGACCAGGGGCGCGCGATGCCGGTGATCTCGGTGCGCGAGGTCGACAAGGGGCGGTCGATGGCGGTGACCACCGACAGCATCTGGGCCTGGAGCTTCCCGGCGGGCAACGAGGGGCAGGACTCGCGTCATTTCGACACCTTCTGGTCGAACTCCATCCGCTGGCTCATCAAGGATCCCGAGATGGATCTGGTGCGGGTGCGGGCGGTGCGTGAGCGGGTCAGCGTGGGCGACGAGGCGCGGGCGACCGTCGAGGTGTTCCGGCCTGACTACCAGCCGGCCGCGGACCAGGCCGTGGAGGTCACGGTGCGCCGGCGCGACGAGGGGTCCGGCGCTGGCGAGGGCGAGATCGTGCTGCGGGTCGACGACGGCAAGACGGACGCGGACGGGTCGCTGGATCTCGCGATTCGCCTGGAAAAACCTGGTATTTACGAGGTCGAGGCCAGCGCGGCGGTGGTCGCGGGGCGGCGCGCGGTGGGCACGGATCTCTTCGTCGGCACCGAGGTGGACCCCGAGCTGGAGACGGTCATCGGCGACGGCCGGCTCGTGAAGCTCTTGGCGCAGGCCTCCGGTGGCTCGGTGCAGTCGCTCGACACCGCCGAGCCGAAGGTCGAGCCCCATCCGCCTCGGGTCACCCGGGTGATGAGCCGCCGCCACGACGAGCTCTGGAACGCGCCGTGGGTCCTGGCGGCCCTGGCACTCCTCTTCGGCGCCGAGTGGTGGCTCAGGCGGCGCTACGGCTTCCTGTGAGCGCGCGCGATCACCTGCCTGAGTGGCTGGCCGAGCGCCTGGAGTCCGCGCCGCGCTCGCCGGGCTGCTACCTGATGCGCGACCGGCAAGGCGAGATCGTCTACGTCGGCAAGGCCAAGGATCTGCGGGCCCGGCTGGCGCAGTACTTCACGCCCGGCTCGACCGACACGCGCTTCTTCGTCGGCCTGCTCGACCGCGTGCTCGCCGCCATCGACCTCATCGTCACGCAGAACAACAAGGAAGCGCTCGTCTTAGAGAACGAGCTCATCAAGCAGCACCAGCCCCGCTTCAACTTCAAGCTGCGCGACGACAAGAACTTCCTCTCCATCCGCATCGGCAAGGACCACCCCTGGCCGCGAGTCGAGGTGGTGCGCCGCAGAAAATCAGACGGCGCCGACTATTTCGGGCCCTACGACTCGGCGACGGCGATCCGCCACACCCTGCGCGTCGTCAACCGCCACTTCGGGCTGCGCACCTGCCGCGACGGCGAGTTCAAGAACCGCGTGCGGCCCTGCCTCGAGTACCAGATCGGCCGCTGCCCGGCGCCCTGCGTGCTGGAGGTGGACCGGGCGGTCTACGAGGAGCGGATCCAGGACACGCGGCTCTTCCTGGGGGGGCGCGGCGACGCGCTGGTGGCGCGGCTGCGCGAGAAGATGGAGGCCTCGGCGGAGGCGCTGGACTTCGAGCTGGCGGCTCACTACCGCGACCAGATCGCCGCCATCGAGCGCTCGCTCGAGAAGCAGACGGTGAAGCTGCCCGGCGATGACGACATCGACGTGGTGGCGCTCTATCGCGAGGGCGCCCGCGGGGTCATCCAGGTGCTCGAGCTGCGGCGCGGGGTCCTGCGGCACTCGCGCAGCCACCAGCTCAAGCAGGTCGAGCTGCCCGACGAGGACGTGCTGGACGACTTCCTCACAGCCCGCAGCCAGGCGAGCGCGCCGCTGCCGGACGTGATCCTGATGCCGCTCGAGCTCGCGGACGCCGAGACCTGGGGCGAGCTTCTGAGCGAGCGACGGGGCAGGAAGGTCCGCGTTCACCACCCGCAGCGCGGGACGATGCGCCGGCTGCTCACCATGGCCGAGGAGAACGCCAAGGAGGCCTTCAACGCCCGGGCCAAGTCCGACGGCGACGCGCTGCAGACCCTGGAGGGGCTGGAGCGGCGCCTGGGCCTCTCGCGGCCGCCCACCCGCATCGAGTGCTACGACATCTCGCACATCCAGGGCGACGAGACCGTCGGGTCCCTGGTCGTCGCCACCGACGGCGCGCTGGACAAGAAGGAGTACCGGCACTTCCGGCTGCGCGGGCAGACCACGCCGGACGACTTCTTCTCGATGCAGCAGGTGCTCTCGCGGCGGTTCAAGCGGCGCGGCGACGGGGACGACGACGGGCCGGGGCGGCCGGACCTGCTGCTCATCGACGGCGGCAAAGGCCAGCTCGCGGTGGCGGTGGCGGTGCTCGAGGAGCTGGGCATCACCGACGTCGAGGTGGCGAGTCTGGCCAAGAGCCGCGTGCTCGACGACGACGGCCACGTCTCGCGACAGCCACGCGCCAAACCGGTCAGCGAGGTGGCCGACCGCTCGCCCGAGCGCGTCTTCCGACCAGGCAGGAAAAACCCCGTGGTTTTGCACGCCAACTCGAGCGAGCTCTTCCTACTGCAGCAGCTCCGCGACGAGGCCCACCGATTCGCCATCACCCACCACAGAAAAAGGCGCCAAAAGCGCACCCTGACCAGCGCGCTCGACGCGATCGCCGGCGTGGGCCCCGCGCGACGAAAGGCCCTGCTGGCGCACTTCGGCAGCGTCGACGGCGTCCGCCGCGCCAGCCTCGACGAGCTGGCGGCCTGCCCCGGCCTCACCCCCGCGGTGGCCGAGGCCGTGTACGCGTCGCTGAATGCTTCCGAACCGTAACCGAGGGCCGCGTCGCGGAGGTCGCGCGCTACGCAGACGCGTCGAGGACGAAGGCCCGCACCTTTCGACGCGAACGCTTGCTCGCCAGCGCGGCCTTGGAGTCCATCGTGGCTCGCAACTCGTCCGCCTTCTCGGCATCGCGCTCGCCCAAGAAGTAGACGAGGTAGACCCCGTGTGTGTTTTTCGGGTCGACGAGGTAGCGGTCAACGAGTTGAGCTTCGAGCGCGCTGTCGACGGCCTTGCTGGTCGCGAGCTTGCACTCGAACACAATGTGCACCGCCTCTCCAGAACTTGTAGTGGCGATGACCTCAAGATCGGCGCGTTTTCCCTTCGCGCTGCCGAGCTTGAGAGAGAGCTGGGGCTCAACGACCACCTTAAGCCCGCTCAGATCACTCAGACGGACCATGAGTTCTCTACAGACGATCTCGCTGCAGTTCGTTTCGACCACACCAGGTTGCGCCGCGCGGTAGATTCTCTCGAGGATGCCGCGATCAGGACCGTCACCATCGAGCGCTGCTTGGTAGTCCTCAAGCGCGTAGACCACGCGCCGCATGAGATCGTCGGCGTCGTGGATCTCGCCTGACCGCCCGGTTTCCAACCACTCAACCACCTTGGCGGGACGGGCCGGCAGCCGGCTCCGCTTCAGGAGGTACCGGCGGGCGTCGCGCTCTTCGACCAGCCGGGCTGCTGACGACGGTTCGCGTTCAAGCACTCGTTTGAGCGCTTGGAAACCTTCGGGGGTCCCGCGAGACGCAAGTTCGCGTCGCACCCAGAACTGCCAGTCTTCGATGTCGGCCGCGCGGAGCTCGGACCATGACGCGCTAGAGTCGGCCGGTTCCTCCGAAGGGGCCGCATGATCTCGGACCCAAATGTACAGGTCGGCCAGCGCCCTGGCAGGCAGACTCGCGCGCAGCGTTCCGAGGAAGCTCTCGGACAAACCATGTACGAGTTCATGGACCAGCGCATGTCCGAACGCCTTATCTGTCTGGATGGCCTCCCACGTCGTCGACCACGCGGCGGGATCGGAAGGAGTCTGTCCAAGCCAGGCGAAACCCGCCGCGACTCGACGGGCCATGTCCGCGGACGCATCGCCCACGGTTTCCAGGGCGAGCCGTCGCGCCTCGGAGTGGTTCTGAGCCAGAAGCATCCGCAAGACCTGCCCGAAGTCGGCGGCGTGGAGGTTCTCGGTCGGTAGGAGAGCCGCAAGCCGGTCCTCCACCGCGGCGGACCAAACGGACTCAAGGTGGCGCAGCAATGTCGGGTGCGACTTGGCCGCGCCATCGACGGGAGGGCGAAACGCTGCGTCGATGACGCGGGATACGGCGTCGCGATCCGCCGCTGCGGCGCGTTGGAGCCACCACTGCTGGTGCTCGGCGGCGGCGGAGAGTTGGGAGGCTTCGCTGAGCAAGATCCCCAGCCATCGGCCCAGGGCGGACGTGGGCACACGCTCCGCCGCGTCGGGGTCAGCCGAAGAGAGCAAACAGAGGGCTGCGAGCCCGAGGAGTTCGCTCCATGGGGTGCTCGCCGTGCCCACCCAATCGGATCCCGCATCGGGTGGATCGACCACGAATCGTCGGGCGACCTCCAACACCTCAGCTCGCGTCGCCTGGTCCGCGGCCTCCCACCACGCGCTCTCAGTCAGCGGTGAGCCGTTCCACTCGCCAGCCGCGACGAGCGTGGGCCAAGCCGACCTGTGGCCGTCGGGGTCTGTCGCGAGAACGGCGCGCATATGCGCCACGGGGGCCAGCACCTCGCGAAGCCGCGGCGCTGACGACGGCGAAAGCACCGAGCGACTGGCGGCACACTTCGCGAGCCATTCCCACGCCGAGCGCTCCCTCGCTGTCTCAGACGTCCGCACCCGCTCAGCGAGCCAGTCGGCATCCCGCGAAACGATCCAATCGTGAAAGTGCGCGACGTGCTCCGGACGACCTTCTGCGCCGCTCGAGATCAACGAGACGATCTCGGCGACCAAGGCGCGCCGGGCGGCGTCGTGCTCCACGTCGAGCGCCCGCTCAAGTCGGCGTCGGACACTTCGGTAGCGCTGGGACCAAGCGAGCGCCGCTCGCGCCAACGCGGCGAGCACCCCTGGCTCGCCGAGTCGGCCCCACGCGGCTTCGAGAATCAGGCTCTCCAACTTCTGCCACTCGTAGCGGACGTCTTCCCGTGAGTTCGCGTGATCTTCGACCCACGCAAGCGCAGGGGCCAACTCAAGTCGCTGCGCGTTTAGTCGGGGCTCAAGCGCAAACATGATGAAGCTCTTGTACTGACCAAACAGATTGCTTCTCTGGTGTGGCATCAGCGCCTCGAAAAGTTCGCTGTCGCCGAGCTGATCGGGCCAGAGCGCGTGCAGGGCAGCGCCGCGAAGTTCGTCGTCTGGGTCGTTTCCCGCTCGACCCAGCGCCAGCTGTCGCAGCGCTGCGATCGCGGTCGGCGTCCTTAGCTCTCCCAGCGCGAGGGTCGCGCACAGGCGAACACGGTCGGGCTCTCCAGGGTCGGTGGCACGTTCTGCCAGCAAACCGTCGAGACTTGGCATCGGGCAGGCTTCGGCGATCTCAAGCGCCGCCTCCCTGACAAGGGGCGGCTCCTCACGATTCGCGATGGTCGTACGCAGCACTTCATCGAGCCCTTCGAAGGCGATGCCCGGCAGGCCAGCGAGCCGGCCGAGCTCTGCCGGCAGCAGGGCGATAGTGCGCACTCGGCTCAGGAGGGCTTCGACAAGGCGGGCCTTCATCTCGGAGTCCGCGGCGAGCACGTCCCCGCTGAGCAGGATCTCGGGCTCGGTCGCGACGATCCGGTGCCAGAACGCCCGGCTAAACGCGGCGAGCCAAGCTGCCACGCCGTGAAACTGAGGCACGATCGCGGTGAGGCCGGCCACTTCCCGCGAGAGGTATTCGTAGATTCGCGCCACCGGGAGTGTGAGCGAGGAGAGCTTCCACGCCGCCAAGAACTCCGAGTAGCTGCGGTGCACGAACTGAACTCGGGCAGGGTGCTGCTCAAGAGAGCCCGTGAACAGCTGCGTGCGGGTCGCCGTTTCGCGCAGCGCCATCTCATCCACGGGCACCTGCCCTCCCGTGCGCCCGCTGAGGTCAAGGACCGGCTCGAGCCCGATACCAAAATCGGCGAGCTGGAGCCGCTCAGACGCGCCCTCCGTCCAACCAAGCCCGCGAACCTGATCGACGGCGACGATGACGTCCCGGCCCGTGAGCACGGAGACGGCAGCGATGCGGCGGGCTACGGCCAGACGTTCATCCGCGCTCAAGCCGGCAGGAGGATCCCCCTTCCGACGCGCGCACATGGCGCGACAGCCGCGCTCGAACAGCTCCCTCAGTGAGTTCGGGAGTCTTCCCTGGTCGGCGTAGACATCGTGCAGACTCTCAAGCCAAAGCGGCCTTGAGCCGAGCCTCAAGGCTTGGTTGTGCGCGCGGAGCTGCGTGATGAAGTCCTGCGACGAATCCTTGAGTTCCGAGCGAGTGAGCGCCTCCATGTCCTCGAATCGCAGCGGCGCGAGTTGAAGTATCTGGAACTGCTCAGCTTCGCCCCACCACTTCTTAAGCGCGGTCCCAAGCTCCGAGAACGCGGGCCAAGTCGACGTTCGACACGACACGCGGAGGCGCAGACGTCGCCGTGCAAGCTCGTCTAGCCGCTCGATCTCTGCGCTCAGGACGCGAATCGTCTCGGCCACCTCCAGCCGCGCCTCGTCCAGGCCGTCCAGAAGCAGATATAGCGTGGGTTCCCCAGACTCCGGGCCATCGCGTAGCGTCCGTGTGGGCGAGTCGAGCCCAGCGTCGCTGAACACGGCCATCCGCAAGCCGTAGTCGTCGCTCGTGCTCCCGAGATCGACCCGCCGAACAAGAGCATCCGGCGTAAACCGCGTTTCCAGCCTCGCGACTTCACCAGTGATTTCCGAGCTCTTCCCCATTCCCGCATCGCCCAAAAGGACGAGGCAGGGCACGGCTTCGAAGTCCGCGAGCGGGCGCACTCGGCTGCGCTCGAAGTCCGCACGCAGATACCCGGCCCCGTCGACGGGCGGCTGGCTGTCCGCGGACGCCCAAAACCGCGGCACGAAATGGCTCGTGCCTGCTTTCATACCGACCATCCCTCGCCGCCCTCTCGGTCGAGCAACCAGCGCCAGAGCGGCCGACAACGGACAGTCCCCCCGTCGGTCTCGATGTCGCCGGAATCCCCGTCGGTGAGGATGAGCCCCTCTGGCAGCTGAAAGCGCTTCATCGTGGCGACAAGGCCGGCCAGCTCGCGCGGCTGAAGCGCCGCGCTCGTATAGCTAACCTGGACGGCGCCCGCCGCCCGCGTCCCCTTCCAGAGCAGGAAGTCACAGGCGTATCCGGCGCGCCCCTCCTTCACGTTTTGCGCCTCTTCGACGTAGAAGAGATCGCCCGCCCACCGAGCCTTCAGCGCGTTGAAGACTACTGTCTCGGCCAGCCACCCCCAGTCGTCCGAGAACTGAGCCACGACCGCGTTTCTTAGTCCCACATCTTGCGCGTACGCCTTTCGCGGCGATTTCGCGGCGACCCCAGGTCGCCGATCGTAGCGGGTTAGTTCGCGCAGCATGTGGGCTTCGACGAGATGCTGGACGTAGTCCCGCGCTTGGTCCACCCCGACTCCGTGGATGCCTTTGAGCCGGTGGTGGCTGAAGGGCCTGGCGGTCTGTTCCAGAAGGTGGAGAGCGACCTCTTTGAGCGTCCTGACCGAGCGCACAGCGTGCCGTGCGACGACGTCTCGGTTGAGGATGTCCTCGAAGTACTGGACGAGATGAACTTCGCCCTCGTCATCGGGTTCGGCGGCTACGGCCGGCATACCGCCAAAGCGCAGATAGTGTTGCAGTTCCTCGCGCATTCGCTGGATGAAGCCACGACCTTCGGAGATCGTGGTCGGCTCGCGTTCCCGGGCGCGAAGGAACTCGCGAAACGAAAACGGCTGGACTGTGAGGCGTCGCGTGCGACCGGTGAGCACCGTGCCAAGCTCCGGTTCCAGGAGTTGGGCGGAGGAGCCGCTGACCACGATCGTTGCTTCTTCGGCCCCGAGGGCGGTACGGACCCAATGCGCCCAGTGGTCCAGATTCTGAACCTCATCAAGGAACAGATAGGGCCGACCGTGCGGCCTCTGAATCGCCCGGTAGGCGTCGACCAGGCGGTCTAGGATCATGGGATCCGAGCGATAAGGCAGGAGCGCTGGCTCGTCGAAGTTGATGAAGAGTATGTCCCGAGGGCTCACCCCGTCCGTGCCGTCCTCGGGTTTAAGTAGACGGCCGACGATCTGGCGCATCAAGGTCGTCTTACCGGCTTGCCGCATTCCAACCAATGCAAGCGCGCGGCTCGGGGAAAGCGACCCGAGCGCTTCACCGAGCAGATCGCGTCGCACGCGTTCCACGCGTGGGGCCGCGCCGTCCCACCACGGGTTGTACCGCGTCCGAATGCGACCGTTCACGAACTGGTTGGCGCTATTTCTGTCCACGCGAAGAGGGTGCGCCTCGCGAACCTCCCCCGTCAACCTCCATGCGGGTTGGCCGAGCATCTGCTTGATATTGAAGGATATTCACTGCGAACTGGGCGGAGAAGTCACCGCGGCGCGGCGGGCGCGGCCGGCTCGGTGGTCTTCGCGCCTTGGGCGAACCAGGCGCCGACGATCTCGCGCTCCTCGTCGGTCATCTCGGTCACGTTGCCAAGCGGCATGACGCCCGTGCTGACCTGGGCGTTGATACGCGGGGCGTAGCGGGTGATGTCGTCGATGGTGTCGTACACCACGCCCTGGGGTGCCGTCAGGATGCCGGGCCAGGTCGGGGTGGCCGAGTGGCACTTCTGGCAGCGGGCCTCGAGGATGCTGCGGACGCGCGAGAACGGCACCGGCGTGTCGGCCCAGGCCGAGCGGCGCGGCGCGGAGGCCACGACCAGCGCGATCATGCCCGCGGCGGCGAGCGGCAGCAGCCAATCCTTCCGCACGCCTTGACCCTTGAGGTTGAACCAGTGGCGCACGACGCCGCCGATGGCGCCCAGGGCCACCAGCACCAGCCACCCCTGCTTGTGCCCGTAGGTCATGGGGTAGTGGTTGCTCACCATGATGAAGAGCACTGGCAAGGTCATGTAATTATTGTGGAGCGAGCGTTGGGCGGCGCCTTGGCCCAGCTTCGCGTCGGGGACCTTCCCGTCGACCATCGCGGCGACGGCCTTGCGCTGGTTGGGGATGATGACGAAGAAGACGTTCAGCGCCATCAGGGTGCCCAGCATCGCGCCGACGTGGATGTAGGCGGCCCGGCTGCCCAAGGTCTGGGCCAGCCCGTAGGCCACGCCGGACGCCAGCGCGAAGCCGACCGCCGCGAAGGGAGCGCCCGTGCGGCCCAGCGGCGATCGGCACAACAGGTCGTAGACGATCCAGCCCACGACCAGCGTGCCCACACCGACGCCGATGGCGGCGCCCGGCGACAGGTCCATCACGCTGCGATCGACCATGAAGGTGCTGGCCTGGAGGTAGTAGACCAGCACCAGCAGCGCCATGCCGGTGATCCAGGTGAAGTACGCCTCCCACTTGAACCAGTGCAGGGTCTGGGGCAGCTCGCCGGGGGCGTTCTCGTACTTGGCGACCTCGTAGAAGTGGCCGCCGTGGATGGCCCACAGGTCGCCGGCGACGCCCGGGCGCCCCTCGGCCGACTTGCGCACGTGGTTGTTGAGCCAGTTGAAGTAGAAGCTCGCCCCGATCCACGCCGCGCCGAACACGAGGTGCATCCAGCGCACGACCAGAGCGAGCCACTCCGTGACCTGTGGTTCCAACTCGGCATCTCCTGCCGCGCGCGCTCGGGCACGACGGCCCCGCGAGCTTGTACCATCAGGTTCCCGCCGTCCAACTGCCACGGAGGCGAGGTGGACGCCGCTGGGGAAGGCTTCGGCGGTTGTACCGCCGAGTTGGGCGTTGTCCGTCTAGGTATGGGCGCTGGAGGCCGACTCGGTGTCCGGAGCGGACCAAAGGAGTACGGGCGCTCCGCTGTACTGAACCGCGCGGACTTCGACGAGCCGCCAGGGGTGCGGCAGAGGGTCTCGAGGCGCCACGTCACCGGCGAATCGGTCCGCCAGGGCGTCCAGGGTCATCCCCGGCTGGTCGTCGAGCCGACTGACAGCGCTGAGCATCGAACCAAGCAGGCGCCGGTGGATCTCGCTCGACTCCAGCGGCTGCCCGTCGGCCAAGTGGCCCGGACGGTACGAGACGGCGAAATTTCGCGTCGGCGCCCACAGTTCTTGGCCGTCACCGGCCAGCGCTTCGATGAAGATCCAGACGCAGCCTAGATCACTCGCGTGCCGCGCCTCGACGGAGAGGTACCGAAAATCCGATGCCGCATGCGGCGCGTTCTTCTCGATGCTCAGGGCGATGCCGGCGGGCCAATCCACCTCGCGCGCGTACTGCTCGGTGAGTTCGGCGACGCGCGAGAGCGGGAGCTCGGCGTCCTCGCACGCTCGCACCAACTCGACCACGCGCTCAACGCCTGCGGTCACGACGCGGTCCTCAAGGGTTCCAGCGCCGCGTGGGGTGCAGGTGTAGCTGATCGCAATTCGTCCTTGGGACTTGTAGCAGGGACGGTCGGGGTGGTGCTCGGTCAATTGGACCCGGATTCGCTTGATTTGGCCGTCGGCCAGCTCGGCGATGAGCGGGATTTCCCCCAGCGACCCGCGCCCATCGGCGTCGTCCTCGCTCATGTTTGGAGGGACGAACCGCAATTCAAACCCAGCGCGCTCTAGATTGTAGAGCGGCCCCTCGCCCCCCGCGTCCGCCGGACGCACGCCGTAGCGGACGATCCGCGGTGCTTCGCCGATCAGGCAATCGGGCTGGATCTCACCCGCCTGCGCGCGACCTATGGCCTCGATCCACTCTTCGTTGGCGTCGATCATCGACTTCGGCAACTCCGAAACGGGCCGCCCTCCAAACGCCTGATTGTGGTGAAAGCCGCTGGCCACATAGAGGAAGCACTTCTGAGGCGACAGCCCCATCTCGCGGCCCAACACTTCCTTCGACCGCCAATACAGCGAATCTCGGTCGCTGCGGTAGCTGTAGAAGACCTCAACGGTTTGGTACAGGTCTTCGTAGAGCGAGCGGCTGGCGTCCTCGAAGTAGTCGAACGCGGCGGGCTGCAACCTCGGATCCTCAAGGCTGTTGTGGATGGCGGTCGCTGCGAGGATGCCGGTGTTCAGCGCGAAATTGACGCCGTAGCTCAGCAGGGGGTCGATGAAGCCGGCGGCCTCGCCGACGACCATCCAGCCCGGACCCGAGCGGTGCGTGCAGCGATAGGACCAATCGCGAGCTACGAACAGCTCCGAGTCGAGCTCCGCTTCGCTGAGCAGGTCGCGCATCACGGTGCAGTTCGCGATCGCCTCTTCAAGGAACCCCTGACGCCGTGCCTTCGTCAGCCCTTTAGGCACAAGGCTCTGCGCCATCACGAGGCCCACGCTGGCGACGTCGGGGGTTTGTGGAATCATCCAAAACCAGCCGAGATCGGTGGTCACCGCTGCATTGTGCCGCGAGCGCCAGCCGGGGAGGCGTTTCGCATTGCGGTAGTTCGCCCAAATGGCGAACGAATGCATCGTCTCCGTGAAACGGCGCAGGCGAAATCGCTTGGCCAGCATGCAGCGCGATCCCGTCGCGTCGACCACGTACTCAGCGATCTCCTCGTGAACCTTGCCGTTGGCATCCTGGTACCGCACCCCGTAGGCGCGACCGGCCTCGCTAAAGAGGATCTCGCTCACGTCGCATTGAGTTCGGACGCAGGCGCCGCGCTGCTCGGCGACGTCGAGCAGGATCTGGTCGAACTCGGCGCGTCGCACAAAATAGCTATAGGAAAAGCGCCCGAGACTCTGCGTGGTCACGTCCCACGCATCGTCAGCCGGGTTCCAGTAGAAGGTCTGGCCCGTCTTAATCTCGAACCCGTGGTCGTCGACCGCCTTGCGAGCGCCGAGCACGTCCAGAATCGCCAGCACGGCCGGCAACTGCGCCTCGCCGATGTGATAGCGAGGGAAGGACTCCCGCTCGAGCACGAGCACCTTGCGTCCGAGGTGAGCGAGGATGTTCGCGGTGCTTGATCCGCCGGGCCCCCCGCCTACGACGATGGCATCCCAGGGTCCGGTCATTCCAGGTGATTTCGTTCCCAACACGCGGCTCCATGCGACAGCCGCTCGGCTAGGAGCGACGGCCTCGATCCGCCGGCGTTCGACTCCAGTTCACGCCCGAACGAGTTCGACCAGCCGACGCCACGAGTGTACGTCTGAGCGAGTGCGAAGGTCCACGCAGCGGTGTAACCCGGCTGCCGGCCCCCCCGGTGCAGGGCCCGTCCGGCTAGTCCACGTCGACCTGGATGAATCGCAGGCGCGTACCCGCGGGGTCCGTCACATCGAAATAGTGCCCCCATGGCGAGTCTCGCTGCTCCCCAACCACCTCTGGGGCTCGCTCGCTCATGATCCGATGGACGGGAGCAAGTTGAGGGACCTCGAGCATGACCATCGCGTTGGCCGCGATGCCGGGCAACTCGGCGAGCGCGTCCGGTGTGCAGAATCCGATGGCGCATGTCGCGTAGGCCACGATGATGAACGAGCCCGTTCCAGTCTCGCCGCTCTTGTCCGTTACCAACTCGAAGGCCAAGCTCTCGGTGTAAAACGCCTTGAGCGGTGCTGGGTCCGCGACAACGATCAGGGACATGATGCGGTCGGGTATCGACATGGGCGGGCTCCCTCTCGATGCGGCTTGGTTGGTCTCGGGCCGTACCGTGGGCGCCGACGGGATCCGCAGTCTCGCGCGATCTTGCCGCATTTGTGCCGAGAGTCCAGCGCAGAAGGGCGCTCCGACCTCACAGCAGGTGGCGGTCAAACCAGCGGCGCGCCAGCCAGCGGATCCAGGGCACGAAGACCACCGCCGAGTAGTGACCGCACGGCAGGATGACGCGGCGGGGGCGGCCGATGGCGTCCCAGAGCGCCAGCCCCTCGCGCCAGCGCACGACGCGGTCAAAGCGCGCGGTGATGAAGAGGGTGGTCGCCGGGTTCATCCCGCGGGCGTCGTGCTCGGGGTCCAGGGGGGCCAGCGCGGCGTCCAGGGTCTTCGAGAGGGTCGGTAGATCCTGGCCCAATCGGGCGGCCAGGGCGTCGCGGTATTGGCGGATCTCGGTGTCCGTGGTCTCCATGAGCACGCGCGCCAGGCCGCTGCCGCCGATGCAGAGCACCGAGGCGCCGATGCGCGCGTCCACGCCGGCCACCGCCGCGCCCACGCCCGCGCCCATGCTGACGCCGAAGAGGCCAAGGCGCGCAGGACCGTCGGGGCGCGCAAGCCAGGCGGTCATCCCGTCGCGCACGTCCTGCCGGTAGCGCTCCAAGAGCGCGGTCATGTCCTCGAGCGGCCGCTCCGCCACCAGCCACTCGGCCCGCCGCTCAAAGCGCAGCGCGTGGTAGCCCATGGCCGCGAAGGCCTCCGCGAAGTGAGTCGAGACCTCGTAGTCGCCGCCCTGAATCGGCAGCACCACGATGCCCACCGCCGATCTCGGGCTGGCTTGCTTCGGACGGTACCAGTGCGCGGTGATGCCGCCGCCCTCGCCGAGATTGTCGGGGGGATCGTCGAGGCGGAGCACCTCGGGCGCGATGGGAGCAGAGGCCTTCACTTGAGGAAGTTCGAGCCGGGGGTGAGGTCGCAGTGGAAGTGGTCCGCGTGGGCCTCGTTGTACTCGGGCGTGAGGATGACCGTGAAGATCAGCAGCGCGTGGAGAGTCTCGGCGACCCACTTGAGGAAGCTGCCGCCTTCGGTGAGCGGGAAGGCGACGCCGACCTCCCAGTCCTTCTTGAGGGTCAGGGTGGTGCCGCTGGCGAAGCGCAGGCCGTTGATGTCGATGGCGTTGGCGAGGCCGTGCTGGCTGAGTTTGGTCGTGCCGGCGATGGCGCGGCAGTTGTAGACGCCGAAGTGCAGGATGTCGGTGACGCCTTGGTCGGCCAGCAGCTCGGCGGTCTCGGCCATGGCCAGGGCCAGCGGGCAGGAGGCGAAGATGGGCTTCACGGGGTCCGAGGTCGTGGCGTAGCGGTAGCTGACGCCGTGCATGAGGCCGGCGACGCGGATGGGTTCGTGGACGCTGCAGATGACGCCGGGGACGTTGGAGGCCACGTCGAGGGGGTCGGGGGCGGGCGTGAAGCCGATGCCGCGGTCGAGCAGCGCCTTGTGGCAGGCGCTGAGCTGGAAGGGCTGGTCGGTGCCCGGGACGCAGGCGTAGACCGTCGTGTCCGGGTCGCCGTGGCGCTCCATGGGGACGCACTGGTAGCCCTCGCGGCAGCCCGTGGGGCTGAGACCGTAGTCGCAGCGCATCAGGCAGAGGCCGCCGGGATCGGCGAGGCCCAGCTCGGCAGCGTCGACGCAGAACGTCGTGACCGCGCCTGCCTTGTCGGGGCAGTAGAGGTCGCAGGGCTGCGAGCAGTGGCCTTGGGGGAAGCCCTCGTCGTCGCCAAGGCAGACCGCGCCTGAGTAATCGCAGGTGGTCGGCGCCGCGCACGCGCCGCCGATGAAGGCCGCGTTGAGGTTTGGCGGGGCGCTGGTGGTGTCCGGGCCGGTGGTGGCGTCGGGGCCGGTGGTGGCGTCCGGACCGGCGTCGGGGCCGCTCGTGGTGTCAGGGCCGGCGTCGGCGTCCGGCGTGCTGACCGCGTCGCCCGCCCCATCCGCGGCCGCGTCGGGCTCGGGGTCGGGGAGCTGGACCGCGTCGGCGTCGCCGAGCGCGTCGGGAAGCGGCGCCGCGTCCAGGCCAGCGTCCACCCCTGGGCCGGCGTCGTCCCCGCCCAGGTGGCCCGCCGCGGCCGTCGCCGTCGTGTCGCGCTGCTCAGCCGACCGCAGCAGCGAGCGCTCGCCGGTCGGCGCGTCGCAGCCGAAGAGCACCAGCGCGCCGCACAGAAGCCCCAAGCGCATCGTCGAACCCCCAGAAGATCACGCCCCCGGGAGGCTACCGCGCCCTCGCCGCGGGCGCCACGTCCGACCGGCGCGCCGCCCGCAGGCCACCCGAGCGAGTCCGGTTACATGATCCGCTCAAGGGTCGGGCCGGGTTTGACGTTATGATAGGGGCGCCCACATGGAGCGCGCCGCGCCAGGCGGTGCCTCCGGGCGCCGCCACATCGCCAGTCCGCCGCCGCGCGTCCCGCGCCGCGTACCGCGCGTTCGCCACCGTCTTGTGAGGAGTCGAATCATGGTTTTCAGGCGTTCTCGGAGCGGGTTCACCCTCATCGAGTTGATGATCGTCGTCGCCATCCTCGCCATCCTCGCTGTCGTCGCGGTCCCGGCGTTCATCAAGTACATGCGGCGGGCGAAGACCACCGAGGCCATCGACGAGCTGGACAAGATCTACAAGGGCGCAGCGCTCTACTACTCGCAGCCCTACGTGACGCTGGCCGGGGTGAAGCTGGAGTGTCAGTTCCCGGCGAACCAGGGCGTGACCCCGGTCGAGGGGACCTGCTGCTCGACCGGCGGCGGCGCCGGTCCCGACGCCAACGGCGACGACCGCTGCGACGCCGACCCCGACCTGTGGAGCACGGACGTGTGGTCCGGGCTGAGCTTCCAGATCAGCGACGAGCACTACTTCGTCTACTCCTTCGACTCCTCCGGCACCCTGGGCGACGCGACCTTCACGGCCACGGCCAACGGCGATCTGGACTGCGACGGCATCTCGTCGACCTTCCAGCGCATGGGCTTCGGCGACGTCCAGGCCACCAAGGCGGAGTGCGGCCTCCACGGCTCGGCGGCCTTCTACGTGGAAAAAGAGACCGAGTAGCGCTCTCGGGGCGCGCGGATTTCCCCTCGCGCCGTGGGCGCCTTGTTTCGGCGGGCCCTGCGCCCGATACTTCGCCGGTCGACCCCCTCTCCCGTCACGGAGGAGTCCGCCATGGCGACACCGCGTCACGCCGCCGTCATCGCGTTCGCCGCAGGCCTCATCGCCCTGCTGAGCGCCTGCACGGACTCGCACGTCACGGCCTCGGACACCGACGTCTCGACGGGCTTCGCCGACAGCACGATCCCCCTGGTGGACACCCCGCCCGCCGAGGACACGCTGGCGGAGGTCGACGCGGACGCGCTGCCCGAGGTGACACCCGACGCGGACGTCACGCCCGAGATCACGCCCGACGCCACGCCCGACGCGGACGTCACGCCCGAGGTGGCGCCAGACGCCACGCCCGACGCGGACGTCGCGCCCGAGATCACGCCCGACGCCACGCCCGACGCCACGCCGGACGCCACGCCCGACGTCGCGCTAGACGTCACGCCGGACGCCGGGCCAGACGCCACGCCCGATGCCACGCCCGACGTGGACGCGGCGGTGGATGTGGTGCCCGACGCCATCCAGGACGCTGACGCGACCCCCGACGCCATCCCGGACGCTGACGCAGCGCCCGATGCAGACGCAGACGCAGACGCCATCCCCGACGCCACCCCCGACCTCGCCCTCCCGGTGTGGCTGTTGGCCCCGCCCGCCGGCACCCTGGCCTTCATGCCCGGCGAGACCTGCCCGGACGGCTGGCACCCCCTCGAATCCGCCCGTGGCCGCCTGCTCAAAGCGACGTCGGACGGCGGCGAGGTCGGCCTGACCGTGGGCTCGGCCCTGACCTCGACCGCGCCCCCCCAGCACAGCCACGGCTTCAGCACCCAGATGAGCGTCGGCTCCACCGGGATCGCCGGCGCGACCGGCTGCTGCACGGGCGGCTTCGGCCAGTCGGGCTCCTACCCGGTCTCCGGCAGCACGGCGGCCGCCACCGACGGCATGCCGGCGGTACACGAGGTGCTCTGCGAGATCGACGCCGTCGACCTGGGCGAGGACGGACACCCATTCCCGACCGGCGCGGTCCTCTTCTTCAACGCGCTGAGCTGCCCCAAGGGCTTTGAGAACGTCCCAGCCGCCGACGGCCGCTTCATCGTCGGCACCCCCGCGGGCGGCACCCCCGGCGCGACCGTGGGAGACGCGCTCTCCAGCGGCCAGACCCGCGTCCACGCCCACCAGGTCGGCGCCTCGATCAACGTCAGCGAGAAGAGCATCTCGGCGGCCGGCGGCGGCAACCACGAGCTCGCGGCCAAGGGCGCGCACAGCTTCAGCGTGCAGAGCGCCCAGGTCGACTCGGGCTGGCCCTACATCCAGCTCCTCGCCTGCCGCGCCCTGCCCAACCCGGCGCCGCCGGGCCCAGTCACGGTCGACGACTCCGCCCTCCCCGCGGGCACCCTGGCCTGGTTCGAGTTCGCCGGCTGCCCCGCGGGGTGGTCGCCCGTCGCGACCCACGAAGGCCGCTTCGGCGCCGCCCTCGCCGCCGGCGCGCCCGCCGCCGCCTTGGGGACGCCGCTCGCGCCCTTCGAGGACCGCCTCCACAGCCACGGGTTCAGCGGCAGCTTCAACCTCCCCGAGCGCCAGGTCGCGCTCATCGCGGGCTGCTGTAACAAGAGCCCCGGCGCCAAGGGCGGCTACAGCTACTCGGGCACCAGCGGCGCCTCGGCCGGGGGCCTGCCCTACCTCACCCTGACCGCCTGCGCCCGAGACTGACCATGCCCACGACGTCCCCCGACAGCGGCGAAGCGTTTCGGCGCGAGACCCGCGAGTGGCTGGAGGCCCACGCGCCCGCCAGCCTGCGCGGCACCTACAAGGGCGTGTTCTCGGGCACCTGGGGCGGCCGACGGCGCGCCGAGACCGAGTCCGACGACGAGCGCCAGTGGCGCGAGGTGATGGCGTCGCGCGGCTACACGGCGCCGACCTGGCCCACCGAGTACGGCGGCGGCGGCCTCGACCGCCAAAACAGCAAGATACTGTCTGAGGAATTGCGACGCCTGGGCATGCCCTCGCCCCTGGTCGGCTTCGGCCTGGTCATGGTCGGCCCGACCCTGCTCGAGTTCGGCACGGAGGCCCAGAAGCTCCAGCACCTCCCGCCCATCGTGCGCGGCGAGATCCGCTGGTGTCAGGGCTACTCTGAGCCCGGCGCCGGCTCCGACCTCGCGGGCCTGCGCACCAGCGCGGTGCTGGACGGTGACGCGTGGGTCGTCAACGGCCACAAGGTCTGGACCAGCTACGCCGACCTCTCGGACTGGATCTTCTGCCTCACCCGCACCAACACCACGACGAAGAAGCAGGCCGGCATTAGCTTTCTGCTCCTCGACATGGCCCAGGACGGCATCACGACCCGCCCGATCCCGCTCATCAGCGGCGCCTCGCCCTTCTGCGAGGTCTACTTCGACGGCGCGCGCACCCCGCGCGACCAGGTCATCGGCGGCGTGGACGCCGGCTGGACGGTGGCGAAGACGCTGCTTCAGCACGAGCGGGCGACCTTGGGCCAAGCGTTCGCGGGCTCGGTCAGCGGCGACGAGAGCGATCTCGTCGCCCTGGCCCGCCGCGCCGAGGGTTCGACCTCCGGGCCGCTCACCGACGCGCTGCACCGCGACGCCATCGCACAGGTCGCCATGGACGAGCGGGCCTTCCTGCTGCTGGCCCAGAGCGCCGCGCGCAGCGGACGGCCGGGGGCTGAGAGCTCGGCGCTCAAGGTCTTCGGCACCGAGCTGAACCAGCGCCGCCTCGAGCTGGGCGTCGAGCTCGCCGGTCCAGACGGCCTGGGCTGGGAGGGGCCCGGGTTCGCCCAGGCTGACCTGCAGCGCACCCGCGACTGGCTGCGCTCCCGCGGCAACTCCATCGAGGGCGGGACCACCGAGGTTCAGCTGGGCATCCTGGCCCGACAAGTGCTGGGGCTGCCCTAGCCCGACGGCGCGGCAGGGGAGCGCGGGGCGTTGTGCCCCCGGCCGGCGCAGGCTGCCACGACCCGGCCTTCGCCGGGCACGGCGGTTTCGGGGGGCTCACCCGACTCAGGCCCCGCCGTTTCAGCGTCCGCGCGGCTTGGCCCGGCGGTTGCACTGGTCTGCTGCGTGGCCGACGCCGCGACGCGCGGTCACCCCGAGATCCTGACGCACCCCTCACGGAGGCAGATCCCATGCGAAGCCAACTCTCACGGACCGCGCTGGCCCTCGTCGCGGCCGCCGCCCTCATGTCCGCCGCCGCCTGTGACGATGGCAACACCACGCCGACGGAGCCCGCGACCCAGCAAGACCTCGACGAGACCGCGCGCGTCGTCGGCGCCCTGATGGCCGCCGACAAGGGCGGCGACATGGCCACCCTGCGCGACGGCGCCATGAGCGCTCAGGGCCAGTCCGGCGCCGGCTTCGCCCTCGACGTGCGCGGGGCCTTCCGGGGCCAGCACCTCGGCCTCTCCTATGACGTCGAGCTCGAGTGCTACGACGGCGCGGGCGGCACGCTGAGCTGCAGCGAGGGCGACGCCTCCTCGGCTGACCTCGTGGCCACGTGGGACGGCGCCCTCAACGTCGGCGGTCTGAGCATCCAGAGCGCGATGTCCGCGGACTGGATGATCGACAAGCTCAACACGGACACCGCCATCGTGGACGGCGACTCGTCGGCCGTGCTGGACGTGTCGCTGACCGGGCCCCAGAGCGCCCGCTCGCTGCACCTGGCGTTCACGGCGAGCTACCAGGGCCTGCAGCTCGCGGCGGACACCCACCGCCCGGTCGGCGGCCGCGTGGTCTACACCCTCGACGTCGAGCGCCGCAGCACGAACGCCCAGGGCGAGCGCGTCGCCACGCTGAACGCCGACGCCGTCGTGACCCTGGGGTCTGACGCCACGGCGACCCTCGAGATCTCGGGCTCGCGCTACCTCGTCAACATGGACAGCGGCGCGGTCGACCGCATGTAGCAGGCCCCGTGCTATCGTCGTGCGCAAGCCGGCGGGCCCCGCGAGGGATCCGCCGGCTTTTTCATCGTGGGCGCCGGATCTTCGCCGGTGGCGCCAGGGGGATTTCGCGATGCCCGACGAGGAGCTTGTCGTCTACAGCAGCATCCAGCCCATGCTCGCGCACCTGGTGCTCTCGGCCTTGCGCAACGCCGGGCTGCCGGCGCGGCTGTCGGGCGAGCATCGCGCGGGGATGGGCGGGCTTATCGGCATGGACGACGCGATGGTCGAGGTGCGGGTGCCGATGACCCATCAGGCGCAAGCCCAGGCGCTGCTCGCGCCGCTCTTCGCGCCCCACGCCGACGGCGGCCACCTCGCGCTGAGCGAGGACGTGGACCTGCTGGCCGGCGCGCTTGGGCTGAGCCCCCGCCCCGGCATCCTCGCGCGGCCGGAGCCCGCCGAGTGCCCCGAGTGCGGCGCCCCCTGGGAGCCCGGCTTCGACCTGTGCTGGCAGTGCGAGACGCCGCTGGACCCTGACTAGCCGCCGGCCACCTCAGCGCGCCCGATGCACCGTCGCCTTGGGCGAGACCACGAAGATCCCGCCGAGGATCCCCAGGCTCTTGGTGTCGGTGTCTCCGAGCAGCTTCACCCGCGCGAACGCCATGGCGTAGGCGTTGACGATCTCGAAGCCCTCCTGGGTCTCCAGCGTGTCGCAGAAGCCCAGCGCGAAGGTCTCGTGGCAGCCGCCCTCGAGCTCGACCCAGGTCAGGTCGGCGCCGGGCAGGTTGTCGAACTGAAAGCGCGCCGACGACGCGTTGTCGTTGCTGCCGGTCAGCGACAGCATCGGGATCGTGGCGTCCTTGTAGCCGTCCACCCCGTACCAATCGCGGCTGTAGGTCCCGGCCATGGGGATGGCGGCGACGACGCGCGGATCGCGGAAGCCCTCGGCGAAGACCGCGAGCTCGTCGGGCGTGGCCGCGTCCAAGCCGCCCGCGTCCGCGTCGAAGCTGGCGCCGGCGACCGACCAGACCGTGTGGCAGCCGCGCGAGTGCCCGCTCATCGTCACCCGCGAGACGTCCACCTTCGCCAACGGGTCGTTGGCCGGGAGGGCCGCCAGCGCGTCCAGCGCCGCGCTGATGTCGCCGGGCCGCTTGATGTAGTGCGCGATGGTCCCCGAGTCGCCGTGGGCGCCGAGCAGGTCGCCGACGTGGTCGGGGGCGACGGCGACCCAGCCCTGGCTGGCGAAGCGGCGCATCAGGGCCGCGCTGCCGCCGCCGAAGCCCTGGTGGCCGTGGCTGTGGACGTGCACGGGGTAGGTGGCGTCGAGCGGCGGGGCGGCCGGCGCGTTGACGAAGGACTCCTCGTCGACGAAGAGCACTTGGTAGGTGGGGTTGTCGCCGCTGGTCGCCTCGGTGGGGTACCAGACGTGCAGCGTGATGGTGCGCTCCTCGCTCAGGCCGCGGGGCGTGTAGGTGTGCTCGAAGCTGCGGTAGCCGACGTGGAAGGGGCCTGGAGCGTCAGCGGGGACGGCGAGGGTGCGAAGCGGCGCGGCGACGTCGGGGCCGGCGTCGGCCGTCACGTCCGGCACCGCGTCCGCCACTGCGTCCGCCGCCGCGTCCTCCGTCGATTCGCACGCTGCCATCAGGGAAAAAGCGAGGGCGGCGCCCACGATGGCGGAGGTTCGGTTCATGGTGTCGCCTGCGGCCGCGGCGCGAGCCGGGCTTTGAGGTTGTCCTCGAGGAAGCGCTCGAGGAACGCGTCGGGGCGGATGCGGACGTGGGCCAGGATCGGCCACTCGTCCACGCGGTGGTGGTCGCTCATCTTGCCGTCGTCGGGGTACAGCGTCGCGACCAGCGGCGCGCCCAGGGCGTCGCGGCGGTCCAGGACGATGCCGGCGAGGTTCGGGAACTCCGAGCCACGCCCGCCCGCCCAGAACACCACGTCACCCGGCAGGAAGGCCACGAGGCGCTCGGGGGTGTCGCCGCGCACCGACAGCGGCTCGCCGAACGCGCGCACGAAGGTGTAGAGGTTGGGCAGCCGGCGGTGGTCGATGGAGGTGTCGGGCGCCTTCCGCTCCCACAGATGCAGCGGGTAGCGCGTCGGGTGGTTGAGGCGGTCGATGTGGATCAGCTGCTGCAGATCCACCCCGGTATCCCGGATACAGCGCACGATCAGGTCCGGCGAGCTGCCCAGGTGCTCGGGGATGTCCCCCCACGGAAAGCGCAGCGGATGGTAGCTGGTCGACAGCTTCACGCCGCGCGCCACCTGGGCCTCGGCGCACGAGACCAGCACGCGCTGCGCCCCCTCCATCGGCGGCGGCCAATCAGGCAGCGCCGTCCCCGCCTCGCCGGCCTCCTGCCGATCGCCGGTCAGCAGGACCTGCAGCTGGTGGCGAAAACGCCGCTCGTTCTTCAGCCAATCGCGCGGATCGTCGAAGAGCGGGTTGAAGACGTCGTACCAGAGCCACGAGACGCCGATGAGGACCGCCACCACGATGAACGCGGTGAGCAGCGGGCGGCGGCGGCGGCGGCGCGGCGGCCCGGCGGAGTAGATCGGGATGCCGAGATTCACCCCACCCATCAGGTGACCCTGGGGGATGCGGCAGATCTTGCGGGTGTGGGCGTCATCGCGGGCGATGCTTAGCACTGCCCACGCGACCCGAGCAACGATGACGGCGGGTGCGGCGAGGCCAGGGTCGCTCAGACGCGGCCCAGGCGTCGGAAGGGGCGCCCACGGGTTGAACGCTGAACGCTGAACGCCCACGTCGCCGCGAGTTCATCTCCGCGCGGCGTCGTGGTAGGCCCTGGCCGTCGAAGGAGGTGGGCGATGCAGGACAGGCGGCCGATGGCAGTGGTCGGGCTCACCGGCGGCATCGCGTCGGGGAAGAGCACCGTGGCGAAGCGCTTCGTCGAGCGGGGCGTGCCGGTCATCGACGCGGACGCCGTCGCGCGCCAGGTGGTCGAGCCGGGCGAGCCGGCGCTGGAGGCCATTCGGCGCGGGTTTGGCGAGTCGGTGCTGCTGCCCGATGGGCGGCTGGACCGGGCGGCCATGGGCGCGCTGGTCTTCTCGGATGCTGCGGCGCGAGCGCGGCTCGAGTCCATCGTGCATCCAGCGATGATGGCGCGCGTCGCCGCGAGCCTTGTCGCATTGCAGCGCGAACGGCGCCCCTGGGCGCTCTACGAGGCCGCCCTCATCGTGGAGCGGGGGCTGGCGCCGGGCCTCGCCGCGCTGATCGTCGTGGTCAGCGACCCCGAGACGCAGGTGGCCCGCATGATCGCGCGGGACGGCCTGGACGAAGCCCAGGCCCGGCAGCGTCTGGCCGCGCAGACCTCCAACGCCGCGCGCATCGAGGCCGCCGACTACGTCATCGAGAACGACGGCTCCCTGGACGACCTGATCCGCCAAGCCGACGCGGTCTTCGACGCGCTCGCGGCCCTGCACACCTGAGTCGCGAGCCGACCGCCGCCCACACCCGCGGAAATCAGTCGTCGACCGCCGCGGCCACGGCCCCGTTGCCGCGCCCGTCGGGGATCGCGACCACCCCCGAGCGCTTGAGCTGCTCCAGCGCCGCGCAGGTGGTCAGCGGCGTCAGCGGCGACGCCTCGATGAGCTTCTGGATGCTCAGCTTCCCGTCGATCAGCGCGTGCACCGACGACAGCACTTCCAGGTCGAAGTAGCCGTCGGGCATCCCGTCCAGCTCCGTGTTCCCCTTGCGCGGCACCGCGTCGAAGGAGCCCATGTACTCACGGTAGATGTCGATCAGCTTGTCGGAGTTGAGCCGCATGAACTCGGCGGCCTCACCCTCGATCTGCCCCAGCACCAGCAGCCGCTCCAGCGAGACCAGCGCGCCCTCGCCGTCGTTGATCGAGAAGAGCCACAGCACGTCCTCGTACAGCAGCGCCGCCGCCCGCCGCGCCTGGTCGGCCGTCCCCACCTTGGCCGCCGGCCGCTTCGCCCGCGGGCGCGTCGGCACGTCATCGCCGAGCGCCAGCCCGCCATCTGTCGCGTCGGCGGCCTCGGGCAGCCCGTCGTCCGCCGCCAAGCGCACCTTCAGCGCCTCGACCTGCCCGACGTTCAGCTCGTCGGTGTCCGCCCCGGCGTCCACGGCCGACGAGGGCCAGCGCAGCAGCGCCACCACCGCCTCGAGATCCGCGGTGAACGCCCGCCACTCGGCGTCGCCCCGCCCGTCGCCGGCCAGCACGCGACGCCGCCGCTCGCCAGCCCCCGGGTCCGACAGCGCCGGAGCAAGAATGGCCAGCAGCGTCTCGTTCGAGGCGCTCTCGGTGGTCAACGCCAGATCCCTCCGTCCACACCAGGCTTGTGGCCCTGCAAAATCCTCGCAGATCGCGCCGGCCGCCACCGACAGAGGGTGCCCCAAGCCCGCCCGATCGTCCACACGCCACGCCCCGATTCCGGAGCGCTGAGCCGAGCGGAGTCCGCGGTCCCTACGCGCGCGCGCTGTCGAGGAGCTCGGCGACCATCTCAAGCGCGGTGTCGATGTGGCCGCGCTGCACGATGAAGGCCGGCGCGAAGCGGAGCGTGTTGCCCACCACGAGGTTGAGCAGCAGGCCCTTGTCGCGCGCCTGAGCGACCACCCGCCCGGGGAAATCCGGGTCGGAATCGTCGAGCTCCAGCCCGCGCAGCAGCCCGTAACCTCGCGTCTCGCGGCAGAGCTCGGGCTTCTCTTTGCACAGCGCCTGCAGCCCGCGGCCCAGGTACTCGCCGGCCTCGTAGATGTGGTCGAGCAGGCCCTCCTCGCCGATGGTGCGCATGACCTCCAGGCCCACGCGCGTCGCCAGGGGGTTGCCGCCGAAGGTCGACGCGTGGGTGCCGGGGACGAAGGCCTGACCGACCTCTTCGGTGCACACCATCGCGCCCAAGGGCACGCCGCCGCCCAGCCCCTTGGCCAGGCTCATCACGTCCGGCCGCACCCCGTCGATCTCGTAGGCGAACCACTCGCCGGTCCGCCCGACGCCGGTCTGGACCTCGTCCAGCATCAAGAGCGCGCCGTGCTCATCGCACAGCCTCCGCAGCCCACTCAGGTAGCCCTTCGGCGGCACGCGCACGCCGCCCTCGCCCTGCACCGGCTCGACCAGGACGGCCGCCAGCCGGTCGCCGACCTCGGCCATCACGCGGCCCGCGGCCTCCAAATCCCCATACGGCGCATAGTGAAAACCGGGCAGCAGCGGCCCGAAGCCCTTGTGGTACTTGGGCTGCGCGGTCGCCGTCAGCGCGGCGAAGGTGCGGCCGTGAAAGCCGTGCTCGAAGGTCAGAAACTCCGTCCGCGCCGTCTCGCCGCGCACCACCGTCTGAAAGCGGCGCGCCACCTTCAGCGCGGCCTCGTTGGCCTCGGTGCCGCTGTTGGTGAAGAACACGCGGTCGGCAAAGGAGCGCGCGATCAGCTCGTCCATCAGCGCGAGGCCGGGCTCGTGAAAGAAGATGTTCGACACGTGGCAGAGCTTGTCGGCCTGGTCGCGAATCGCCGCCACCAGCCGCGGGTGCGCGTGCCCCAGCGCGTTGACGGCGATGCCGCCGAACATGTCCAGGTAGCGCTTGCCGTCACGGTCCCAGACCCACACGCCCTCGCCGCGCGCCAAAAAGAGCGGCGGCTGGCTGTAGTTGGGCGTCTGGTGCGCACGGGCGCGCGCGACCAGCTCCTGGGTGTCACTCTCGGCGAACAGCGTGCTCAAAGCGGGCCCTCCTCCACGATGAACCGCGAAGGTAACAGCAGGGCCCCGCCGCCGCTACAGGATGTACTGCTCGAGCTTCGGGTCCTTGACCACGTCGGCCAGCGTCCGCTTCACGAACGCCTCGTCGACCACCACGGTCGCGCCGTTCATGTCCGGCGCCTCGAAGCTCACCTCGTCGAGCAGCCGCTCCATCACCGTGTGCAGCCGCCGCGCGCCGATATTCTCTTGGCGCTCGTTGACCTCGAAGGCCACCCTCGCGATCTCGCGGATCCCGTCCTCGGTGTAGGTCAGCGTCACGCCCTCGGTCTCCATCAGCGCTTGGTACTGAAGGGTCAGCGCGTTCGCCGGCTCGGTCAGGATCCGCACGAAGTCGGCCTGGGTGAGGTTCTCCAGCTCCACCCGGATCGGGAATCGCCCCTGAAGCTCGGGGATGAGGTCGCTGACCTTGGCGACGTGAAACGCGCCCGCCGCGATGAAGAGCACGTGGTCGGTCTTCACCATCCCGTGCTTCGTGGTCACCGACGAGCCCTCGACGATCGGCAGCAGGTCCCGCTGCACGCCCTCGCGGCTGACGTCCGGCCCGCCCGACGACGACTGCCGCCCCGCGACCTTGTCGATCTCGTCGAGGAAGATGATCCCGTCGTCCTGCGCCCGCCGCAGCGCCTCCTGCCCGACCTTGTCAGCGTCGACGAGCTTCTCGCCCTCTTGGGCGATCATCACCTCGAGCGCCTCTTTGACCTTGAGCCGCCGGTTCTTGGTCTTCTGCGGAAAGAGGCTGCCCAGCCCGTCCTTCAGGTTGATGCCCATCTGCTCCATGCCGGCGTTGGAGAAGACCTCCATCATCGGCATCTTCGAGTCGCTGACGGTGACCTCGACCTCGCGGTCATCCAGGTAGCCTTCACGCAGCAATTTCCTCAGTTTTTCGCGGGTCGTCTGGCTCGGCGCCTCGCCCTGCTCCTCGAAGCCGGGCTTCTTGTGCGGCAGCAGCGCGTCGAGGATCCGCTCCTCAGCCCGCTCGCGCGCCTGCCCCGCGACCCGCTCAAGCTCCTCTTCCTGCACCAGCTTCACGGCGACCTCGACGAGGTCCCGCACCATCGACTCCACGTCGCGCCCGACGTAGCCCACCTCGGTGAACTTCGACGCCTCGACCTTCACGAAGGGCGCCCGCGCCAGCTTCGCCAGCCGCCGCGCGATCTCGGTCTTACCCACGCCGGTCGGCCCGATCATGATGATGTTCTTCGGCATGATCTCGTCGCGCAGCGCCTCCGGCACGCGATGCCGCCGCCAGCGGTTGCGCAGCGCCACGGCCACGGCCCGCTTCGCCGCGTTCTGCCCGACGATGTAGCGGTCAAGCTCCCGCACAAACCCGCGCGGCGTCTCGTCAGCCGCGTTCTTCTCGACGATCTCTTCACTCATACCGTCGACTCCAGCGCTTCGACCGTGAGGTTCGTGTTCGTGTAGATGCAGATGCCGGCCGCGATGGCCATGGACTCCCGCGCGATCTGCTCCGCGTCTAGCTCCGAGTGCCGCAAGAGCGCCAAGGCCGCGGCCTCCGCGTACTTCCCGCCCGAGCCCACCGCCGCGATGCCGAAGTCCGGCTCGATCACGTCGCCCGACCCGCTCAAGACCAGCGTGTCCCGCGAGTCCGCCGCGATCAGCAGCGCCTCGAGCCGCCGCAGCGCCCGGTCGGTCCGCCAATCCTTCGCCAGCTCGACCGCCGACCGCCGCAGGTTGCCGCCGTAGGACAAGAGCTTCGCCTCGAAGCGCTCAAAGAGCGTGAAGGCGTCCGCCGTGCTGCCCGCGAACCCGATGATGACCTGCCCGTCATGCAGCCGCCGCACCTTCTTGGCGCCCGACTTCATCACGTGGCTGCCCAGCGTCACCTGCCCGTCGCCGGCCACGACGACCTTGTCGCCCTTGCGAACGCACAGGATCGTCGTCCCGCGCATGCCCTGATGCTCACTCATGATGCTTCGTCTCCGGGTCCCGGCCGTTCGCCCGCGGATGGGCCGAGTCATAGACCCGGATCAGGCGCTCGATGCCGACGTGTGTGTAGATCTGGGTAGTAGAAATGCTCGCGTGTCCCAGCAATTCCTGGATGTGCCGGATGTCGACCCCGCCATCGAGCAGGTGCGTCGCGAAGGCGTGACGCACCATGTGCGGGTGGATGTGCTGCGCCGCCGCGACCCGCAGCACCTCGCGGTCCAGCACCCGCCGCACGCTGCGATCGGTCAGCCGCCCGCCCCGCTGATTCAAAAACAGCGCGTCCGCGTCAGGGTTTTTCGCCGGCGCACCGGCCCGCGTGTCCACCCGCTTGGGCACCCACGCCGCCCGCGCGGCCAGCCAGCGCCCCAGCGCCGCCCGCGCCTTGTCGTGCACCGGCACCTCGCGCACCTTCCGCCCCTTGCCCAGCACCCGCACCCAGCCGCGCGCCACGTCCAGGTCCGCGCAGTCCAGCCCGCACAGCTCCGACACGCGCAGCCCCGACGCGTACAGCAGCTGCAGCATCGCGTGGTCGCGGTGGGCGGCCGGCGTGTCGACGCTCGGCGGCGTCAGCAGCGCCATCATCGTGTCGATGGGCACGCTCTCGGGCAGTGGCCGCCCCTGTCGAGGATTTTGCAGACCGTGCATCGGGGTGTCGTCTCGGCGCCCTTGGCGAACCAACCACTGGTAGAACCCGCGTAGCGTCGAGAGACGGCGCGCGACGGTGCGTGCGCCCGTCCGCTGAGCGAGGTCGGCAACGTAGGCACGCACCCGGAGCGGGTCAACGCCGTCCGGACCCTCGACCGCACCGGCGCGATCGAGGAAATCGGCCAGGTCGCGCAGGTCGCCCGAGACCGCCCGCAGCGTGTGCGGCGAGGCGTTGTCGAGGGTGCGCAGATGGTGCAGGTAGGTCGCGACGGGTTCTGATGGGGAATCCACTCAGCCAGGCCCTGGTTCAGAGGCGGCGCCATGCTACCGTAGGCGGGCCGGGAGGGCAGAAACGCCATGGGGATCTTCGATCGGTTGTCGCGGCTAGCGCGGGCGGAGGCCAACCATCTGGGCGAGCGCGTCCGGGAGGCGATCTCGGGCGGGCCTACCTCCGACCGCTACGGCACCGAGGACGGCTCCGAGGACGGCTCCCAGGCGAGCCAGCCCGAGATCGAGCCCGGCCCCGCTCAAGCCCGCGGCCGAAGCACCGGCGCCCAGGGCGACGAGCCCGCCGGCGGCCGCTGGTCCCGCGAGGTCCGCGAGGCCTACGCCGCGCTCGGGCTGCCCCTGGGAGCCACCCGCACCGAGGCGCGCGCGGCCTACAAGCGCCTGCTGCACGCCCACCACCCCGACAAGCACCAGGACGACGGCGAGGCCGAGCGTCGCGCCACCGAGCGCACCATGAAGATCCGTGTGGCCTGGGAGCGCCTCGACGAGTTCCTGCCGAAGGACTAGCCGAGCCGCTACCGGATCTCGATCGCCTCGTAGTGCTGCGATTCGCTAGGCGACATCTGGATCTGCAGGTCGTACTGGCGCTCTAGGGCGCTGATGGTGGCCTGAGCCTCTTCGACCAGCCCCTCGATGACCCGGGGGTGGGCGACGATGGTCAGCGTGCCGCGGGCGCCGCTGACCACGAGCTGGCGCAGGCGGCTGACGATGCTGTCGATGATGACCTGCATCGAGCGCAGGTGCCCGCGGCCTTCACAGTAGAAGCACGGCTCGGTGAGGCCCTGGACGATGGACTCGCGCGCCCGCTTTCGGGTCAGCTCGACCAGGCCGAAGGCGCTCATGGGCAGCACCCGGGTGCGCGCGCGGTCTTCGCGCAGCGCCTCGGCGAGGCTCTCCTGGACGCGGACGCGGTGGGCCTCGTGGGCCATGTCGATGAAGTCGATGACGATGAGGCCGCCGATGTCGCGGAGGCGAAGCTGGTAGGCGATCTCTTTGGCGGCCTCGAGGTTGGTCTCGAGGATCGTCTCGTCGAAGCTGCTCTTGCCGACGTTTCGGCCGCTGTTCACGTCGACGGCGGTCAGCGCCTCGGTGTGGTCGATGGCGATGAAGCCGCCCGACTTGAGCCAGACCTTGCGGCGCACCGCGCGGCTGATCTCCCACTCGAGGCCGAAGCGCTCAAAGAGCGGGTCCGGGCCCGGCCACGTCTCGATGGTGCCCTCGAACTCGGGCACGAAGCGCGAGATGAACTCGAGGACGCGCTGGGCCTCGGTCTCGTCGTCGATGAGGACCCGGTGCATGCCGCGGTCCAGCAGATCCCGGACGCAGCGCAGGGTGATGTCGAGATCTTCATGCACCAGCGAGGGGATCGGGGCCTCGGGCGCGCGCTTCTCGATGTCGCTCCACAGGGCCAGCAGAAAGCCGATGTCGCGCTCGAGATCGAGCTCGTCGACCCCCTCGGCCGCCGTGCGGACAATGAGGCCCACGCTGGGCGGGCAGAGGCGCGACGCCATCTCGTGGAGGCGCGTGCGCTCGGCGGCGTCGGCGATGCGGCGCGACACCCCGATCTGGCTGGCGCCGGGGCGCAGCACGACGTTTCGACCGGGCAGGCTCAGGTGGGTGGTGACCCGAGCGCCCTTCTGGCCAAGCGGTTCCTTGGCGATCTGGACCAGCAGCTCCTGGCCCTCGCGCAGCACCTGGTTGATGGGCGGGTGGGTGACCGGGCCCTGGGGCTCGTCGTCGTCGGTGCGCGCGGCCTCCGGGTAGGCGTCGGTGACGTGCAGAAACGCCGTGCGGTTGAGGCCCAGCTCGAGGAAGGCGGACTGCATCCCGGGCAGCACGCGGACGACGCGGCCCTTGTAGATGTTGCCGGTCAGGCGGCGGTCGTCGGCGCGCTCGAAGTAGAGCTCGCGGGTGATGCCGCCGTCGATGAGCGCGACGCGGCGCTGCTCCGCCCGGCAATTGACCAGGAGTTGTCTAGGCGCTGAGGCCACGGCCACCTAGGTGCTGCGCGGGGATTGAGGAGTTGTCGGCATGGGGGGCCTCACTTGTGCAGCACGTCGAAGGTGCCTTCGGTCAGCTGCGATTTCGTGCCCTGGGCGTCTTCCAGGGTGGCCTCGAAGGTGCCGACCACGCGGCTGCCCTCGCCGTTGTTCTCGGTCAGCGTGGCCTTGTAGAGCGTCGAGGAGTGGCTGAAGCCGTCGGGGCAGTTGGGCGCCTTGGGCTGTGGCGTGACGCCGTCGAAGTAGCAGATGATGACGGTGACGCCCGTGGAGTCGGTGTCGTCGAAATTGTCGACGACGAAGGGGTCGATGGGGGCGAAGTTGATCTCGATCTTGCGCGTGCCCTTGCCGGCGCTGACCTTCAGCAGCGAGTCGGCCGGGATGTAATCGGCGCCGGCGCCGAGATCGAAGCTGTTGGAGATGCCGCCCAGCTTGAACGCGATCTTCGAGATCTTCTCGAGCGGCGGGATGAAGACCTCGGCGTCGGGGCCGGCCGTGTCGCTCGCGGTGTCGCCCGCGATGTCGGGGGTCACGTCCTGGCCGCCGAGATCGCCGCTGGCGTCGGGGGTCGCGTCGGGGCCATCGTCGACGCCCGCCACCTTGGCTTGGCAGTAGCCGCCCTTGCAGATCTGCGAGCCGCCGCAGGTCGTGTCGGCCGTGGCCGAGCCCTGGGCGTTGCAGACCTTGCTGACCGAGCCGTCGCAGACCGCGAGCTGCGGCGTGCACACGGTCGGCGTGCAGGCGGGCGCGCCGGCGGTGACCGCGCAGATCTCGCCGGCGGCGCAGTCGGTCTGCTGCCAGGCGCCGGCCACGCACTCGAGGGTCGCGCGGTAGCCGCAGATCTTCTCGCCCGTCTTGCACGCGGCCTTGCGGCAGCCACCGCCGACGCAGGTCTCGTCGGCCGAGCAGGTGATCTCATCGGTGCTCAGGCCGCTCTCGGGGCACAGGGTCGCCTTGGAGTCGCTGATGCAGATGCCGCCGCCGAGATACTGGCAGGCGCGGGCCACGCAGGCGGCGGCTTGGCAGCTCTGGTTGCCGCAGGGCGAGTACTGCCAGGACTTCCCGTCGGGCGCGCACAAGGCGACGGTGTTGCCGAGGCACTTCGACTCGCCCGCGGTGCACAGGCTGTCGACGAACTCCGAGTCCTCGCCGCCGCAGGCCAGGGGCACGGCGAGCGCGCAGAGGGCGGTGACGACGACTGCGAGGCGCGCGAGGCGTCCGGGAGGGGTGCGCATGGGGGCTCCAAGAGGGGGTGGGAGTCACGCGGTGCAAGAGTCTACCACGGGCACACAAAAGCGTTCAACGCCCCTTAAGGAATTCGCTAGCAATAAACGTACCAAGTAGTCGCTAGCGCCCCTTGGCTGGGTTCGCGGGCGGTGTTACCATCGTGAAAGGTCGCGGCGTTTCAGCCGCCGTCTCGAGTGAACCAGCGCTGCCCAGAGTTCCGCACCGATTCGCGGACGGCGGCGCGCAGTCAGAGGGTTGAATGGAGCTCAAGCAGTATCTGAAGATGACCCAGCAGCTGGTGATGACGCCCCAGTTGCAGCAGGCCATCCGGCTACTCCAGCTCTCTCGGCCCGAACTCTTCGAGACGATTCAGAAAGAGCTCATCGAGAACCCGGTGCTCGAGGACTCCGGGCTGGACGGCGAGCGCAACGAAGGCTCGAAGGCCGAGCGGCAGGCCGAGGCGCAGGTCGACGGCGTCAGCGAGCGCGGCGCCGAGATGGAGCGCGCGACCCCAGAGAACGGCGACGTGGTCGACCCGGCCAACCGCGACTGGGAGTCCTTCGTCGAGAATTACAACCAGTACAGCTACTCGCCCGGCGGCAGCGGCGTGCGCTACGGCGACGACGACCTGCCCACGCTGGAGCAGACGGTCGCCGGGCAGAGCTCGCTCGACGACCACCTGACCTGGCAGCTCGGGGTGACGCAGCTCACCGAGGCCGAGTACCGGGTCGCCGAGCGGATCATCGGAAACATCGACGGGATCGGGCGATTTAACGGCTCGCTGCTGGCCGATATCGCCGAGGAAGAGGGGCTGGAGCTCGACGAGGCTGAGGCCGTGCTCGAGGTCATCCAGGAGTTCGACCCCATCGGAGTCGGCGCCCGAGATCTGCGTGAGTGCCTGCTGATTCAGGCGCGGCACTATTTCCCGGACGAGGACATCGTGCTGGCGATCCTCGACCGCCACCTCGACAACATCGAGAAGCGAAACATCGCGCCGATCCTCAAGGATCTGGGGATCGACTCCGAAGATCTGCGCGACGCGATGGACATCATCAGCACGCTGGAGCCCAAGCCCGGCCGCAACTTCGCCGAGGAGACGACCCACTACATCACGCCCGACGTGTACGTGGTGAAGGTCGGCGACGAGTACATCGTGCAGCTCAACGAAGACGGGATGCCGAAGCTGCGGATCTCGAACTTCTACGAGAGCCAGATCAAGGGCGGCAACGCGGACGCCAAGACGCGCGACTTCATCCAGGAGAAGTTCCGCAGCGCGGTGTGGCTGATTCGCTCGATCCACCAGCGCCAGGGCACCATCCGCAAGGTCACCGAGTCGATTGTCCGCTTCCAGCGGGAATTCCTCGACCGGGGGGTGGAGTTCCTCCGTCCGCTCATCCTGCGCGACGTAGCGGACGATATTGGCATGCACGAGTCGACCATCAGCCGCGTCACCACCAACAAGTACGTCCATACCCCGCAAGGGATATTTGAGCTCAAGTACTTCTTCAACTCGCGCATCACGACGAGCTCGGGGCCGGACGTCGCCTCCGAAGCCGTCAAACAGCGCATCAAGAAGCTCGTCGGGCAGGAAGAGCCGGGTAAGCCGCTTTCGGACCAGGCTCTCTGCGAGATGTTGGCTGAGGAGGGAATGGAAATCGCGCGGAGGACCGTCGCGAAGTATCGGGAAATGCTGAATATTCCGCCTTCTTCGAAGCGGAAAAAGCTCTATTGATTCGCTGCGCCGTTCGGACTGACCGGGCGGTCGCTACTCCACGCTTTCGGGAGCGCACATGAAGACCAGCTTCACCTTCCGCCACATGGACTCCACCGAGGCCCTCAAGAACCACACCCTGGACAAGCTCCAGCGGCTGTCGCGGTACGAGGACCACGAGCTCTCCATCCATGCGATCTACTCGGTCGAAAAACGCCACATGACCGTGGAGTTCACCGTCACGGCGAACAGCCACACCTTCGTGTGCAGCGAGACGCGCGAGGACATGTACGAGGCCATCGACGTGGCCGTGGACAAGCTGGACCGCCAGCTCAGGCGCGACAAGACCAAACGGAAACACCACAAGGGCCACCAAGGCTCTGTTCCCGAACTGATCGGCTGAGGCCCACCTTCTGAGCACTGTTCGCCGCGCGCCCGCCGAGTCCTGCGGCCTCTGCGGGCGCGCCACCCCGCCGAGCGAATCGGCCCCAAAACCGGGCTCCCCCACCAGCCCACGCCCGGACGGAATCCTTCTATGACGAGCCCGCGATCGGTCGAACTGGTCATCATCAGCGGCCTGTCGGGCTCGGGGAAGACGACCGCGCTGCGAGCCCTCGAAGACGTGGGCTGGTTCTGCATCGACAACCTGCCCTCGCCCCTGCTGGAGACCTTCCTGCGGCTGGCCGAGGAGAACCCGTCGATCGAGCGCGTCGCGGTGGTGATGGACGTGCGCGAGGCGTCGCATTTTCCGACCCTGAGCGCCGATCTCGACGCCCTGCGGGCCGCGGGCCGGCAGATGCGGGTCATGTTCCTCGACTGCGACGACACGTGGGTCATCAACCGCTTCAAAGAGACGCGGCGGCGCCACCCGATGATCGCCAGCGGGGCCGCCGACACGTTGGCGGTGGCCATCGAGCGCGAGCGCGAGTGGTTGCGACCGCTGCGCCATCACGCATCGCTGGTCATCGACACGACGGGCCGAAACGTCCACGATCTGAAGAAGCAGGTGCAGGAGCTGTTCGCGAGCTCAGGCGAGCACGCGATGACGCTGCACCTGACGAGCTTCGGATTCCGCTTTGGGTTACCGCCCGAGGCGAGCTGGATCTTCGACGTGCGCTTCCTCGACAACCCGTACTTCGTCGACCCGCTGCGGGCGCTGCGGGGCACCGATCCCGAGGTGGCCGATTACGTGATGAGGCAGCCGGCGGCGACGGATTTGCTCGCGCGGCTCGAGGGGATCGTGGCGGAGGTCGTGCCCCTGTCGCGAGAGGAGGGGCAGAGCAGCCTGACCGTGGCGGTGGGCTGCACCGGCGGACATCACCGGTCGGTGGCGATGGTGGAGGCGTTGCGCGCAGCGTTGGCGGCGCGAGGGATTGAGGCTTCGGTGGCCCATCGGGACATCGACAGATAGGCTGGCCGCTGGGCTGGCGATAGGCTGGCCGGGAGGCTGGCGCTGCGCTGGCCGCAGGGCTGGTGAGCGGCGGGAGCGGTGCGAGGGACGGGCGCGCGCGGGACGGGGACGGGGAGCATGAGCACGCTCGAGAGGACGGTCACAATCGGCAATTCGAAGGGGCTTCACGTGCGCGCGGCCACCATGCTCGCGCGCGAGGCCGGGCGTTTTCATGCCGAAGTGACGCTGGAACACCGGGGCGTTCAGGCCAACGGGAAGAGCGTGATGAACTTGCTGCTGCTCACCGCGGCCAAGGGCGCTGAGGTGCGCGTCAGGGTCATCGGCGAGGACGCCGTGGAAGCGCTCGCGGCCGTCGTCGGGGTCATCGAGGGCGGGTTTGGCGAGAACCACCCGTGACGACGCGACTCAACCAGAACCTGGGGATGGTGCTGCGCGGCGTCGGCGTGTCGCCGGGCATCGTGCTGGGCGTCGCGGCGCGACTGGACCGCGAAGAGGTGCAGATCGAGCGGGTCCACCTGCCGACCGGGCTGCTGGAGGCCGAGGTGACGCGCCTGCAGTCGGCGGTGGGGATCGCCGAACGGCAGATCGACGATCTCCAGCGTAGTCTTGGCGATTCGGGCCTGGCTGAGGGCGAGCACCAGGGCGTGCTCAGCGCGCACAGGGCGATGCTGCGCGACCAGATGCTGCTGGGGGAGGCCGAGCAGCGGATCCGCACCCAGTGCCTGAACGCGGAGTGGGCGATTCACGAGACGGTGCTTCACATGCGCGAGATCTTCGCGCGGATGGAGGACCCGTTTTTCCGAGAGCGCATCAGCGATATCCAGCATGTCGCTGAGCTGCTGCTGCGGGCGCTGCACGGGGAGACGGTGGACGGGGGCGCCAGCATGACCGTGCGCGCGGGGCAGGTCGCGGTGGCGACCACGCTGTCGCCGGCGGACGCGCTGAGCTTGGCGCGTCTGCCCGTCGCCGGCTTCGCGCTCGAGGAGGGCACCGGCACCAGCCACACGGCCATCATCGCGCATTCATTGGGGATCCCGGCCGTGGTCGGCGTGGGAAGCCTCACCGAGCACGTCGGCAACGGCGAGAGCATCATCATCGATGGCGCCGAGGGCGAGGTCATCGTCCACCCCAGCCAAGACGAAGAGCTGGTCTACACGCGCCGAGCCCGCCGAGCGCGCGCGTTCTTGAACGCCCTGCGCCAGAATCGCCAGCTCCCGACCATCACCCCCGACGGCCACACGCTGGTGCTGCGCGGAAACCTCGACGTGGCCGACGGGTTCGCGCGCATCTCCGACGCGGGCGGCACGGGGATCGGCCTGTTCCGCACCGAGTTCCTCTTCCTCGATCGCCCGACGCTGCCCAGCGAAGACGAACAGTACGCGACCTACAGCCAGGTGCTGCAGGCGACCGGCGGCGAGCCGGTGACCATCCGCACGCTGGACATCGGCGGCGACAAGCTGTTGCGCGTCGACCGGCCCGAGGCCGCCTCGGCGCAGGGCCTGCGCGCGATCCGCTACTGCCTCCGCGACCGCGCGCTCTTCGACACCCAACTTCGCGCCCTGCTGCGCGCGTCGGTGCACGGCAACCTGCGCCTGCTCATCCCCTTCGTCACCTCGCTCAGCGAGATGAAGTCGGTGCGAAAGATCCTCGCGGAGCTCCGCGCCCAGCTCGACGCGGAGGGCGTGCCCATGGCACCGACGATCCCGCTGGGCGCGATGATCGAGACCCCCGCGGCGGCGATCATCTCGGACCTGCTGGCCGTCGAGGTCGATTTTCTCTCGGTGGGAACGAACGATCTGATCCAGTACACCCTCGCGATCTCGCGCGAGGAGACCGCCGGCGAGTACCTCTACAACCCGCTGCATCCGGCCATGCTGCGCACGCTGCAGATGGTCGCGCGGGCCGGCCGCACCGCAAGGATCGAGACCTCGATGTGCGGCGAGATGGCGGGGGATCCGCGCTACGTCTTGGTGCTGATGGCTCTGGGCTTCGATGAGCTGAGCATGACCGCGTCGAGCATCCCGGTCGTCAAGGAGATCGTCCGGCGCACACCGCGCTCCGACGCCGTGGTACTCCTTCAAAAGATCATGCACATGACGTCGGCCGACGAGATCGCCGATTTCGTGGACTCCTACATGGTCGAACACTTCTCCGACCTCGTGACGCCCAGAATGCGCGAGGCCCCCCGCTACGCGCGCTGAGGATTTCTTGATGGCTCACACGCTCACCGAACCGATCCGCGACGCTGGCGAGGTGCGCGCGCTCGCGGAGGCGCTGGCTGAGGTCGGCAGCTTCGCCCTGGACCTCGAGTTCGTCTCCGACGGCCGCTACGTGCCCGAGCTGGGCCTCGTCCAGGTCGGGTGGGGCGACCCCGAGGACCCGGTGGTCTGCGCCATCGATCCGGTCGCCACCGACCCCGCGGCCGTCCTCGCGCTCACGGGTGATCCCGCGATCGAGACGGTGCTGCATGGCGGCCAGGCCGACATCGCGCTGATCTCGTACCGGTACGGGATCCAGCCGGCGAACGTCGTGGACACCCAGATCGCGGCTGCGTTTTTGGGCCTCGGCGAGCAGGTCGGCTTCGCGGCGGCGGTCGAGCGCGAGCTGGGCACCCCGGTCGACAAGGGCCCGCAGTTCACCGACTGGCTCAAGCGCCCGCTCAGCGTGGACCAGCTGCGCTACGCCCTCGACGACGTCCGGCTGCTGATGCCCCTGTGGGCGCGGCTGCGGGCGCGGCTCGAGGGGACCGAGCGGATGGCGTGGGTGCGCGACGAGTCGGAGCGCCTCGGCCAGACCGCGGCCAGCCGCCTCGCGCCCGAGCTCTGCTATCGCAAGGTCGGCGGCTACGGGAAGCTCCAGCCCCATGAGCTTGGGCGGCTGCGGGCGCTGGCGAGCTGGCGCGAGGAGATCGCGCTCGACGCGAACCGGCCGCCCTCGTGGATCCTGCCCGACCCGGTGATGACCTCGCTGGCGCGGCGGCCGCCGAGAGACGCGCGCGAGCTGGCGGACGCCCGCGCGATGCCCAAACGCACAGCCGAGCGCTGCGCCGACGAGATCCTCGCCGCCATCGCCCAGGGCGAGGCCAACCCCGTCGAGCGCCCGGCGCGCCCGCCGAGGCGCCCAGCCGACGTCGAGGCCCTGGCGCCCCTGGTCGGGGGCCTCGTCCAGGCCGCCAGCCGCGAACACGACATCGCCGCCCGCTTCGTCGGCACCCGCTCCGACATCGAGGCCTTCATCGCGTGGTGGGACGACGGAAAGCCCGAACCCGCCGAGGGAATTCGCATGATGGAGGGCTGGCGACGCGCCCTCATCGGCGAGGAGATCCTGCGCTTCCTCGACGGCGAGCGCGCCATCGCCGTGGACCGCGACGCGCCGTCCCAGATTCGCTTGGTTGACCCGGATCCGCGCGCGTCGAAGTCCGGGTGAGCGCCGGCCAGCACGCTGCGCGCATCGCCGGCCCGCTGGGATTCGGGCTCGCGCTCCTGCTCGCGCTCTTCGGGCCCGCGGACACCGTCGCGCTGCTTGGCCGCGACGCGCTCATCGTGGCCGGCGTCGCCTTCTGGATGGCGGTCTGGTGGATCGCCGAAGCCGCCCCCATCGGCGCGACCTCGCTCTTGCCGCTGGTGCTCTTCCCGCTCACGGGCGCGGTCGCCATGAAGGACGTCGCCCGCCCGTACATGCACCCCTTCATCGTGTTGCTCATGGCGGGCTTCATGGCCGCGCTCGCCATCGAGCGCACGGGCTTACACCGCCGCGTCGCCCTGCGCGTGCTGCTCACCGTCGGCACCAGCCCACGCCGCCTCATCTTGGGCATGATGCTGGCGACCGCGCTCTGCTCGATGTGGATCTCCAACACCGCCACCACCCTGATGATGCTGCCCATCGGCGCCGCCCTGGTCCACGAAGCGGAGGTCCGCGCCGGCCGAAACACCGCGGCCGTCAAAGCGTTCGGCACCGCGCTCTTCCTGGGCATCGCCTACGCCTCAAGCATCGGCGGCCTCGCCACGCCCATCGGCACGCCTCCGAACCTCATCTTCATGGGCGTCTACTCCAAGACCTTCCCCGATCGCCCGCCGATCTCGTTCTTCGGCTGGATGGTCTGGATCACCCCGATCTCCGCCGTGCTGCTCGCCTTCACCTGGCTGTGGCTGACCCGCGTCGCCCAGCGCGTGTCGGCCACCCTGCCCGTCGGCGGGCGCGAGCTCTTGCGCGGCGAGCTCACCGCGATGGGCCCGACCGACCGCGACCAGCGCGCCGTCGGCGCGATCTTCGCGATGATGGCGCTGCTCTGGACGACCCGAAAGGTGGTGCTCGGCGACGGCGTCTCGATCGGCTGGGGCTCGCTTCTGGGCGTGGACTCCACCGCCGACGACGCGACGGTCGCCGTGCTGGGCCTCGTCCTCCTGCTGATCCTGCCCTCGCGAAAGCACCCCGGCGAACCGCTCCTGGACTGGGACACCGCCAAGAGCATCCCCTGGGAGGTCGTGCTGCTCTTCGGCGGCGGCGTCTCCCTCGCGGAGGCCTTTCAGACCAGCGGCCTCAGCGCCGCGATCGCCGACGGCCTGGTCGGGCTGGCGGCGCTCCCCGCCCTCCTCCTGGTAGGCGCCATCTGCCTCATCGTGACCTTTCTGACCGAGATCACCTCGAACACGGCGACCGCGACGATCCTCATGCCGGTGCTGGCCAGCTTCGCCATCGCCACCGGGCTCGCCCCCGAGGAGATCATGGTGCCGGCGGTGCTCTCGGCCTCGTGCGCCTTCATGCTTCCGGTCGCGACCGCGCCGAACGCGATCGTCTACGGCTCAGGCCGGGTCTCCATGGCGTCGATGGCCCGCGCGGGGCTGGCCATCAACCTCTTCGGCGCCGCGCTCATCACGGTGTGGGCGGTCTTCGTGCTCTGACCCGGACTGGAGCTTGCCGCGCTCAGGCGCGCCCCCGAGCCGGCTCAGAACTCGAGCTTCGCCATGACCGGGAGGTGGTCGCTGTAGCTGACGCCGACGGCGACGGAGGGCAGCGTGACCCGGATCTCGGACGACACGTAGATGTGATCGATCGCCCGCTTCGGGTCGCTGGACGGGTACGACAGTGGCGGCTCGTCGCCGGCCGCGTTGCGCAGGAAGCGGTTGAGCCCCTCGAGCGCCGGGTCGCCAAGCTCCGCGTTCAGGTCGCCCAGCACCATCAGCGGCGTGGCCTGCGTCTGGGCGTGGCGCACCAGCGCGCCGCCCTGCGCCAGCCGGTCCGCCTCGTGGGTGGACATGTGGGTGACCATCACGGTCACCGGACCCGACGGCGTCACGACGGTGCCGGACAGGATGCAGCGCTGCTCGTCCTTGCGCTTCGGCAGGCGGTGGCGCGTCCACGGCCCCAGCGGGAAGCGCGAGAGCAGGGCGACACCGAAACCGGGCCGATCTTCGGGCGTGGGCGCCGGGATGAGCACCGGCGGGTCGGTCCCGGGGCGCACGGTGAGGGCGGACGCGAAGCGGAAGTGGTTGAGCCCGCTCAGCTTGGCCAATTGCTGGGCCTGGTTGCCACCGGCCCCCTCGATCCAGTCCGCGCCGACTTCCTGGAGCGCCACGATGTCGGCCTGCGCCAACACCTCGGCGATGGTCTCGAGGTCGCTGTCCAGCCCCAGCCGGATGTTGTAGGTCATGACAGCGAAGTCCATCGAGCCTCCCGACTGCGTGGCGCACGTTTTACCGCGTTCAGCGGCCGTTGTGAATACCGACCGGCGCTGTTGAGGTATCAGCGGTCAGCCACCCGCCGTCAGCCAGCGCGGTGGGTCGGCGCGGGCGGATGGCCAAGGGCTGACAGCGGATGGCGGCGCCACATCGGCCCGCCCTACCGCTTGCCGCGAGCCGGTAGGGTCAGGACGAACCCGATGCCGCGCCCGCCGTCGGGCCGGTCGCGCACCTCGATGGTCCCGCCGTGGTCGCTCACGATCTGCTGAGAGAGCGCCAGTCCGAGGCCGGTCCCGCCGGCTTTCCCGGTCACGAAGGGCTCGAAGAGGCGGTCGCGCAGCTCAGGGTCGACCCCGCGCCCGTTGTCCATCAGCCCGATCTCGACGCCGCCGCTGGGCGCGGGCTTGAGCCAGACCTCCAGCAGGCGCGGGCCCTCGACCTCCTCGAGGGCCTCGCGGGCGTTGCGCACCATGTTGAGCCAGGCCTGGCGGAGTTGATCGGGATCGGCCGAGATCGGCGGCGGTCCCCCCTCTTCAGCGGACAGCACGCCCTCGGTGCGCAGCGTGATCCCCGAAAGATCCAGCTCGCGACTGACGAATCGGAGCAGCTCCGCCAGCTGCGCCCCCACGTCGACGGGCTGCAGCACCGGCCGCGGCAGGCGCGCGTAGGTCAGGTACTCCTCGGTGATGGCCTTGAGGCGCTGCACCTCCTGGTCGATCTGCTGGAGAATCGCCCGGGCCTCGCTGCCCGTGTCCGCGTGGTCGAGCTCCTCCTCGAGCAGCTCGGCGTTCAGCGCGATGGAGGACAGGGGGTTTCGCACCTCGTGGGTGATCTGGGCCGCCATCTTGCCGATGGTGGCGAGGCGGTCGGCGCGCAGAAGCTCCTCGCGCTTTCGGGCCAGCTCGGCGTCGCGGGCGGACAGGGCCTCGGCCATGGTGTTGAACTCGAGGCCGAGCTGGCCGATCTCGTCGTGAGAGCCGACGCGGACGCGCTCGTCGTAGTGACCCGCGGCGATCTTGCGGGCGCCCTCGCGCAGATCGCGCAGGGGCCGCAGCGAGCGCTGGATCATGAAGAGGATGAGCAGCGAGAGCAGCAGCGCGCCGGCGGTGATGAGCAGCACGGCCAGGGTGGCGGCCTTCTCGTCGCCGGCCGCGCGCTGATTGAGGTCGCCGATGAGGTCCGACACCGACTCGTAGCTCTTCATCACGGTGCGGTTGATCTGGGTGAGGGCGCGCCGCATCGCCAAGACCTCGGGCGAGCTTGGCTCGAGCGCCCGCTCGTTGGCCTGCTTGACCACGCGGCGCACCAGGGCCTCGAAGATCGCCTCGGAGCTGCGGGCGTCGACCAGACCCAGGCTGCCTTCGGGGGCGGTGAGCACCGAGCGCAGGGCGTCGCCTTCGCGGAAGTCGTGCAGGCGCTGGCTCGCCGCGCTGAGGGCGTCGCGGCCCTCGGCGGGCAGGGTCTGGGTGTCGGCGAGGCGGTCCAGACGCGCCTCGAGGGTGCGCAGGTGCTGAAAGGGCTGGAGGCTTGGCAAGAGCCGCGCGAGCCAGCCCGCGTCGGAGGGCTTACGCAGCGCCAAGAACTCCTCGGGCGCGCTGAGCTGCCGCGACAGCACCTTCATCTGCGAGGCGACCGGCATCACCTCCTCCCAGATGAGGGTCACCGAGTCGCGGAGCAGGGTCATGCGAAAGATGGTGAAGACGCAGGCCGAGCCGAAGGCGACGATGACCACCGTCAGGCCCAGGAAGATCCGGGTGGAGACCGACAGCCTCACCGGTGGGGGCCCAGCCGCACGATGCGGTGCCCGGCGGCCTCGGCGAGCTCGACGCGGCGGGTGGTGAGGGCGCGCTGGGCCAGGGCGTCGAGGCCGGCGGCGCGCTCGAGGGGGGCGACCGCGACGATGGGCTCGGGCGATTCGATCAGGAGGCGCTTGGCGTCTTCGTCGGCCAGCACCACCGCGTCGGCGCGGCGCATCATGTCGATGGAGCGGTGCAGATCGTAGATGGGCTGCTGCTCGGTCCAGATCTTGGCGGGGCGGCCGGCGTACCAGATGAGAGCGGGGTCGTAGTCCTCCCAGATCAGCAGGCGCGCGTCGGGCGGCAGCATGGGGCCGAGGGCCTCGCCGAGGGCGCGGGATTCGGGCGCGTAGTCGGGGCGGATGATGTGCGGCGACAGGGGGCCGAGGGTGAAGCCGAGGGCGGCGCAGGCGAGGATGGAGGCGGCGATGGGCGGGCGGGCGCTCAGCTCGGCGAAGGCGGCGATGGTGGCGACGGCGGCCAGGGGCGCCAGCGGCATCATGTAGTGGAAGAGCTTGGTGGCGGTGAGCTGGAGGGCGAGGACGGTGAGGGCGGTGGTGGCGAGGGTCATCAGGAGGGCGAGGCGGCGGTGGGGGGTCAGCCGCGGCAGCCGGGCGATGGCGGCCAGGGTGCCGAGGGCGAGCAGCAGCGCGAAGAAGCCCTCTTGTTCCCAGGCGGTGACGACGTAATAGGCGGGGTCGCCGTCGCCGACCAGGGCGTGCTGGGCGCGGGCGGCGACGTGGTAGCCGAGGGCGGTCTGCCAGAAGTCGGCGCCGTGGCGGAGGCCCATGAGGAGGTACCAGGGCGCGGCGACGGCGAGGCCGGCGGCGGCGGCGATGGCGAGGGCTTTGGGGCGGCGGCGCCAGGCGAAGACGGCGATGACGGTCAGGACGGCGGGGCCCATGGCGACGGACTTCGCGAGGACGCCCAGGCCGGCGGCCAGGCCGCAGAGGGCGGCGTGGACGCGGTGGTCGACGGCGGCGGGGTGGGCGGCGCGGCTGGCGTGCCAGAGGGTCGCCATGATCGCGGCGGTCAGGAAGGGGTCGGTGAGCGGGCGGCGCGTGGTCATCGTGAAGGTGACCGTGGCCAGGGTCAGCAGGATCGCCAGGGCGGGGCCGAGGCGGCGGGCGCCCTCGGGCAGGCAGGCGCGGGCGAGGAGGGCCGTGTAAAAGAGCGTGACGAGGCCTGCCAAAACGGAGGGCAGGCGCATGGCGAAGGTGTCGAAGCCGAAGAGGGCGCCGGAGAGGCGCAGGCACCAGAAGAGGAGCGGCGGCTTCTCGAAGATCAGCGCGTCCATCCAGCGCATCTCGAGCCAGTCGCCGCGCGCGGCCATCTCGCGTGCGATCTCGGCGTAGACGGCGTCGTCGGTGGACGCGAGGCTGCCGCTGCCCAGGCCGATGGCGAGCAGGACCGCGGCGATGGCCAAGCCGTAGAAGGTCCAGCGGGTTTCGGCGCTCACGGCGAGGAACAGCTCTCGAGGGCCGTGATCCAGTCGACGATGGCGGTGAGCGCCGCGTCGGGATCGAGGGAGGTCGAGATCGGCGGCATGCGATCGGCGGGGCCGGCCTGCATCCGCAGCCAGATCACGCTGTGGTCGGGGGCGCCGGGGCTGATGAGCTCGGCACCCATGACGCCGAGGTTCGAGACCTGGGGGGTGGTGGCGCAGGTGCCGGTGTCGGCCAGGGGGGTCTCGTAGCGCAGGTCCATCGAGGTGCCGGTCGGGCCGCCCGGGAGGTGGCAGTTGGCGCAGTTGGCGGCGAGCCACGCGCGGGCGCGGTCGGCGGCCGGGGCGCTGGTGTCCTCGGGCGCGGGCCAGCGTGGGAGGGTGTCGAGGGGTTGGGGCGGGGCGCCGGCGAGCAGCTCGTAGTAGGCCAGGGCCAAGATCTGCTCGACTGGGCCGGTACCGTAGTCGTTGGGGCGGTTGATCTGGCCCGTGTGAAAGCCCAGCACGCCGCCGGCCGCGTCGCTGTGGCAGGTGCTGCACTGCTGTCGGCTCGGGAAGCGCCAGGTCAGCGGCACCGGAGCGGGGGCGTCGGCCAGGGTGACGTCGAGGGTGCGGGTGGCGGCGCCGTCGAGCAGGAAGGCCTCGGTGCCCGCGTCGTTCCAGCGGTAGGTGTAGCCGCGCAGGCCGTCCGCCTCCTTGATGAGGAAGCGGGTCTCCAGGCGCACGCGGGTCTGCGGGTCGCCCTCGGTGGTGTCGATGGCGAAGTGCTTGATGAAGATCGTGCCGTCGGGGGCTGTCCATGGCCCCTCGGCCGCGTAGCCGAGCTTGCCGCCCTCGGGCAGCACGACGAAGCGCGACTTCAGCGCCGAGTCGGCCCACAGCGGCACGTTGACGTCGTAGGGCAGCACGCCCGCGGCCGGGGTCAGCGTGGCGAGATCTTCAAAACAGCCAGTCGCGCTCAGGGTTTTCGGGAAGGTGTCGGGCAGCGGCGGCGTGTTGGTCTGCACGATCTTGTAGATGACGTTGTTGAAGAGGCCCAGCAGGTAGACCTCGCCGTTCTCGTCTTCGCCGAAGCTGCCGATGTTAGTGGGGGTCGAGATCAGCGACTTCTCGGGCGGTGGCTCCTCGCCCTTCTTCCAGGCGAAGAAGCGCTTGCTGCTGTAGTCGGCGTAGAGATAGGCGCCGTAGAGCGAGGGGACGGTGCTGCCGCGGTACACGTAGCCGCCGGTGATCGACGCGCCCACGCTGTGGTCGTACTCGGCGACCGGCAGGGTGAGGCCGAGGGTCTCGGGGTCGCAGAGCTGCGGTCCCGAGGGCGGGAAGCAGGCGTTGGCCTCCATGATGCTCCAGCCGTAGTTGTGGCCGCGCTCGATGATGTCGACCTCCTCGAAGGTGTTCTGGCCGACGTCGCCGCACCACAGGACGCCCGTGAGGCGGTCGAAGCTGAAGCGCCAAGGATTTCGCAGGCCCATCGCGTAGATCTCGGGCCGCTTCCCGTCGGTGGCGCCGGCGAAGGGGTTGTCGGCGGGGATGCCGTAAGCGGTGACCTCGCCGGTCGAGTCGATGTCGATGCGCAACATCGCGCCCAGCAGGGACTTGGCGTTCTGGCCGGTCTTCAGCGGGTCGTTGGAGCCGCCGCCGTCGCCCATCCCGATGTAGAGGTAGCCGTCGGGCCCAAAGGCGACCTTGCCGCCGTTATGGTTGTCGGCGAACTGGTCGATGGTGAGCAGGATCTCCTCGGTCGGGTCGGCCTTGTCGGGGTCTGCCGCCGAGACGTGGAAGCGGCTGATGACCGTGCGCGTCTGGTCGGGCTGGCCGGAGACCGGGAACTTGCGGGTGTAGTTGACGAAGAACTCACCGGTCTCCGCGTAGTTCGGATGAAACGCGAGGCCCAAGAAGCCGCCCTCGAAGTCGGTGTACACGCGGTCGCTGATGTCGAGGAAGGTCTTCACCGAGTTGGCCGCCGCGTTGCCGGCGAAGACGCGGATGCGGCCCGCGCGCTCGTTGACGAAGATGCGGCCGGAGCCGTCGTTGGCGTGGGTCAGGTCGATGGGTTCGCTGATGCTGCCGGCCGGGAGCTTGGGGAAGGCGTTGACGAACGCGATGCCCGGCGCGGGGCTGGGATCGGGGCCGAGGTGGCAGGTGGTAGCGTAAGAAAAGGGCGGGAGGTCCAGGCCGGCGACGTCTGGGCCCAGGTCTGGGCCCGCGTCGGCGTCGGCGTCGGCAACCGCGTCGGGCGCCGCGTCTAAGACCGCGTCGGCAACCGCGTCGGGCGCCGCGTCGGGGACAGCGTCGGGCGTCGTGTCGGCGACCGCGTCGGGGATCGCGTCGGGGATCGCGTCGGGCGTCGTGTCGGCAACCGCGTCGGGGATCGCGTCGGGCGTCGTGTCGGCAACCGCGTCGGGGATCGCGTCTGGGATCGCGTCGGGGGTCGCGTCTGGCGCGGCGTCTGGAGCCACGTCGGGAAGCGCGTCGGGGATCGCATCGGGCGCGGTGTCGACCGGCGCGTCGGACTGGGTCTCGGCGTCGAGCGCGCCGTCGACCGCCCCATCCGTCGCTGCGTCGCCGTCAGGCGTGGCGTCGGCGTCCGCCAGCCCGTCGACCTGGGCGTCCGCCAGCCCGTCAACCTCGGCCAGCGCGTCCGTGTCGACCCCGTTCGCGTCCACGTCCGCGACCCCATCACCGTCCGCGCCCGCGTCCGCGTCCACCCGCGGGTCGATGTCCGCGACCGTGTCCCCGCCGGCCTCAGCGTCCCGCACCGCGTCCGAACCCACGTCGGCGCCAGCGTCGCCTGTGCGCTCAGCGTCCTGACACCCCGCGCCAAACAGCAGCAACGCGACCCACCCAGACACCAGCATCACGCGACCCATGGCGACTCTCCTCACACTCGACTCATCCCCGAAGCCACCATCTCCCCCGGCGATCGCGCTCGAAGACGGTGAATTCAGGCTGTGGGCGGCGCGGTTGACCGTCAGATCCTGCCGCAGACGCGGGCTCGGCGCTACCGAAGGCCCAGGCTTTGAAACGACGACGCCCGGCTGACGCTCCAGAAGAGCGCGAGCCGGGCGTCGCTTTCTACTCGCTACCGCCTGAGCGAATCAGGCGCTCGACTACTCGCCACCACCCGCGGGCTCGGGCGGCGCGGGCGCCTCACCCTCGTGGTCGGACCCGGCCTCGGGCGAACCCGCCGGGGCCGGCGGCGGCTCGGCGATGAACTTCTCGATCTTGGCCTCTTTCTCAAGACCCTCGAGCAGCGTGCGGCGCTCCTGGAAGAACTTCTTGTTCTTCAGGCTCTGCTCGATCTGGTCCTTCACCTCTTCAAAGGTCTTCTTACGCTCCTCGCGCTTGTCGACGACCTTGATGATGTGGAACCCGAAGCGCGTGCGCACCGGACCGGAGACCTCGCCGACCTTCATCGCGAAGGCCTTCTCCTCGAAGGGCTTGACCATCTGGCCCGCGCCGAAGAAGCCCAAATCGCCGCCCTTGGGCGCCGAAGGTCCCTCCGACATGCGCGTGGCGACCTCCTCGAAGTCCTTGCCACCCTTGAGCTCGGCCTCGATGGCCTTGATCTTGTCCAGGGCCGCCTTCTCCTGCTCGGGCGTCGCCTTCTCGGGCAGCTTCACCAGGATGTGGCTGGCCTTCACGCCGGCCTTGTCGAGGTAGAAGCGCTCGTTCTTCGCGTAGAAGTCCTTCGCCTCCTCCTCGGTGACCGCCATGTTGCCCTTGGACTCGATGAGCTTCTCAAGCGCCCGCTTCTCGGCGATGCGCGCCTTGATCGACTCGACGGTCACGCGGCCGTGCTTGAGGTAGTTCTCGAACTGCTCGTCGGTCTGAAAGCGCTTCTTGTACTCGTCGTACGCCGAATCGATCTCGGCCTGCTCGACCTTGACGCCGGCCTTCTCGACCGCCTGGCGCACAAGCTCCTTCTCGATGAGGCGCTTGAGGATGTTCTGCTCGATGCGGGCCAGCCGCTCCGCCGGGATCTTCGCGCCGCGCGCGGTGATCTTGTCGAGCTCGGCGTAGAACTCCTCGGACGCGATCGGCACGCCGTTGATCTTCGCCACGGGCCCGGTGATTCGAGCCCCGTCCGCGGCGGCGGCGCCAGCGTGCGGGTCGGCCTCACCGGCGGGCTTGTCGCCTTCCGCGACCGCAGGCTTCGCGGTCTCCGCACCGGCGGCCTCGACCGCGGGCTTCGCCTCGGCAGCAGGCTCAGGCGGCGCGTCTTTCTTGCAGCCCGAAACGGTGGTGGTCGCGAGAGCCAGCGCAAAAGCGCCGGAAGTCAGAAGGCGGTACCGGGTCATGTCTACTCCTCGGAGCCCAAACGTGGCCGCGACATACTAGTGTGCGCCCTAGCGCTGTCAACGACAGCGTCTGCAGCACGTGACGGCGACGGCGCATCCAACCCGCCGCGGGGCGCCGCGATTCCCGCGGAGGCGCCCTGCCACGCTCGGCGATTCAGCGGTTGAGCTGCAGGTCATCGCGGTGCACCAGCGGCTCCGGAGCGGCGCCCGCGAGCACGCCCGCCATCTCGTGGCTGTGCCGGCCGACCAGGGCCTGGGCGGTCTCGCTGTCGTAGCCGCTGAGGCCGCGGGCCAGCTCGCGCCCCTCCGGATCGACGATTCGCACGGCGTCGCCTCGCGAAAAGTGACCCTCGACCCGGGTCACGCCCACGGCCAGCAGGCTTCCGCCACGGGTCTGCAGCGCCACCGCGGCGCCAGCGTCCACGTGCAGCGCGCCGCGCACCTTGCTCAAGAAGCGGATCCAGTGGCGGCGATTGCCGACGGGCCGCGGGGTCGCGGCGAAGCGGGTGCCGACGAGCTCGCCGCGCAGGACCCGCGCCAAGACGCCCGGCTCCGCACCGGGCGCCACGATGAGCGGGATCCCCGCCTCGACCGCCAGCTCCGCCGCCGCCACCTTCGAGGTCATCCCGCCGGTGCCCACCGCGCTGGTCGGCGCCCCCGCCATGTCCCGAATCCGCGCGTCGATGCGCGGGACCTCGCGCACGGGCGTCGCGGCGGGGTCGGTGCGCGGGTCCTTGTCGTAGAGCGCGTCGACGTCGCTCAGCAGCACCACCAGATCCGCGCCCACCACCGACGCGATGGCCGCGGCGAGGCGGTCGTTGTCACCGAAGCGCAGCTCTTCGGTGGCCACGGTGTCGTTCTCGTTGACCACCGGCACCAGCCCCATGGCCAGCGCGGCCTCCATGGCGTGGCGGATGTTCAGAAAATGCCCGCGGTGGCTGAGATCTTCGTGGGTCAGCAGGATCTGGGCGCAGGCGACGCCGTAGCGCCCGAAGCCCGCGTTGTACTGCGCCATAAGCGCCGCTTGGCCCAAGGCCGCCAGGGCCTGCACCTGGGCGAGCACCCCGGGACGCGCGGCCAAGCCGAGCCGGGCCATCCCCGCCGCGACCGCGCCGCTGGTGACCACGACGACCTCCACGCCCGAGGCCCGCACGCCCTGCATCTCGTCGATGAGGCGGTCCAGGGCGTCCGACACGACGAGGGCGCTGCCGAGCTTGACCACGATGCGCCGGATCGGGCCCAGCTCCCGCCGATCGTCCGCCGCGCCGCCGGAGGTGGCTGCCGGAGTACCCACCGCGATCAGGCCGTCTCGCGCCGGATGTCCGCGCCCAGGGCCCGCAGCTTCTCGTCGACCCGCTCATAGCCGCGGTCGATCTGGCGGATGTTGTAGATCGTCGACGTGCCCTTCGCCGCGAGGCTCGCGATGAGCAGCGCCATGCCGGCGCGCACGTCGGGGCTCTCGAGCTGCGTCCCGTAGAGCTGCGACGGCCCGACGACCACCACGCGGTGCGGGTCGCACAGGATGATGCTGGCGCCCATGGCGATGAGGCTGTCGGTGAAAAACATGCGCCCTTCGAACATCTTCTCGAAGAAGAGCACGGTCCCGTCGCACTGAGTCGCCACCGTGATGACGATGGACATCAGGTCGGTCGGGAACTGCGGCCAGGGCGCGTCGTCGATGCGTGGGATGGCGCCGTGCAGGTCGCGCCGGACTTTCAGCGACTGCCCGGGGGCGACGCGCACGGTGCTCTCGCCGACCTCGAGCTTCACGCCCAGGCGCTCGAACGTGTGCAGGATCATGCGCAGCTCGTCGGGGCGCACGTCGGTGATGGTGACGTCGGAGTTCGTGACGGCCGCCAGCCCGATGAAGCTGCCGATCTCGAGGTAGTCGGGCCCGATGGTGTGGGTGGTGCCGTGCAGCCGCCGCGCGCCGGTCACGCGCAGGGTGTTGGTGCCGATGCCGCTGATCTCGGCGCCCATGCTCACCAACATCCGGCACAGGCCCTGGACGTGCGGCTCGCTCGCGGCGTTGAGGATCGTCGTGGTTCCGCGGGCGAGCGCTGCGGCCATCACGATGTTCTCGGTCGCGGTGACCGACTGCTCGTCGAGGAAGATCTCGGTCCCTTGCAGGCTCTCACCGACGAGGACGTAGCGGTCGCCGGCCTCGAATCGCCCGCCCAGGGCCTCGAGCCCCATGAAGTGCGTGTCGACGCGGCGGCGGCCGATGACGTCACCGCCGGGCGGCGGCAGCTCCACGCGACCCAGCCGCGCCAGCATCGGCCCCGCGAACAGGATCGACGCGCGGATCCGCGTGCAGAGCGCCGCGTCCAGCGTAGGCGTCGTCACCTTGGGCGTCGTCAGCCGCCACGTGTCGGGGGCCAAGCGCTCGACCTCGGTTCCCAGGGTCGCCAAGACCTCGAGCATCACGCGCACGTCGGCGATGTCGGGCACGTTCTTCAGGATGATGGGCTCGGCGCTCAGAAGACAGGCCGCTAGCACAGGCAGCGCCTCGTTTTTCGAGCCGCTGGGCCGCACTGAGCCCTTCAGCGCCTTGCCGCCCTCGATGACAAATCGCTCCATCCCGTGCCTCCTCGGCGCCTTTGGCGGCGCCACCTTACTGCCGGACCCGATCGGGGTCACGCGAACCGCTCAGCCTTCCGGCGTCACCCGCCCCGCCTCGACGCGAAAGACCTGGGTCTCGCCGTCGACCGCGATCCACTGGCGGTCCGTCGTCGACACGAAGATCTGCCCCGCGAAGCGCCCGAGGTGGGCCATCAGCTGGGCGTTGCGCCCGCGATCCAGCTCGCTGGACACGTCGTCGAGCAGCAGCAGCGGCGGCCCACCCAAGACGACATCGGCCAGCTGCAGCTCGGCGATCTTCAGGGCCAGTGCCATCGCGCGGTGCTGGCCCTGGCTGGCGTGGATCCGGGCCGGGTGACCGTCGAGGGTGAAGGCGAGGTCGTCGGCGTGCGGGCCCTGGGTCGTGCGGCGCTGGCGAAGATCGCTCGCGACGGTCTCGATCAGCCGCTCGCGGTAGAGGTCCGTCGCCTCGCGCTCGTCGGTCACGGCGTCGAGGCCTGGCAGGCTCTCGTAGATCATCCCGATGGCGTGCGCGCCGGCGGTCACCTCGTCAAAAACGCTGGTGACGACTGGCAGAAAGTCGCGGCAGAACCCGTGGCGCCGCCACAGCACCCGGCCGCCACGGCGCACCAGCTCCTCGTCGAAGCTCGCGAGCACGGCCCGGTCCACCGAGCGACCTGCCGACGCCCGCAGCAGCTCGTTTCGATGCTTCAGCGCCGTCATGAAGGCCCGCATCTCGTCGAGGTAGGCCGGGTGCAGGTTGAAGATGGCGCGGTCGAGAAAGCGCCGCCGAAAGACCGGCGATCCCTTGGTCAGCACGAGATCTTCCGGCCCGAAGACGACCACGTGGAGGTGACCGAAATACTCCGACAGCCGATCGACCACCCGCCCGTCGATGGCGGCGCGCTTGCCGGTCTTTGCGAGCTCCACGCCCATCTTGCGCTGGACCTCGCGCCTCAGGATCTCGCCGCGCACCCACGCGTCGGACTCGCCCCAACGCACCAGATTGCGAGTCCGCGCCTCACGAAAACTGCGCAGGGTCGCCAGCAAGTAGATCGCCTCGAGGACGTTCGTCTTGCCCTGGCCGTTGTCGCCCTCGAACACGTTGAAGCGCGGATGCGGCGCCAGCTTCAACGGCGCCAAGTTCCGCAGGTTCTCGGCTTCTAGTGAGATGAGCTGCAAACGGGTGCGGGTGCTCCGCTCAGATGCGCATCGGCATGACGACGAAGAGCGCGCCAGCCTCTTCGGGCGAGGTCACGATGGTCGGGCTGAATGCGTCGGAGCACTCCAGGACCACGGTCTCGCCCTTGAGCACGTTCAGCACGTCGAGCAGGTAGATGTAGTTGTAGCCGATGACCAGGCCCTCGCCTTCGTACTCGACGTCGACCTCGTCGCGACCCTCGCCGTAGTCGGGGTTCGACGTGGTGAAGGCGACGCGGCCGGCCGACAGCTCCATCTTGACCACGTAGGTCTTCGAGCTGATCAGCGTGGCGATGCGGCGAATGGCCTGGATGAGGCGCTGTCGCACGACCTCGACCCGCACAGGCGAGCTCGGCGGGATGACGCGCTCGTAGTCCGGGTAGGTGTCCTCGATCTGGCGCACCGTGAACGTGGTGCCCTCCGACCGGAAGAGCACGAAGCCCGGCGCGAAACCGACCTCGATGGTCTGGCCCTGGTCGTCGAGCAAACGCCGGACTTCCTGCACGCCCTTCTTGTGGACGATGGCCTGGTTGCTGCGCGATCCCGAGGCGCGGACCTCGATCTCGGTGTCCACCTTCGACAGCCGGTGGCCGTCGGTCGAGACCATCACCAGGCGGGTGAGATCGCCCTGACCCGGCTCGGTCTTGAAGAAGACGCCGTTGAGGTTCATCCGGGTCTCGTCGTCGGAGACCGAGAACGCCGTCTTCTCGACGAGATCTTTGAAGGTGCCGCGCGGGATCCCCAGCCACTGCACCGCGTCGGGCGTCGTGACGTCGGGGAACTCGTCGGGGTTGATGCCGGCGAGCTTGAAGCGGCTGCGCCCCGCCGTCAGCTCGACCCAGTGGTTTTCGAGCGTGCGGAGGTGGATGCGCGGCGCGTCCAGGCTCTTCACGACGTCGAAGAGGCTCTTGCCGTTGATGCAGGCAAGGCCGGATTGGATGATCTCGGCCGGGACGACGGCCTGGAGCACCACGTCGTAGTCGGTGCCTGTGATCCGTAGGTGTCCGTCGCCCGTAGGCTCGAACAGGATCTGGCTCAAGACGTTGGCGGTGCTCTTCTTGTCGACGACGCCCTGCGCTTTGTAGAGCGTCGCCAGGAAGGTCGCGCGGTCGATCTCCAGCTCGAGTATCGGCATGGGAGATGGGTCCTCGGTGCGGTGAAGGCTCTCTTTTAGAAGAGAGTAGCCCCGTATAACAGAGGGGAGATTGTCGGGAAAGTAGGGCCTGGGGATGTTGTGGACAGCCTGTCGAACCCCGTGAGATCTGACGACGACGCGCCGCGTCGCGGCCGTGGATAGCGTGGGGAGCATCTCGTGGATCCCGTGGGGACGGTTTTGCGAGCCCAGACTATCCACCGTGATCCACGGGGTCGCGCACAGGGGATCCACGGGCTTTTCCCCACAGCCTGTGGATCGCTAAAACACTGTGGATATTGCTGGCGAATCGGAGCATCGGGGGCCGAACGCAGCGCGGCCCGACGACTCGGGGGACCGGGTCGCGGGCTGGCTTTTCATGGGCGAGTCGAGCCTCTGCCAGAGACCCGATCAATACACCTCCCGTCGCGCCTGCTTGGCCGCGCGGCGCATGGCGGCGTTGCACCTCGTCGCCGTGCTACAGCACGACTCCTCGCTGCGTCCTGCCATGCACCACGGGGCCAAGCACTCGCTCGGTCCGCTCTCTTGATCGGGTCTCTAGTGCGTCAACTCGACGCGCAGTCGGTCGATCTGCTCGCGCAGGTCGGGGTCGGCCTCGCGCAGGGACTCGACACGCTTTAGCGCGTTGATGACCGTGGTGTGGTCGCGGCCGCCGAAGAGCGAGCCGATGTGCGGCAAGCTGGCGTCGGTGAGCTCGCGGATCAGGAACATGGCCACCTGGCGGGGCACGGTGACGTGGCGGTGGCGGCGAGGCCCCTTGAGCGAGGCCAGCGGGATCTGAAACGCGTGGGACACCGCCTTCACGATGGTGTCGGGCGAGACCTGCCGCTGAACCGCCTCGACCAGATCGCCGAGCACCGACTGGGTCATCTCGACGGTGATGCGCTGGCCCAGCAGGCGCGCGTTGGCCTCCAGACGCATCAGCGCGCCCTCGAGCTCGCGCACGTTCCGCGAGATGTGGCGCGCCAGCAGCATCGCCACGTCGTCGTCGAGGGGCACGCCGTCGGCCTCGGCCTTCCCTTTCAGGATCGCCACGCGCGTCTCAAAGCCCGGGGGCTTGATGTCGGCGATGAGCCCCCACTGAAGACGCGACTTCAGCCGCTCCTCCATGTTCGGGATCGCCTGGGGCAGCGCGTCGCTCGTCATCACGATCTGCTTGTGAGACGAGTGCAAGGTGTTGAACAGGTGGAAGAACTCCTCCTGCGTGCGGTCCTTGCCGGCCATGAACTGGATGTCGTCGATGAGCAGCACGTCGCACTCATCGCGGTAGCGGCGGCGGAACGCGTCCATCTCATTGGTGCGGATGGCCCCGATGAGATCGTTCACGAAGCGCTCGGACGTCACGTAGAGCACGCGCGCCGCAGGGTTGGCCTCGAGCACCGCGTGGCCGACCGCGTGCAAGAGGTGCGTCTTGCCCAGGCCCACGCCACCGTAGATGCACATCGGGTTGTAGCGGACGCCCGGGCTCTCGGCGACGGCCTGCGCCGCCGTGAGGGCGAAGCGGCTGTTGGGCCCGTCGACGAAGTTCGCGAAGGTGTACCGCGCCACCAGATCGGGCTGGCCCGGGGCCACCCCCGATCGCGCGGGCGCACCGGCCTCGGCCGCGCGCTCCTCCGCCGGAGGTTTCGGCGCGGGCGTGGCCTCGGCGACGCACTCGAAGCGGACGTCGTACTCCGACTCGCTCAGCTCGCGCAGGGTGTTCCGGATGTCGGTGAGGAAGTGCTCTTCGAGCCAGCGACCATGCGAATCATCAGGTACGGACAGCACGATCTTGTGCGTCTCCGTGTCGATGGCCTCGCAGTTCACCGGGCGAATCCAGTGCATGAAGTCATACGGCTTCACGACGTCCCGGAGCGCAGTGACAGTTTTATCCCACAGATCCAAGGGGTTGGCCTCTGCGCGTGGTGCGAGTGGAGGGGGGTGTTTGGAGACAACACGACGCCGGCCGCCTCTCCGGGGGCGGAGAGTACGCACACGACCGCAACGTCGCCCCGCGGCGGGGGCGCGAGGACTGCAGTCGTCACCGGTGATGACACGACGCCAGCAGCAGACACTGACCGGCATCGCGAGGAGTGAATGCGACGTCCACAGCGCGTCGTCGGTTGCACGCCCCTTTCTTTAAAAGAGGTGAGCCCCTGCGCCACGTCGCGGACACCGGACCCTGGGTAGCAGACCTCCGCGGAGGTCGGCAAGGGGCGTCGGACGCTCGATGGAACTGCCCTAGGTCAACCGTTGGATTTCGATGACGAAACGGTGACCCCGCGGTCGGGCCGGGATCGGGGGCCGCGGAGGTCGCGCGGACCATGGCTCGGATCATGCAGTGTTCTCGGGCACTTGCGCGCGGCGTATGTCGCCAGGAATGTCCTTGACACTTCGCGGAGGGAGCGATTACCTTCGGCGCCCCTCGCGCCCCGGAACCAATCCGCGGGCCGGGACTTCCACTCCGCTGGAAGAGGCATTCGTGAAGCGTACATACCAGCCTAGTAATCGTAAGCGCCTCAACAAGCACGGGTTCCGCAGCCGGACCTCGTCTGCCGGAGGCCGTAAGGTCCTGGCGGCTCGTCGCCGCAAGGGCCGCAAGCGCCTCGTGGTCGCGATCCCGAAGAAGTAGCCGAGCGTGGATGATTCGTGCCGGGGAGCCTTCGAGTTCCCGCCGGCCAGGCGCATCAGAAAGCGCCGCGAGTTCCTCCACGTTCAGCAGCGCGGGCGTCGCCTCTACGGGCGGCGCTTTATCTATTACATCCAGCCGGGAGCCACCGCGCAGACGCGGCTCGGCATCACGGTGTCGCGCAAGGTCGGCAAAGCCGTCGAGCGGAATCGGATCAAGCGCTTCGTTCGCGAGGTGTTTCGGCAGCATCCGGACCTCTACCCCCGAGCCGTCGACGTGGTGGTCATCGCCAAACGCGGCATCGAGGACTTCGCCTACGCCACGGTCCGGGACGAGTTCATCCATGTCATCTCCGGCTACTTCCAGAGCCCCGCTCCCCCTGCTCATGAAGGGAACAAGGCTCGTTCTCGCCGCGGTCGATCGCGCCCTCGTGGGCCTCGCCCTCCTCCTGCTGGGGACGTATAGGAAGTTGATCTCGCCGCTGCTGCCGCCCTCGTGCCGCTTCGTGCCGAGCTGCTCCGAGTACTCCGTGGACGCCTACACGAGCCACGGCTTCTTGCGCGGCACCTGGCTGACCGTCCGTCGCCTCGCCCGCTGCCAGCCCTTGTGCACCGGCGGCCACGACCCCGTCCCCGGACGCCACGCGTGACGGGCCGCCGCCTCTCGTCGGTCACCCCCGTGCTCGCGCTGGCCCTCGCGCTGGCCGTCACATCGCTCGGCCCCGACGTCTCCGCTCAGGAGGCCGAGGGCGCCGCGGCGCCTCGCCCCGCCGCCCCAGCCACGCGCGGCGCACCCGTCGCTGGCGAGGCGCTGGTGGTCTCGATCCCCGCGAAGGGCGGCACGACCGTCGCGGATCATCGCGTCCGCGTGTCGGTCCCCGCAGGCCAGCCCGAGATCGTCTACACCTTCACCGAGCGCGGCGGCACCCTGGTGCACGCTCAGCTCTCCGACCCGCGCTTCACCCGCGACGCGCTGCCGCCCTTCTCCGGCGTGCCCGAGGATCGGCTGGCCGCGGGGCCCATCGACCTCGTCAGCACCTGGTCGCCCCGCTACCTGCCCTTCCAGCTCACCTTCCGTAAGCCCGAGGTGCCCGGAGACATCACGCTGGTGATGCGTCGCGGCCGCGGCGTCGCCAACGGAGAGGGCGAGCTGAGCGCCCCGTCGGACGCCAGCGCGCTGACCGTGGACCGGCCTGTGTCCGAGGGCGACATCGTCGTACTGAATGGCGGTTCATCCCGCCACTCGGTCACCCGCATCAGCGCGGCCGGCGTCGTCACGACCAACCCGCCGCTGCCCGCCGGGCAGAGCTTCGACTTCGAGATCCAGCGCACCGGTAGCTTCGACTCGGTGTGGCAGGCGGGCCCCGTCTACACGCGCGTCAGCAAGGATCCCGGATTTCCGCTGGTCTACGTCTGGCCCGACCCGGCGACCGACACCTCACCCATCTATATCGAGAAACGCTACGAGGCGGGGCAGCACCCCTTCGAGGTCCAGCTCACCATCACCGTCCACAGCTTCGGCGACAAGGCCATGCGCCTGCAGCCGGGACTCGCGGTCTCCGGGTGGCAGCACCCCGAGCTGATGGAGGGCGGGATGTTCAGCTTCCCGCAGAGCCTGTACGCCGCGAGCTGCCAGACCGGCGACGCCCACGAGCGCCACGAGTTTCCGAGCCTCGCCAAAGAGCCGCGCGCCTACGCCACCCACACCGAGTGGGTGGGCGTCGACACGCGCTACTTCGTGCTGGCGGCGGCTGAGAATGGCCTGAAGAACACGCAGTGCGAGCTGTACGCCGCGGGCGCGCCGCCGGCCCACAGCGGGGTGATCACGGCGACGCTCTGGGCCGATCCCGCGGGCGCGGACATCCCGCCGGCCACGGGCGCCTGCGTGCCTGACTGGCTCGTCCATCGCTCGAGCGCGGTGTCCTGCACCGAGGCCGCCCGCGTGCTGGGCCACGATCTCTCGACCCCCGAGTCGGTCGTCGGCGCCAGCTGGCAGAGCCAGCGCGAAGACGTGTCCGGCGAGGCCCGCCAGCGCCTGGACGACGCGTGGGGCGCGCTGCGAGCGCGGCGCCAGCGCACCATGGGCTTCACCCTCTTCATCGGGCCCAAAGACGAGGCCCTGCTCAAGCAGACCGGGCACAACCTGGCCAGCAGCCTCGACTTCGGCTGGCTCGCGGTCATCGCCGAGCCGCTGCTCTTCATGATGCGCTGGTTTCACGGCATCACCGGGCACTGGGCCCTGGCGATCTTGCTGCTGACCCTGGTGCTGAAGCTGTTGCTGCTCCCGCTGACCAACGGCACCTTCCGCAGCCAGCAGAAGATGGCCAAGCTCCGCCCCGAAATGGACAAGATCCAGAAGGAATTCAAGGACGATCGCGAGGGCGCCGGGCGGGCTCAGATGGCGCTGTTCAAGCGCGAGAAGGTCAACCCGCTCTCGGGCTGCCTGCCGATGCTCCTCCAGATGCCCATCTGGTTTGCGCTATATAGGGTCATCCTCTCGAGCGTCGATCTCTACCACGCACCTCTGGGCCTCTGGATCCACGACCTCTCCTCGTCGGATCCCTATTACGTTCTGCCGGTGATTCTCGGATTCCTCATGCTCGCCCAGAGCTACCTGACCCCGACCCCCACAACCGGCAGCAGCGGCCAGCAGGCCTTCCTCAAGTACGGGATGCCTGCGATGTTCTCCGTGTTCATGATCGCCTTGCCCTCGGGGCTGGTGCTCTACATCCTCGTAAACACGGTTCTCACCCTGATTCAGAACCTCATCATCCGGCGGCGAATGGCATGAGCAGCAAGACATATACTGGTCGTAACGTGGAAGCAGCGGTTCAAAAGGCCGCGGACGCCATGGGCATCGCGGCAGACGCCGTGCAGTACTCGGTGATGGCTGGCCAGGGCGGCGGCTTCGCCCTGATCAAGGTCAACACCGGAGAGGCCGTCGCGGCGGGCGCGATGGTCGAGAAGCTGAGCGGCGACGGCGGATCGTCGGACGCGCCGGCGGAGCGCTCCGAGCGCCCCCCTCGCGAAGAGCGCGCCGAGCGTGACGGTGGCGATCGCGGTGGACGCGGCGGCGGACGCGGCGGCGATCGTGGCGGACGCGGCGGCGATCGCGGCGGACGCGGCGGCGATCGTGGCGGACGTGGCGGCGATCGCGGCGGACGCGCTGGACGTGGACGGCGCGACAACCGCGGCGGCGACGATCGTGGACCGCGCCGCGGCCCGCGCGAGGAAGATGTGACCGTGCCCGTGCCGACCGACGGTCCGACCGAGGTCATCATGCGCGTGGCCGAGGGCGTTCAGCTCTCGGAGGTCGGCGAGGACGCACATGAGGTCCTGCGCGACGTGCTGACCGGCATGGGCTTCGGCATGACCGTGGACGTCACCGAGGACGAGGCCAGCATCCGCTTCGACATGAACTCGGGCGTCTATCACGACTGCTTGGTGGCCAAGGAGATGGAGCTGCTCGACGCGCTCCAGCACCTGGTCGACAAGGTCGTGAACTTCGACGCCGAGGACCGCAAGAAGGTCGTCATCGACTCCGGTGGCGCGAAGCGTCAGGTCGACGAAGATCTCGGGCGCTCCGCTGTGGAGCTGGCCGACCGCGCCGTCGAAGAGGGCAAGACCTTCAAGATGGGGCCGCTGGACCCGCGCTCGCGCCGCTTGATCCACATGGCGCTGCGCGAGCACGCCGGCGTGACCACGCGCTCCGAGGGCGAGGGCGTCTTCCGCCGCGTCTGCATCGTCCCGAACGACGCCGAGTAGAGACCCAAACAGGTAGACGGCGCCTCGTGAATCGAGGCGCCGGACTACTTGGGTGTGGGCGTGGACTCAGGTCCGGCTGCTGGCGTGATCTCGGGCTGCGCTGGCGGCTTCGGCGCTGGCGGCGCGGCCCCCTTCCCCTCGGGCTGCACCTCGCAGGATCGCAGCCAGGGCGGCAGCAGCGGCGGGTCGCTGATTCGCTCGATGGGGACGAGCTGGACCTCGTGGCCGTGGCGCGCGAGGAAGCTGCGGATGGCCGCCACGGTCTCCGGGTAGGGGTGGCCGATGGCCACGGCGCTGCCGCGCTCGTTCGCGACCGCGAGAGCCTGCTCCAGCATGGCGGCGATCTTGTGGGGCTCGCGCTCGTGGTCGAGGAAGACCGTGCGCTCAGCCACTGGGCGGTTGAGGCTGCGCGCGACCTCGGCGAGCCGGCTCTCGGCGGTGGTGCGGCTGTCTAGCACCAGGAAGTCGGGCGGCGTGGCCTCGATGACGTCGCGGAGCGCTGCCGGGTCGGTCGTGAGCAGGCTGCCCATGTGGTTGTTGAACCCGACGGCACCCGGGATCGCCGCCATGGCGTCGTCCACGATGGCGCGTCGCTCCGCCTCGCTCTGGTCGACCCGCACGTAGCCCGGGAAGCTCATCAGGCCCCGCTCGATGGGCTCCATCGGCAGGTGAATCAGCATGGACGCGCCGTGGCTGCTCAGCCAGTCGACGTAGGCGGCCGTGTGGGGCGCCTCGGGCAGCAGCGCCCAGGTGATGGGCTGGCCCAGCGCCCACAACCCGAGCAGCTGGTTCGGGTGTAGCCCGAGATCGTCGATGACGATGGCGATCTGGGGCTTCGGCTCCTCGATCCGCGCGATGCTCAGCGCCGGCTCGGTGTCGCCGGTCAGCGTCGTGCGGAGGCCATTGCGCGCGGCGTCGGGGTCGTCGGTCACGACGCGGATGGCCATGCCCTCCAGCCCCGAGGGCATCATGTCCAGCCGCCCGAAGCGATCGCCGATCGCGCAGATCGCCCGCTGCTGCCTGTCTGTCAGCGAGGGCGTCGTGCCGCCACAGACCGCGGTGAGCAGCAGGACCCAGAGCGCGCCCGCCAGCCCGGCGAGCCGCCGGCCGACCCCGCGCCACCCGACCCGGCCGCGCCCAAGATAGGCCCGCCCGAGGCCGGCCGGCTCGCGACAGGCCCGCCCGAGACAAGCCCGCCCGAGATCGGGGTCGTTCACTGGATCCATGGCCGCGGATCCTCGGCTTTCCCCTCGTAGCGAAGCTCCATGTAGAGGTGCTTGCACGTGAGAGAGCCGGAGTCGCCCATGGTCCCGATCCCCTCGCCGGTCTTCACCTTCTGGCCGACCTTCACCTGCGTCGTGTCCAGGTGCGCGTAGAGCGTCATGTAGCCGCGCGTGTGGTCGATGATGACGGTGGTGCCGAGGCCGCGCAGGCGCCCCACGTACGCGACGTAGCCCCAGTAGATCGCGCGCACCTCGACGGGGCTCTCGCCGTCCCACTTGTCGGGCGCGACGTCGATGCCGCGGTGCACCGTGCGCGTGCCGAACTTCGGGTGCACGCGGATGCCGAAGCCGCCGGTGATGCGCCCGTTGCGGATCGGCATCGACAGGCTGCCCTTGGTCTCCTGCATCCACAGGCGCGGGTGCGCGCGGTCGGCCATGGCCGCGACCTTCTGCTGCAGCTCCTCGTCCACCGAGTTCATCTCGTCGCTGAGCTTCTTTTGGAAGGGCGAGCGCTCGCGCACGGACTCCAGCAGCGCCTGCTTCTCCTCGCGATCCCACTCCAGCTCCTGGAGCATGATCTCGATGGCCTCGCGGGTGCGGACGAGGTTCTGCCGGCGCCGCTCGAGGTCGTCGCGGGACCGCCGCCAGTCGGCGAGTTGCGAGCGGTAGGCGTCGACGCGCGTGCGATCGGACTCCAGCAGGGTCTGGAGCGCGCGCTCGCGCCGCCGGAACGTCGCGTAGTCGCCGGACGCGAAGAGCACCTGGTAGGGCTCGGTGCGCTTGAGCTGGATCATCGCCCGCATGCGCCGGTGGACCAGCTCGCGGGCGCCGTCGATCTTCTCGGTCAGCTTGGTGAAGCGCTCGGCCATCTTGCCGAGGTCGCGCTCGACGACCTTCTCCTGCTCGCGCAGGTTCTCCAGCTCCGAGGCCCGGCGGATGATGTTCGTCTCGAGATCCTCGAGGGTCACCAGCATCGAGAGCTCGGCGCGTAGCAGCTTGTTGACGTCGGTGGCGGGCTGGCGCTGCTCGGGCGGGTCGGTCTTCGGGACGACCAGGGTGTCGGGGTCGACTTTGGCGGCGGGTTTGGCGGGGGCCGCGGGGGCCGCGGGCTCAGGCTCAGCGGCCGGTTTCGCAGCGTCCGGCGCCCCGAGCGCCATGGAACCCAGCGCCACCGCGGGCAGCAGCGCGGCCAGGACCAGGCAGCGGCGCAGCGCGTTCATGTGCGCAGGTAGCGGCCGACGCTCAGCCAGGAGCCGGTGATCCCCAGGCCGATGCCGCCGACGAAGAGCCACAGCACCATCCCGGCGGGCATGAGATCCAGCGAGAGGTTGAGGAAGTGCTCTTGCTCGACGAAGGCGACGAGGCGGGTGTGGATGGTCGCGACCAGGATCAGGGCCACCGCGGCCCCCGATAAGCCCGCGAGCGCGCCCTCGATGAAGAAGGGAGCCTTGATGAAGCGATCGGTGGCGCCGACCAGCCGCAGCACCTCGATCTCTTCGCGCCGGGCGTACACCGCCAGCTTGATGGTCGAGAAGGTGAAGAAGACGGCTGCGGCGAGGACGATGCCGCAGATGATGAAGCCGGTGAGCCGGATCAGATCGATAATGGCGAAGAGGATCCGGATCTTGTCGGCGCCGAAGTAGAGCTCTTGCACGGCCTGGGTGCCCGAGAGCTCCTCGAGCCAGACGCTGATGCGGGCGAAGTCTTCCTTGGTACGCTGGCGTGGGCGCAAGAGCACGTCGATGGCCGGCTGGCCCGGGATGGCCGCCTTGTCGAGACCCTCGAGCAGCTCGGGCGACAGCAGCGCCACGTTGCGCTTGAGGTCCTCTTCGGCGGTCAGGTAGCTGACCTGCGACACCTCGTCGCGCTCGGCGATCTTGCGCTGCAGCGCGTCGATCTCGGCGGCCGGCGTGTCGGGCGCCAGATAGACCGTCACCCGCAGGTCGTCGGCGATGCCGTCGAGCACGCGGTTGGCGTTGACCATCAGGAAGCCGAAAAACCCAACCAGGATCAGGCTGACCGCGATGGTCAGGACCGCGACCAGGGTGAGCGCCGGTGCCGCCCGGATGTTCTTCCACGCCTCGCGCAGGAAATGCCAAAAGACCAGCTCGCGGCTCACGATTCGGCCTCCCCGAACCCGACGAGGGGCTCGCCGGTGACCGGGTCCACGCCCTGCCCCGCGAGCTGTCCGGGCGCGCCCGGCAGCACGTCGACGGGCGCGCCGTCCTCGATGAGGAAGCCCTTGTTGAGCAGCACGACGCGCTTGCCGAAGCGGTCCATCAGCCCGCGGTCGTGGGTCGCGACCATCACGGTGGTGCCGCGCTGTTGGACGTCGATGAGCATCCGCATGATGTCGACGGAGAGGTCGGGGTCGAGGTTGCCGGTCGGCTCGTCGGCCAGCAGGATCGCCGGGTCGTTGACCAGGGCGCGGGCGATGGCGACGCGCTGCTGCTCACCGCCCGACAGCCAGTGGGGCAGCGAGCGAGCATAGCGCTCGAGGCCGACCATCTCGAGGACCTGGTCGACGCGGCGGGTGATCTGCTTTCGCGGCAGGCCCAGGATCTCGAGGGCGATCGCGACGTTGTCGAAGACGTTGCGGTGAGGCAGCAGCTTGAAGTCCTGCCAGACCACCCCGATATTTCGCCGCAGGTACGGGATGGAGCCGCGCTTGAGCACCGCGAGATTTCTCCCGGCGACCAGCACCTGCCCCTCGCTCGCCTGCTCCATCACCATCAGCAGCTTGGTCAGCGTCGTCTTCCCGGCGCCCGACGGCCCCGACAGAAAGACGAACTCCCCCTCGTGGATGCGGAGGGTGACGTCGCGTAAGGCCTCGATACCGTTAGAGTATCGCTTGGTGACGTGGTAGAGTTGGATCACGACTCGGAAGCTAGCATGGCCCCCCACGTCCGTCGAAAATCCCACGGCGCCTAGGTTTTCGGGGCCTCGGTCGCGTGTTCGGGCCGTGTTGACACCCCGCGAAAGCGCGTGCTAGCTCGCGCCATATCGGCTTGGAAAATCACGGAAAATTGCCCGAAACACGTTTCACCCGTGGGATCGGGGGAGAGTCGTGCACTGCACTATCGTCCCGCGGCATCACCCCCGGGACCCGGAGGGGACTATGAATCAGCGAATCGTGGCGGTCATCGCCAGTCTAGGCTTGCTCGCGGCCGCGTCGCCCGCGCTGGCCACTCAGTCGCGCATCAACGCGATGGGCGGCCACCACAAGTCCATAACCATTGAAGATGAAACGAACATCTTCGCGTTGCCGTCGCTGTTGGTGCGCTACGGCAACATGACCTACATCGACAACATCCGTCAGGGGATGTCGAACACGGTCTTCGGCTTCCACTACAGCCTCAGCGAGGACATGGTCCTCGCCATCTACGGCGGCCGGATCAACTCGGGCACGCGCGGGGTCGGCGACGGGTTCTCCGCCGCGGGCAACGCCATCACCGGCGGCTCGGCGGTCGGCGCGGGCGCGCAGGCCAGCCAGGCGTCCTTGGCGGGCGGCGGCTCCACCGGCGTGACCTCGCCGGTCACCGGTCAGTCGGCGGCGAACGTCGACTACAAGATCGGCCTGCTCTACGCGCTGAACATCGGCGCGACGGCCCGCCTCGGCGTCATGCTCAACATCCTCGGCGACGACGGCGACGTCGAGCAGCCCACGGGTGGTCGCGTGGACCAGGGCGCGCTGCTCATCGACCTGGCGGCGGGCTTCGGCCTCGACTTCGCCGCCGGCGAGCTGGACCTGTCGCTGGGCTTCGAGATCGGCGCCTTCGGTGACGAGCGCGACGGCCTCAACCAGCGCAGCGGCGTCCCGGACGTGCTCGTCGAGAACTTCGCCGTCGACAGCCACTTCGGCTTCCGCCTCGAGGGGCGCGGCAACTTCGAGTTCTACCAGCAGTCCCACATCGTGCCTTTTCTGCGCATGCACTTCGGCACCCAGGAGGTCTCCAACAAGAACCTCCCGCTGGGCACCGTGCAGACCGGCTCGTGGCAGGCCTTTGACCTGACCGTCGGCACCGACATCGTCTTCGAGCCCTTCGAGAACGTCTTCGTCGCGCCCGGCATCGGCCTGCGCTTCGCCCAGCAGACGCTCGAGGGTTCGTCGGGTCCGGCCAACGGGCGCGCCAACTCGGTCGACCGCGACCTGGACCGCAAGATCTCGCTGCCCTTCTACAGCATCGGCGTGGACGTGAAGCTGCTGAGCTGGCTCGACTTCCGCTTCGGCGCCTGGCAGTCGGTGGACTTCAACCGCGCCTCGGTCACCCAGAACGGCACCACGACGGAGCGCCGTAGCTCCGACGTGGTCACCGAGATCAAGACGGGCGTCGGCATCAACCTGCCCGTGGCCGAGTCGACGCTCTCGCTCGACATCGACATCAACCCGCTCTACTGGGTCAACGGTCCGGACTTCCTGACCGGCGGCGGCAACGGCACCGACAACTTCGGCGTCAGCGGCGCCATCAAGTACGACTGGTAGCCTTCGCAGCGGTGGCGTAGGCCGCCGCGCGAGCCGACCCTCCGGAGGGCCCGCTGACCTCGCGTCGGCGGGCCCTTCGCCTTTCGTGGAAAGAAACTGCCCCGACCGCGCTCCGGTTTGACTCGGGGCGGTGGGGCGGCGATCATTCGCGCACCAAGAATCCCCCTGCGGCGTATCGGTTCGAGAGGCCTCGCGCCGCCCCGGTCGCGCTCCGGGGCCCTGTGCGCTAGGAACCTTTCATGCCGACGCTGCGCCACTGGCCGCTCCGCCTCCACAGGCCCGTTTTCGTAGTCGCTGTCTCGCTGTTTGGCGTGCTGCTCAGCGGCTGTCCCGACGACAAGACCGGGGGCGATGACCTCGGCGAGGTGGGCGAGGTCAGCGACGCGACGGACGCCGGCGACGCCGCGGTGGACGTCGAGCTGGGCCCTGGCCAGATCTGCGTGCCCGGCACCGCGAAGGCCTGCATCATCGAGGGCGGCAAACAGGCGCTGGTCTGTAACGCGTCGGGCACCAACTACGTCGAGGGCATCTGCAAGGGCCCCGACGGCCGCGACAGCCAGTGCGTGCAGGACCGCTGCACCGTGTGCTTCCCGGGCACCCAGCGCTGTAACGGCGAGGAGGAGGTCCAGACCTGCGCCGACGACGGCTCGGCGTGGGAGACGACCACCTTCTGTAACGGCGGCACCACCGGCCAAGTCTGCGCGCTGGACCTCACCGGCGCGCCCTGTGAGAGCCTGTGCTCGGTCAACATCAAGTTCAACAGCTACATCGGCTGCGACTACTGGGGTGTGGACCTCGACAACGCGTTTGTCCCCGGCGGCAATGAGCAGGGCTTCTACGACGCGGCGGGCGCTCAGTACGCCATCGTGGTCGCGAACCCGCCCGCGTCGCCGCTGCCCGCCATCGTCGAGGTGTGGCTGCGCGAGGGCGACGTCGAGCAGAAGGTCCCGTTCCTGCTGGAGCCCTCGTCGATCCCCGGCAAGGAGCCGACTCAGGTCGCGGTGCCCACCGAGCCCCTGCTCCCGGGCCAGCTACGCGTCTTCCGGCTGCCCCGGCGCGACGTCAACGGCACGGTCCAGGCGTCCCTCGCCTACCGCGTGACCGCGTCGGTGCCGGTCATCGCCTACCAGTTCAACCCCCTCGAGAACGAGAACGTCTTCTCCAACGACGCCAGCCTGCTCCTGCCCGCGACCTTGCTGGGCCGCGAGTACTTCGTGATGACCCGCGAGCAGACCTTCGACACCCTGCGAAGCACCCTGACGGTGGCCGCGGTCTTGCCCGGCATCACCTCGGTGTCGGTGCAGGTCAGCGCCCCGACCCTGGCGGGCCAGGTCTACCCGGGCGCGCCCGACCAGCAGCCGATCCCTCATATGGAGAAAGGCGAGACGCGGGTCTTCAAGCTCAAGCAGTACGACGTGCTCAACATCGAGACCGACCGGCCGGGCGCGGACCTGACCGGCTCGCGCATCCTGTCGGACCAGCGGGTCGCGGTCTTCGGCGGGTCCGAGGCCGCCAACGCGCCCAACACCGCGCGCTGCGTCGACCTCGACCCCATCACCAAGAAGGGCGTGTGCGAGTACGACCGGAAGACCTCGTGCAAGACGCTGTCGGATTGCGTCGCCGCGGGCTTCAACACCTGCTGCGCCGACCACATCGAGCAGCAGCTTTACCCGGTGAAGGTGTGGGGCTCGAGCTACGTGGCGTCGAAGAGCTGGGACCGCAAGAAGGAGTCGGACATCTGGCGGATCATGGCCGGCGCGGACAACACCGTCGTCCTGCTGACGCCGCCGCAGCCCGGCATCGAGATCCCGATCCTGCAGCGCGGCGAGTGGTTCGAGTTCGAGAGCCGCCAGCACTTCGAGATCCACACCTCGGGCAAGAAGCCCATCCTGGTCGGGCAGTTCCTGGCCGCCCAGGACGCGCCGGAGCCGAACACGACCGGCCAGAGCCAGAGCGGCGACGCCGGCACCGGCGACCCGGCCTTCATGCTGGCCATCCCCGTCGAGCAGTACCGCCGCGATCTCGTGATCTTCACGCCGGCGGAGTACGACGACAACTACGTGAACATCACCACGCTCACCGGCGCCCAGGTCACCCTGGACGGCGAGCTGATCCCGCCTGGCTTCTTCGAGGTGATCGGCACCGGCACCTACAGCGTGTACCGAACGCGCATCAAGGAGTCGGGGCCGCACACCATCACGTCGAGCGAGCCGGCCGGCGTCATCGTGTACGGTTACGACCAGTTCGTGTCCTACGGCTATACAGGCGGGCTCGATCTGTCGGAGATCAATAAAGAGAATCAGTTCGGCGGCGGCGCTGCGGCGCCCTAAGAAACTCCAGGATCATTGATGGGATATCGAAATACCGCGTGGGCACCGGCGCTTCTCCTCGCGCTGGCCGGGCTCCTCGTCGCGTCGGGCTGCTCGGATAGCGGCTCGGGCGGCGCCGCGGTACCGAGCCCGGACGCGGTGGGCGACACCTCCGGCCCCGACACGCCCGGCGCAGCGGACACCGTGGCCGACGTCGCGGGGCCCGACCTGCCCGGCCAGCCCGACGCCAGCCAGCCCCCCGACGCCAGCACCACCACCCTGTCCCTGCGCCGCGTCACCCCCGACCGCGGCTTCGCCAGCGGCGGCGACCAGGTCGAGGTCAGCGGCACCGGCTTTCAGGACGGCCTCCGCCTCTTCTTCGGCGAGAGCCTGGCCCCCGAGGTCTTCGTCCTCAGCCCCGAGCGCATCGTCGCCCGGACCCCGCCGCGCACCCCCGGCCTCGCCGACGTCCGCGTCGTGTCGCCCGACGGCCAGTCCGAGGCCCTGCTCGAGTCCGCCTTCCTCTTCTTCAACCCGGTCGACGTCATCTCCATCGACCCGCCCTCGGGCCAGGTCGCCGGCGGCGAGCCCGTCACCATCCACGGCACCGGCTTTTCGCCAGGATCTAACGTGCTGATCGGAGGTCGCTCGGCGATCTCGGTCGAGGTGATCGACGACGCCACCATCGTCGCGCTGACCCCGGACGCGCCGGGCCCCGCCACGGTCGACGTCCACGTGTCGACCGACCTGGGCGTCGGCACGCTGTCGAAGGGCTACACCTACTTCGAGGCGCCGCGCGTGCGTTCGGTGGCGCCGGCCGTCGGGCCCCTGGCGGGCGGGACCATCATCGACATCCGCGGCCACGGCTTCGTCGAGCCGCTGGTCGTCACCGTCGACGGGCAGGCGCTGCTCTCGGTCGAGCGCTTCGGCGCCGAGCGGGTCGTCGGGATCACGCCGCCGGGCTCGGCCCCGGGCCCGGTCGACGTGGTGGTCGCCACGGCCTACGGCGCGTCGGCGGGCGTCAACGCCTTCACCTACCTCGACGCGGCAGAACCGGGCGACACCCTGCAGATCTTGGCCGTCACGCCGCCCAGCGGCCCGGCCGGCGGCGGCAACGTCGTCACCATCGTCGCCAAGGGGCTGACGACCGCGGCCGACACCAGCGTGCGCTTCGGCAGCGAGCCGGGCGTCGTCAAGGGCGTCGACGCGGTCGGTCACGTCGTGCTCGTCGAGGCCCCGGTCGGCGCCATCGGCTCGGTGGCGCTTCAGGTCGAGAACTCAAACGGCGTCGACACGGCCACCTACACTTACGACTCCTTCGTCGCGGTCTACGAGGTGCTGCCGAACTTCGGCCCCACCGCCGGCGGGACCCGCGTCACGGTCAGCGGGGCTGGCTTTTCCTCAGGCGCCACCGTGCGAATCGGGGCGTTGCCGGCCACGGACGTGGTGGTCCTGGCGCCCGACACCCTGGAGGCGACCAGCCCCCCAGGCAGCCCCGGCCTCGCCAACGTCTCCGTCAGCCAAGGCGCGCTCAGCGACACCCTCTTCGGCGGCTTCGCCTATCAGGCGTCGATGAAGCTGTGGGTGGTGACGCCGGACCAGGGCAGCCGCGCCGGCGGCACCTTCATCACGCTGACGGGCGCGGGTTTCCCGCTGGACGCTGACGTGCTGGTCGGCGGCACCAAGGCCACCCATGTCACGGTGGTCTCGCCGACCAAGATCACCGCGCGCACGCCGCCCGGCGAGATCGGCACGGTGGACGTCACGGTCGTCTCGGCCAGCAAGGGCACCGCCGTGCTGGCCGCCGGCTACACCTACTTCGACCCCGAGAGCACCTTCGGCGGCACCTGGGGCAACGGCGTCGACGGCGCGGTGAACGTGACGGTGCTCAGCACGGGCGACGGCCAGCCCATCGCCGACGCCTTCGTCATCCTGTCGACGGACCCGAAGACGCCGTACCAGGGGCTGACCAACTCCCAGGGGCAGGTGACCTTCAGCGGTCCCGATCTCTCGGGCGAGCAGATGGTGTCTGCCTCAAAGACCGGGTTCTCGTCGTCATCGGTCATCGAGTACGACGCCTCCAACGTCACCATCTACCTCAACCCGATCGTCCCGCCCTCGCCGGGGCCGCCGCCGTCGGGCACCGCGCCGCTCTTCCGCGGTCAGGTGGTCAACGCCACCAAGTACGTGCCGGTGCCGCTGGGTAAGTGCTCGAGCAAGCCCAACGCCCCCGGCAAGCTGTGCGACGCCTGCGTGACCCACGACGACTGCGTCGGGCTGACCTGCTCGGACCTGCCGAACCAGGGCAAGTTCTGCACCTCGCACTGCTCGACGAACGCCGACTGCGCCGCCGGCTTCATCTGCATGCCGCTCAACGGCCAGAGCGTGCACCAGTGCGTCCCCTCGGCGGGCCGCGTCACGGCGTTCTGCGACTTCACCCGCGCCAGCATCTTCGCGCCCGACTACATCCCGTCGCCCGGCATCGAGGTCGCGCCCGACTACTCGTTTGAGATGCAGCTCCCCATCGGCGAGGTCGCGGTCTTCTGCTGGGGCGGCATCCAGAATGACGAGCTGGGCGAGTTCACGCCGCACGTCCTGGGCCTGTTCCGGCACATCTTCGCGCTGCCGGGCGAGGTCTACACCGAGAACGTCGTGATGAATCACCCGCTCAACGGCGAGCTGAAGATCCGCCTCGACGACCCGCCGTCAGGCTTCAACGGCCCTGACATCAACGGCATGTTCGTCTACCTGGATCTCGGCAGCGACGGCGTCTTCGAGTTCTTCGACCCGGTCCTCGACTTCACCGACGAGCTGACAAAGACCCACGTGCCGAAGACGCTCTCCGGCGATCTCTACGACGCCAGCTACACGCTGATGGCGGGCGCGTTCTCGCTGACGGCGGACAACCAGCCCTACTCGCTGACGCTGCACAGCGGCATCCGCGAGATCTCCGACGACCGCTTCTACGAGCGCGACGGCGACGTCTTCGTGGCGAAGTCCACCGGCATCACCAAGAACGTCAACGGCATGGCGGCCGCTGGGCCCGATCAGTTCTACGGCGTGGGCTCCGACGGGCTGGTCGTCCGAAACCTCGGCGGCACCTGGGCCGTGCAGAGCGCCGGCACCAAGGAGCATCTCTACGCGGTCGACGCCCTGCCCAGCGGGAAGGCCCTGGCGGTGGGCGCGTCGGGCGCGGTCGTCGCGTTCGACGGGCTGGTGTGGAAATCACAGCCCGCGATCGGCTTCGAAGATCTACGCGGCGTCTGGATGGCGTCGGAGACCGACGCCTTCGCGGTCGGTTTCTACGCGCTCTACCGCTACAACGGCACCACCTGGACTCAGATGTTCGGCAACACCTCGAAGAACCTGCGCGGCGTCTTCGGCTTCGCGCCCAACGACGTCTGGGCCGTGGGCACCTTCGGCCAGGTCATCCACTTCGATGGCTCGGTGTGGACGACGATCCCCAGCGGCACCACGCGAAACCTGCGCGCGGTGTGGGGTTCAGCGCCTGACGACGTGACCATCGTCGGCGAGGGCGGGACGATCTTGCGCTGGGACGGCGCGACGCTGACGCCGGTGTTGCCCGAGCTGACCACCCGCACCCTGGAGGCGGTCACCGGCCTCGGCCCCCACGACATCACCGCCGTCGGAGAGCGAGGCACCATCTTGCATTTCGACGGGACCACCTGGAAAAACCGCAGCCTGGACGCGGTCAGCAGCACGCTGCTCGCCGTGGCCGCGTCGGGCGAGCGCCTCATCACGACCGGCACCCACGAGCTGCTGCTGGGCCCGATGCTGCAGGTCCCCGAGAACATCTCGCCCTCAGACGGCGGCACCATGGACGACGCCTACGAGATCTCGTGGACCGTGAAGACCGGCGTCGAGCCCCACTTCAGCTACATCAGCGTCGCCATCCCCGGCCCGACCGGCCCCGTCACCGAGTGGGACATGGTCGCGAACTGGGACGTCACCGACGTGCTGCTGCCTGACTTCCCGAACATCGAGGGCACGCCGGGCATCGCCCCGGGCCCGAAAGAGCTCTTCTTGGTGCGCGTGTACAAAGAGGGCTTCGACATCGATAACTACTCGAATCAGGACCTCAGCACGGGCCGGTGGCGCTCCTGGGCGCTGGACACGGTCTCGTTCACGAAGCTCTGACCCGCCGCGGGCCTCCCCCGCGTGCGCCCACCCTCGCGACCGCTGAGGCGGACATGCTGCGAATGACCATACCGCCCAATCGTTGCGTCCGCGGGGCCGCGCTGTGCTTGTCGGGGTTGGCCCTCGCGCTCGTCGCGGCCTGCGGCGACGGCGGCGGCTCCGCGGTGCAAGACGTCGGCACCGAGCTCGACGCCGCCGTCGGCGCCGACACGCCCGCCGATCAAGACGGCTCCGACCTCACCGCGGCGGACCTCGCGCCCGATCTCGCGCCCGACGGCGCGTCCGACGCCGTCGCCGAGCTGCCCGACACGGGCCCCGAGCTGCCCGGCGAGTCCCGCCGCTTCGTGCAGGAGAAGACCGGCCTGGGCGCCGATTTCGTCTACAAGGGCGTGTGGGCCGGCGAGGCGGGGCGCGTGGTCGCGGTCGGCAACGACGGCGTCATCGTGTCGCGCTCGAGCAGCGGCGCGTGGTCGCGCCTGAGCCAGGGCGAGGGCAGCCAGCTCCTCAACGCCGTCACCGGGCCCGACGGCGACAACCTCTGGGCGGTCGGCAAGGACGGCACGATCTTGCGAGGCAGCGCCGGCGGATTTGGCGTGGGCGGGGGCTGCCTGGTCGCCGCTGACTGCGATGACGGCGACCCGTGCACCGACTCGGCGTGCGAGGACGGCCTCTGCGTCGTGACCTCCAGCGAGGCCGCCGGCTGCTGCGGGACCAAGCTCGGCTCCTGGCGCTTCGATGGCGGCACGGCCGAGGGCTTCACCCAGATCGCCCAGACCGGCACGCTCAAGTGGCAGCCGGTCAGCCACACCGACCCCATCACCAGCGCGCCCCGCTTCACCAGCGCCCCCTACGCCCTCTACTTCGGCGATCCCAGCAAGCCCTTCCCCGACTTCGACACCGGCGAGGTCGTCGCCGCCACCATCGCCACCCCCACGGTGCTCCTGCCGAAGACCGGCCGCGCCAGCGTGCGCTTTCAGGTCTTCGTCGACGTCGAGCCCTCCGCCAACTTCCACCTGCTCACCCTCGAGGTGTCGAGCGGCCAGAGCGTCCAGCAGGTCTGGTCGAAGGCCAAGCTCGCCCAGGTCCCGACGAACGGCTTCGTGCCGGTGGAGGTCGACCTGACCCCTTGGATCGGCAAGGCCGTGTCGCTGCGGTTTCGCTTCGACTCGGTGGTCTCCTCCTTCAATTTCGGAGAAGGCGTCTACATCGACGACATCGTCATCGACTCGAGCTGCGCTGCCAGCGTGGATCTCGAGCTGCCGACCCTCTTTGGGGCCGCCGCCCTCGCCGTCGACGACGTCTGGGCGGTCGGGCTGGCCGGGGCCATCGCGCACTTCGACGGCGTGTCCTGGCGCGAGGTCGGCGCGGGCGCGCTGCCCACCTCCTGGAACGCCATGCACGGGGCGGGCGGGCGCATCGCGTTGGTCGGATCCTCAGGCGCCATCGCGGTGTCCGAGGGCTCGGGGCTGCTGCCCGTCGACAGCCCGACCGCGTTTACGTTGCGGGGCGTTCACAGCGTGGACGGCGACACGTTCTGGGCTGTGGGGGACAACGGCACCATGCTCCGCGGCCAGGGCGACGCGTGGAACCTGGTGAGCCTGCCGACCGCGAAGAACCTCTGGGCGGTGGTGGTCTTGGCGCCGACGGACGCCTACGCGGTGGGCGATGGCGGGACCATCCTGCACTACAACGGCACGCTCTGGTCGCTGGTCACCGCGCTGCCGGCGTCCATGGTCGGCCGGAACCTCCGCGGCGTCACGGCGGCCGGTCCGGGGCAGGTGCTCGTCACCGGGGCGACGGGCGCCATGCTGCTGGGCTCTGCCGACGCGGGCTTCATGGGCGTGCAGGGCTTCGACGGGGTCGGCGAGATCGCCGCGGCCTGGAGCCAGGGCGGCGTCTCTGTCGTGGTCGGCGAGAACTCGTCGATCTTCCGAGACAGCGGCCAGGGCTGGGTCTTTCAGAAGCCGCCGTCCACCCAGCATCTGCGCGCGGTGTGGGGTACAGCGCCCGACGACATCTGGGCGGTCGGGCTGGCCGGGCTCATCCTCCATTGGGATGGCGTGGGCTGGAAGAAGATCCCGTCGCCGGTCGGCATCGGCCTGGAGACGGTCTGGGGCGTGTCCTCCAACGACGTCTACAGCGCCGGGCAGAACGGCTCGATCATCCATTGGGACGGCACCGCCTGGTCGATCGCGGCGTCTCAGACCACCGAGCACCTGCGCGGCGTCTTCGGGTCGGCCGACACGGACGTCTGGGCGGTGGGCGGCGGCGGCGTCATCATGCGGCAGGCCGGGCTCGCGTGGGCGGCCGTGAGCATCGCGCCGCTGGAGCTACGCGACGGCTCGACGCGGCTGGTGGTCGACACGCTGCACGCGGTGTGGGGCATCGCGTCCGACGATGTCTGGGCGGTCGGCGCCAACGGGCAGATCGTGCACTGGGACGGGGAGACGTGGAGCTCGCGCGACCCGCAGTTCGGCATCACGCTGCGCGGGGTCTACGGCCTCTCCGCGGATGACGTCTGGGCGGTCGGCAACGAGGGGCACGTCCTGCACTGGGACGGCCAGGCGTGGACGCCCTGGGAGACGGGGTCGGTGGCCACGCTCTACGCCATCCATGGGGACGGCCAGGGGCAGGTCTACGCGGTCGGCGACCTGGGGACCGTGCTGCGGCTGGACGCCAGCGAGTAGGGGGCGCGCCGCGTCGCGGTCGGGCGCGCGCGCATCGCCGCGGTCGCCATCAACGCCAGCACAGCCCAGAGCCAGCCGAAGGGGCCGCCGTCGCGACCACCGGAGCAGGCGCCGCCTAGCGAGGTCGTGTCCTCTCCCTTGCTGGCGCCGGGCGCCACGCCCGGGGTCGGCCCCGAGGGGCCGTCGAGTCCCGGCGTGTCGCTGCCGGGGCCGATCTCTTCGGGGGGCGTCGTCGAGGCGTCAGTGGAGGCGTCTTGGCCTGCATTTCCCTCGTTGCCGTCAGCGGAATCGGAGTATCCGGCGTCGGCCGCCGCGCCCCCGTCGGGCAGCCCCGCGCGGGGGCCGGGCGGCATGGGCAGGCAGTCGTACCAGCTGTGCTCGGAGTCCCAGCCGCACACGGACTCCGCGCCGCAGCTCTGGACCTGGACCTTGCCGCGATCGTCGCACCAAGCGACCGCGCCCGCGGACGTGCACTGGCCTTCGGTCGGCACGGTGCCGCACGAGGTCTTGTCGGGCGGGAGGCAGCCGACGCCGCCGTTGAAGCTCTGGTGCGGCGCGCAGATCTCGCCTTTGGGGCAGGTCGCCTGCTTGAGCTTGCCCTCCGCGCACCAGGCGAGGGTCTGAGCGTCGCGACACTGGCCCATCGCGTCCACGTCGCCGCAGTCCCCGGCACGCGCGGGGGCGGCGGAGAGGGCGAGCAGGGCGAGAGCGAGAGCCGTTTGGTGGGGGCGGATGCGCACGGACTGAAGCATAGCGATCGCGGTCATCTCGGATCAACGAGGGCTCGGCAGCGGTAGGACTCGCGGCGCCGCGACGCCCGGGGGATTCGCGGCGCCGGGGGGCGGGTCAGTGCGCGTTGAGCGAGCAGAACTCTTCGTAGTCGATGAGCTCGGTGATGGTCGGGTTGGCGCTGCAGACCGGGCAGGCGGGGTCTTTGCGCGTCTTGAGTTCGCGGACGGTCCCGCGCAGCACGTCGATGGAGAGCACGCGGCCGGAGAGCAGGTCGCCTGCGCCCAGCAACAGCTTCATGGTCTCGGCGGCCTGCAGGGTCCCGATGATGCCGCAGATCGCGCCCAGGACGCCGGCCTCGGCGCACGACGGCGCCAGCTCGGGCGGGGGCGGCTCCGGGTAGAGGCAGCGGTAGCAGGGGCCGCCGTCGGGCGCGTTGAAGACCGTGACCTGCCCGTCGAAGTGAAAGATCGAGCCGTGGACGTTCGGCAGCCCCAAGAACACGCACGCGTCGTTGATGAGGTAGCGGGTGGGGAAGTTGTCGGTGCCGTCGATGACCAGGTCGTAGTCACGGAAGATCTCCATGACGTTGGTCGAGTCCAGCCGCACGTCGTGGGTGCGGATGGTGATGTCGCTGTTGAGGCGCTGCAGCGTCGTCTTCGCCGACTCGACCTTCGAGGTCCCGACGCTCTCTTCGGTGTGCAGGATCTGGCGCTGAAGGTTCGACATGTCGGCTTTGTCGTTGTCGAGGATGCCGAGGGTCCCGACGCCCGCGGCCGCGAGGTAGAGCGCGGTCGGCGAGCCGAGCCCGCCCGCGCCGATGCACAGCACCCGCGCGTTGAGCAGCTTCTGCTGACCCTCTTCGCCCATCTGGGGGAGGATGATCTGCCGCGAATAGCGCGCTTTTTGCTCGTTGGTGAGCATCTTGCGGTGCTCGAGCGGGAAGCCCGCGCGGCTCCACGCGCCGATGCCGCCGCCGACGTTCACCACGTTCGTGTAGCCAAGCTGCTGGAGCGCGTGCGTGCTGAGCGCGCTGCGGGTGCCGCCGGCGCAGTAAATCGCCACCGGCGTGCTGCGGTCAGGCACGAGGCTCTCGACCTTCAGCTCAAGGAAGCCGCGCGGCACGATGCGGGCGCCTCGGATGAGGCCGTTCTCGTGCTCGTCCGGCTCGCGGACATCGATGAGAATCGGCGGGGAGCTCGACCCGAGCATGTCGTTCAGCTCGTGGACGGACACCTCACGGATCTTCGCCTTGATGTCCGAGAGCATGTCCTGGAAGGTCACCGACATTGTGGACTCCTTTGGTCAACAATAGAGAGCCACAGTATGACCCCGGCGGGGCCAAGGCAACGACGCTCTGCTTAGTTTCCGAGATATCGTCGTAAGTACGGCGTGTTATGCGCGGCGCGCGCGCTCGGTTACCACCTCGCTCCGCCTGTGCCACCATGGGCCGCGATGAAGGCGCGACACCCTCAGCATCAGTACCTGCGCGAGTCCCCGCCGCTGCCGCGCGTCGACCTCGCACCGCCCGCCGACGTCGACGCGGCGGCCCGTCTGGCCGACCCCTTCGCCTCCGGTTCCGCAGGCAATCTCTGCGCGATTTGGGCGTCTGCCCTCGGGGTCGACCCCAGCGCGGCGGTCATCGCGCCCGACCGAGAGACCCTGCTCGGCCGCGTCCTGGCCTGCCTGCTCGGCCCCGACGACGTGGTGGCCCTCAGCGGGCCGGTGGACCCCGCGCTGAAGCGGGCCATCCTGGTCCCGGGCGCGCGCTGGGTGGACGTGGGACGCGACCTGGACTGGGGACTGCAGGCCGAGGCCCTCGAGCGGGTGATCCTCGATCGAGCAGCCACCGTCTGCGTTTTTTGCCGCCCGGGACCCCTGGGCCTGCCGCTCGACCCGCTGGCCCATGTCGAGCGGGCGCTCGAGGCGGGGCTGGCGGTCGTGGTCGACGAGGAGTTCTGGGCGTGGACGCCGCCGCTGAGCCCGTCCGCGGTGGCCCTGCTCGCCGAGCACCCCGAGCGCCTCGTCGTGCTGCGGGGGCTGCCCCAGGCCGGTCTCGGCGAGCTCGCGCCGGCGCTGGCGCTGGCGCCGGGGCTGGCCCCGCGCTTGCGGGCGGCCCTGCCTCAGCGGCTGTCAGCCCCGGCCCTCGCGAGCGCCCTCGCCGCACTGGCCGACCCCATGGCCTTGGCCGCAGCCGCCCGCGCCGCCTGCCAGGTGCGCGACCGGCTCGCGGGGGAGCTAGGCGGCGACGCCGGCCTGCTGGTCGCTGCGTCTGCGGGCCCGCGCCTGCTGGTCAAGCGCCGCGACGGCGGGGAGTGGGAGCCGCCTCACAAGGCCGCCGAGGTCTGGCGCGACGCCGACTCAGCGCTGCGCGACGCCGTGGTGCTGACCCCCACAGGTGGTGACGGCGGGTAGAGACGCCGTCATTTCCCTATACAGAAGCTGGAGAAAAGACGGTCCAGCACGTCCTCGATGGTGCCCTGACCCAGCAGCTCGCCAAGGGCCTGCGCGGCCTCCTGGACGTCGACGGCCGCCAGCTCGAAGGGCTCGCCCGCGCGCAGCAAGGCGCTGGCGTCGCGAAGCGCGGCGGCCCCACGCGCGAGGGCGGCGCGGTGCCGCTCGCGGGCGATCACCAGCTCGCCCGTGTCCGACGCGCCGCCGCCAAGCCGCTCGACGACCGCGCGGGCCAGCGCGTCGAGCCCCGCGCCCGTCGTCGCGCTCACGGCCAGCGCCGCACCTGCCGGCGCCGCGAGATCGCACTTCGACGCCACCACCAGCGTCGGCGCGTGCGCTGGGCTGCCCTCGCCCACCTCGGGCGCGGGGTCGCCGGGTGCCACCAAGTAGATGACCAGGTCGGCGGCGGCCATGGCCGCTTGGGCGCGGGCGATCCCGGCGGCCTCGACGTCGTCGTCGGTCTCTCGCAGCCCGGCGGTGTCGATCAAGACGACCGGCACCCCGTCCAGATCGACGGTCTCCTCCAGCGTGTCCCGGGTGGTCCCCGGCGTCGGCGTCACGATGGCGCGGTCGCGGCGGCACCACGCGTTGAAGAGGCTGGATTTGCCGGCGTTCGGCCGCCCGGCGAGCGCCACCCGCGCGCCCTCGCGCCAGAGCCGGCCGCGCTCGTAGGTGCCGGCCAGCTCGGACAGGGCCCCGGCGATGGCGAGGGCTTCGTCGGCGAGGGCCTCGGCGTCCTGGACCGGCACGTCGTCGTCGATGAAGTCGATGGCGACCTCGATGCGCGCCCGCAGCCCGAGGATCTTCTCGCGCGCGTCGGCGGCGACGGCTTCGAGGCGCCCGCTCAGGTGATCGCGGGCCACCGCGAGCGCCCGGTCGGTGCGCGCGCTGACGAGATCAGCGACGGCCTCGGCCCGCGTCAGGTCCATGCGGCCGTTCATGAAGGCGCGGCGTGTGAACTCGCCCGGGTCCGCCCCGCGGGCGCCTGAGAGCAGCAGCGCCTCGAGTCCGCGCCGCAGCGAGAGGGCGCCGCCGTGCAGCTGCAGCTCGACCACGTCCTCGCCCGTATACGAGTGGGGGCCGGGCATGAAGACGGCGAGGCCCTCGTCGAGGTGCGCGCCGTCTCGATCGCGGAGGTGGCCGTGGTAGAGGCGCCGCGGCGTCGCGCGGGCGGGCAGGTTCGGGAAGTGCGCGCGCGCGACCGCTAGCGCGCTGGGGCCAGATAAGCGGATAATGCCGACGCCGCCACCGACAGCGGTGGCGATAGCGGCGATCGTATCGTCGAGGTCGCGCATGGGCTGCGGAGGCTATCACGGTGTCAGATGAGGAGGGACCCGACCTGGCGGAGCGCTTCAACGCGGCCATGGACGCTGCGGAGGATGGCGATCTCACGCGTGCGCGCGCGCTGCTCGAGGTCGTCGTCGAGGCGGAGCCGGGGGACGGTGAGGCGGTGCTGGCGCTCGCGCGCTTCGAGCGGGAGGACGGCGAGGCGGCGGCGGCCGAAGCGCGGCTCGTGGACTATCTCACCGAGGTGCCGGACGACGTGGACGCGCTGGTCGAGCTGGCCGACCTGCGGCTGGCGCGCGGCGAGCCGGGCGGGGCCGCCGAGGTCCTGCGCGAGGTGCTAGATCAGCGCCCGGGACACTGGGAGGCGGCGTTCTTGCTTGGCAACGCGTTCTCTGACGTCGGCGCCTACGACGAGGCCGTCCGCGCCTACAACGCCTGCCTGCAGTCGAACCCGTTCTCGGCGGATGCCTGGTTCAACATGGGGCAGGCGCACGAGCGCACGGGCGACCGCGTCCGGGCGATCTCGGCTTGGCAGGCCTACCTCCGCGCGGCGCCGCACGCGGAGGACCGAGCCGCGGTCGAGGCGTCGATTCGGCGCCTCGAGACCGCGGAATAGCACGCAGCGAAGGTGCTACGGGCGGGGACCTACGAGTCCAACCACGCCGTCAGCGTCTCGACGATCGCGCGGCCCTGCTCCTCGCTGGAGATGTTGAACTTCGCCTGCTGGCGGTAGGCGCCGTTACGCTTCTGGTAGCGCCGCAGCGTGAACTTCACCTTGCCCATCTCCTGGGTCTTGGAGTCCAGCTCGCGGTACTTGAACATGATCGTGGTCCAGCTACCCCGCGTCAGGATGGCCTTGTCCAGCTCTTCCACGGTGACGACACCGCCTTCCTCGTAGGTCACGGTCAAGTCGTCGACGTTTTCCACCATGGGTTAGGCTCCGCGCTCGTAGGGATGGCCTGATCGGCCGAGAGGCGCATCTTGTAGCAGCCCGCGGCCCGGTCGTCATCCGCCTCCGACCAGGAACGACCGCATCAGCGCGTTGAAGCGCTCGGGCTCTTCCTCGTGGGGGCAGTGTCCGGAGGCGTCGAAGCTCACGAGGCGCGCGTCGGGGATGCGGCGGGCGATGTGCAGCCCCGACCTCGCGCTGAGGAGGCGGTCGCCGGTGCCCTGGACCACCAGCGTCTCGTGGCGCAGGCCGCCCAGCAGGGAGTCGACCCGGAGCGCTGCGGCCGGCAACCCGCGGGCCACCTGGAGCGCGATGGGGATCGAGCGCGGATCTTCGAAGGGCGGGCGGAAGCCGGCCAGGTAGCTGCTGTCGACCGGGATGCCGCGGTAGGCGAGGGCCTGCAAGCCCAGGCGCGCCAGGGTCGGACGCACGAAGAGGCGGGCGATGGGCGCCATCCAGGGCCGGACGAGCTGCGCGGGGAGGTCAGGCACCCCGTCGGCAAGCGCGAGGGAGTTGACCAGCACGAGGCGGTCGACGCGCTGCGGTGCCTCGTGCGCCATCCACAGCCCCAGCGCGCCGCCGAGGCTGTTTCCGCAGACGTGGGCCCGCGGGATCTCGAGCGCGTCCATGAAGCTCAGCAGGAACTGGCCGAGGGCATCGAGGGAGTACTCGCCGGCGGCCCGCTCAGACCAGCCGAAGCCCACCAAGCACGGCGCCACGACGTCGAAATGCTCGCTGAGCGCCTCTAGCTGGTGGCGCCACGAGAAGCTGGAGACCAGAAAGCCGTGGACCAGCAAGAGCGTCGGGCGAGGCGTCGCGCCGGGTGGGCCGGCGACGCGCACATAGTGAGCATCCACCGAAGGCCCAGCGACGCCGAGCGGGCCGGCGACGCGGACCACTCGGGATTCGGGATGCCAGCCGGAAGCCGGCGAGCTCACTGACCCAGGCGCTTCCTGACGTCGTCCGCGAGCGAGCCATCGGGGTTCCGAGACAGGTACTCGTGGAAAAGCTGATTCGATTCCGAGGTCTTGCCCGACATGGCCAGGGTGCGCCCGAGCCAGTAGAGGCAGCCCGAGTGGCTGGCCGAGATCCCGCGGCACTTGCGCAGGTAGGCCTCGGCGCCCGCGATGTTCGCCAGCGCGACCTGCGTGCGGCCCATGGCCATCAGCACGTCGGTGTTGGACGGGCTCATCGCGAGCGCCTCGCGGTACAGACGCAGCGCCTCGACGGGCTTGCCCTTCTCGAGCTTCTTCGCCTCGGCCATCAGGGAGGCGACGTTGCGGGGACCCGGCTCCGACTCGGTCTTGGCGGGAGCCGACGGCACGACGGACTTCTTGGTGGTGGTGGCCGCCGCGGTCTTCTTGGCGTCCGCCGCCTTCTTGGCGTCTGCAGCTTTCTTCGCCGCCGCCGCGTCCGCCGCTTGCTTGGCCGCCGCCGCGTCCGCCGCTTTCTTCGCCGCCGCCGCGTCCGCCGCTTGCTTTGCCGCCGCCGCCTGCTTCGCCGCCGCTGCGTCCGCCGCCTGCTTTGCCGCGGCCGCCTGTTTCGCCGCCGCTGCGTCCGCCGCCGCCTTGGCCGCCGCCGCGTCCGCCGCTTGCTTGGCCGCCGCCGCCTGCTTGGCCGCCGCCGCGTCCGCCGCCTGCTTAGCCGCCGCCGCGTCCGCCGCCTGCTTCGCCGCCGCCGCCTGCTTCGCCGCTTCTCCGGCCATGCGCGCCTGAGCCGCCTGCAGGTCCGCCGCCTTCTGCGCCGCCTGGATCTCAGCGGCCTTCTGCGCCGCCGCCACCTGCGCGCTCTTCACCGCGTCCAGCTGCGCCTGGGCCGCGCCCTGGTTCTCAGCCTGGGCCTGCGCGGCAGCCAGCGCGTCCGCCTGGGCCGCCGCCTTCGCCTGCGCCTCGGCCTTGGCCGCCGCCAGCTCCTCGTCCGTCAGATACTGGCCGGCCCCTGCCGCCGCCAGCGCCGCTTGTCGTTCCTGGTCGCCCGTGGCCGCTGCCACCGGCGACGGCTGCTGCGGGTCGGCCGCGCGCGGGCCGCTGGCCTCCGCACCCGAACCCTCGGACGTCGCCGCCCCCTCGAGCTCGGCCTCCTCCACCCGCTCCGCCCCGGCCTCGGCGGTCCGCGTCGCCACGGTCTCGTCGATGCGCGAATCGTTGGCGTCGCCGCGCTGCGACAGCGCCCACACCGTCAAGCCCGCGAGCCCGCCGACGAAGGCCACGCCAAGCAGCGCTCGCCGGCGCAGCTTGGCCGCCCGCCCGCGCCGAATCAGCGCGCGCTGCAGCTCAATGTCCGCGCGCGAGGGCTCGCGCCGCGCGTTCCCCGGTCGCGACGAGATCGGCCCCGTCCGCGGGCTGCTCCCACGCGGTCGCGTCCCTGGCATCAGCGGCAGCAAGGCCTCCGCGCCGGCGTCCGACGGCAGCGCCGGCGGCACGACCGCGCCCAACACGCTCTCGCCCTCCGACTCGATCTCTTCGCGCGAGAGCGCTGGCCGCTCGACGTCGGTCAGCGAGATGACGTTGCTGGTGGTCGAGGATGCGCTGGCGCTCGAACCGGGTCGCGTCCGCGTCGTCTTGCGCGTTCGCACGGCGGCGGGCTCGGGCGCTGGGCTCGCGGCGCTGGGGAAAGGCAGCGGCGGCGGGCCGTCTTCGTCTGCGGTGACGGCCTCCACGGGCTCGTCGTCGTCGTCGCGCTCCGCGGCGAGGCGCGGCCCCGCCGGCGGCTTGGCCGTCGCGGTCGATTTGGCCATCATGACGGCCAGTTCGGTCACGGCCTCGACGCGGGTCCAGCCGGCCTCCTCGTGCTCGATCCAGTCGCCCTTCACGACGATACCGTCGCGGATCCAGCTCTGGAGAACATCGAGGTTGGGGAATCGCAGTACCGTGCCGTCCGGTTTACGAACGGCCCACTTCGCGGTGCTTTCGCGTGGCTCGCTCATCAATACTGAACCCCGGGCATGATCCCTAACCAAGCGAGATAATATACCGCGCTGGCTCCAAGGATGATTCCCAGGGTAAGGAAGATGAGGCGCGACGGCCAGATCGAAACAGAGTGACCGGTGCGAAAGCTGAAATCCTGAACCCGCGATCGGCTGGGGCGGGATGGCGGGCTTTCCATGCTGGGGGCGGGTTCAGGGGCTCTCTGCGGCGGCGCGCTCCGGGCGGGGGCGGAGGCTCCGAGGTCCAGAGGCGCTGACTCCTGGGCCCGCGCGGTGAGGTGCGCCGGCTCGAGGGGTTCGGGCGGCAACGCGGCGCCGAGGTCGGGGCGCTCCTCGAACGACGGGGTCGCCTGCAGCGCCTCCAGCGGGTCGCCGATGGACTTCGTCGCGTGGTGGAACGCCTTGTAGCGCCGAAAATCCAGGTCTCCGCAGGTGATTCCGAGGGGCCCGTCGTGCCCGGCGGCCCAGATGATGGCGGTCTCGTAGGTGGGGAAATGCAGCAGCAGGCCGGAGCCCGTGCGCAGCTTCCAGCGGGTTGGGGCGCTCGCCCCGCGGTCGGCCCCACCCTCCGGAGCCCCCTCACCACCGCCCGCGATGTCGGCGAGGATGGCGCTGACCGCGGAGACCTCGCTGCCCTCGTGGGACGGCGACGCGTCCAGCACACCCTCGAAGCCCAGATCGCCCAGCTCGGCCTCGATGGCGCTGAAGGGATCGGCGCTTCGGTCGATGGCGGGCTTCATCGCGGCGCCGGGGACTGGAGGTGGCAGCGGCGGCGGCGCGGCCCCGCGGCCGGCGACCGGACCCGGGTCGGGCGGGATGGTCGTCGCGCGCTGGGCGGCCCGTTGCCCGCCCGCTCCCGGCCCGTCGGCGAGGGTGTCGGGACTCCGAGGCGGGACCGTGGTCGGCTTCGGAGCCGGGCCCGCTTGGACGAAGCCACACAACGGACAGGTGACCTGTGCGCTGGCGGCGGTTCGAGGGTCGATCTCGAAGCTGCTCCAGCAGCTGATGCAGATGATCTCTGTCACGGCGTGATCGTTGCGTCCCGGCACGTGGTCTGACTGGGACCGAGACCCATTGCCCCGGAAGCCTCAAAGCCAGCCGATCTCAGGCGTATCTAGCACGCGCGCCGCGAGGGCGGCAACGTGACGATGTGCCGAGCCTGAATCCGCGCCGAGCACCGGCCCCCGCGAGGTCTGGGGTGGTCCGCGGCCGGTCTGCCGCAACCGTGGCGCCTCCCCTTCGCGCGGGCAGGCCGTCAGGGTAGGATGCCGCCCTATGGCTGGAAGTCTCACGTTCGACCAATTGCTCCAGATCCTGTGTCGCCGCGGCGTGCTCGAGGTCAGCGCCGCGGAGGACGTCGCCGCGAAGCAGAGCGCGCAACGCTACCGCCTGGAGAAAGAGGCCGGGGTGGCGCCAAACCGGCGCGGTGGGACCGAGATCTCCGCCGCCGAGCTGCTCGCCAGCTTCCGCTTGCCCGCCCAAGACGGCGGCGTGGTCACCGAAGAGCGGGTGATGCAGGTGATCGCGGAGGAGGCCGGGCGCCCCTACCTCAAGATCGACCCGCTGCGGCTGGACGCCAACCTCGTCACGTCCACCCTGTCGCGCCCCTTCGCGTCCAAGCATCGCATGCTCCCGATCGAGCGCATCGGGCTGCGCCTGCGCCTGGCGACCGACGACCCGCACAACATCGACGCCATCGAGTCGGTGCGCAGCCTGGTGGGCGGCGACGTCGAGGTCGTGGTCGCCTCGAAGACCGATATCCTCAGGCAGATCCGAGAGATTTACGGGTTCCGTCGCACCCTGGCCGCGGCGGCGGCCGACCTGTCGAGCGGCACCGATCTCGGCAACCTCGAGCAGCTCGTAAAGCTCAAGTCCCTCGACGAGATCGAGGCGACCGATCAGCACATCGTCAACGCGGTCGAGTACCTGCTGCACTACGCCTTCGACCAGCGCGCAAGCGACCTCCACGTCGAGCCGAAGCGCGAGAACGCGGTCGTGCGCTTGCGGATCGACGGCGTGCTCCACACGGTCCAGCGCGTCCCGAAGGTGGTGCACAACGCCATCGTCAACCGCATCAAGACCATGGCGCGCCTCGACATCGCCGAGAAACGCCGCCCGCAGGACGGCCGCATCAAGACGCGCCACAAGGACGCCGAGATCGAGCTGCGCGTCTCCACGCTGCCCGTCGCGTTCGGCGAGAAGCTGGTCCTGCGCATCTTCGACCCCGAGGTCATCATCCAGGACCTCGACGCGCTCGGGTTCGCCGAGGGCGATCTCCACCACTTCTCGTCGTTCATCGGGCGACCGCACGGGCTGGTGCTGGTCACGGGCCCCACCGGCAGCGGAAAGACGACGACCCTGTACTCGGCCCTTCAGATCCTCGCGACCGACGAGATCAACGTCACCACCATCGAAGATCCCATCGAGATGGTGCTCGAGGACTTCAACCAGACGGCGGTCCACCCCAAGGCCGGCATCACCTTCGCCTCGGCGCTGCGGACGCTGTTGCGCCAGGACCCCGACGTCATCATGGTCGGCGAGATCCGCGACCAGGAGACCGCGCAGAACGCGATTCAGGCCGCGCTCACAGGCCACCTGGTGCTCTCGACCCTGCACACAAACGACGCGGCGAGCGCCCTGACGCGGCTGGCCGAGCTTGGCGTCGAGCCCTTCCTCATCGCCTCCACCGTGGTCGGGATCATCGCTCAGCGCCTGGTGCGGAAGGTCTGCGAGAGCTGCAAGGAGCGGACGACGCTGAGCAAGGAGCAGGTGGTCGCCCTGGGCCTGACGCTGCCCGAGGACGGCGCGGCGCCGCAGCTGCCGGTGTGGTTCGGCAAGGGCTGCGTCGAGTGCCGCCACACGGGGCTGCGCGGGCGCTGCGGCGTCTTCGAGGTCTTGCCGGTCGACGACCGCATCCGGCGGCACGTCATCGACGGTGCGCCCGCGACCGACATCGTGCGCACCGCGCGTCAGGACGGCATGAAGACCCTGCGCGAATCAGCGATTCGCAAGCTGGCGCAAGGGGTGACCTCGTTTGAGGAAGTGCTGCGGGTCACGACCGAGTAGCCCCTGACGCGTGGGCTACCTGACGACCGGGCCGCGGTTCCCTATACTGCCGCCTTCCCCCGAGTCGCTTCCGGAGAACCCATGCGCGTCCCCCGCCCCGTGACAGCCCTGGCCACGACCCTCGGAGCCGTGCTGGGAGCCGCGCTGCCCTCGGTCGCCCTCGCCGCGGACGCCGCCTCGCAGACCGCCGCCCTGGCGATGGAACAGCGCATCGACAAGTTCTTCGGCGACTACCTGGTCACGCCGATCGCCACCGTGCTCTTCTGGAGCATCCCCGTCCTCGACATGCCCCTGGTGGTCGCCTGGCTCATCGTCGGCGCCGTGTTCTTCACGCTGCGCATGGGCTTCGTGAACGTGCGCATGTTCGGCCACGCCATCCAGCTGGTCCGCGGCAAGTACGACGAGCCCGACAGCCCCGGCGAGGTCTCGCACTTCCAGGCGCTGTCGGCCGCCCTGTCCGCGACCGTCGGCTTGGGCAACATCGCCGGCGTCGCCATCGCCGTCGCCACCGGCGGCCCCGGCGCCACCTTCTGGATGATCGTCGCCGGCCTCCTCGGCATGTCGTCGAAGTTCGCCGAGGTCACCCTGGGCCAGATGTACCGCGAGGTGCGCCCCGACGGCCGCGTGCTGGGCGGCGCGGTCCTCTACCTCTCCAAGGGCCTCGAAGAGATCAAGATGAAGCCGCTGGGCAAGGTCCTGGCGGTCGCCTTCGCGATCCTATGCATCGGCGGCTCCTTTGGCGGCGGCAACACCTTCCAGGTCAAGCAGAGCCTCGAGCAGATCAAGCTGGTGCTGCCCTTTTTGGAAGGAAACTCCTGGATCTACGGGCTGGTGATGACCGTGCTGGTCGGCATCGTCATCATCGGCGGCATCCGGCGCATCGCCTCGGTCGCCGACAAGATCGTCCCGGCGATGTGCGGCTTCTACATCCTGGCCTGCCTCTACATCCTCATCGCCGACGCCGCGGCCGTCCCCCACGCCCTCGCGCTCATCGTCAGCGAGGCCTTCTCGCCCCAGGCCGCCTTCGGTGGCTTCGTCGGCGTCCTGATCACCGGCTTCAAGCGCGCCGCCTTCTCCAACGAGGCCGGCATCGGCTCGGCCGCCATCGCCCACTCCGCCGCCAAGGTGAAGTACTCGGTCGAGGAGGGCATCGTCTCGGTGCTCGAGCCCTTCATCGACACCGTCGTCGTCTGCACCATGACCGCCTTGGTCATCGTGACCACCGGCGCCTACAACGACCCCGTCAACGCCGAGCTCGTCCTCACCAACAACGGCGCCGCCCTGACCTCCCAGGCCTTCGGCAGCGTCGTCGCCTGGTTCCCCTACATGCTCTCGGTCGCGGTCTTCCTCTTCGCCTACTCCACGATGATCTCGTGGTCCTACTACGGCGAGCGCTGCTGGGTCTGGCTCTTCGGCGACCGCTCGTCGATGGCCTACCGCGTCGTGTTCCTGGTCTTCGTGTTCCTCGGTTCCCAGGTCACGGCCACCAACATCCTCGACTTCAGCGATCTGATGATCCTCGGCATGGCCTTCCCGAACATCCTCGGCGTGGTCCTGCTCTCGGGCAAGGTGCGCGCCGCCCTCGACGACTACACGGCCAAGCTGAAATCAGGCGAGATTCGGTCCCACAGCTGATCTCGGGCTGGCGCTGCCGAGATCACGGGCCGCGGCGCTTCTCCAGAGTCGGCCGCAGGGTCTCGGTCTGGCCGTCGCGGATCTCGACGTAGCGGGACCACAGGTCGTAGCCGTCCAGCTCAAAGCGCACCAACACGCGCCCGGTCTCGAGCCGGACGGGCGCGGCGAGGGGCGTCTTCCCGACCAGCCGCTCGTCGACGAAGACGGAGACACCGGCCGCGGGCTTGGTCTCCACGACCAGGTGGCCGTGGCTCACCCGCCGCGTCAAGACGCCAGCTACCGTCTGAGGTTTCGAGCCCACCTCGAGCGCCAGGCGCCAGGGTTCATAGCCCGGCGCGGTCACCTCCACCGCGTAGCGCCCCGGCGCCAGCGGGATCGCGTCGCCGCCGGTGACCCCGAGCGGCGCGTGCTCGACCCGGACCTCCAGACCAGCGGGCTCCAGCGCGAACTGAACCGGCACCGGCGCCATCCCGGCCGCCTTGAGCTTCCGCGCCGCCTCGGCCACCCGCGCCCGGAAGGCGTCGGCGTCCGCTCCGGCGGGCTCGCGCGCCAGGAATCCTCGCGCGTACAGGTGCACCCGCTTGTAGTCCTTCAGCGCCTCGCTGGTGGTCGTGAGGTTGTAGAAGACGTCGCTGCCGCCACTCATGGTGGGCAGCGCGCGCTCAAACCACAGCAGGGCCTTCGTGTAGCCGCCGACCCGCGCGAACGCCACGCCGCGCTCCATCGCCCGCGGCCCCGGGTCAGCCACCGCCGCTGCGTCCTCCGCCTCGGCGGCCACGGCGCCGTCCGCAGCCAGCCCCACCAGCGCGAGCGCCACCGCCACCCGGACCGCGGCCGCTCGGTTCACCTCGTCTTCCCCGTGCGATACACGGCGAAGCTGTGGCGCGTGACGTCCTCTTCGCCCTCCCGCGCGACGATGACCAGCTCGTTTCGGCCCGGCTCCAGCGGGATCTTCGCCGCGAAATCCAAGGTCGCCCGCGACCCGTCGTCGCCGCTGCCCGCCTTGAAGAAGACCTTGTCGTCGCCGCGGTACACGTAGACGTAGCGCCTCCCATGCCCGCCGTCCGCGAAGCGCGCCGTGCCCGCCACGTCCAGCGTCGCGTCGCCCGTGACCAGGACCTGATGCAGGTTGGGGATCCCGAGCGCCGGGGGCTCGTGCCGGGCCACGTTCGCCACGCCTACAAAGCGCGCCGTAGCCCCGTCACGCCGCTGGACGCTGGCCGCAGGCACCCAGCCCATCGCCTCCTCGCCGTCGCGCGCCTCCAGCGCCACCCCGGCCCAGTCTCCCGCCACCGCGACCACCGGCAGGATCGCGCCGACGCTCACGTGGGCGACCACGTCCGTCTCCCGGTGCGCCCCGGCGTGGACCGACACGGGGGCCGCCACGACCTCGCCGAGCCAGCTCGCCCGCTGCCCCTTCGGGAACTCCGCCGGGAACACAGGCAGGCTCAGGCTGTCCTCGGTCCACTCGCGCAGGCCCTGGTCGACGATCCGCAGGGTGAGCTGCACGTCCTGGGACTTCAGGGTGGGCTTCACCGAGAGCACGAAGCGCACCCGCGACGAGGCGCCCGCCGCCAGCTTCCCGACCCGCTCGCGCCCGTCCTCGATGAAGACGGCCTCGCCCGACTCGTTTTTCACCGTCAGCAGCACGTCGTCCGCGTCGCCCTCGCCCACGTTGGTCACGTCGACCACGAGGTCGAAGCGCTCGCCCCGCTGCACCAAGCCGTCGCCGGAGCCCTTGGTGTCGATGACCCGCGCGCTGTAGGCGAAGCGCGGCTCCGGCTGGGCGTTCATCTCCACGATGAGCCCCGCCTGCTTGTCGGCGTCCTCGGTCAAGCTCGCGTCATCGCTGAAGAGCTCCAGACGCAGCTGGTCGGCCTGCGCGGCGAGGCTGCGCGGCAGCTCGATCTGGGTCTCCCAGCTCTTCTCCGCCCCCGGTTCGATGCGGCCAAACACCAGCTCGCGCCCCGAAAACGCAGGCACCGCCGAGTGAATCACGCCGTGCATCCGCCACGCCGTCGCCTTCCCCTCGTTCTTCACGGTCGCCCTCAGCGTGACCTTGTCGCCGGCCAGCATCCGCGTCCCCAGACGCCCCGGCGCGGCCACCAGCTCCAGCTTGGCGCTCACGTTCGGCAGCCCCTTGCCCGCACCGCGCTGCCAATCCAGCCCCAGCGCCGCCATGGCCGCCACCACCCGCGCGTCCTCGGTGGCCTGCCGCGCGTCGAGGAAGCCCTTGGCCTGCACCAGCGCCGCGCGCCGCCCCACCGCGGGTGCCGCCACCAGCAGGTCGCGCGCCAGCAAGGTCAGCGTGTCCTTCGGCGGCCCGTCCCCCTCGTCGCCCTCGGCCTCCTTGTCCTCCTCGGCGGTCTGCAGCAGCTCAAGCCGCACCGAGGGCTTCACGTCGGTGGTCCGCTTCGAGTCCAGGTGGCTGTCCAGGCCCGCCTCGCCCTGCAGGTCACGCTCATCGGGGTGCAGGTTCATCCGCTCCTTGTCCACGCTCAGCGACTCGATCTCCACGTCCGGTACGATGCCCACCGACTGAATCGAGATGTCGCCCGGCGTCAGGTACTGCGCGATGGTCAGCTTCAGCGCGGCGTCGTCGAGCTGATAGACCACCTGCACCGAGCCCTTGCCGAAGCTGGTCGTCCCGATGACCAGCGCCCGCTCGTCGTGCTTCAGCGCCCCGGCGACGATCTCCGACGCCGACGCTGAACCGCGGTTCACCAGCACCACCATCGGCACGTCGTCCAAGGTCCCGGCCCGCGTCGCGTGGCGCTCCTCTCGCTCCTTGCCGCGCTCGCGCACGGTGGTGACCAGCGTGCCGTCGCTGATGAAGCGGTCGCTCACCCGAATCGCCTGATCCAGCAGCCCGCCCGGGTTATTTCGCAGGTCCAGCACCAGCCCGCCGAGCTTCTTGCCGCCCGCGGTCAGCTTGGTCAGCGCGTCCTCCAGGTCGTCGGCCGTGTTCCCCTGGAAGTTCCGGATCTTCACGTAGCCCACGCCCTGCCCGAGATCCGCGTGCACCACCGACCGTAGCCGGATCTCCTCGCGCGTCAGGTTGAACGGCTTCGCGTCCGGCCAGCCCTTGCGCGCCACCCAGACCACGATGGAGGTCCCCGGCTCGCCGCGCAGCCGATTGACCGCCTCGCTGAGCGCCATGTTGACCGTCGACTCCTCGCCGATCCGCGCGATCTGGTCGCCGCTCTGAAGCCCCGCCTTCGACGCGGGCGTCCCGTCCATCACGCTCATCACCGTCAGCACGCCCTCGCGCACGCTGACCACGATGCCCAGCCCGCCAAACCGGCCCTGGGTGCCCATCTGCATCTCGCGGTACGCCTGCGGCGTGATGAGCACGCTGTGGGGGTCCAACGTCGAGAGCAGCCCGTTGGTGGCGGTGTATTCGATGTCCTCGAGGTCGGCCGTCACCGGCAGGTTCCGCTCGAGGAAGTTGAAGATGTCCATGAGCTTCCAGTTCAGCTCATAGAGGTCGCTCACCCGGTCGAGCGCGAACTCCTTGGTCGCTTCGGCCACCGACACCGTCAGGTTCTTCGGCCGGTTCTTGCCGTCGCGCTCGGCGATGACCCGCACCTCGGGGACCTTGGTCTGGATGGCCCGCATCGCCGCCAGGGCCATCTCCCGCGGGTCGACGCGGTCGGGGTCGACGTAGTGGCTGCGCACATGCCCCACGACCCGCATCAGCATCCGCGCCTTCGACAGGTCGTAGACCCCGGCGCGGTCGGTCTTCGCCTGGGCCGCCGGCGTGTCGAAGTGGCGCCCGCGATCCTCGAAGTCGTAGGCGAGCACCAACACCGCACCCACGAGGAAGCAGGTGGCGCCTAGCAAATGGCGGCGAGGGTCGATGATCACCGGCGAAATCCTTGGGGTGAGCGCTCCCGTCCCGAACTGCAGCCGCGGGGCGAGACCTGAAGCCTAGCCCGCCCCCGTCGCCCGATCCAGCCAGCCGCCGCGGCGGCACGCCCTAGCGCGCGGCACGAGTGGGTGTAATGGTCCGGCGCCCCCTGTATTCCCGGGGGTACGCCTGATAACGTTCGCCTCATGGCCAAACCCAAGACCCAGCCCGCTTCCGGCGCCGAGCCCTACACCTCCGACGTGGACTACGTCTCCGACCGCCTCGAGGTGCTGCGCGCCCGCTGCCGCCGCGTGCTGGCCGAGCGCGAGCTCGCCGGGCTGGTCCCCCGCGACCCCATCGCGACGATGACCGGCTCGGAGCCCGATCCCGAGGCCCTGGCCGACGCTGAAAAGGCCGCCCGAGATCGGCTCGACGCCCGCGTGGCCAAGACCGACGCGCCCCCGGCGGCCCTGAAGCTGCAGCAGTCCTTTCAGCTCGACGACTTCGAGCTGGACGTCCTCATGCTGGCCCTGGCGCCCGCCATCGATGGCAGCTTCAACGGGCTCTACGGGCGGCTCAAGGGGCTGGGCTACCGCGCGCACCTCGACGTGGACGTCACGCTGGCGGTGCTGGCGGGCGATTTCAGCGATCGCATCGGGCGTCGCGAGACCTTCGGGCCCAACGGGCGGCTGCTGCGCCACAACCTGCTGCTGGTCGGGCGCGGCGGCGTCGATTCGGGCGACGACTTCCTCAACCTCGAGCTGCGGCTGCCTGCGCGACTCGTGGCGCTGCTCATGGGAATCGACGGCGAGGACCCGGCGCTGCGGGCCTTCTCGCGCGTCATCGAGCCGACCGAGACCCTGGCGCAGGTCGTGCTGCCGCCTGAAGAGAAGGCAGCGATCGTCAGGCTGATCGGGCAGCACGACAGCTACCGCCAGGCCCTGCGCGCGTGGGGGCTCGAGAGCGCGGTCGCCTACGGGCGCGGCATCGTGATGCTCTACTCGGGCCCGCCCGGCACGGGGAAGACGCTGACGGCGCGGGCGGTCGCCAACCACCTGGGCCGCCGCCTCATCAGCGTCGACGCGGCGCGGCTGACCGATCAGCAGCGCTCGTGGGAGGCGAACCTCGACAACCTCCTGCGCGAGGCGCGGCTGCAGGACGCGGTGCTCTTCTTCGACGAGTGCGAGGCGCTCTTCGCGACCCATCAGCGCGGCACCGGGCACCTCTCGGCGCTGTTGGCGGCGCTCGAGCAGTTCGAGGGCGTCGTCATCTTGGCGACCAACGCGCCCCAGGCCCTCGACAGCGCGCTGGACCGCCGCATCCTTTATAGGGTCGACTTTGAGACGCCCTCGCCCAGCCTGCGCGAGGCGATCTGGCGCGTGCACCTCCCGCCGGAGCTGCCCCTGGGGCCCGAGGTGGACGTCGCCTACCTCGCCCGCCGCTTCGAGTTCACCGGCGGCTACATCAAGAACGCCGTGCTTCTGGCCGCCAGCGCCGCCGCGTCGCGCATCGCCTCGCAGGCCGGCCCCCCCTTCGTCACCCACGCCGATCTGCTCGAGGGCGCCTGGACGCAGCTTCGCCACCGCCTCAACCAGTACGCCGACCGCGACGTGGCGGACCTGCGGCTGGACGACCTGATCCTGCCGCAGGAGACGAAGGGGCAGATCCGCGAGATCATCGAGGCGGTCAGCGCCCAGCAGATCGTGTTTCGCGAGTGGGGCTTCGGCAAGAAGTTCAACAAGGGCCGGGGTCTGTCCGCGCTCTTCGATGGCGACCCGGGGACGGGGAAGACGCTCTCGGCCGAGATCATCGCGGCCGAGCTTGGCCTGGGGCTCTACCGGGTCAACGTCGCCAACGTGATGAGCAAGTACATCGGCGAGACCGAGAAGAACCTGACCCGCGTCTTCGCGGAGGCGCGCTCGGCCCACGCGGTGCTGCTCTTTGACGAGGCGGACTCGCTGTTCTCCAAGCGGGTCGAGGTCAAGCAGGCCAACGACCGCTTCGCCAACATGGAGGTCAACACCCTGCTGCAGCTCATCGAGCGCTACGACGGGCTGGTGATGCTGACCACGAACCTGAAGACCTCGCTGGACTCGGCGCTGGAGCGGCGGCTGTCCTTCAAGATCAACTTCCCCTTCCCCGAGGCCGACACGCGCGCGACGATCTGGCGCCACCTGCTGCCCGAGACGGCACCGCTGGCCGACGATCTGGACTTCGATCTGCTGGGCGACTGCTACGAGCTCTCGGGCGGCTCCATCAAGAACGCGGTGCTGCGGGCGGCCTACCGTGCGGCGGCCACGCGCACTCAGATCAGCATGGCGCTGCTGGACGACGCCGCGCGGCGCGAGTGCCAGGCGGCCGGGAAGCTCTACCGGGTGGCGTCGCGCGACGACTGGTAGGCGGCTTCGTCCCTGGCCGCGCTTCGTCCCTTGTGCCGTCGACTCGCCGCGACTACGGTGCGGGTGCCTGTGCAAACAGGCGGTGTCGATGTCCTGGTCGGAACAGAGCCCATCGCGTCGGAGCGTTCATCTCGCGGCGATGAGAATCGAAGGAAGTCTGAAGCGAGGATGGCGACTGTGAGGTCGACGTCCGTACCCTCGCCGGAATCAACGCAGGCTGCGCTCCGAATGCGTGAGAGCAGCCACCCGCGCAAGATTCGGAGGGCGGACCGAAGCCGCTCACGCCCCCAGTGCTTCGAGCATCCCGGTCTCGCAGCCCGTCAAGATGCGCCCGTCGAGCCCGAGGGGCCTCGCCGTGCTGGGACATCGGCACACCCCGTTCGGAGGGGCGGCCGCCCACCCCTCGTGGCTGCGCGAGAATTGCCGCGATGAACACCGACCTCGACCGCGCCCGCGACTCCTTCCTCGAGCAGCTTCGCTCCGGTCGCGACGAGCTGCTCGACACCCACGGGATCGCCGCCTACTGGCAGTCGGTGGAGTCCGAGGCCGCGCGGGTCGAGGAACCCGGGCTCATCGACGAGTGGCTGCGGCGCTTGGCGCAGGACCGCGAGCGGATCGAGTCGATCAAGGCGCAGAAGTCGTCGGCCGAGCAGAGCCAGTTCGGCGGCGAGGGCGTCGCGCTGATGCTGGCGCGGCTGCTGCAACTGCTCGCCGACATCGAGGGGACGCTGAAGCGCCGCCTGTGGCTGCTGCGCAACGAGCTGGGCGCCTGGGTTTACCTCGTCGGGCCGGGCGTGAAGCAGAAGCCGCCGCCGAACAAGAAGGACGAGGACAAGGAGAAGGCGCCCAAGGCGCGCAAGGCCAGCGAGCCGAAGCCCGCGGCGGCCGCCGAGAAGAAGCCGACGAAGACGAAGGGGTCCTGAGGGGCCCCGGGGCGTCGATCAGCTGCGCGCGGAGACGTAGTAGCGCAGGGTCTCGACGGCCTCGTCGGCGGTCGTGGCGAAGGTCACCATCGCGCGGGTTCGGCGGTCCAGGGCCGCGGCGTCGGCCAGCGCCTTGACGATGCCGGGCCACGCGTCGCCCACGAGCACCATCGGGCGGTAGGGTCCGTCCAGGGTGTCGCCGTAGGACCAGACCTGAAGCAGCGCGGCCATCGCGGTCAGGCCGCCGGGCAGCGCGATCAGGGCGTCCGCGTGTTCGAGGACGGCCTCGAGACGGCGAAAAACGCTCGCGTGGGTCACCACGCGCGCCGCGGAGCCGAGCTCGGGCACGGGTCCGTCGGCGTCCACCATGGCGATGACCCGGCCGCCGTTCTCCAACGCCGCGCGCCCCGCCGTGGTGGCCACGACGCCGCCCCCGCTGACGATCACGCCACAGCCGGCCGCCGCCAGCGCGCGGCCCAGCCCAGCGGCCATGGCGGTGGTCTCCGCGGAGACCGGGTCGCGCTCAGGCCCAAGCATCGCAATCGCCGGAATGTCGTCGACCAAATCGCCCGGTCCTCTGGCCCCGTCGGCCGCTTCGCCAGATGCGCTCGAACTGATGCGCTCGAACAGACGCGCTCGAATCGCGCGTTCCCGCCCCCGTTCGGTGGTCGCGGGGCGCGGCTAGCTTCGCGACGGGCCCCGCGGATTGTCAAGCCGGCGCCGTGCGTGCTAACCGGCGGCACCCCCGGAGCGCCTGCGAGCCTATGCCCCGATCCCTCAAGCGATGCGTGCTCGCCGCGGCCCTCGCGTCGCTGGCCTGGTGGCCGGCGGCGGGTTGCGATGAGCTCAATCAGATGTTCACGGGCCTGTGGCGCGCGACCTCTGTCGAGGCCGACGGCCTCTTCGAGGGCTCTCCCGAGCTGGCGATTGGGCATTTCGGGCGCGAGGTGGCCGGCGTCGCCTACTTCAAGATCGTTCAGGGCGGCTCGCAGTACGTCGCCGAGTGCCCGTGCGCGTTCATCAACCACGAGCAGCTCGATCTCGACGCGCGGACTGTGCGATTTTCCACAACTTGCGACGGCAGCCTCGTCCTCGACTGGCGGCTGAAGCTGACGTCCGAGGGCGCGCGGCGATTCCTCGAGGGCGAGGTCACCCGCGCCGACGGCGGACCGGGGACCGCGGTGGTGCGGCTCGAGCGCGCCGAAGAGTCCGTGCGCGACGAGGAGAAGCAGTGCCCGCCGGCGGCCCCGTGAGCCCGCGCCCGCGCCTGATGCGGCGCTTCGGCCCGCGGCTCGCGTCGGTCGCGCTGCTCCTGCTGACGGCGGTCGCGCCCTCGGCCCGAGCGGCCGACGCGCTGCCCGAGTCAGGCTGGAAACCCTTGCGCATCGGGGTGTTGCCTGTACGGAGCTATGTGCGAGGCGCCGAAGATCTCTTCGAGGAGCGCCCCGGGCCGCGGCAGCTGCGCGAGACGGCGGGCCAGTGGCAGCGGCACATCGAGCGCACGCTCTCGCGCCTGGACCTCGTGCGGCTGCGGCCCTCCACCGACGCCCTCAAGCGCGCGCTGGACCGGTCGAGCCACCGCGAAGCGACCGCCCTGGCGCGCGAGCGCTACATCCTGGGCGTCGAGCGCTACCGAGCCCTCGCCACCGACGAGGCCATCGAGCAGCTCGAGCGCGCCGCGCGCCTGTACTTGGACGCGCAGGGGGACGTCACCGAGGCCCGCGAGCTCGCCGACGTCCAGATGTACCTCGGCCTGGCCCAGCTCGAACGCGGCGGCTCCCACGCGGCTCACATGGCCTTCCGCCAGATGTGGCTGCTGGATCCCGGCCGCGTCGTCGACCGCGGCTACTACCCCGAGGCGGTCGAGCGCGCCCTGGCCGGCGCCCTCGTCGACCTCGCCCAGCTCCCCGACAAGGTGCGCATCCGCTTCCCGGCGAGCACCCTGGTGCCGCTGGCCGCCCAAGCCCAGGTCGAGATGTGGGTCACCGCCCTCATCGAGGCCGGCACCGACGACAGCACCGACGCCCCGGTCCTCGCCCTGACCATCTTCGACAGCCGCACCCGCAGCGTCGCCCTGGACGTCCGGATCCCGCTGGACGACGACCCCCTCGCCCTGGACCTCCTGGACCGCGAGCTGACCGCCTGGCACGCCTGCGCCCTGGAATCGCAGGACCGCCAGCTCGCCCGCCGCGTCCAGACGCCGCGCTGGTCGGTAGACCTCGGCTACACCCACACCCTGTTTCTGCGCCACGACCGCACGCGCCAGCTCTTTCACAGCCCCGGCGTCGGCCTCGCGGTCGCCTGGCAGTCCACCAGCGCCGTCCACGTCTTCGGCGAGTTCTCCCAGATGGTGACGGCCCCCGACAGCAACCACGACCTGCTCAGCGGCTTCATCACCTCGCGCCTGGCCGCCGGCGCGGGGCTGACCGGCGGCTCGCGGCGCGTGCGCGTGTTCGTGCAGGCCGGCCTCGAGCTGGCGGTCACGTTCACCGACATCCGAATGAGCAAGGACGTGGACTGCAAGCATTTCGGCGCCGACGACGCCCGCTGCTCAGGCCTCTTCCGCGACGAGCCGCCCATCGCGTGGCTGGGCCTCAACTTCGGCACCGGCCTGCGCGTCGGGCTGGGCGAGAGCTGGTACCTCACCGCGCGCACCGGGTTTACAAGCTACGTGGCGCCCGCGAGCCTCGTGCGAGAGCTCAATTTCCCGCTCAGCTTCACCCTCGGCATCGGCAGCCGGTTCTGACTCGCGGCGGCCGGTTCAGGCGCCTCGTCGGCGGACCATGCACGCGGAATTTCAGGGAATCGGGTCCCGCATCGCGCGTTGACAGAGACCTCGCGCTGGTCTAGTGGACACGCCCTGTCCGTCCCACACCTACGCACAGAATCCGCGATCTACGCGGAATTAACCGAGTCTTCCGAGGAGGAACGTGTCCATGAAGTCACTTAGCCGATCCCTCCGGGTAGGCGCCTTGAGCTTGGCGCTAAGCGCCCTCGTGGCCGCTCCCGGTTGTAAAAAAGACGAGCCCGCGACGCCCGCTCCCGCCGCCGAGGCGGCCAAGACCGCCGAGCCGGCCAAGACCGCTGAGCCCGCCAAGGCCGCTGAAGGCGAGAAGGTCGTCGAGGCCGTCGCCGAGAAGGTCGCCGAGGTCGTCGCCGCCCCCGCCGCCGCCCCCAGCCTCGCGCTGCCCGACGGCGTCCTGATGGCCGCTGGCGTGCCCTCGCTCAGCGAGGTCCTCACGACGGCGTCGACCGTCGCCAACAAGATCGCCCCCGGTCAGGTCCCGCCCGACCTCGCGTCCCTCGCCCTCGAGGGCATGAAGGGCGTCTACGGGTTCACCGACATCACCTGGCTCGACCAGTCGGCCCCGATCGCGTTCATGAACGTCGACCCCAAGACCCACGACGGCAAGGGGCAGGCGATCCTCCTCCCGATCACCGACAAGGACAAAGTCCTCGCGTCGCTGCCCGCCGAGGCCAAGAAGGACATCGAGGGTCACGCGGCGTCCTTCGAGGCGCAGGGGCAGACCTGGTACCTCGATTTCGTCGAGGGCCGCGCGGTGCTCTCCGATCACCCCGGCGTGTTCGCCGAGCGTCGTGAGTTCCTCTCCGGCGCCCTCGCCGCCTGGAAGCCCGAGCGCCTCTTCACGACCCGCGTCAACATGACCACCGTGAACGCCGCGTTCGCCAAGGAGCTTCAGGACGCCCGCGCCGCAGCCGAGCAGCTGACCTCGCAGGCCGCGCAGGAGCCGGGCATGCCCGACGCCTCCAAGGTCATGAAGAAGTACACCGACCTCCTCTTTGAGGTCGTCGACAGCACGACGGCGGCCCAGGTCGAGCTCTACGTCCAAGACGGCGCGATCCGCTTCGGCGCCAGCGTCGACGCCAAGGACGGCTCCGGTCTGGCGAACTTCTCGCGCAGCATCACCGGCAAGAGCTCGAGCCTGACCGACGCCGCCCCGGCGACCACGTGGCTCGGCTTCACCGGCAACATGGACGTCCGCGAGATGAAGAGCATCCGCGAGATGCAGAAGATGGCGCTGGAGACCTACGCGGGCCTGCTGAAGCTGACCCCCGAAGAGACCGCCAAGATCGACAGCATCTTCGACCGCATGGCCGCTCAGGCCACCGGCGAGAGCGCCACGGCCTTTGCCCTCGACGGCACCTTCCCCTTCGCCCTGACCACCCTCGCCAAGGTGACCGACGCGGGCCAGCTGCGCGGCGCTTACGGCGAGCTCCTGGACCTGGTCTTCGCCAAGGCGTGGAGCTACGCGCTGGAGGAGATGAAGAAGGAAGGCAAGGAGGTCCCCGGTGCGGCGGACGTGAAGGATCTGCCGGGCCTCATCCGGCTGCTCGGCGGGATCGCCGAGGGCATGGGCGTCAAGCTGGTCCTCGTGAGCGAGACCCGCGGAGACGTGCAGGTCGACGCGCTGACCATCGACGCGGACCTCGAGAAGCTCGGCCTCAAGGAGAAGGACGCCGACACCTTCGCCATCGTCGACGGCCTGATCGGGCGCCACCTCGAGCTGGCTTTCGGCTTCAAGAACGACGCCATGACCATGGGCTTCGGTCCCCACGGCATTCAGCAGGCGCTCGACCTCGCGTCCGGCAAGCGTCCGGGCGGCGAGCCCAGCCTCACGGCCGCGTCCAAGGGCAACGCCATGGCGGGCACGCTGCGTCTGGACATCATCATGCAGGCGCTGATGGCCATCCCCGAGGTCGCCCGCATGAAGGAGGCCATCGACAAGCTTCCCAAGGGCGAGGCCTTCACGATGACCGCGACCGGCAACGGCAACACGTCGGGGATGACGATGTCCTTCCCGATCGACACCATCGCCGCGCTCGTGGGCTTGGCGCGCTAATCGCGCCCTGAGCGTGCACGCTCCGAAGGCCGCTTCTCGCAAGAGGAGCGGCCTTTTTCATGCCCGCGGGCCTACCCCCTGCGGCGGTCCGGGCTGGACGCTCAGGCCTGCTCGGCCTTCTTGGGGGGCTCAGCCAGCAGCGCGCTCTGCTTGTTGAAGGTCATGTCCAGCAGCAGCAGGACCACGCCGACCGAGATCGCGATGTCGGCCACGTTGTAGGTGGGCCAGTGCATGAAGCCCAGGTCCATGTCGAGGAAGTCGATGACGTAGCCGTAGCGGATGCGGTCGACGAAGTTCCCGGCGGCGCCTGCAAGCACACCGGTCAGCGCCAGCGGCACGAGGCGATGCTGGAGCGGCATGCGCACGAGCACGACCAGGATGACGAGGCCGACGATGACGGTCAGCACCAAGAAGACCAGGTCGCGCACCTTGGCGGGCAGGCCCTTCATGAATCCGAAGGCCGCGCCTGGGTTCTCGGCGTACACCAGCTTGAACCAGTCGCCCGTGACGGCCACCTCGCGCTCCGTCACGAGGTAGCTGGTGCCCGCCACGGCCGGGGCGTCGGCGTCCACGCGCAGCGACGACGAGGGCGTGATGGGGTGCATCCCGGTAGCCGCCGTCGCGGCGATGTCGTCGTCGCTCATGCGCCGCAGCGCGCTGGAGAGCCAGTCCGCGACTGTGATTTTGGAGACCTCGCCCTCGACCGCGGCGCGCAGGGTCTCGGCGTCCATCTCGGGCGCGCCCATGCGCAGCCAGCGGGCCAGCCGCGCGCGGTCAGCCAGGGCGATGCGCCGCGGCGGGTTCTCCTCGCCGCGCCAGGCCACGTAGAAGCCGCGCACCTGGGCCAGCGCGCCCTCGCTCGGGTACAGCGTGGTCTGGGGCGTCAGGTCCATCGGGGGCGCGAGGACCGCCAGGCTGTCCAGCGCCGGGTCGTCCGCGGCGAGCCCGAAGCGCTCCGCGGCCAGCTGGCCCACCGTCTTGCCGGCGTCCGCCTCCGAGGCGCTGAAGGGCAGCGGGTGGTCGCCCCCAGCCAGCGAGCGGTCCGCCCAGTCCTTGGTCCAGAGGTCGCCCACCAACCACACGGCGAAGACCAGGGTGAGCACGATGGCCTTGCGGGACTTGGTGGGCTGACTCATATGGGCGTTGACTCCGACGCGGGGGCGACAGGGCCGCGGACTATAGAAGTGGCGGCGCGCGAGCGTCAACGCGCGCGTTGACAGTGTGCTTCCGCGCGGTGTACCGATGCTCACTGACCGTGCCGACGAGGCCCACGCGGTGCACCCCCACTTTCCAACGCCCTCCGGCTCTCGGGTCGCCCTCGCCCGGCGGGTCGTCGTAGCGCTCGCCCTGTGTGGTTTCGGCGCGTTGGCGTCGAGCGCGTGCGGGCCGGTCTGGGCGTCTCAGGCCGTCAGCGAGGCCTCGACCGCGCTGCAGCAGGCGCGCTTGGCCAAGGCGCACCGCCTCGCCCCTTACGAGTACTGGCTGGCGTCGTCGTACGTCGACAAGGCCAAGCGGACCGAAGGCTACTCCGAGTTCGACGCCGCCGAGCGTTTCGCGAAAGAGGCGAAGGTCCTGGCCGAGAAGGCCGTCGACCAGGCCGCGCAGGAAGAGCGCCGCCAGGAGCTTTTGCAACAGCGCCTGAAGCTGCGCGACGCGAAGCCCGCGACCGGCGGCACCCCGTGAGCGGTGCTCTGCTCCGGTTGACGCTCATCGCCGCGCTCATGGCGCTGAGTGCCAGTTGCATCGGCAAGCAGCAGGTCATCGACAAACACGCTGAGATCACAGCGTTTACGGCGACATTCGACCAGGCGGCCCGTCTCTGCGCCCCGCGCGAGCTGGCCGAGGCCCGCGCCAACCTCGAGTTCGCGGTCTACGAGTCCGAAGAGGGCCAGACCACCCGCGCGTGGCGGCACCTGCGGATGGCCAAGCGCCGCGCCCGCCAAGCCTGGGAGCGCTCCCGCGGCGACACCTGCGAGGCCGACAGCGACCTTGACGGCATCCGCGACAGCCTCGACCAGTGCCCCAACGAGGCCGAGGACTTCGACGGCGACCACGACGAGGACGGCTGCCCCGAGCACGACCGCGACGGCGACGGTATCGCGGACGACGTCGACAAATGCCCCGATCAGGCTGAAGACAGAGACGACTTCCAAGACGCCGACGGCTGCCCAGACCCCGACAACGACCTGGACGGCGTCCCCGACAGCGTCGACAAGTGCCCCAACGAGTCCGAGGATCGCGACGGATTCGACGACGTCGACGGCTGCCCGGACCCCGACAACGACGGCGACAAGATCCCCGACGTCAGCGACAAATGCCCCAATGAAGCCGAGGACTTCGACGGCGACGAGGACGAGGACGGCTGCCCGGACATCTACAAGTCTATCGTGGTCACCGACTCGCAGATCGAGCTGAAGCAGCAGATCCACTTCGCCACCGGCAAGGCGCGGATCATGCCCGACAGCAACTACATCCTCGAGGAAGTGCTGGACGTGCTGGCCAAGCGTACCGACCTCAAGGTGCGCATCGAGGGCCACACCGACTCGCGCGGCTCTGACCGCTACAACAAGAAGCTCTCCCAGGCCCGCGCCGACGCCGTCCGAACCTGGCTGGTCGGCCGAGGCATCGAGCCCAGCCGCATCACGGCGCTGGGCTGGGGTGAGGAGCGTCCCATCGACAACAACGAGAGCGAGGACGGCCGTGCGCGGAACCGGCGCTCGGAGTTCCATATCCTGCGATGACAGACGAAACCGTTAGCGACAATCGGCGCCTCTTCTCGGGCATCCAGCCCACCGGCATCGTGCACATCGGCAACTGGCTCGGCGCGATTCAGAACTGGGTCGCGCTTCAGTCCGAGTACGAGTGCGTCTTCAGCATCGTCGACCACCACGCGACCACCGTGGTGTACGAGCCGGAGGCGTTCCGCCAGTCCATGCTCGAGGTCGGCATCGCGCTGCTCTCCGCCGGCATCGACCCCGAGCGCTCGACCCTCTTCGTGCAGTCGATGGTCCCCGAGCACACCGAGCTCGCCTGGATCTTCAACACGGTCACGATGTTCGGCGACCTGGGCCGCATGACTCAGTTCAAGGACAAGTCCGAGCAGCATCAGCACAACGTCAACGTCGGCCTCTTCACCTACCCGGTGCTGCAGGCCGCCGACATCCTGCTCTACAAGGCGGGCTACGTCCCCGTGGGCGAGGACCAGCTTCAGCACCTCGAGCTCGCCCGCGACATCGGGCGCCGCTGGAACCGCCGCTTCGCCGAGGACTTCTTCCCCGAGCCGAAGCCGCTGCTGACCCCCGCCCGGCGCGTCCTGGGCACCGACGGCCAGTCCAAGATGTCCAAGAGTCAGAACAACTTCCTCGCCCTGCTCGAGTCGCCCGAGGAGCGCTGGGTCAAGCTCAAGGACGCCTTCACCGACCCCGCGCGCCTGCGCCTCAAAGACCCCGGCAACCCCGACATCTGCAACGTCTTCTCGTGGCACGGCTACTTCTCGAGCGACGAGACCATCGCCCGCGTGAACCGCGAGTGCCGCGGCGCCGAGATCGGCTGTTTCGCCTGCAAGCGCCTGCTCGACGAGGCCATGGAGGCGCGCCTCGGACCCATGCGCGAGCGCGCCGCCGAGCTACGCGACAAGCCTGACCGCGTCTGGGAGATCCTGCACGAGGGCGGCCGAAAGGCCCGCGTCATCGCCAAGGAGACCCTGCGCGAGGTCCGCGACCACATGGGCCTCCCAGGGATCGCTCCGTAGCGAATGACCCTCGCCCTCGTCATCGCGCTGGCCATCCTGCAAGGCCTGACCGAGTTCCTGCCGGTCTCGTCCAGCGGCCACCTCCGCCTGCTCGAGTCTTTCTTCGGCATCGAGGCCGAGCAGACCCTCTTCGACATCGTGCTCCACGTCGGCACCCTGGTCCCGGTGGTCATCGTCTACCGCGCCGAGCTGGGCCGGATGCTGCGCTCGGGCCTCGGCGCGCTGAAGAAACCCAGCGATTTCCTCGCTGACGCCGACGCCCGCCTCATCCTCCTGGTCGGCGCGGCGACCGTCCCCACCGGCATCATCGCCATCGCGTTCGGCGACGTCATGGAGCGCCTCGCCCTCGACATCCGCGCCGTCGCCGCGTGCCTCGCCGTCACCGGCTTCATCCTGCTGGGCATGGGCGCCCTCGAGCGCCGCGCGGTCCGCGCCAACCGCCCCCTGCGCACCCTCGCCGACCTCACCTTCAGAGACGCGCTCATCATCGGAACCCTCCAAGGTTTCGCGATCTTGCGCGGCGTGTCCCGCAGCGGCACCACCATCACCGCGGGCCTCCTCGTCGGCCTCGACCGCAAGTCCGCCGCCGCCTTCTCGTTTCTGATGGCCATCCCGGCGATCCTGGGCGCCCTCGTCCTGGCCCTGCGCCACGGCGCCCCCGACGGCCAAGGCCTCTCCATCTTCCTCATCGGCGGCGCCGTCGCGGCCATCAGCGGCACCATCGCGCTGCGCTGGCTGCTGCGCCTGCTCCAGAAAGGCCAGCTCCATCATTTCGCGTGGTATTGCTTCGCCCTCGCCGCGACCGCCTTCACCTGGACCTTCTTTCGCTGAGGCCCCCATGTCCCCGCTGAGCCACACCTACGCGGTCATCATGGCCGGCGGCATCGGCAGCCGCTTCTGGCCGCTCTCCCGCGCCACACGCCCCAAGCAGCTCCTCGACCTCTTCGGCCAGGGCACCATGCTGCGCGCCACCTTCGAGCGCCTCGCCCCGCTGATCCCGCCCGAGCGCCAGCTCGTGGTCACCAGCACCACCCTGGGCCAGGCCGTCCGCGACGCCCTGCCCGAGCTTCCCGCCGCCAACGTCCTCGAGGAGCCCACCGGCCGCAACACCGCGCCCGCCATCGGCTGGGCCGCCCACGAGGTGCTCCGCCGCGACCCGGCCGGCCTGCTCGCCGTGCTGCCCGCCGACCAATACATCGCCCACGTCCCGCGCTACCGCGACGTCGTCTCCCAGGCCGTCGCCGCCTGCGAAAAAGACCGCATCGTCACCCTCGGCATCCCCCCCACTCGGCCCGAGACCGGCTACGGCTACATCCGCGCCGGCGCGCCCCAGACCTGTGCCGAGGCCCCCGACCTGCGCGCGGTCGCGGCCTTCAAGGAGAAGCCCGACCTCGACACGGCCATGGCCTGGCTCGCCGAGGGCGGCTACCTCTGGAACGCAGGCATGTTCTTTCTGCCCGCGACCCTCGCCCTCGCTGAGCTAGCCCTCCATGAGCCTACACTCGCCGCCGATCTCGGGCGGCTCTTCAAGGATGGGCCTGTGGACGCAGCCCGCCTCGCCGAGCACTACCCGGCGCTGACCTCCATCAGCATCGACTACGCCGTCATGGAGCGCTCCGAGCGCACCGCGGTCATCCCGGGCGACTTCGGCTGGTCCGACGTCGGCTCCTGGCGCACGCTCTGGGACTTCCGCCCAGACGCCAGCGAGACCTTCTCCCGAGGTCGCGTGATCGAACTCGAGGGCAGCGGCAACGTGCTCTTCGCCGACGGCGACGCCCTGGTGGCCACTGTCGGCGTCAGCGATCTCGTCGTCGTCCACACCGCAGACGCGACCCTGGTCTGCCCCCGAGAAGCCTCCCAGCGCGTCCGCGATATCGTGACGGCGCTTCAGTCAGGAGACGGCGAGCCATGGCTCTGAATCCCCAGATCTTCCGCGCCTACGATGTCCGCGGTGTCGCCGACGTCGACCTCACCGATCAGCTCGCCTACGACCTGGCGCGGGCCTTCGGCACGGTCATCCGGCGCAGCGGCGGGACCCGGGTCTGCCTCGGCCGCGACTGCCGCACCCACGGCCCGCGCCTGCACAAGGCCTTCCTACGCGGCCTCCTCGAGACCGGCCTGGAGGTCCTCGACGTGGGCGTGGTGCCCTCGCCGCTGCTCTACTTTGGCGTCTTTCACCACGACACCGACGGCGGCGTGCAGATCACCGGAAGCCATAACCCCGCGGAGTACAACGGCTTCAAGATGATGCACGGCAAGAGCAGCCTGCACGGTGAGCAGGTCCAGGACCTGCGCCGCCTCATCGAGGCGCAGGACTTCGTCTCGGGCGAGGGCAGCGTGCGCGAGGCCCCGGTCTTCGACGCCTACGTCGAGCGCGTCGCGTCGGACATCGCCCTGCCCGGTCGCCGCCTCAAGGTGGTCGTCGACGGCGGAAACGGCACCGGCGGCCCCATCGCCACGCGGCTCTTGGACCGCCTCGGCGTCGACGTCGTCCCCATGTACGTCGCCATGGACGGGCGATTCCCGAACCACCACCCCGACCCCACGGTCGAGGAGAACCTCGTCGAGCTGATCGCCCGCGTGAAGGCCGAGGGCGCTGACTGCGGCGTGGCGTACGACGGAGACGCCGACCGCATCGGTGTGGTCGACGACCGCGGCGAGATCCTGTGGGGCGACCGCCTGATGATCCTGCTCTCGCGGGCGATCCTGCGGGTGTGCCCGGGTGCGGCCATCGTCAGCGAGGTGAAGTGCTCGGCGACCCTCTTCGACGACATCACCAAGAACGGCGGTCGCGCCATCATGGCGCCGGTCGGCCACAGCATCATCAAGCAGCGCATGAAGGACGAGGGTGCCGAGCTTGGCGGCGAGATGAGCGGCCACATCTTCTTCAGCCACCGCTGGATGGGCTTTGACGACGCGGTCTACACCACCGCGCGGCTGCTCGAGATCCTGGCCGAGGCGCAGCAGCCGCTGTCCACGCTGCTGGCCGACGTCCCGGTCACCCACGTGACGCCCGAGATCCGGCTCGACGCCTCCGATGACACCAAGTTCGCGCTGGTCGCCGCGGCCGCAGCCCACTTCGGCGGGCTCCACCCGGTGGTCGACATCGACGGCGCGCGCATCGACTTCGGCGACGGCTGGGGCCTCATCCGCGCCTCCAACACCCAGCCGGTCATCGTCTTGCGCGCCGAGGCCGACACCGCCGCAGCCCTCGCCCGGATCCGGGCCACCCTGGAAGGGTTCGTGGCCAAGGGCGGTCCGGCGTGATAGGCGCTCGGCCCCAATAGGGCCCTCGGAGGACTCATGGATGCTGCCCCGGCCGACTCGCGGCCCCCACTGCAGATCGACATTCGCCAGGTCGCCAGCCTCGCCCGTGTGGCGCTGGACGACGTCGAGGCCCGCGAGCTGGAAGGCGCGCTCTCGCGCATCCTGGACTACGTCGCCCAGCTATCCGAGCTGGACCTCGACGACGTCGAGCCCACCAGCCACCCGGTGCCGCTCCGCGCCGCCTACCGCGAAGACGTCGCGCTGCCGCCGCTGTCGCCCGAAGACGCCTTCGCCAACGCCCCAGACCACGACGGCACCGCCTTCGTCGTGCCGCGCGTGGTCTGAGCCGTGATGGGACCCGAGGCCACCGCCACCGAGCTGCTCGCCGCCCTGGCAGCGAAAAAGATAAGCGCCGTCTCGCTGATCGAGGCCGCCCTGGCCAAGGTGCGCGCCGTGGACGGCCGGCTCGGCGCCTGGCTGCGCACCGACGACGAGGCCGCGCTCGAAGCCGCCGCCGACGTCGACCGCCGCCGCGCCGCCGGCGACCCCCTCGGCCCGCTCGCCGGCATCCCCGTCGGCGTCAAGGACATGATCTGCACGCGCGGCCTCGAGACGACGGCGTCGTCGCGCATCCTGAAGGGCTTCGTCCCGCCCTATGACGCCACCGTCATCCGCCGGCTCCGCGCCGCCGACGCCATCATCTTGGGCAAGCTGGCCATGGACGAGTTCGCCATGGGCTCGTCGAGCGAGCGTTCGCTTGACGGCCCCGTGCGTAACCCATGGGACCTCGAGCGCGTCCCGGGCGGCTCGTCAGGCGGCTCGGCCGCGGCCCTGGCCTCGGGCACCTGCCCGCTGACCCTCGGCACCGACACCGGCGGCTCGATCCGGCAGCCCGCGGCCTTCTGCGGCGTCGCCGGCCTCAAGCCCACCTACGGCCGCGTCAGCCGCCAGGGCGTCATCGCCTACGCCTCGAGCCTCGATCAGGTCGGCCCCATGGCCCGCTCGGTCCGCGATCTCGCGCTGCTGCTCCAGGTCATCGCCGGTCACGATTCGACGGATGCCACCTCGCTAACCGAGCCCGTCCCCGACTATCTGGCCACCCTCGACACGCCGCTCGCCGGCCTGCGCGTGGGCGTCCCCGCCGAGTACTTCCAAGAGGGCCTCGACCCCGCGGTCGAGCGCGCCGTCCGCGCCGCCGAAGACACCTTCCGTCGCGAGGGCGCCACCCTGGTCCCGGTCTCGCTGCCCCACACGCGCTACGCCATCGCCGCGTACTACCTCATCGCCACCGCCGAGGCCTCGTCGAACCTCGCGCGCTACGACGGCGTCCGCTACGGCCACCGCACGGCCGCCCCCACGCCCGACATCGACGCGCTCTACTCCCAGTCGCGCGCCGAGGGCTTCGGCCCCGAGGTCAAACGCCGAATCATCCTGGGCACCTTCGCCCTCTCCAGCGGCTACTACGACGCCTACTACCTGCGCGCCCAGAAGGTGCGGACCCTGATCCGCCGCGACTTCGCCGAGGCCTTCACCCGCTGCGACGTCATCTGCGGGCCCACCTCGCCGGTCGGCCCCTGGAAGATCGGCGAGCGCACCGCCGACCCGCTGGCGATGTACCTCACCGACGTCTACACCGTGCCCGCCAACCTCGCCGGCCTGCCCTGCCTGTCGATCCCGTGCGGTGTGGACGCGCAGAAGATGCCGGTCGGGCTGCAGCTCATCGGCCCGGCCCTCGGCGAGGCGCGCCTCTTGGCGGCCGCCCAAGCCTTCGAGCACGCCACCGCCTGGCACGCCAGCCGCCCGCCCGAGGTGTCGGCATGAGCAAGACCCCTTGGGAGACGGTCATCGGCCTGGAGATCCACGTCCAGCTCGCGACGAAGACGAAGATCTTCTGCGCCACCGAGGCCTCGCGCGACCACGTGGCCCCGAACACCCTGGTCGACCCGGTGACCCTGGGCATGCCCGGCGTGCTGCCCGTGCTGAATCGGGAGGTGGTCGAGCTGGCGATCCGCCTCGGCTTGGCCCTCGGCTGCACCATCGCGCCGCGCAGCCGCTTCGCTCGCAAGCACTACTTCTACCCCGATCTGCCGAAGGGCTATCAGATCAGCCAGTACGACGAGCCGATCTGCGTCGGCGGCGCCATCACCACCGAGGTCGACGGCGAGGAGCGCACCTTCCGGCTCACCCGCATCCACCTGGAGGAGGACGCCGGAAAGACAGTCCACGACACGCTGCGCAACAAGAGCCTCGTGGACTACAACCGCGCCGGCGTGCCGCTCGTCGAGACCGTCAGCGAGCCCGAGCTGCGTTCGCCCGCCGACGCCATGGCCTACATGAAGGCCATGCACCGCATCGTGACGGCGCTGGGCGTCTCCGACGGCAACATGGAGCAGGGAAACTTCCGCTGCGACGCGAACGTCTCGGTTCGACCGCTCGGTCAGACCACCCTGGGCACCAAGGTAGAGCTTAAGAATATCAACAGCTTCCGATTCGTGGGCCGCGGGCTCGAGTACGAGATCGCGCGCCAGATCGAGGTGCTGGAGAGCGGCGGCCACATCATCCAAGAGACGCGGCTATGGGACGAGGCGGCGGGCCTCACCCGCCCCATGCGCACCAAAGAGATGGCCCACGACTACCGCTACTTCCCCGACCCCGATCTCATGGTGCTCGAGGTCGATGACGCGTGGATCGAGCGAGTCCGCGCCTCACTGCCCGAGCTGCCGCGGGCTCAGATGCGGCGCTTCGTCGACACCCTGGGCCTCAGCCCCTATGACGCCGAGGTCCTCACCCAGACCGCCGCCCGCGCCGCCTACTTCGAGGTGGTCGCCAGCGCCTGCGGTGACCCCAAGCTCGCCGCCAACTGGATCCAGGTCGAGCGGCTCGGCCTGCGCACCCAGGACGGCCTCGACGTCGAGGGCTCGCCGGTCAGCGCCGCCAGCCTCGGCGAGCTTCTGGTCCTCGTCGCCCAAGGCAAGCTCTCCGGCAAGATGGCCAAGTCCTGCTTCGCCGAGATGTTCAGCTCCGGCGTCGCACCCGCGGACTGGCTGGCCAAGCACGGCACCCAGATCACCGACGAGGACGCCCTGCGCGTCCTGGTCGTCGGCGTGCTCGACGCCCACCCCCACGAGATCGCCCAGTTCCACGACGGCAAGACGCAGCTCGTCGGCTTCTTCGTCGGCCAGGTGATGAAGCAGAGCCGCGGCAAGGCCAACCCGCAGAGCGTCAACCAGCTCGTCCAGACCCTGCTCGAGGAGCGCCGATGAAGCCGCCAATCCACCCGATCTGGCGTGACACCGCCGGTCACGTCGTGATGATCGACCAGACGCTGCTGCCCCATCAGGAGGTCAACCAGGTCTGCGCCACCGCCGAGGACGTCGCGATCGCGATCGAGACGATGATCGTGCGCGGCGCCCCCGCCATCGGCGTGGCGGCGGCCATGGGCATCGCCCTGGGCGCTTCCCAGGCCGCCGACGCCACGATCCGCGAGGAGCTGCCTGCGCTTTACGACCGGATGGCCCGCACGCGCCCCACGGCGGTCAACCTCTTCTGGGCCATCGACCGCATGCGCGGGGTCGCCGACGCCCACGACGGAGACGCGGCCTCGTTGCGGGCCCGCCTCGATCGCGAGGCCCAGGCGATCTTCGACGAGGACTTCGCCGCCAACCAAGCCATGGGCGACTTCGGCGCCGCGCTGGTCCCCGACGGCGCCCGCATCCTCACCCACTGCAACGCCGGCGCCTTGGCGACCGCGGGCTGGGGTACGGCGCTTGGCGTCATCCGCTCGGCCGTACGCGCCGGCAAGAAGGTCCACGTCTACGCCGACGAGACGCGCCCCTTCCTGCAGGGCAGCCGCCTGACCGCCTGGGAGCTCATGCGCGACGAGATCCCCGTCACCCTGCTCGCCGACAACGCCGCCGGCCACCTCATCAGCCGCGGCGGCATCGACCTCGCGATCGTGGGCACCGACCGCACCGTGCTCAACGGCGACGTGGCCAACAAGATCGGCACCTACCAGGTCGCCGTCCTCTGCCACCGCCACGGCATCCCGTTCTACGTGGCCGCGCCGACCTCCACGCTCGATCTCAAGCTCACCGACGGCAGCGCCATCCCGATCGAGCAGCGCCCCGCCGACGAGGTCCGCACCGCCATGGGCCACCCCATCGCGCCCACAACCGTCGCGGTCTACAACCCCAGTTTCGACGTCACGCCGGCCGACTTGGTGACAGCGATCATCACAGAGCATGGGGTGGCGCGTGCGCCCTACGCGCAAAGCCTTCCCCCGCTCGCCGACGCCGGACTTCGCGCGCGAGTTCGTACTTGACACCCAACAGGGCGTTCTCTACGTTCTGCGCCCTTCGAGGAGGATGCCTCCATGTTCGCAGTGATTCGCACCGGCGGAAAACAGTACCGGGTTGAGCAGGGTGACATCGTCAAGGTCGAGAAGCTGTCGGGAGATCCCGGCGCCAAGCTCACCTTCGACGACGTGCTCTTGGTCGACTCCGGAGACACCACTCATTTCGGCTCCCCGCAGATCGCGGGCGCCAAAGTGAATGGAACCATCGTCGAGCAAGGTCGTGACCGAAAGGTCATCGTCTTCAATTTCCGCCGCCGCAAGAGTTCGAAGCGCCGCATCGGCCATCGACAGTCGTACACGCGCGTGCGCATCGAGAGCATCGCGCTCGCGTAGCGCGCTTCTGCTCCAGGAGAGCCAGCCATGGCACACAAAAAAGGTCAGGGCAGTTCGCGCAACGGTCGCGACTCCAAGCCCAAGTTCCGCGGCGTGAAGAAGTTCGGCGGCGAGCTGGTCGTCCCGGGCAACATCATCGTTCGCCAGGTGGGGACCAAGTTCCACCCCGGCAAGAACGTCGGAATGGGCCGCGACTACACGATCTTCTCGCTGGTCGAGGGCACCGTCTCCTTCCGTCGCTACGGACGAGACAAGAAGCGCATCGACGTCGTCCCCGTCGCCGCAAGCGCCTGAGGCGCCGGAGTCGCCCTCTCCTGAGCTCTCTAAGTCTCGGGTGAGAGCGTCACCACCACCATGCGATTTGTAGACGAAGCGGTCATCGAAGTCGTCGCCGGTCACGGCGGCGCCGGTGCCGTGCATTTTCGTCGCGAATCCAAAGTCCCGATGGGCGGTCCGGACGGCGGCGACGGCGGGCGCGGCGGTGACGTCACGCTCGTCGCCGACGAGCGCTGCGCCACGCTGATGGACCACCGCTACCGCCGGCACTACGCGGCCGAAAACGGCGCCGACGGCGGCAGCGCGCAGAAGACCGGCCATGACGGTCAGAGTCTTGAGATCCCAGTGCCTCCGGGCACCTTGGTGACCGACGAGGCGACTGGCGAGGTCATCGCCGACCTCGCCGAAGCGGGCGACCGCGTCGTGGTAGCGACCGGCGGCCGTGGTGGGCGCGGGAACACCTTCTTCACCTCGTCGACACGCCAGGCTCCGCGCCACGCGCAGACCGGCGACCCCGGCGACGAGGTCACCCTCAACCTGAGCCTGCGCCTCGTCGCCGACATCGGCTTGGTGGGCCTGCCAAACGCAGGGAAATCCACCTTCATCCGCGCCGTCAGCCGCAGCCAGGCCAAGGTCGCCGCCTACCCGTTCACCACCCTGGTGCCGAACCTCGGGGTCGCGCGCATCGACGACCGCGAGTTCGTCATCGCCGACATCCCCGGGCTGGTGGCCGGCGCCCACGAGGGCCATGGCCTCGGCGACCGCTTCCTCAAGCACCTCGAGCGCACCCGCGCCCTGGTGCACTTGCTCAGCCTCTCGCCGGACTCCGCCGACCCGCTCGAGGCGTACGACACGGTCCAAGCCGAGCTGGTCGCCCACTCGGCGGAGCTGGCGTCGCGCCCGCAGGTCGTCGTCCTCAACAAGATCGATCTGCTCGACGACGCCTACGAAATCGAGCTGTGGCGCGAGGCGTTCGCCAGCCGCGGCGTCGAGGTCATGGCCGCGAGCGGTCTGGCGGGCGACGGCGTGGTCGACGTGTTGCGGCGCGTCGTGGCGCACCTCGAAACCTTGGCTGAGGCCGAGGAGCAGCCACCGGAGCCATGGAGCCCCGTCTGAAGGGCGCGGCGGGAACGGACGGGCGAACTCGATTGTTTCCAGCAAGTTGTAGCGCGGTGCCAACAGGGGGCTCAGGTTGACGAACAAACCAACCGTCGGCAGACTACGCCGGATGGTCGTGCTGCCCATCCGCCGCCCGATCGGGACGGCTCCGAGGGGAAGAGGCAAGCTAGCTGCCCAAGAACTCCCCAGGACGAACGCGAGGACGGTAAAGATGACTCGAATCGGTGGGAGTGGACCGAGGGCACTAGGCCTCGGCGTAGTCCTCGCCGTGGCTCTTTGGGCCGCGCCCCTATTGGCTCAGCCGACACCGGGGGCGACCGTCGACAGCGCGCCGCAGACCGTCCCCGCGCCGCCAGTGACCGACCCAGAACTGCGCGTGGTGCCGCCTCCGACCGCTGACGAACAGTACGACCTCAAGGTGCGCGAGCTTGAGGAGAAAGTCGTCAACCTGAAGGAGAAGATCTTCCGCACGAAGACCCGACTCCTCCTGCTCAAGGAGCGCATCCTCAACGACGTGATCGCCGAGGCGAAGCTGGTCGTGGCCCACCAGAACGAGATGGGTTCGAGCTTCAAGCCCGAGCAGGTCTACTACCGACTCGACGGCGAGGACCTCAAGCTGCTGGACAACGCCACGGGCCTGCTCAGCGGGCGCGACCCGGTCGAGATCTTCAGCGGCAACGTAGCCCCGGGCAACCACAACCTGACGGTCGAGATGGTCTACCGCGGCGACTCCGCGGTCTTCAGCTACATGAAGGACTACCTGTTTCGGCTGCGCGCCAACTACACGTTCTACGCCACGAAGGGGAAGGTCACGACGCTGCAGAGCATCGGCTACCTCAAGGGCGACATCACCTACGACCTGACCACGCGCCCCTCCATCAAGTTCAAGGTCTCGCAGAAGAGCTACACGAAAGAGGCCGTGACCGGGCAGAGCGAGGAGTCAGCGTCTCCGGAAGGGAGCGAGTAGCGTGCGTTCTGGGCCATCCACCTGGTTGGGGCTCATGGCGGCGACGGTGGCAACGCTCACAACCGGGGCGCCGCCGGCCGAGGCCTCGGTGCGCTCGTTCGACCTCCGCCTGACCAACGTGGAGCGAGCCGTCGATCGCTTGGTGCGCGAGTACCAAAACCCGGTCGCCGTGATGCGCGCGCACCCGCTCGAGTCGCGCCTCATCGAGTCGCGGGTGCTCTTCGACACCTCGAACTGGGAAGGCGCGGCGATCATGCTGATCGACCTCGTCGAGAACCCCAAGTTCCGGGTCATGCCGGAGTACTCCTCGTCGCTCCTCATGCTGGGTCGCTCGCTGCGCAAGCTGTCGAACACCCGCGCGGCCGAGCGCTACTTCACGATGGCCGCCAACGGCACCGACGCCGTCATCGCCGACGAGGCGCGCTTTCACCTCATCGAGATGGCGCTGGACGGCGGGAACGACGCGAAGCTGCGTCAGCTCGTCTCAGCGATGTCCGGTGGCGCGAGCGCCCGGACGCGCTACGCCATCGGCAAGTCGCTGGTCCACCTGGGCGACTTCAACCGGGCCGGCGAGATCCTCCAGGCGCTGGCTCAGGATTCGGAGTTCGGGCCCCGCGCTCGCTACTACCTGGCCGTCGTCCACACCGCCCGGAAAGACTACGGCGCCGCGACCCGCGAGTTCGCCGCGCTGGCCGCGCTGACCGACGACGGCAGCGGCGGGGAGGTGCGCGATCTCGCACACGTCGCCCTGGGCCGCCTCGAGATGGAGGCCGGCGACCTCCTCGCGTCCGTGACCAGCTACCAGCGTGTGGCGCGCCACAGCCCCAGCTACGACGTGGCCCTCTACGAGATGGCCTGGGCCTACATCAAGGGCGAGCAGTACGACAAGGGCCTCAGCACCTTGGACGCCCTGCTGCTGACGGTGAAAGACCCCGAGATGGACGTCGAGGCTCACTCCTTGCGCGGCCAGCTGAACATCTACCTCAACGACTACGAATCGGCGGTGGAGAGCTTCGAGACCATCGTCGCCCGCTTCGCGCCCATCCGGAATGAGCTGGAGCGCTTCACCCAAGATTCACAGAATATTACCCGTTATTTCGAGTGGTTGCTGGACCGCCACTCCAGCCGGGCCGACCTCAACGCGCCCCTGACCGCCAGGACGGCGGCGTGGTTGGAGACCGCGGGCGACATGCGCCGCGTCACCGCGCTCTTCGACCAGCTGGGCGTGGAGCGTCGTGACATCGAGGGCACGCGCGACCTCGCCCAGGATCTGGAACGCATCGTCGGTTCCCGCGGCCGCGTCGAGCTCTTTCCCGGGCTGAAAGCCGGCTGGAGCCAGTCCATCGTGCTGGGCAATCAGCTCGTGGCGCTCTCCTCGGCGATGCTCGATTTCCAGGAGCAGCAGGTCGCGTCGCACCTCGGCCCTGCCGAGCAGGCGGAGCTGGCGCCGCTGACCGCGTGGCGTCGACAGCTCGAGGAGCGCTTCAGCAAGCTGCCCATGACCTTCGGCCAGTACGAAGAGCGCGAGGAGCGCGTGGACCAGCGCTTCGTCGACCTCAAACGACAGGCCTTCCTGGTCGGCCAGCGGCTCAAAGAGGTGCGCCAGGAGCTGCTGGCCTTCGAGCGCTACGTCAACGACAAGCAGTTCAAGGAAGATCAGCGCCGCTTCTCGGCGGAGCGTGAGCGCGAGCTGCGCGGCGCGCTGGCCACCGAGAAGGACGAGCTGGAGCAGCTCTACCGCGAGCTGAGCGGCCTGGAGCGCGAGCTCGAGGTCGAGGCCGAACGCGTGGGTACGGGCGACGCCGCGACCCAGGGCGAAGCCGATCTCCGCGAGGCCCTCATCACCGCGCATAAGCGCGAGGGGCTGTTCCTCGAGCGCAGCCAGGCGGCGCGCGCCGCCGGCCAGCAGGCCACCTTCGAGGAGCTTGGGAACTTCCGCGAGCGCATCTGGACCGGGGTGGGCCGGCTCGACCAGGTCATCGGCGCGATCGACGGAAACGTCAGCGCGCAGACCGCGGATCTGCTGACCCAGATCCGCGCGGCGTCGGGCGAGCTCGACGACTACGGCGTTGACGCATCGCAGTACGAGCTGAGCGGCCGCGAGCTGGCGCGCGAGGTCGGCCAGCAGCTCTTCGCGGAAGCTCAGAATCGGATGAAGACCGTCGTGTTGAAGGCCGAGGTCGGCCTCATCGACGTCGCTTGGCAACGCAAGCGCGAGATGACCGACGAGATCCAGAAGCTCAACCAGGAGCGGGCCGAGAAGCTCACCAAGCTCGACCGGACGCTGAAAGAGATGACCCTCGAGCGGATCGCCAGCGGGGGTGAGCCCACGAAGTCTGGCGAGCCTGCGGAGTCCGAACCCGAAGCCGAGAAGCCCGAGCCGCCCAGCGAAGAGAAGCCGGAACCCGAACCCGAGACCGTGGAGCAGCCTTCGGTCGATGACGGTGGAGGCGAGCCGTGAAGCTGCGCGCCGATCTCACCGTCATGGGCGCGCTCCTCGTCGCGTCGCTCGCCGCAACTCCCGCGCTGGCCCAGCCCGCCGAGGGCGCGCCACCACCCGCTGAGGCGGCGCCTGCGTCCGACCCGGCTGCCGACCCCGAGGGCGACCCGGAGACCGAGCCGAAGCCCGCGCCACCGGCCGAGCCGGCCCCGATGAGTCCGGCGCCGGCGGGCACCCTGTCCGACCCCGAGCTGCCCCGGTGCGAGCGCGCTTCGAACTGGGACCGCCCACGCTCCGGCGAGGCCGCGAAATCGACGGCGACCACCGGCGATGACATGGCGGCCGAGGCCGATCGGCGTGAGTTCGAGGAGGCGTCGGACCGCTTCGCGCGCTCAGCTCGCGACTACCAAATCGAGAGCCACGCGGTCATCGAGGCGGCCATCGCCAAGCAAAAGGACTTCGTGCGTCGCTCGTACGGCAAGAAGACCAGCGAGCTCGACGTCACCGAGCGCCAGCGCCGCGAGGACGCCATCGCGCGCTTCGAGCGCTTCGTTGAGCGCTACCCGAACAACCCCGACTACACGCCCGACGCGATGTTCCGCCTCGCCGAGCTGTACTTCGAGCGCAGCGGCACCCGCTACGCCGACGCGGAGGCCCAGTACATCCAGGACCGCAAGCTCTTCGACCGCGGCAAGCTCCCCAATGAGCCGGTCACGCCCGAGCGCGAGTTCAAGGACACCGTGCGCATGTACCGCACGCTGATCGCGCGATTTGGCGCCTCCTATCGCTACGCCGACGCGGTCTACTACTTGCTCGGCTACGTGCTGGCCGAGCAGGAGGACGACACGGCGTCGCGCGAGGCGTGGCAGGCGCTGGCCGAGCGCTTCCCGAAGAGCGAGTACGCCGCCGAGGTCTGGCTGCGGATCGGCGAGATGCACTTCGACTACGGCGAGTTCGAGCAGGCTGCCGCCGCCTACCTGCGGGCGATGGAGTACACCGAGAACCGCTTCTACGACAAAGCGCTCTACAAGCTCGGGTGGACCTATTTCCAACTCTACGACTACGACAAGGCCATCCGGCGCTTCAAAGAGCTGATCGCTTGGTACGACGCCCACGCGGACAGCGGCGGCACCGCGAGCGCGCTGCGTGAGGAGTCCATCGACTACCTCGCCGGCAGCTTGGCTGAAGACGACTGGGACAACGACGGCTTGCCGGACGACAACGCCGGTGTGGCGCGCGCGTTGCGCTACGTCCCCGGCAAAGAGGCCTACGAGCGCGAGATCATTCGCAAGTACGGCGAGACGCTGAAGTCGCTGGCCGACCGCGTGAAGTGGGGCCAGGCCATCGAGGTCTACCAGCGCCTGCTCGCGATGGACCCGCTGGCTCTCGAAGCGCCCGACCTCCAGATGGAGATCATCCAGATCTACGACGACCTCCGCGACATCGACAAGGCGGCGGAGGAGCGCCGGCGTCTCGCGGAGCTCTTCGGTCCCAAGAGCGCGTGGTGGCAGGCCAACCAGAGCAACCCGAAGGCTCAGGTTCGGGTCAGCCGGGCCATGGAAGACGCCATGCGCAACCGCGCGCTCTGGCACCATCAGCGCGCCCAGGAGCTGAAAGTCCAGGCCGGGCTCGAGTCGAATCCGGCGCTGCTGACCGAGTCCAAAGAGCAGTACCGCAAGGCGTCGGTCGCCTACGAAGAGTACCTCGCCAAGTACCCGAATGAGCCCGCCAGCTACGAGCTGACCTTCTTCTTGGCTGAGACCTACTGGTACTCCGATCAGTTCGACCGCGCCGCGCCGCTGTACCGCAAGATCGCGCTGGACGAGGACAACACGAAGTACCGCGACGCCGCGGCCATCTCGACGGTCAAGGCCTTCGAGCGAAAGATCTCCGATGGCGCGAGCGCTGGACGCATCCCTGCCAAGGCCGTCCCGGGCAGCCGCTGGGAGCCGCCGGCGGAATCCGGCGACGCCGGGACCGACTACCGCGCCGCCCAGCCGGAGCTGCTCCCCGACGCGGTCCGCGATTGGGTCGCCGCCGTCGATTTCTACGTCGACCAGGACTTCAAGCAGGACGGAAGCCGTCGCCTCCAGGCCGAGGTCTCTTACCAGGCCGCAGAGATCCTCTACCGCTTCAAGAACTACGCGGACGCCCGCGCCCGATTCGCCCAGGTGATCTCGTGCTACCCGCGTGAAGAGGTCGCCGCCTACGCCGCGGCCAACATGATCAACAGCTACCGCGACGAGAACGACTGGCCGAACCTCGAGAAGTGGGCCAACCTCGCCGACCGTCTGAACCTGGGCAACGCTGAGCAGCAGGCTGATATCCGTAAGGAGATCAAGGTCTTCAAGCTCGGTTCCCTCTTCAAGCGCGCCGAGGCGCTCTATCAGGCTGGGAACTACTTGGAGGCGGCGCGCGAGTTCAAGCGCCTCGCCGACCAGAACCCCACGGCCGCGTTCGCCGACAAGGCCTACTTCAACGCCGCCAACGCCTTCAAGAAGGAGCGCTTCTACGACTCCGCGGCAGAGATCTTCGAGAAGCTGGTCACCGACCCGCAGTACGCCAAGAGCGAGTTCGCCGAGGAGTCGCTGTTCGAGCTGGGCGAGACCAACAAGCTCTTCTTTAACTTCGACCGCGCGATCAACGCGTTCCTGACGCTCTACGACCGCTACCCCGAGTCCGAGAACCGCCGCTACGCGCTCTATCAGTCGGCCACGCTCCAGGAGCAGTCAGGCGACGCCAAGCGGGCCGCCCGCGCCTTCGAGAAGTACGCCGACCTGTACCGCGAGCGCGAGGAGTCCGCCGGAACCCTCTACCGCGCGGCCGAGCTCTGGAAGAAGGTGAACGACGAGGTCGAGGAGCAGCGCATCCTCGAGCGTTTCATCGAACGGCACCGCTCGACCCCGGGTCTGGACCGCCTCGTCATCGAGTCGATGTCCCGCCTCGCCGACATGGCCAAAGCCAAGCGCAAGATCTCGGTCGCGACCCGGATGTGGCAGGAGATCCTGCGCGAGTACCTCGCCCGCGGCCAGCAGCCCGGGACCCCCGCGGCGACGGCGGCCGCGAAGGCCGCGTTCGAGCTCGTCGAGCAGACCTTCGAGGAGTACCGCGGCCTCAAGCTCAACACGCCCAACCAGAAGCGCGCGGCCGGCATCATCAAGCGAAAGAACGACCTCATGGCCGAGCTTGAGCGCGAGTACGCCAAGATCCTCGACTACGGATCCCTCGATTGGACCATCGCCGTCGCCCACCGCCTCGCCGATATCTACAAGGAGTTCGCTGACACCTTGTACGGCGCGCCGGAGCCCGAGGGGCTCACGGAGGAGGAGTACGAGGTGTACGTCACCCAGATCGAGGATCTCGGGCTGAAGTACGAGAACGTCGCGATCCAGCGCTACGAGAAGGCCATCGAGCAGTCGCGCCGCCTCAGCGTCACCAACGCGTGGTCGCGAAAGGCCCTCGAGGCGATCAACAAGTACAAGCCGGCCGAGTACCCGCTCTTCAAGGAAGAGAAGACCCAGACGGACTTTGAGCCGCTCTACTCGCTCGACACGCGCGTCCCGGAGGTCCGCTGATGCGCTGCCTCCGCTTGACTGGCCTGTGCCGGCTCGCCATCTCGGCCGTGTTGATCGCGATCACGGCGCCCGCGCTGTCTCAGCCGGCGGATTCCACGCCGCCGGAGTCGGCACCGGCGCAGCCCGCGCCCGGCGCCGACGACGCGCCCGCGAGCGACCTCCCGCCGCCGCCGCCGCCCGCGCCGCTCGTCAACGCGCCGCCACCCAACCTGGGCCCCGGCGCTCGGCAAGCGTGGGACGCGGGCCGGCTGCTCGACGAGGGGCAGCTCAGCGGGGCCGAGGCCAAGGCCGCGTCTGCGATCACGACCTCCGACGGCAAGGCTGCGGGCTACACCGTGGTCGCTCGGATCCGCGTCCGTCAGGGCCGCCTCCTCGACGCCCTCGCCCAGCTCGAGCTGGCAGCCTCGGCCGACGCGGCCTACAGCCCCGCGCGCCTGCTCCAGGTCCGCGTGCTCGAGGCGCTCGGTCGCGGCCGTGAGGCGCCCGGCGTGATCGAGCCGGTCCTCCAAAAGAACAAGGATTCCCTTGGCCTCCGCATCGCCCTCGCCGAGGCGTGGCTCGCGGCCGGGCGTCCCACCGACGCCATGGACGAGGCCCGCGCGGCCCTCAAGCGCTCGGAGACCTCGGTCACCGCGATGAAGCTGCTCGCGCGCGCCTACCTCTCCACCGGCAACGACGCGGCCGGTGAAGCGATCCTCGGTCGCGCCATGGAGATCGAGAAGGACGCGGAGACCTACATGCTGCGCGGCAGGGTCGCGCTGTTGCGCAACGAGATCGTCGAGGCGCGGGCGTGGTTCGAGAAGGCCGCGGAGACCGACGGCCAGAACGTCGAGGTCCTGACGAATCTCGGGTGGGCTTACCTCAAAGTGCGGAACTTCACGGCCGCCCGCGATGTCCTCACCAAAGCCGTGCAGCTCGCACCGGCCTACGCCGCCGCCTGGCTCGACCTGGGCAGCGCGCACCGTGGCGACAAGGACTTCGGCGAGGCGGAACGCAGTTGGAAGAAGACCCTCGAGCTCGACCCCAAGATGGCGGACGCGTGGTTCGATCTCGGCGTGCTCTACCTGGAGAACCCGCTCGAGGGGCGCGACCGCGAATCGCAACTGCGAGACGCGATCGAGGCCTTCAACAAGTACAAGCTCGGCCGGCCTCCGACCAGCGACGACATGGCCGAGGTCGACAAGTACATCGGCGAGGCCAAGGTCCTGATCGAGCAAGAGGTTCAGCGCAAGGAAGAAGCGCTGAAGCAGCCCGCCCCGGAACCCGAACCGGCGCCCGCGCCCGAGGGGACCGACGATGAGGGCTCTGGCGACGAGGGCTCTGGCGATGAGGGCACCCCCGACGAGGGAACCGGCGGCGACGAGTCCGGCGGCGACGAGTCCGGCGGCGAGGGCACCCCGTGAGGCGCCCCACAGGAGGCAAGACGATGCGTTACACCACCTGGCTTCGCATGACGGGCGCCGCCTGCGCGCTTGTGATGCTCGCTGGCCTGAGCGCGTCCGCGGCCGAGCCCGTCAAGGGCCCCCGCGTGATCGAGCTCGAGGGCATTATCATCGAGGGCAAGATTCCGAAGCCACAGGTCTTCTACGTGCTCGGCCGCAGCCAGGTTCGGTATCAGAACCTTCAACTCGACCGCAGCTTCGTCGCGCGCATCGTCGAAACGGCGCGGCAGAATCCATTCTGACAGTGATTTCCTGGCGTCCTCCGCGCAGTGCGGTAAGGTCGTCGCCGGTGTTCCGACCACGTCGCTTTTCCCCCAGGGGGAGTCGGAAAACCACCCGGTTTCGTCGTGTTCAGCGTTGTGTGGGCTTGACGGCAGGAGCGATGCCGGCTAAGCCTTCGTGGCCCCGGGAATCGGGGCATCCAGGGCCTCATGCGGGGCCCGTCAGTGCGGGAAATCTTAACTACACGACGGGCGGCACCACTTAGTGGCCGTGCCCAGTTCTGCGGGAGGTACTCAGTCCATGGACGCCATTGCTAAGGCCATGAGCGAGGGTGGCATTTGGATGTACATCATCCTGGCCACGTCCATCGTCGGTTTGGGCATCATGATCGAGCGATTCGTGATGTTGTTCTTCAAGTACAACATCAACGCGAATGCGTTCATGGCCCAGATCCAAAAGCTGGTCATGGCCAACAGCATTGATAAGGCCATCAAGCTCTGCAACGCGGCTCCGTCCGCGGCGCTGGCTCGGGTCATCAAGGCTGGCCTCACCCGTGCGAACAAGGGCGCGGATGAGATTCAGAACGCGGTCGAAGAGGCCACGCTCGAGGTCATCCCGCACATCCAGCGTCGTACCAACGCGCTGGCCGCCATCGCCAACATCGCGACGCTGATGGGCCTTCTCGGTACCATCATCGGCATGATCGGCGCCTTCGCCGACCTCGCGAACGTGGCCCCCGACAAGCGCCAGGAGGCGCTCGGTCGGAACATCTCGCTCGCCATGAACACGACGGCCTTCGGCCTCATCGTGGCCATCCCGGCGATGCTTGCTCACGTCGTGCTCACGGGCGTGACGAAGAAGATCATCGACGAGATCGACCTCTACAGCGTCAAGCTGGAGAACCTGTTGATCTCGCGGCACAAGCCGGCCGACCGCGGTTGATGAGTCTGGCTGTTCGCTCCGCGGTTCCAGGTAGGAACCGCGGAGCGCACGCACCCACCCGCCCCCGGCGGTGGTTGGAGACCTCCCATGGCACGCAAGCCTTCGGAACGACGACACGCTAAGGAACGGATCGAAGATCTGAACCTGTCGCCGATCATGTCGATCCTCGTCATCCTCATCCCGATGCTCCTGTACGCATTCTCCTTCTTTGAGGTGAAGGTGCAGGCGGTCACGGCGCCCCGAATGGGTCCGTCGAACCAGAAGCCCAAGGAAGAGGACGAGAAGAAGCCGCTGAACCTCACGGTGCTCGTCACCGGCAAGGGCTTCGTCGTCAAGCAGCAGGCCGAGCTGACCACCGAGCCCGAGAAGCCGATCTTCATGCGCTCGTTCAACGGCGGCGCTGAGGAGTACGACTTCCCGGCGCTCTACAGTCGGCTGATGGCGAAGAAGAAGCAGTACCCCGACGAGATCACGATCAACATCGGCGCCGAGATGGACATCCCGTGGCACATCATCGCCCGGACCATCGACTCGGCGCGGGTGCAGCTCGTCGAAGAAAGCTACGAAGACATGAAGGCTTACGCCTCGGCCAAGGTGAAGAGCGACAGCAAGGGTGAGGCGTTGGACCTCTTCCCCGCGGTTGTCTTCGTCGTGGCTGAGTAGCAGAACCTCTCCCCGGTCGGCTGTCGGAAACGACGGCCGATTCGGGGTCTCCGACGTTCCACAGAGCGCGAGGCATCGATGGCAGACGAGGAAGGCACGGAGCTCGAGGCGGCGGACAGCGCTGGCGGCCCGGTCGAACATCCGATCGACTTCAAGAAGCGCGAGCGGAAAGCCGCCCGCAACGATGGCATTGAGGGTGCCCTCAACATCAACTCGTTGATGGACATCATGACCATCCTCCTCGTCTTCCTCCTCGTGAACATCACGAGCGATCCGCTCTCGATCGTGCAGGACGACTATCTGAAGTTGGCGACGTCTACGGCCGACTACAACCCCGAGGACTCGGTCCCGATCACGGTCACCAAGCGCAACATCATCGTCGACCACAAGCAGGTCGTGAAGGTGGACTGCGCGTCGGGCGGCCAGGTCTGTCAGGACGGCGACTTCACGAAGCCGGGTAACTTCTACTCGGTCGACAAGTCCTTCAAGGAGGACGGGTCGGAGTCCAGCTTCTTGATCGAGCCGCTTGAGAAGAAGCTCTCGGCGATCGTGAAGCAGCAGAAGGAGGAGGCCAAGGAGTTGAACCGTGAGTTCAAGCCGGTGGCCACGATCGTCTGCGACTCGGACATCCCGTTCCGACTCATCGCTGAGGTTGTCCACACGGCTGGTATGGCCGGCTTGAGCGACCTGCGTTTCGCCGTGATCAAGTCTGGCGCGCGCTGATTTCTGAAGAATCGTCACCCTCCTGCATCCCCGACGAAAGAAACGCTCTTTTTGACCCGTTGACGGTATCTGAGCGAGGGTTCCGGTAGCATGCAGACGACGGTCGTCTGAGGCCGGGACCCGACAAAAGACACCGGCCCACCGGGGGCGGCGGGAAACTGGTGCGATGATCATGGGCTGCTGCGGCCCACCACGCACCATGCGCAGGATGAAGGACGGCTGATGGCTCAGGAAGGCACGAAGAAGATCCTTCGAGTCGGCATCATCCAGGGTGGCCGGATCGTCGAGGAGCGCCTCATCCGAAAGCGGGAGGCGGTCACCGTCGGTGTGGCCTCGAAGAATACGTTTATTCTCCCTGTGGCCGGACTGCCCAAGAGCCTCTCGCTCTTTGAGGCGAAGGGCGAAAGCTACCAACTCTGCTTCGATGAGGGCATGTCGGGGCGCGTGTCGATCGGCGACGCCGTCCAAGACCTCAAGGCCCTGCAGAAGTCTCCGAACGTGCAGAAGCGCGGCGGTCGCTTCGTCGTCGCGCTGGACACGAAGTCGCGCGGCAAGGTCGTCATCGGAGAGTTCACGATCCTCTTCCAATTCGTCGAGGCGCCTCCTGTCTTGGCGAAGCCGCAGCTCCCTGCGGCGGCGCGGGGCGGCATCGCTCAGCGGATCGACTGGACCTTTGTGAACATCCTGATACTCTCGTTCCTGCTGCAAGGCGGGGCTGGCGTGGGTCTGGATATCTGGTGGCGCCAGGAAGGGCGCTACCTGCAGGACCAGTTCGGCGAGCGCAAGACCCGCGCCTACGAGGTGCTGAAGGCCGAGGTGCTGCAGCAGCAGCAGGAAGAGGAGCCCGTCCCCGTCGATGAGGCCGAGCCCGTCGAAGATGCGCCCGAGGCAGACCAGCCCTCCCCCGAGCCCGAGCCGGCTCCCGAGGTGAAGAAGGTCACGCCGAAGCCGAAGGACGAGGGCGAGAAGAAGGAGCCGGCGCAAGCGCGGGACTCGAATCGCACGAAAGACGAGATGAAGAAGGACGTCGCGAAGAAGACCTTCCTCCACGTCTTGGGTGCTGAGGGCGACGACGGCTCACTGGGACCGAGCACGCTGAAGGCTGGCCTGGCCGACGCCAAGTTGGACGAGGCGTTCCAGAACGCCGACGGCGGTGTGGCGAACGCGGACGAGACCACCAAGACCACCTTTGGCGGTGCGCCCGTCGCGAAGGCCGGCACCGGCGACTACAAGGGGATCTCGAAGGCCGAGGCGGGTGGCACCCGCATCGCCACGAAGGAAGTGAAGACCGTCGACAAGGCCACCGCGTCTGGTGGTGAGAAGAAGGTCTCCGCAAGCGTGCGCGGAGGCTCGCTCTCCGGACAAGCCGGCGTCGGCAAGGTCGACCCCTCGGCCGTCAAGAGCGTCTTCGCCCGCCGCAAGGGCGCGGTGCAGTACTGCTACGAGAAGGCGCTGAAGGTGAACGACAAGCTCAAGGGCAAGGTCGTCATCCAGTTCACCATCGGCGCCGCCGGTCGCATCACATCGATCAGCGTCACCGAGAACAGCACGGGCGACTCGTCGGTGGGTCAGTGCATCATGGATAAGGTGCGCTCGTGGAAGTTCACGCCCCCCGAGGGCGGCGCCGTCACGTTCTCCTTCCCGTTCGTCCTCTCCACGGGTTCATGACGCGCTGCGGTCACACGCGCGCCGGGGCTCGCTGCAGTCGCTGCCCCCGGGCCGTTGCCTGTCGGATGATCAAATCCGGCGAGCTACGCAACCAAGCCTCTGCGACCGACTACACCCGCGTCGCAATCGCTGCAGCCGCGTGGGTTGACGGCCGATGAACGGGAAACTAAACATGCCGCTGGGCGGACTCCAAGCGCGCCGTCCGAACGCAGGCGGCGCTGGGAATCGGATGCGAAAACTGATCATCATCGTGGGCACGGTACTCAGTGTCCTAGGCGTGTCGTTGCTGTCGGTCGCTGTCCCCGCGTCTTCCGGCGGCGGCGACACGGACCTCTCGAAGTTCAGCAACGACGAGCTGGTCAGTTCCGCCCAGGCGATGGTGCGGAAGATGGAGTCTCAGCTCGGCGACGCCTTCAAGCTGCTCGAGGCGTCGGTGACCGCCGGGGACGTTGGGGCGACCACCGCTCGCAACGATGCCATCACGAAGATCAAGAGCTTGCTCAAGCTGAGCGAAGAGAACTTCGTCACGCTCCAGGGCAAGATCGCCGTGGGCGAACGCGACGACGCCGAGCACGAGTACGTGAAGATCGCGATCATCCTTGAGAAGGTGAACGAGCTCATGTCTCAGGTTCGCGCGGCGGGCGGTATCGACGTCGATATCGAGAGCGCGCAGGTGAATTCCGAGGTCGACTACGATGGCGATTTCCCACTGCTGGCGGACCTCGCGATTGCCTTTTTAGAGCCGGTGGACCTGGTGCCGGATCCTCCGATCCACGCGAGTCCCTACTTTTAGTTGGCGGGCGCCGCGCAGAGGTAGCTCTGGCGGTGGTTCGGGTGGTCAGTCAGTCGAGGCGAGCCGATGCGACGAGTGTGTTTGTCGAAGTGGATGGTGCTGGTTTGGTTAGTCGTGGGGGCGCAGAGCGCGCTCGCGCAGCCGTCCACGCCGGTTGACCCGCGCATCAGCAGTCCCGCGGCTCTGGGGCCCTCGTATTCTGGCACGATTCGCGCGGGCACCGGCCTGCCCCCTACCGCGCCGCGTTACGGCATCCGCCTCGGCGACTTCGTCCTTCAGCCGCGGTTCTTTCTGCAGGGAAGCTACACCTCGAACTTCTTTCGGGTGGATACCCGCAACGCGGCGGTGAAGGAGGAGGGCGTCATCGCCCTCGACGTGCGCCCCGGCTTCGCGATCTTCAACCCGACCTACGACCTCGTCGCGATGAAGCTGTCGGTGGATGCCGACGTTCGGGTGCCCTTCTCCGACAACCAGGCGGTCAAAGACCAGCTCGGGGTGGGCGTCGACGCGGACGCCAGTCTGCTCATCCTGCCCAAGCGGGCCTTCACGATCGGCATCTTCGAGCACTTCGATCGCCAGCTCTGGACGCGCGCGACGGCCACTTCCGCCAACGCGGATCGCAATCGCAACAGCGTCGGCGTCGACCTCTCACTACACCCGGGTGGGCGCGCGCTGGACATCACCGCCGGCTACCGGTGGGAGATCGAGCGCTTCGACAGCCTTCGCCTGCTCGACACCGATGAGCACCTCATCAGCCTGCTCGCGTCTTGGCGCTTCTACCCGCAGACCTACGCGTTCCTCGACGCCGCGGTGCGGCTGTCGGAGTACGCGACGGCACAGCCGGTCGACGACACGTTGCAGTACGGGAACTACGTACCCGGCAAGCCCGTGCGGGCGGCATTGGGTGTGTCTGGCTACCTCACCGAGCGGGTCTCGCTGCTCGTGAAGGCCGGATACGGCAACTCGCTGCTCGACAGCGGTGCGGACGACTTCTCCAGCGTCATCGCGCGCCTTCAGGCCAGCTTCCGCTTCACGACGCGCTCCGTGCTGCACGTGGGCGGCATGCGAGACTTCGATCTCGTCGCGTTCGGCGGCCAGTACTCCTACGTGCGCGGCTTCCTCTCCTTCGAGCAGGGGATCCGCGACCGCGTCCTCATTCATCTCGACTTCTCGGTCGACCATCGTCGCTTCGGGCGCTGGGTCCCCGGACAGTTCGAGAACCCCGCCGCGCCCGGGACCTTCATCCGCGCCGTGGCGTCGGACGCGAATCGCAAGGACACCGTGCTCGCCGCCGGCCTCTTGGTCGACGTGGACCTGTCGCGCATCTTCGGCCTGACGCTCGGCTACCGCTTCTCGACGAACCTGACCGACTTCTCGACCAGCACCAGCGGCGGCGCTCAGACCTTCCAGGGCTACGACGAGCACCGCGCCTTCGCCACGCTGAATCTGCGTTACTGAGCCCATGGCAGGACGCACGGCCGGACAGGCGGAGTCGAGCGGGTGGCGACTTGGCGCCACAGCGGCGGCCGCCATCGCGTTGTGCGCCGCGGCCTCGCTCGTCGCGTGCCGGCCGTCCGCGCCCTCCACAGGGTACGAGCACCTCAACGACGCGATCGCGGCGTCGCTGACTCAGGTCGGCTTGGGCCCTGGCGATGTCTTCGAGGCACGTGTCTACGGCGAGGACGGAATCACGGGTACCCACCAGATCGCGCCCGACGGCTCGATCGACTTCCCCTTGGTCGGGCGCGTGCTCGTCGCGGGCAAGACGCCGAGTGAAGTCGCGACCTTGCTGAAGGATCGCCTGCAGGCCGGCTACATTCGCGATCCCTTCGTGTCCGTCTTCGTCAAAGAGTATCAGTCGAAAAAGATCTTCGTTCTTGGGCAGGTTAACAAGCCCGGGACGTTTGCTTTTGGCGCCGCAATGACCGTAGTAGAAGCCATCACCCTTGCGGGTGGTTTCAAAGACACTGCGAATACGGACTATGTTGTCGTGACACGGAAGGTCGATGGGCGTGAAATGAGGATACCTGTACCGGTTGGTAAGATAAGCAGGGGGTTGGCCGCCAACCTCGAGCTTCGGTCAGGTGACATCGTTTACGTCTCGGATACGCTGCTGTGACTGGGCCCCCCGGTCTCCGTCCTGTCAAGGAACACTCGGTTCTCCACCCTCAGGCGGGGGGGCGGAAGCTGGACGGCATGTTGCGTGGTCGCGAAAGCACCGCCTATACTTCGCGCGACCTCGGCGTCCGGCCCGGTCTAGGGGATTTCTTCCATGGGTAAGGTCATCGGCATTGACCTCGGAACCACGAATAGCTGCGTCGTGGTCATGGAGGCTGGTAATCCCGTCGTCATTCCGAATTCGGAAGGCAGCCGCACGACACCGTCTGTCATCGCGTTCACCGAGGATGGAGAGCGGCTCGTAGGTCACATCGCGAAGCGTCAGGCCATCACGAACCCGGCCAACACGGTCTTCGCCACCAAGCGCCTGATGGGCCGCAAGTTCCAGTCGTCGGAGGTCCAGGAGATCCTCGACACCTTCCCGTACGACGTGCTCGCGGCCGGGAATGGCGACGCGCACGTGAAGATCCGGGACAAGGCGTACTCGCCGCCCGAGCTCTCCGCGTACATCCTGGCGCAGATGAAGTCCTACGCTGAGGACTACCTGGGCGAGCCGGTCGAGGACGCGGTCATCACCGTCCCCGCCTATTTCGACGACAGTCAGCGCCAGGCGACGCGCGACGCGGGCCGCATCGCGGGGTTGAACGTCCTGCGTATCATCAACGAGCCCACGGCCGCAGCGCTCGCCTTCGGCCTGAATCGCCACTCGCAGGGGCGAGTCGCGGTCTACGATCTCGGCGGCGGCACGTTCGACATCTCGATCCTCGAGGTCGGCAACGGCGTCTTCCAGGTGAAGTCGACACACGGCGACACCTTCCTCGGTGGTGAAGACGTCGACCTGCGCGTGATTGAGCGCATCGCCGACACCTTCCGCGAGGAGAATGGCGTCGATCTCATCCGCGACCCGATCGCGCTTCAGCGCCTGAAAGAGGCCGCGGAGAAGGCGAAGATCGAGCTGTCGACGCTTGAGGACACCGACATCAACCTGCCCTTCATCTCGGCCGATGAGAGCGGTCCCAAGCATCTCCACATGACGTTTACGCGTCGGGAGTTGGAGGCTCTGGTCGAGGATCTGCTCGAGCGGACGATGTACCACTGCCAGCAGGCGCTCAATGACGCCGGCTACGCGGTGGACGACATCGACGAGGTGATTCTGGTCGGCGGCATGACCAAGATGCCGATGGTCCAGAAGCGCGTGTACGAGTTCTTCCGGAAGAGCCCGAACAAGGGTGTGAGCCCCGACGAGGCCGTGGCCATCGGCGCGGCGATTCAGGGCGGCATCATCCGCGGAGACGTCCAGGACGTCCTGCTGCTCGACGTGATCCCGCTGTCGCTGGGTATTGAGACTCAGGGTGGCATCTTCACCAAGCTCATCGAGCGCAACCGCACGATCCCGACCTCCTGCACGGAGATCTTCACCACGGCTGAGGACTACCAGCCGCTCGTGAACATCCACGTCTTGCAGGGTGAGCGGCCCATGGCGCGCGACAACAAGAGCCTCGCGCGCTTCGAGTTGCTCGGCATCCCGCCGGCCCGCCGCGGCGTGCCGAAGATCGAGGTGACCTTCGAGGTGGACGCCAACGGTATCCTCTCGGTGACGGCCCGCGATCTCGGTACGAACAACGAGCGTCAGGTGCGAATTCGGGCGACCTCGGGTCTCAGCGAGCGCGAGATCGAGCGGATTATGGCCGAGGCCGAGGCGAACCGGCTTGCGGACGTGCGTCGCAAGGAGCTGGCCGCGCTGCGCAACAAGGCCAACGGCCTGATGTACACGACCGAGCGCAGCCTGACCGAGCTTGGCGGCTGCTTGACCGACGACGAGATGCGCCAGATTCGGCGTGACATCGAGCGCTGCAAGAAGGCGCTCGAGTCCGACGATTTGGACATCATCCAGCGTGCGCTTGAGCAGCTGGAGCAGTCGTCGTACCGAATCGCCGAGGTCATGTACAAGGACGTTGGCTGAGAAGGGTTCCCGCGGTCGGACCGAGCGGGGCGCTGGCGACGTGTTTTCAGGGACTTATGCGCGGAGGGCGCGTGCCGAGCGCAGCAAAGCGACGCGCGCAAGTCCCTGAAAAGACATGAGCCAGCGACGCGACGAGAGCATGCGGGAACACCCTCTGGGCGAGCGACCGGACTACTACGCGGTGCTGGGCGTCCCTCGGGCGGCTGATGCGCTCACGATCCGGCAGGCCTATCGCCGCCTAGCCGCGACCTACCACCCGGACCGGCACCCTGAGGGGTCTCCGCTGGCGACCGCGCGCTTTCAGCGCGTGGTCGAGGCCTTTGGCGTCTTGGGCGAGCCTGCCCGACGCGCTGCCTACGATGACGGACAGGCGATCGAGGCCCCGCGCGTCGAGGAGGGAAGGCCCTTGGCCGAGCTCTTCGGTGCGGTGGTCGACCAGCTCTTCGGCGTGAAGGAGCGAGTCGTGCAACGAGGCGCCGACGTGCTGTACCGCCTTGAGATTAGCCTCGCGGAGGCCGCGGTCGGCGTGCGCCGCGAGCTGTCGCTGCCCATGACCGAGGCGTGTGATGTGTGCGAGGGCCGCGGCTTCCCGCTCGAGCACCTGCCCGAGATCTGCGCGCGGTGCGCTGGCCGTGGCGAGGTGCAGACTCGGCGCGCCCTGCGCTCGGTCATCGAGGTCTGCGGCGACTGCGCGGGTCGAGGCCACATCCCCGTCGTCACTTGCGCCGCGTGCGCCGGCGGCGGCCAGCGCCAGGTGCGTCGGGCGCTTCGAATCGACGTGCCGGCCGGAGTAGCCGAGGGCGCTGAGCTGTTGATACGCGGCGCGGGCGGGTCCGGACGATTCGGCGGCGAGCCTGGGAACTGCATCGTGCGCGTGGCCGTCCGGCCGCATCCTTTCCTGAAGCGGGTAGGCAACGACGTGGTGGTAGAGCGGCCCGTGCGGGTCTTCGACGCGATCTCGGGCGGTTGGTTGATGGTGCCCAGCCTCGAGGGTCGGCGCCGCCTGCGATTGCCCGCGGACACCCGCGACGGCGCGGTCTTTCGGATGACGGGTCTGGGCGTCGCGACACCGGGTGGCGGACGCGGCGACCAGCTCGTGACGGTGCGAATCGAGTGGCCGGTCGGGTTGAGCGAGCACGAGCGGGCGGCGCTCTCCGCGCTGGCAGAAGCGGCCGGGCCTGATACGTTCCCGCGGACGGCGGGCTTCGACGCATCCATCGACGCGCCGGAGCCGGACGGGACGGAGGAAGGTCATGGGCGGAGCAGCTAGGTTTTTACAGGGAATCGCGGCGGCCGGGCTGCTCGCGTTCCTGGCAGGCTGCGGGGCGTTCTCGGGCGTCCGTGACGAGCCCTCTCCGGGCGCAGGTTCAAGTGAGCCAGCCGCGGTCGTCGATGCGCGCCCCGCGTCCACCGCCGCCAGCCGCCGTTGGCTTGCGGAGGCGCGCTCAGCTCGAGACTCCGGCGACGGCGTGCGCGCGCGGCGTGTGCTGGCGACGCTGGTCCGCGAGGCGCCCGCCACGCCTGAGGCCACCTCCGCCCGCCTCGATCTTGCGGAGGACGCGCTGGCGCGTTCGGACTATCAGGTTGCTCGCGGCTGGGTCGACGACGGCGCCCACTACGACCGGCTCGAGGGCGGCGTGCACAGGCGGCATCGCGCGCTCGCGCTCGCCTTCGAGGGCGAGTCGCGCTTCGAGGACGCGGCGAAGGCCTGGCTCACCGCGCGTGAGGCGGCGCCCGCGGAGGCAGGGCGCGGTGAGGCGAGTCGCGGCGCGGCGCGCGACCTGGTGCTGGCTGGCGACCCGCAGGCCGGACGCGAGGTGGCTGGTGAAGCCGGCGTGCCCGACGGCGAGCTGCGCCGCATGGTCGAGGAGAAGGCGGGGACGGAGCAGGCGACCCGGCTCTCTGAGCAGGTGGCGCCTGACGATCCGTGGCGCGGTTGGGTGGATCTGCTGCTGGCGCGGACACGCTTGGATGCCGGCGATTTCGCGGGCGCTGCCGAGGCGGCGGGTCGCGCCCGGGCGTCGACGGAGGCCGGGGTCGCGGCGGATGCGGACGCCCTGCTCACCGAGCTGAAGGCCCGCGACGAGGTCGAGCCGCGGCGCCTGGGCGTGGTGCTGCCCCTGAGCGGGCAGTACCAGAAGCTGGGCGAGGCAGCGCTTGAGGGGATTCAGCTCGGCGTGGCGGCCACTCCCGGCGTGAAGCTGGTCGTGCGCGACAGCGCGGGTGACGCGACCCAGGCGGCGGCCGAGGCCGAGAAGCTGGTGTTGGACAAGCACGTCGTCGCGCTGCTCGGGCCCATCGGCGAGCTCGAGAGCCGCGCGGTCGCCGAGGTCGCCGCCCGCTTTCGCGTGCCGCACGTCGTGCTGACCAGCGCCCCTGAGGCGGTCGAGGGCTTGCCCACCTCGCACCGCATCCGGCTGTCGACGGCTGAGCTCGCCGCGGCCGTGGCGCGGTACGCGGTCACAGACCTCGGCATCCAGCGGGTCGGGATCCTCTACCCCGAGAACGCCACGGGCTCGCGCTCCATGGCTGCGTTCTGGGACGAGATCGTGCGTCTCGGCGGCGAGGTCCGCGCCGTCGAGGGCTACGAGGCCGACCAGCGCGATTTCAAAGGTCCGATTCAGAAGCTCATCGGGGCCGGGAAGCCGGGCAGCGGCACCTTCGACTTCGACGCCCTCTTCATCCCCGACGACGCGCTGTCGGTGAAGCGGCTGGTGCCCTTCCTGAAGTACTGGGACCTCGCGATCCGGACCAGCCCCCAGATGAGCGGCAGCAAGAAGCGGCCCGCGGTCCAGCTGCTGGGGAGCGCCGGCTGGAACCACGTCTCGGTGGTCGATCGCGGCGAGAACCTCACGGAGAACGCGATCTTCGCCGACGGTTTCGCCCACGATCCCGACGAGGCGCGCAGCGACGGGTTCGCCCGCGCCTTCTTCGGCCGCTACCGGCGCAAGCCCTCCAGCTTCCACGCCGAGGTCCACGACGCGACGGCGCTCTTGGCGCAGGCGATCATGCGGGTGGACGGGACCAACCAGGGCGCGCGCGACGCGCTGCTGGCGGCGATTCGCGCGACGCGGCAGTTCGCGGGGGTCACCGGGATCATCGCGGTGCTCGATGCGGGCTCGGTGGTGCGCTCGCCAAAGCTGCTGACTGTGGATCTCGACACGATCCGACCGCGCCTGTCCGAGGGCGAAGAGCGGGCCGTGCGCCAGCGCCGCGACGCGCTGCGCGACCAGCCGCGATGAACGCTGGGGCGCGAGGCGAGGCCGCACTTATCGAGGCGATGAAGGCGCGCGTTCCGCACCTGCCCAGCCCCGACGGCCCAGGCGACGACGGCGCGATCGTCGGCGCCGGGCCTGCGCGTGCTCTGACCACGGACGCGCTGATCGAGGGCGTGCACTTCCTCCGCGCGCACCCCATGGGCTGGCTGGGCCACAAGGCGCTGGCCGTGAACCTCTCCGACCTCGCCGCCATGGGCGCGAGCCCGGAGGCGTTCACCGTGTCCGCGGCCGTGCCCGGCGCCATGCCCTTCGCCGCCTGGGAGGCTCTGTCCGACGGCATGGGCGAGCTGGCCCGCGCCTCCGGGTGCGTGCTCGCCGGGGGCGACGTCGTGCGCAGCCCTGGGCCGCTGATGCTCAACATCACCGCGTGGGGGCCGCTCGCCGGCCCTCGCCCCCTCACCCGCACGGGCGGCGAACCCGGCGACCTCGTCATGGTGGCAGGCCCCATCGGGCGCTCCGGCGCGGGCCTCACCGAGTGGCTGGCCCTCACCTCCCCCGCCGCCGACTGGTCGAGCGCCCCGCTCGCCGCGCCCTCCACCGCGCTGCGCGCCCACCTCCGCCCCGACCCGCCCCTGGCCGCCGGCCCCTTCGCCCTGCACGCTGGCGCCCACGCCGCCATGGACCTCTCCGACGGCCTCGCCATCGACCTCCCCCGCCTCGCCCGCGCCAGCGGCGTGCACCTCGTCGTCGACCTGGACGCCCTCCCCGCCGACCCCGCGCTCCCCGACGCCTCCCCCGACGCCCGCGTCTGCGGCGGCGAAGACTACAGCCTCGTCGCCCTCGTCTCCCCAGACCGCGCCTCGCAGTTCGTCGACTACGGCTTCGCCGCCATCGGCCACGCCACCGCCCCCGCGGCCACCCCCGTCTCCTACCTACGCGCCGGCCGCCCGACCCAGCTCCTCACCCGCCCCTTCATCCACTTCGACACCGACACCGACGCCGGCTGAGCCACGTGCACCGCCTCTCCCAAATCCCCGGCTTCCAACCGCGCGACTCCACGCCCGCCGAGCTCCGCGCCTGGCCCGAGACCATGGCGCCCAACGCCCCCGTCCGCCTCGGCCTCCTCTCCAACCCCATGGCCCGCACCAACTGGCGCTCCGTCGGCCACGACCGCCTCGTGCCGCTGCTGCCCGACACCCTGGCCGCCGTCAGCACCTCGTCCCTCGCCGACCTCCCCTGGGCCCTCAGCTACCTGCTCTTTCAGCGCGGCGCCAACGTGCTGGCCATCAACGGCGGCGACGGCACCATCCATCACGCCGTCAACGCCACCCTCCGCGTCATCGACGCCGCCTCCGAGCTGCTCGGCACCGCCCTCCCCCTGCCCCGCTTCCTCCTCCTCAACGGCGGCGGCATGAACATGCTCGCCCGCACCTTCGACACCCGCGGTCACCCCCGCCGCACCGTCGACCGCTTCCTCTCCCGCGCCCACGGCGCCGCGCTGCGCTCCCTCGACACCACAGCCGTCCCCCTGCTCGCCGTCGACGAGCCCGGCCTCGAGCCCCGCTACGGCTTCATCTTCGGCAGCGAGCTGGTCCTCAACGCCCTGACCATGTACGAGCGCTACGGCCAAGGATACCGCGGCCTCTCTCGCTTTCTCTGGGCGACCGGCGCGGGCATGGCGCTCAAGACCGAGACCTGGCGGCGCTTCGGCCACCTGCTCGATCCCCCAAAAACCCCAGTCATCATCGACGGAACCGCGGTCCCCACCTACGCCGCCCTCGTCGCGACCACCGTGCCCATGGCCATCCTGCGCGGCGCGGTCGTCGCCGTGCGCTCGAGCCCCGAGCCCGGCACCCTCGGCGGCTTCGTCGTCACCGAGACCGAGCCCGCCCGCATCGTCGCCCTCATCCCGCGCCTGATGCGCGCCGCCCTCGACGGCCCCGGCGTCCGCCCCCTGACCGGCGCCCGCGCCATCGAGCTCCAAGGCCCCTACACCCTCGACGGCGAGCTGGTCCGCCGCCCGGACGCCGGGCCGCAGGCGATTCACCTCCACGGCACAGCGCGCCTCATCCACGGCGTGCGGCTGCCGCCCTGAATCCCCAGGAATTTGCCACCCCGCCGGCCCGAACCTAGGCTGCCCACCATGCACAAGTCCGCGCGCCGCATCGTCTTCTCGCTCGCCACCGCCCTCGCGTTCGCCGCTTGCGGAAACGACCCGACGCCCGAGGCACCACCGCCCGAGATCGAGGCCACCGCCCTGCGCCCGGTCCTCGAGCCGCTCAGCGGCGACGACGTCAAAGCTCCCGCCGCCGTCACCGCGGTGCGCGAGGCCACCGAGGCCGCCGAGAAGGCCGATCCCGACGCCTCCATCGGCCTCCTCTGGCGCTTCGAGCCGCCCCAGCTGCAGGTCTACCGCTCGACCCCCGTCCACTTCACCCTCGACGCGGCCCCCAAAGACCACCCGACCGCCGCCTGCTCGTGGAACTTCGGCGACGGCTCGCCCATCGAGCGCGGCTGCCAGGTCAGCCACACCTTTCACGGCGGCCAGGCCGACCAGGTCGTCACCCTGGAGCTCGAGGACGGCGCGTGGCGATGGACCTCGACCCGCGTGATCCCTCTTGAGCGCCTCGACGTGGTCGAGGGCCTCGGCGCGGAGTCCAGCGAGCTGCTCGACGGCCTGCCCCCGGCGCCCGAGCCCGCCTCCACCAGCTTCCGCTTCGCCCTCATCGCCGACACCGCGGCCAGCGGCGGCGTCCCCGAGGACGTGCGCACCGCCACCACCCAGATCGGCGAGGCCGTCCGCCCCGAGCTCCTCATTCACCTCGGTGGCGCCACGCTGGCCGACGCCGGCGACGACGCGTGGGACGAGGTCCAGCGCAGCATCGCCGAGCCCCTGACCAAGTCCGGCGTGAAGGTCGCCCAGGCCCTCTCACCCGCCGAGCGCGACCACACGCCGCGCCTCCACGCCCCCGACCTCGAGATGATCGACGGCCTCCGCTACCCCGAGCGCTACTCGTTCACCTACAAGGGCGCCTTCTTCGCGGTCTTCTCGGCGTCGGACAAGGACGGCGTGGACGAGAACACCCTCGCGTGGCTGCGCGACGAGCTGGGCAAGGCGCGGGTCTACGACGCCCGATACGTCATAAGCTACCTGCCGATTCACAAGTTCTCCGACGAGCACGTGGGCTCGCTCGACAAGAAGTTCCGCCTCTACGAGCTCTTCCTGCGCGCCCGGGTGACGACGTTTTTCTCGGCGGCCTACCGCGCCTACTTCAAGGGCCGCTACGGCGCCCTGCCCGTCATCAGCGTGGGCGCCGTCGCAGGCGCTGGCGGACGCCTCGCGGGCTCGGACTTCTCGCAGCCGCCGTCGTTTGTCGTCGTCGACCACGAGCGCGGCGTGCCCCAGCGGGTCTTCGCCGTCGAGGGCCCGACCTTTGACCGCGCCCTGGACGAAGACGCTCTGCCCGAGACCGTCGAGGTCTACACGCGCTGATGGGAAGGGCCGCTCCCAGCGCGGGCGGCGTCTACGTCCACTTCCCGTACTGCAAGCACCACTGCGCCTA